>JAETNP010000111.1 GCA_021768185.1 Oscillospiraceae bacterium
AGCGCAAGATTTGTGCAACATTCACGAAATTAAAAAAGGAGGTAACGAATGGCAGACGAAAAACTGAACACAGGCCAGGAAGAAAATCCCCAGCCCAGCTTGTTCGATGCTGGCCCCGAGGGTGCTCCTGCCCAGGACGCTCCCACGCCGGAGCCCCCGGCCCCGGAGAACGCCCCCGAGCAGGCCGCTGGGGATGCGCCCGCCCAGGATGCCCCCGCTGGTGCTCCCGGCGAGGTGAATGTCTCCGCTGACCAGATTGAAAAGCTGATGGCGGAGCGCCGGGCGGCGGAACGTGCGGAGGTGGAAAAGAACGAGCCGTCCGAACCGGAACAGCCGCCCACCCCGGCCCCGGAGGAAAAGGCCGCCGAGAAAAAGGGGCCCGCCAAAGAGGGCAAGACCACCGGGGAAAAAGCGCCCGAGCCGGATAAGCCCAAGGGCAGGCGGGGCCGCAAGCCCAAGGAAGAAAAAGCGGGGCCCGGTGAACCGGGAGGGACGGGGGCCCGCCGTGGCCGCCCGGCCAAGGCTGACAAGGCGGCCACGGACAAGCCCCCGTCCCCACCTCGAGACAAAATGTCCCAAGGCAAGGGCGGAAAGGCCGCCACGGTAAAGGGCAAGGAAGAGGCTCCCGCTCCTCCCCCGCCTGCGCCGGAAGTGCCGCCCCAGCCCCGTGACGCTACCCGCGCCGAAAAGGAGGAGATTGTCTATCTCAATCTTTCGGAGCTGTTCCCGTTCAAAGACCATCCTTTTGGGGTGCGGGACGATGCGGAAATGAAAGGGCTTGTGGAGTCCGTCAAGGACAACGGCGTACACCAGCCCGCGCTGGTGCGCCCCCGCGAGGGCGGCGGCTATGAAATCATCGCGGGCCACCGCCGCCAGCGGGCCAGTGAGCTGGCCGGGTTTGGGAATATGCCCTGTATCATCCGCAACATGACGGATGACGAGGCCATCCTCGCTATGACGGACGACAACCTGCGCCACCGGGAAAAGATTTTGCCGATGGAAAAGGCGCAGTCGCTGAAGATGCAGGTGGAGGCCATCAGCCACCAGGGGGCAAAGCTGGAGGGCGTGGCCGCCGGGGA
>JAETNP010000072.1 GCA_021768185.1 Oscillospiraceae bacterium
TGCCGTCAGGCGGGACCGAGAAGGGATTCTTAAACCGTAGGTTTAAGTGGCTTTTTGCCTTCTTTTTGTCCACACAAAAAGAAGGCGAGGAGTCCGGGGGCGAGAAGCCCCCGGGGTAACGAGCAGAAAAATTTCCCTTTGCGCCGGTCAGGCGTAAGAAACAACGTTAAAATCCGATTTTTTTGTTGACATCAATCCTTTTTTTATGTATAATAACCTTTGCTTGTCAATCAAACGGAAAAATTCCCGCGGAAAAACAAGCCGACTACTGTCAACTGCGGAGGGAAAAATCTTTTCCCCGCCGTCGAGTAGAGGGGCCCCGCCCCTCAGCAATCAAATAAACTAGGAGGTGTATGCAAATGTTCCGTACCTATCAGCCCAAAAAGCGCCAGCGCTCCAAAGAGCACGGCTTCCGTAAGCGGATGAGCACCGCGAATGGCCGTAAGGTCCTCGCCCGCCGCCGCGCCAAGGGCCGCAACCGCCTGACCCACTGAGGACGGCGGAGCTTGCTGCACCGCAGAATATGATAGATTCAGAAGGGACGGTCGTTTAGGCGCAAAGCGTTTAGATGACCGTCCTTACGGGTAGTAGCCTATGAAAAAAACCGTCACCATCAAGGAAAACCGAACCTTCCGCAGGATCTACAGCAAGGGAAAATCTGCCGTTACCCCCTTTATGGTCCTCTATTGCCGTCCAAATGGGCTGGACCGCAACCGCTTGGGCGTCACCGTCAGCACCAAGCTGGGAGGCGCCGTGGTGCGCAACCGGGCCAGAAGACGGCTGCGGGAGGTCTTCCGGCTGGCGCAGCCGGACTTGAAGCATGGATACGATGTGGTCCTGGTGGCCCGGGGACGGGCCGTCAACGGGCCCTATAAGAAGCTTACCGCCGCTTTCTATAAGGGCTGCGGACAGCTGGGGCTCCTGAAAAAGGAGGACAGATCGTGATCCGACGTTTTTTATTGGCCGCTATCCGGTTCTATCAAAGGTGCCTCTCGCCGGGGCTGCCGCCCCGGTGCCGCTTTATTCCTACCTGCTCCCAATATGCCGCGGAGGCCATCGAAAAGTATGGCGCGGCTAAGGGGGGCTGGCTGGCCTTGAAGCGGTTTCTGCGGTGCCATCCCTTTTACAAGGGAGACTTTTATGACCCTGTGCCTTAGGCGCGCCAGGGGTGCGCCCGGGATGGTCGTTCGGCCGCTGTGATGCGGATGAATGACGGTCCTTACTGTTCCTGAAACCCAATGTACGTGGAGGAAATACCGTCAATGGGCAAACTCATTACCTTACCCTTTGCCGCCCTGCTGCGCTGGATGTATTCCATTACCGGGTCCTACGGTGTGGGTATCATCCTTTTCAGCCTGATTCTGAAACTGGTGCTCCTGCCCTTCCAGATGAAGTCCAAGCGCAGCATGGTCCGTATGGGACGCCTGTCCGGCAAACAGGCGGAGCTGCAGAAGCAGTATGCGAAAAATCAACAGAAATATCAGGAGGAGTTGGCGAAGCTTTACCAGGAGGAGGGCGTCAACCCCATGAGCGGGTGCCTGTGGTCCTTCCTGCCCCTGTTCCTCCTGCTCCCCCTGTATCAGATCGTCTACCGTCCGATCACACACTTCATGGGACTCAGCGATGAGGCCATGGGCGTGGTCCGGGAGGCCGCCATCGGGCTGGGCTTCGACCCCAGCGCGGGCAACGCCGCCTATGAACAGGTGGCTTTGACCGAGTTCGTCTCCAGCCACTGGGACAGCATGAAGGGTACCGCGGACGGACTGATCAACGTCAACTTTAACTTTTTGGGGATCGACCTGAGCGCTATCCCCAGCAGCGCCGTCTCCGGCTTCCGGTGGGAGTGGGGGATCATCGGACTGCTGCTGATCCCCTTCCTGGCCGCCGGAATTCAGTTCCTGTTTACCTTTGTGATGAACAAGAGCAACGGGCAGGCCCAGGCCCAGCAGGGCAGCATGAAATTTCTTAACCTGATGATGCCCCTGTTCTCCCTGTGGTGGTGCTTTACCATGCCCGCCGCCATGGGCGTGTATTGGTTCTTCAACAGCTTCTTCTCCATGATACAGGAGGGGCTGATGGGAAAATTCTACACCAAAAAGCTGGATGAGGAAGAGGCCGAACGGGCCGCCAAGCGGGATGCCGCACGGCAGCTGCGCATGGAGGAAGCTAAGAAAAAGGCCGCCGAGCAGCGGGAGCTGGAGCCGAAAAAACCTAAGAAGCAGCCCCAGAAGCCTGCGGAGAAGAAAGTCAGCACCAATGAGGCCGGACGGGTCGGCGAGCGGCCCTATGCCAGAGGCCGCAGCTACCGGGAGGACCGGTATGATGATGAATGAATGAGGATTGAGGATTATGACAACGAAGTTTATTGACGTCACCGGCAAGACCGAGGACGAGGCCGTCGCCAGTGCGCTGGCCCAGCTGGGTCTGGACCGGGACGATGTGTCCGTGGAGATTCTGGAGCGGGCCAAGAAGGGCTTTTTGGGCATCGGCGCAAGCCCCGCCAAGGTGCGGGTTACTTATGAGGTCCAGGAAGAACCGGTAAAGGCCGCTCCGGAAAAAATGCCCGCCGCGCCCAAGCCCGTGGAGAAAAAACAGGAGCGGGTGGTGGAAAAAACGGCTCCCGCAGCCGCGCCCCAGGCAGAGCGGAAGCCCGAGCGGAGCGAAAAAAAGCCCCCACGGGTAAAGGGAGAGCGTAAGGCGGCAGTCCAGAAGCCCGCCGCACCGGAAGCAGCGGAGGCTATTCCTGAGGTAAAGCCGGCAGAGCTGGGCGAACCCTGCAATGACGAGAAGGCCCAGCAGATCACGGCGTTTCTGACCGGGCTGCTGGAACACATGGGCAACAGCGCACAGGTGAAGGTCTATCTGGACCCGGAGGGACGCTATAAGGTCATTCTGGAGGGAGAAAAGCTGGGAGCGCTCATCGGACGCAGAGGCGAAACCCTGGACGCTATTCAGCAGCTCACCAACTACTCTGTTAACAAGGGCGGCGAAAAGCGGGTTCGGGTCCACGTGGACGCGGAGAATTACCGGCTCAAGCGGGAACAGAGCCTGCAGCGGCTGGCCCAGAAGGTGGCCGCGCGGGTGCTCAAGTACCGGCGGAATGTGACGCTGGAGCCGATGAACGCTTATGAACGGCATGTGATTCATACGGCGCTCCAGGATGTGGAGGGGGTTACTACCTACTCCATGGGAACCGACCCCAACCGGAGGGTCATTGTGGCCTACGATAAGGGAAATAATCGGTGAAAAAGGACGCGGACCAGTCGGTCCGCGTCCTTTCTGCGTTTTGGCCGCCTCTGGGAGCTGTGGGAATATTTTTGATAAATTGGGGCTTGTGAAGAAAAAGATTAAGTTGAAAAAATCGGCTCCATGGCGTACAATATAAGACAATTACCATGGGATGTTATACGGACCGGCGGCGTGGACGCCGGGGAGAGGAGATAAAATGGAGTTTCAACTGAAGGACGGCCTGCTCCTGGGGGCGGCCTCCGCCGCTACCCAGATCGAGGGCGGCGACGACAACAACAACTGGTACGACTGGTACCGGCGGGGATACATCAAAGACGACAGCGACCCGTCGGCGGCTGTCGATCATTATGAGCGTTGGCGGGAGGATCTGGCGCTCATGAAGGACATGGGCATCCAATGCTGCCGCATGGGGTTGGAGTGGAGCCGGATTGAACCTCAGGACGGGGTCTTTGATGAGAAGGCCATTGCCCACTATCGGGAGGAAATTCAGGCGCTGAAGGAGGCGGGGATCCCTGTACTGCTGACGCTCCACCATTTCAGCAACCCGCAGTGGCTGGAGGAGCGGGGCGGCTTCGTTCAGAGGGACAACATCACCTATTACCTGCGCTTCGTGCGGAAAATGGTGGAGAGCGTGGGGGATCTGGTCAGCGAATATATTACGATCAATGAGCCGAACGTTTATGCTTACAACGGGTATCTGGAGGGCGCTTGGCCGCCGGGACGGAAGAGTTTTCTGGAAATGAGCCGGGTCATGACCAATATGGCGGCGGCCCACATCGAGGCCTATGGACTCATCCGGAAGACGCGGCTGCAAATGGGATACAAGGACACCCGGGTGGGGGTCGCCAACCATCTGCGGGCCTTCGCGCCCAAGGACCCCAAAAATCCGCTCCAGCGGTTCTGGGCCGAGCGGGTGGAGGAGCTGTTCCAGGGGAACCTTACCAAGGCTATGTGTACCGGGCGGGCGGTGTTTCCCATCGGGAAGCATCCCAGCATTGTGCCCGGGGAGTTCTGCGACTTCCATGGGGTCAACTACTATACGCGGTCTACCGTCAGCGGGCCCGCGGATGGAACGGCGGAGAACTGCCCCGTGAATGATCTGGGATGGGAAATTTATCCCGAGGGCATTGTGGAGGTCTGCCGGAAGGTGTACGGCCTGTTGAAAAAGCCTATTTATATTACGGAAAACGGTACCTGCGACAATGAGGACAGGTTCAGGGCCAAGTATATTGCGGAGCATTTGCAGGCGGTTTGTGAGAGCGGGCTGCCGGTGGAGCGCTACTACCACTGGTGCTTCTGCGACAACTGGGAGTGGGCCGAGGGCCTCTCCGCACGGTTCGGGCTGGTGCATGTGGATGAGGAGACCCGGAAGCGGACGGTGAAGCGCAGCGGGGAGTTCTATAAGCGGGTCATTGCTGAAAAGGGCGTCAGCAAGGCGCTGTATCAGGAGTTCTGCGGCGGAGAGTATCCGAGAAATGGGGAGGAACAGGGTTGATGGAGTGGTGGAAGGACGCGATTATCTACCAGATCTATCCCCGCAGCTTCCAGGATTCCAACGGAGACGGCATCGGGGACATACCGGGCATCATCAGCCGGCTGGACCATCTGCAGCAGCTGGGGGTGGGGGCCATCTGGCTCAGCCCGGTGTACAAGTCCCCTAACGCGGACAACGGGTACGATATCAGCGATTACAGGGAGATCAATCCGGAGTACGGCACCATGGAGGACATGGAGCGGCTCATCGCCGAGGCGAAACGGCGGGACATCCGGATTATCATGGACCTGGTGATCAATCACACCTCTACAGACCACTACTGGTTCCGGCAGAGCAGGGACAGGACCAGCCCCTACGCGGATTACTACTACTGGCAGCACGGTATGGCGGACGGAGGTCTGCCCAACAACTGGACGGGGTTCTTCGGGGAGGACTGCTGGGAGTTTGACCCGGAGCGGTGCGAGTACTATCTGCACCTGTTCGCCAAAAGTCAGGCGGACCTTAATTACCACAATCCGGCGGTGCTGGAGGAGGTCAAGGACATCCTGCGGTTCTGGCTGCGAAAGGGCGTGGCGGGGTTCCGGTGCGATGTGATCAATATCCTGTGGAAGGACAGCCTGGAGAATGGGAAGAAGCAGCTGGCGCTTACGGGAAGCGAGCACTACCTGTCGCTGGAGGGGACCCATGAGATTTTGAGGCAGCTGCGGGAGGTGCTGGACGAGTACGGAGCGATGACGGTGGGAGAGACCGTCTTTGTGACGCCCCAGCAGGCACGGGATCTGTGCGGCAGGGACCGGGGAGAGCTGAATATGGTGTTCTCCTTCGAGCATATGGAGTGCGACCAGTACTTCATTAAATGGTTCAAGAGGAAATTCAGGCCCAAGGTGTTTTTTGAGTGTCTGGTGAAGTGGCAGAAGGAGCTGGAGTGGAACGCGCTCTATCTGGAAAACCATGACCAGCCCAGGTCTATTCCGCGCTTTGGCAGCGAGGCGTACTGGAAAGAGAGCGGGAAACTGCTGGCCACGCTGCTGCTGACGCTGCGGGGGACGCCGTTCATCTATCAGGGACAGGAGATCGGAATGGTCAATTTCGATTTCGACCGGATGCGGCAGATCAACGACGTGGAGAGCAAGAATGTGGAGCGGGTGCTGCGGCGGTTCCATGTGCCGCGGAGGCTGCGGTGGAAACTCATTAAGCGGACCAGCCGGGATAATGCGCGGACGCCTTTTCAATGGAACGAGGAGAAGGGGGCCGGATTTACCGACGGACGGCCCTGGCTGGGGATCAACCGAAACAGTGAACAGATCAATCTCGCCCGGCAGGAGCAGGACCCGGACTCCATCTGGCAGTGGTATAAAGATCTGTCCCGCCTGCGGCGGGACAGCGCAGTCCTCCGTCAGGGGGAGTTTGTTCCCCTGGAGGTTGGGGAGCAGGTCTTTGCTTACCGGAGAGTTCTGGGGGAGGACGCGCTGACGGTGGTGCTGAATTTCAGCGAGAAGGAGGCCATGGTTTCTCACAGGGGGAATGTGGTCCGGTCCAATGTGGGGAGAGAGAGCTTTGATGGACATATGGGGGCCTGGGAGGCGGTCATCCTGCAATGATGCCGCCCCTGCAGGGCTGACTCCCCGGGGTTCGATGCGAAACGGCTTCCGCGCCGCGCGGAGTGCGGCATGAAAAAATGAGGTGCTGCTATGACGAAATTGGATAGAAGAAATAAGTACTGCTTCGGTTTGGGCACTATCGGGAGAGATATGTTCTATTCCATGGAAAGCATGTTCCTCCTTGTGTTCCTGACCGAAGTCAAAAACCTGGACGATAAAATGCTGGCCCTGGTGGGCGGCGTGCTTACCGTACTGCGGATCCTGGACGCCTTTAATGACCCAATTACCGGCATTATTATCGACAACACCCATACGCGGTGGGGTAAGTTTAAGCCGTGGATGGTCATCGGCGCTTTGGTCAGCTCCGTCTGTATGCTGATGATGTTCGCTGACCTGCCCTTGAGCGGGAACGCTTACGTAGTCGTGTTCGCGGTGAGCTACATTTTGTGGGATATCTTCTATGGGGTCAACGACATCGCCTATTGGACGCAGCTGCCGGCGCTGAGCGTGGACCAGCGGCAGAGAGAAAGCATAGGATCCTTTGCAAGAATCTGCGCAAACGTGGGCATGTATGCCGTGGTGGTGGGCATTGTGCCTGTGACCGGAATGCTGACGGATAAACTGGGTGGAGACGGACAGACGGCCTGGTTTATTGTGGCGGCGGCGGTCTGCGTGTTGATGATCGGGTTTCAGATGATCACCGTGTTTGGGGTGAAGGAGACAAGGACCTTCAAGGAGGAGGAAAATACCTCTTTGCGGGATATGGTCAAGGTGCTCTTCGGGAACGATCAGCTGATGTGGACTACCGTAAGCATGGCCCTCTTTATGGTGGGGTACTGCACGACTACCAGCTTCGGGACCTACTACTTCAAGTACGCTTACGGGGATGAAAATATGTACTCCGTGTTTGCGGGGGTGCTGGGGATCAGCCAGCTGGCCGCGCTGGCCGTGTTTCCGCTGTTCGCCAAGAGGGTGAGCAGAAAGGCGCTGTATACGGCCGCCACCGTTCTGGTGGTGGCGGGGTATGGGGTCTTCTTCTTCGCGCCGATGAATATGATTCCCATCGCGGCGGCGGGAGTATTGCTGTTTGTGGGGCAGGCCTTTATCCAGACGCTGATGCTGATGTTTCTGGCGGACACCATTGAGTATGGACAGTGGAAAATGGGGAAGCGGAACGATTCCATTACCTTCTCTATTCAGCCGCTTATCAACAAGCTGGGAGCCGCTGTGGCTACGGGCGTGGTGACGCTGACGCTGATCGTGTCCGGCATCAATCGGGCGGAGTCGGCGGCGGACGTGACGGCGCAGGGGCTGCTTATTATGAAGATCGCTATGATGGTGCTGCCGCTGGCGGCTATTGCGCTGGGGTACTTTGTGTATTTGAGAAAATACAGGATCGATGAGAAGTTCTATGGGCAGATCGTCACCCATTTGAAGGAACGGGGAGACATCAAATGAGTATGCCGGAATATGAACTGGTGCGCTCTGCACGGAAAACGCTGGCGGTGGAAATCACCGGGGACTGCCGGGTAGTGGTCAGAGCACCGATGCGGCTGTCCAGAGAGCGGATTGAAAATTTTGTGGCGGAGCATGAGGAGTGGATTGCGAAACATCTGGATACGCAGAGAAAAAGAAAAGAAAACCACCCGCAGCCTACGGAGGCGGAGCGGGAGGCGTACATCCGGAAGGCAAAGGAAATTCTGCCGGGGAAGGTGGCCTTTTATGGCGGGATCATGGGACTGCACCCTGTGGGAATTACTATTACCGGGGCGGAGAAACGGTTCGGCAGCTGCTCCGCTAAAAATAGGATCTGTTTTTCTTGGCGGTTGATGGCGTATCCGGAGGAAGCGGTCGATTATGTAGTGGTGCATGAATTGGCCCACATCCGGCACAAGGATCATAGTAAGGCTTTTTATGCCTGTGTGGAGGAGGTTTTGCCCGATTGGCGGGAGAGAAGAAGATTGCTCAGAGAATAGACGGTGGAGACGGCCTGCAGGCCGTCTCCACTTCGTTATCTGCCGCGCTCCGCGCGGCACGGGAGCCGTTTCGTATTGAAACCCCGGGGGCTTCTCGCCCCCGGACTCCTCGGGTACTTTTTGTGTGAACAAAAAGTACCCAAAAAGTCACTTAAACCTACGGTTTAAGAATCCCTTCTCAGCCCCGCCTGACCGGCGGGTCTTCGGCGAGGGGTTTGCGAGGGTTCGGTGGAAGCGAAGAATTGCGGTGCCACGTGAACTAGCGGTCCTACGGGCATCTAATCTAGTGGACTGGTAGTTAACCAACTCCGCCTGCCGGCCTTTCAAAGGGGTAGAGCCATCTGCGGGGATTTGGTCTAACGGAACATCTTTCAAGTTTGCACCCCGGGGAGTTTGCCCCGCTAAACGGTAGGGGCCACCGATGACCACGCTGAAATAGACGCAGAAAATGACCGAAGCGGACGGCAGTAAGGTTTAGACCAAACCGACTATGCCTCGGGCGCAAAACTATACTCACCATAGTTGAAAAGCGGTACAGAGGGCATCATCAAAGGAAGGAGCAGAAGGGAGGATTTTCCTCAAAAAGCGTTTCAGCCAGGCCCAGAATTTTTCAATAGGATT
>JAETNP010000112.1 GCA_021768185.1 Oscillospiraceae bacterium
GGCGGCCGAACCGTTGAGATAGGCGAGGCGTTTGTTGTTGGCCGAGGTGCCGGTGCCGTACTCGAAGTAGGCCAGCCTTGCGCCGTCATGGGGCATATAGCTCCAATCGGTCTGGCCGCCGACCTCGATGTTGGACAACAGGAAAATCTTCGCACTCAGGCCGTTCGCCCCGCTGTTGACGCTCATGCTGGTGCCGCTGCCGGGACGGTACGGGATTTTCGCTTGCCTGATCTGGGCCCGGATATTTGCGTCGATCAGGTTGAGGAACTCGTTGTTGAGCCACTTGTGGATGGTGCTGTTGGCATAGTCATTGACGTTGGAGCTATGCCACTGGCGGCTTTCGTACAGGTCTTTCATCAACAACCATGTGCCATTGCAGGACTCGTCGTAGATGGACGACGGCTTCCCCTGCTGGACAACGATGAAGTCCCGCAGGGTGCCATTGACTTTAATCTTGACGATACTGCCAACGGCTTTGCTGCTGAGGGCAACTGATGCCATGTCTTTTCCTCCTTCAAAATTTATTGCCACGGCGGTATGTCGGCCGGCCTCGGGACAGGCGAAAAGGCGCCGGATTGCTCCTGCGCCCTGTGCTGCTTCTTGTAGATGTTCTGCATCTGCTTTACTCGCCGCTTCGCCCGAACCTCCCTCGTCGAGTTGATTTTTCGGTGGACGGGAACCTTCTCGCCGATGATTTCCTCGACCTGCTTGGCATACTTCGTCCGTAAGGCGTGAGTGTCACCGTGGGCCGCATGAGCGTCCCATGAACCGAACTTTTCGAGTATCTTCTCTTTGGTGATGTTCCCGGCGGGATACTCGACCCGCCATATCTTGATGTTCTTCTTGATCCTGTCGATACCGTCCTTGCGGAGCTTCTGGACAACACCGCCGGTCTCGGTCAGGTAGCTATGGAATCCCAGGAAGTCGATGCCGTTCCTCAGAGGGAAGATGCCGGTCTTCTCGTTCAGCTCCAGACCGTAGCTGCCCATAAACACCCGGAAGTCTGCCAACAGGTTCTTCAGGAACTCTTTCGACGGGTGGATGGCGAGGAAGTCATCCATGTACCGGCCACTTCGGCTGTGCCGTACTGCCGGTAGTAGTCCACCATGAACTGCTTCAGCCGCATCAGACCGTCATGGGTTCCTTTTCCCTTCTGGCTGGCGTAGTTGTCACGGATAAAGCTCTTCGTCACGGCTTCGTACAGGATGTTATCGGTCACGGCATGGAGCACAACCTTGTCCACGAACGCCGGGGCCTGGACGAGCCGCTT
This sequence comes from Oscillospiraceae bacterium, assembly GCA_021768185.1. Classification (GTDB taxonomy): domain Bacteria; phylum Bacillota; class Clostridia; order Oscillospirales; family Oscillospiraceae; genus Pelethomonas. The sequence goes on from JAETNP010000112.1 coordinate 1,271, forward strand.
CTTCGGCTCGTAGACGTAGAAAGTCTCGAATTTTCCTGGGATATAGGTCTTCGACGCAAGTATACGGGACAGCTTCTCGGTACAGGCCAGGGCGTTCGCCTCATACTGGGCGGTGCTGACCTTTTTGCGCTTCCCGCTTCTGGCCTCCAGGTAGGCGGCATACAACACGTCAAAAGCGCACATTTCCTGATAGGTCATTCAACCATTCCTTTGCTTCCGCCGGCCGGGGTGTAGGGGAAGCTCCCGACCGGCCCTCATGCCTAACGCCGGCCCTCCTTCCCCCAGGCAGCCAACGGCACCCCCGGCGGGGGTGGCTGGCCTCGGCGTGATGTGTTCGTCGTCGCCCCGTGGCGCAGAGCGGCGACAGGATATGACTCCCTTTGATGATGGCGTACTGCTTTCGCCCCCTTGCGGGGGTTACACGTCTCACATTCCATCAGAGCGGGGCGGATGCCATAGGCGGATCGCAGCCTTCACAACCTCGACCTGCCGCTTGTCAGCCTGGGCCTGAGCCTCTTCCCTCAGCTTACGGGCACGGCCGCCGTCATTTTTTCTCCACGAGGCGGCCATGTACTTCACATCCGTGACCTTCTTCGTCCAGATGCCGGACTTCTTCACGCTGATGATGTGCTCCTCAACACAAATCTGGATGTACTCCAGGAGCAGGGTGCAGCCGTCCAGAACGTCGTCTATCTTCTTGAGCCGTGCGTCATACTCGGTCTGGAAATGCTTATTGTTCGCAGAATGGACATCCCGTCGTCTAATTGGTGTGTGACCACGGAGCACACCGACCTGACCTCCCGGATGTCATCGAGCTCGGCGATACGCTTGATAATCGCTCGAACATCACGCTGGCTGACATCATCGGACACGATCCTCGTCGCCTGATTGGTGTATCGCAGGAGCTCCCTCGCCCTGTTGCCAAGCAGGTATTCCTTTTCAGCCATTTCCGCATCCTCCTTTCGGGCAGCGCCCGGTCATGACGGCGGCCAAATCTTCGGGCCTGCCGTAAAAGATGCAGCAATCGGTCTTGATGGTCAGCCTCCCATAATTTTGACTGTGGGTGATGCCGGTAATGACAAGATCGGTCGTGCGTCCATGGTCACACAAATCGCAGGGTGGCTCCACCGATGTGAACAGGTTCCCGATGATGCAGGACAGCTCATTCGGTGGCCGGGAAAATGTTACTTCCTCCATCAGAACTCAAGCCTTTTCTGGTTGGTGTTCCAGACACCAGTAACCACCAGCCCGGTCAGGCTGTCGAAGGTGACGGTGAACGGGTTGCCGGACACATCGGTGTTATACATCAGCTCCAGCAGGGACAGCCGGGAGTCCAT
>JAETNP010000073.1 GCA_021768185.1 Oscillospiraceae bacterium
TGGATTAAATATTCCTTTTCTTTTCCATCCAGTTCAATTCGTTTTCCCATCTTTGCTCTCCTCACTTTTACTATTTTTCTGTCTGCTTTATAGGGAGCATATCACCGTGTCCAGAGGCTTCCCTGTCTGCGGCCCCGTCGCTACCGCTCCTGGGCCTTACTCTCCCGCCCGCCGGGCAGGTCGAGGAGGTGATCGACATTGGCCTTGACTGCCACCGCCTCCCGCATTTCCTGTTGCGCTGCCCGGTACTGCGCGTAAAGTTTTTCTTCCGCTCCGCCAGCTCCCGGCGCTCCTTTTTCAGCGCGTCCATTTTGGGGAGCTTCGCCCCGTCCAGCAGCTCATTGATCACCGCCTTTGCCGCCCGGTAGGAGGCCAGCGCCTCCTCATGCTCCGCCAGATACTTCTTGCTGTACCGGGCGGCCTTGTAGCAGTCGAACACAGGCCGGGTCTTGGCGTAGTCCACCACGGCCCCCATCAATTTTGTGGTGGAGGCCAGCCGCTCCTCCACTCCCCGCAGCTCCCCGGCCAGGGCGTGGGCCCGATCCACCACAGCCGCCGTCCGCTCCGCCAGGGCGTCATAATCGGTCAGCCCGTTCTCCTGGAGAAACTGGAGCGCGGCGGCCATCTGTTTCAGATTGTAGATTTTCGCCCACCGCTCATAGCCGGGCCCCTTGCCCTGGGCCATGCGCTGCTGAATGTCGATAATCAAATTGACACGCTGGGGAGCTGCCGGACGGGGCCGCGCCTGGGCGGGCTTGCGGACGGGTGCCCGCCCGTCGATCACCGCCTCTACGTCCTCCAGGCCGTAGCCGTCCCCCAGGGTGGAGGCCCGGAACCGGGTGGCCCGGTCCTGGCCTGGGAGCCGGAACGAGATCACCCCGCCCCGGCCCCGCTTCACCTGGACGCCCGCCGCCTCCATCCGCCGGAGAAAGTCGGTAAGGTCGGCGGGCCGCTCCGCCAGGGCCCCGTCGATGATCCCCCGTATCTGCTCTTTGTGGGAGGGAGGCCGGGCCCCGCCCAGCCATTGGCCGTAATGCAGAAATTTTCCCTTGCTGTGGAGCCTGGGATTTTTGATAACGGACAGGTCATGCTCCAGGCATATCCGGTCAGACAGCCGCCGCAGGGCGCGGGCGGAGCCTAAAAAATCCCGATATTTCCGGGTGCAGTCAAGGGATGTGGAATTGTAGTAAATGTGGACGTGGGGGTGTGGCCGGTCCGCGTGGGACACCACGAAGAAAGCGTGTTTCCCCTTGGTCCAGCGCATCGCCAGCTCATAGCCGATGTTCAGCGCCTCCTCCGGGTCCAGTTCCCCAGGGGGGAACGATTGGCGGATCTGATAGCACAGCACGTCGGCGTCCCGCTTCTGCTCCCGGCCCGTGATGGTTTTGTACCGGGCCTTGCTCAAAAGAAACTCGCTGTCGGCGGTGAGGGGGTCGCACTCGTAGGAGCGGATCAGGGCCCCATCCAGTGTCTTTTCCGGGTTCTGGCCGTAGTCGAAGCGGTCCGACAGGGATTCCAGGATCGACTTGCCCCCGCTGATATGGTGGGGCTTTATAAATGTTGTAGCCGTGGGCAATCCTCCTTTTATGGCACGACATATAAATAGGCCAAATTATTTTTGCCGATCCCTCAATTTTCCCTTGACACTTTCTACTGAATGTGCTATCTTATTTTTAAAATAAATTATTTCACAATATAAATAAATCATTTCAAAAGGAGTGTCATTATTATGAGCAAACTTAGCAAGCAAAAGCGCAAAGAGGCTGCTGTTGACTCTCGGTTGAATTCCGTGGAAAGTACGATCCACCGTTTGGACGGCGATGTAAAACGGTTGAAAAAGCAGTATGATGAGCACATTGTAGCTCACATCATCGATGATTTGGATAAGGAAACATTTCCGGGCTCTGGACGCCCTTTATACACTTATAGTGACATCGGTGATAAATACGGAACTTCGCCTGCAACTGTTGGTCGTATAGCGGAAGAGCATGGCCGCAACAGACGCGGGAAGAAATTAGGATAATTCTTCTGTTTCAAATTATGGGGAGCGGTTTTACCACTCCCCATAATTTATAGGATTACCACCTGGGCCAGCTTTTCCAGCAGCTCGGACAGCGGCCCCCACAGGTCGGCGTAGTCCTTTTGGAGCGCCTGGAGCTCGTTCTGATACAGCCCGCCATAGGTATTCACATGGAGCGCCGCCTGATTGAGATTGTTGGCGCACCGCCGCTGGAGGGACACCAGCTCCCGCACCGGGGAGAGGTCCACCTGGAGCACATAGCCATTGAGGGCCATTTTTCGGATATAGGCGCTCATATTGCGGATGCCCGTCTGCTCCATGCGGGCCTTGATCGCTTGCAGCTCCTCCGGGCTCACCCAAACATAGAGCGGCACATTCCGGCGGCGCTTCTTCCCCGCCACGGCTACCGTTCGCCCCGGTCCGGGGCGTCCTTTTTGGGGACAGGCGGGTCCTGCCGCTCCTGGGCCTGCCTCCCTGCCTCCTCTATCTGCTGGGAGATAGGGGCCTTAACCTCCCGGACGTGATAGCGGCGCTGATAGTCGGCGGCGCGGTCCGCATAGTCCTTTTCCGCAGCGGCCCCATCGTCATAATAGTGCCCCCAGTAGTAGTCCCGGTGGCCGCCCTCCTGGGTAAACTGCCATGTCACGAAGCCCTCCCTGGGGTGCTCCCCCAGGGCAAAGCCCCGGCCATTGTCGAACAGGACGGACTGCCGGATCACATAGCCTTGATTTTCTTCCATGATAACCTCCAAAATGTTGACAGTTTGAAGCCGAAACAGGGGCGGGACGTGAAATGATACGGCCCGCCCCTGTCCGGCGTCTGGAAAGCCTTGAAAACACTGGACTTTTGAGGGCCTAATTGTCAACAGGTCAGCCCCGCTTTTTCCTCATGTGGTCCCGCTGCTGTTTTCTGTGCGCGGCCTGGGCGCAGGCTGGGGAACAGTAGCGCCGCCGCCCTCCCAGGAGGGCGGGCCGCCCGCAGACCGGGCAGGCCCGCGTTTCCACCGGGGCCGGGGCGGTCAGGGCCGCCTCCAGCGCCGGGTCCAGAGGCAGGACCGCCGCCCGGAAGTACCGGCACAGGGGGCCCGTCCAGGTTTTCCCCAGCATATAACACTCGCAGTCCAAAGGCAAGCATCCCACGTCCCGGTCGTAATTGGCACACCACTTCACCACCAGGGCCCGGATCGCCGCCCGCTCCTCGCGGGTGAGCTCCCGCTGGTCCATGCCGTCACCTCCCATTGTCGGGCCCGGCCCGGCTCCGCAGATAGGCCCGGAAACAGGTCACGCACCGCAGGCCCCGCCAGTAGGGGCACCCCTCACACTCCGATCCCTTGGGTGCCGGGGTGGGCTCCGGGGGCAGGTGGTAAGTGGGCTGCTTCATAAAGGGCTCATAGGGACTGTTGGTGAAATTCACTCGTCCCCTCCCTCGTCCTCGTCGTCGTCCACGTCCCAGGGGGGCGCGTCGTCGTAGTCGTCGGGCTCGTCATAGTCGGCGTGGTCCTCCTCCGGCTCCGCCGCCCGCTGCTGCTTGGGGCGGTAAATCTTGAAGTACCACCCGGCCCCGCCGCCCAGGGCCAGCACCGCCAGGGCCGCCAGGAGCATCCCGGCCCCGCCTGTCTTTTGGGGCTCCGGCTCCGGGGCGGGGTCAGGTTCTGGCTCCGGGTCCGGCTCCGTCACAGGGGGCGGGGCCTCCGGCTCCTGGTCCTGCTCGGCCAGGGCCATCAGGTCGGACACGGTGACAGCGTTCAGAAAATACACATTTTCCGCACCCCGCTGCCGGTCGATCACCAGATAGAAAACCGCCTCGTCCGCCGTGGTGATGGTGAAAAATTCCTTGCCGTCCTCGTCGGTGGCGTTGTCCACCACCGTCCCCGTTCCGTCCGGGGTGAACGGCTGGGGCTCCGGCGGCTGCTCCACGGGCAGGGGGTCCACCGGCTCCAGCCCCACCCAGGGGACATACTCGCTGCCCTCGCTCTCGTCGCCGCCGCCCGCGTAGGCGGGGACGGTGAGTACCCCCACCATCAGGACGGCGCAGAGCGTAGACGCCAGCATCCGGGATTTCTTCATCAAGTCTCCTCCTTTCCCTCGCCGGGCTTCTGGACACCGTGTCCAGAGGGCCCGCCCCGGAACTGCCGGAGGAGGGCGGGCAGCTCGTCCAGGGACACGCTCATGCCCCGCACAATATCCACGATCTCCTCATTCTCGGCCTCCCGGTGCTTCTGCTCCAGCTCTTTCAGCCGGGCCTGCTGCTCGCTGATTTTGGCCTTGACCTTTTCCATCTCGGCCCAAATTTTCGCGCTCTTGCTGATTGCCATTGAAACCTCCTTTGTCATGGTAAACGCCCCCAGGCGTAAAAATGGGACTGCCAGTAGCTTGTATTCAAGCTGGTATATTGCACCGGGTCCCCACAGTGCAGCATCATCCCGTCCCCCACATAAATGCCACAGTGGGTCACGCCGTCCGGGTTGGGCGCGTCGTAGGTGTAGCGGAAAAACACAAGGTCGCCGGGCCGTGGGGAGCTGACGGGGGTGCAGTAGTTGTAAAGCGCCTGGGCCCCCATGCGGCCCACGTCCCACCCACTATGGCCGATCACCCAGGAGACAAAACCGGAACAGTCAAAGGACGTGGCCGGGGAGCTGCCGCCCCACACATAGGGATAGCCCAGGTACTTCTCCGCCTCGGTGAGCATGGCGGCGAACCGTTCATCGGACAGGTATTCCTCTGGCACGTCGTAGGGCTGGGGCGGGTTGGTGATGTACTTGTCCACATAGCCGGAACCAGGGAACAGGTCGGGCCGGTTGCCCAGGGAGGACATATAGAGGGAATACCGGGAAAGCTGCTCCCCGCCCATCATGTAGACAGGCAGGTGGGACAGGTCCTCGCTTTTCAGTGTCACGGTGCAGATGTAGTAATTGTAGGGGACCCAAACCGTATAGGGGCCGTCCGGCCCCGTCCGTGTCTCTGGCCGGTAGCGTACCTCCACCTCCACATTATCCGTGAGGATATACTGCCGGTCAAAAATAGTCTGGAGCGTCCCCTGTACCTCCGCCAGCGTCCATTCCCCCTCATGGAACGCGCAGAGCATGGAGATCAAAACGTATGGGTCATGCTCGATAGCGTCCAGGTCGAAGTGATATTCGTCGTAGTCGTGGGTGCTGGTGTAGGTGTCCAGATAGTTTTGCAGCTCCGCCTCCAACGCGCAGTAGGCGGCCTCGGCCCCCAGCATATCCCCGTCCTGGGCGGGGTAGGTGCTGGCCCCGATCCCCCCGATGATCCCGTTGCCTATCGTCATCAGGGAGGAGGCGCAGGACTGGACCGTGAACAGGAGGAGGACGCAGCACAGGGCAATCACCACGCCGCCGGGGTGCCGCTTGACGAAGCCCACCGCCTTTTCCGCCAGCTTCTCCGCAGAGGCGGCGGTTTTCTCGGCGGCCTTGGCTCCCTGCTTGGCGGCCTCCCGCGCCTGTTTCGCGTACTGCCGCTTTTGGCGCTGCTTCTGTGCAAACCGGGCGATGGCGTTCTTGCCCAGCTCCGGGTGCTTCTCCAGCTCCACTTGAAAGCGGTGCTCCGCCGTGGCCTTGACATACCGGCGTTCGGCGCGGGCGGCGGCCCTGGCCGGATGGTCCCGGATGGCCTGCCGTACCGTCCGGGCCGTTTTCCGCCCCACCGCCTCGCCCACCAGCTCGGAGTGGTGGGCCCCCTCGGTGCCCACGTTCTCATGCTCCACCTCATAAATTTTGCCGTGGACAAAACCGTGGAGGCTCCAGCCAGCGGCCCCCGCTGCCCGGTGAACGGGGCCGGGGGGCTTGGGCGGGGCCTGGGCCGCCAGCTTCTCCTGGGCCCCGCCCATGCGCAGCTTGGCCTTTTCCGCCTTGACCGCGCTCTGCTCCGCCCGCGTCTGCCCCTGGGCGCTCCGCTTCTTCCCCTCCTGCCGCAGCCGTTCGGAGGGCCGGGCCCGTTCGCTCTCCTGGTGGAGTTTGGATTTGTGGTCAGATTTGCGGGGCCTCTGGACACGGTGTCCAGAGGCAGGCCGGGTCTTACTCCTGCCCATTGGCCTTGTCCTCTGGCTTGGTGGTCAGGAGCGTATAGAGCTCGGTGTCCTGGGGGAAGTGGTCTACAAAGGGGATGGTGGTGTCCCCATAAAAAAGCAGCCCCTCGCCGGAGCCGGAGTGCGTGACATAGGAAAGCTGGTGGGGAGAAATCCCCAGGTGGCTTGCCAGCACCTTTTGATCCCCGGCGGCCTGGGACAGCATATAGAGGAAATCGCAGTTGCCGAAAATGGATTCAATTTCACTGCTCTCCAACAGGCTTTTCACGTTTTGGGTGATGCCGCTGGGGATCGCGCCCCATTTGCGGAAGCGGCGGAAAATCTCAACGCTGTACGCCGCCGTCTGAGGTTCTGCCAGAAGAACGTGAAACTCGTCCTGGTATACCCAGGTGGCCCGCCGCCGGTCCCGGTTCTCCGTCACCCGGCCCCATATCTGGTCCGTGAGGATCAGCAGCCCGATCTTTTTCAGCATCTTCCCCAGGGCCTTAATGTCAAAGCACAGCAGCCGGGAATTGACCTGGACGTTGGTTCGGTGGTTAAAGAGATTGAGCGATCCCGTACAGTACAGCTCCAGGGCGGACGCCACCCGCCGGGCCTCCGGCTCGGACTGTTTCAGCAGCTCATTGTAGAGGTCCTGGAGGATGGGCATACGCTCCGGGGCCGGGTCCGCCAGATAGGGCCGGTAGATGGTCCGCACACAGCGGTCGATCACCGTCTTTTCCACCGGGGCCAGCCCGCTCCGCCCGCCCACGATCAGTTCGCACAGTGAGAGGATAAAATCGCTTTTGAGGGACAGCGGGTCCTCGTCGTCGGCGTAGTTGGGGTTAATGTCCATGGGGTTAATGAACGTGCCCGCCGTGGCAGAGGGGGACAGCCGCACCACCTGCCCGCCCAGCCGGTTCACCAGGGGGTAATATTCCCCCTCCGGGTCTGCTATGATAATGTCGTCGTCCGGGAGGGTGAGGAACACGTTGACGATCTCCCGCTTGGCGGCGAAGCTCTTGCCGCTGCCGGGGGTGCCCAGGAACAGGCCGTTGGGGTTTTTCAGCCGCTTGCGGTCCGCCATGATCACATTGTTAGAAAGGGCGTTCATGCCGTAGTAGAGCGCCGCCCCGTCCATGCGCAGCTCCTTGGTCATAAAGGGAATGAAAATCGCCGTGGAGCTGGTTGTCATGCCCCGCTGTATCTCGATGGCGTTGTCCCCCAGCACCAGGGAGGAGGTAAAGCCCTGCTCCTGCTGCCAGTCCAGCCGCTTCAAGGCGCAGTTGTACTTTTGGGCGATGCCCGTACCCGGCCCTGACTGCCTTTTTCTGCTCCTCCACTTTCATTTTGTCAATGTCGGAGATTTTGCCCTTTGTCATTTTGATGGCCTTGAGCTGGTCCACCGTTTGAACGTGGAGGGTGACGGTCATTTCCGCGTCCAGCTCCAGCAGCTCCAACAGCAGCTTGTCCGACAGCTCCGACGCCATGATCTGCAAATAGGAGGCCGCGCCCCAGGACTGGCCCACCCGGAACGTCCGGGAGGCGGAGAAGTCGAAGCTGTCCGGGGCGATGAAGTCCTTGGTCCCCATGCCGGTTTTCACAATGTCCGGCCAGGAGAAGCGGAACGGCTCCCGGCCTCCGGGGTGCATCTGGCCGTGAAGCACCTCCAGCCGCTCCCGCCCGTTGAGGACGCGGGAGTGGGCCCCCAGCTTCTTGAAGTTGCCCATAATGTCGCTGGACACCCGCTCCAGCCGGGGGCGGGCTGTCTCCAGGCCGTCGGCGGGGACGCCGAACGTGATGTACTTGGAGCGGACGATCCCGTTGTTGCTCCGGGCAATCTGCCGTTTCAGCATATCCACATACTCACCCCGGATGCTGTCAAAGTCGTCGTGGGCCATAGGGATATTGACCTTGTACCGGCTGCCGCCCCTGGAGCGGTGGTTAATGAAAGAGAGCTGGAATGGGAGGGCGCTGTCAAAGTAGTTGAGGAAGCCGCACCAGCCGTCGAAGATGGCGGACTGGTCCTCGCTGGAGGCCACGGAGTAGTTAATATCCTCGTAGGCGATGGTTTTGGTGTAGAAGCCCTCCCGCACCCGGCAAATGCCGTCTTTCAGCATCTCCACATAGGGGATGGTCTGCTGGGCGGAGAGGGAGCGTTTACCGGCCCTTGCGCTTCCGGCGCTTTTGGCTCTTGGGTTCAGAAGCGGACACCTCCTTTCCGGCGAACGGGGCATAGATATTCTGCGTTCGGTAGGGCCTGGGGCCGGGGCGGAGGAAGCGGGCGCGGATGATGTTCCGCACCACTTTCTCAAAGGGCAGGCCGTCCTTTTCGTACATCGCCATGAGGAACGCCGGGAGCATGATCCCCAGCATGAGGAACATGGCCCCGGTGCCGCCGACGGCCCCACGGGTCAGCAGATAGACAGGGACGCCCACCAGCCCGCCGCCGCCGAAACAGATAAGCTGACGCTTGGTGAGATTAAACGCCAGCTTGGTTTTGACCCTGGACAGGTCGTTGGGTACATTCACATAGGGCAAAAATTACACCTCTTTTCTTGTCACCAGCTCTGGACACGGTGTCCAGAGGCCGGGGGTACATTCCACCTCGTTCCCCCAAACGTCCCAGCCGGGGGTGGTCTGCCGGGCGAACAGCTCCACGCGGGGAACGTCGCCCATAAGGGCCACAATTTTTTCCCTGGCCTCGTCCGGCTTTTTGCTGTGGGCTTCAATGGGAGAAATAATGAATTGGTGGACATTGGCGGCCTGCCGCCGGGGATGACCCCGCGTCGCCAGCAGGCACACCTCCGCGTTGGCCCTGGTCCAAAAGCCCAGGCCGTAAAACCAGCTATCCGCCCGACGGTTCTTTTTCAGCCAGACAAAGGCCACGCTCTTATAGGCGAAGCCCCACGCCTTGATCAGCCGCAGGGCCTCCGGGAGCTGGGGGAATGTGGCCCACAGGAACAGCGCACAGTCCGGGGCGGCCAGCTCCGCCACCGGGAGCGCGCATAGGTCGTTTATGCTCATAGTGGGATAGTGCTTCTCCGCCGCCCCCTGCAAGTTCTTTTGGGCATACCGCCAGGGCGGGTCGGCGTAGATCACAGCGTATTTCCCGATAAAAACCCTCCTCTCCGCTTATGGTCACGGTGTCCAGAGGTTCGGGGCCTAATGCGCCCCCAGGACGCTCCGGGCGATGCTCCCCGTTTTGAACAGGCAGTAGCACAGCAGCACCGTATAGCCGATGGTGCCCCATATCGCCCCTATGGGGTCGCCCCCCACGGCGATACTCTGAATGAGTACCGCATAGATCGCCACGCATACCAATATCAGCATCCCCTGGAAGCCCACGGCGAACAGGGAGCGGAGATAGTTCTGCCCGGCCCCGCCCAGCTCCCGATTGGCAAGGGTCGCCACCGGGAGGGGCGCTAAACTGGTGAGCATATATATCTCTATCATCCTGCCATAGACGATCACGAAGATCACGATATTCAGCGCGGTCATGGTGAGCTGGACTACAAAGGACTGGAGCCACAGCCCTACCAAGGGCCCCAGGTCCATTCCCTCCAGCGTGGCCTCCAGGTCCGCCAGCATAGACGGGGAAACGTCCGTGGAGCCCTGGATCAGCCCCGCCGACTGCGCCACCACCCGCTGGGCCACGTCGAACACCGCCATAACGATATTGAACGTATTGGACAGAATGAGGATGGCGCAGGCCGTTTTGAATATCCATTTGAAGAAAATCCAGTAGTCCAGATCGTGAAGATTATTCCGCTCCACCAGCAGTTGAATGAGCTCGTAGGTTGCAACAAAGGTCAGGATCAGTCCGGCTATGGGCAGTATCACCGTTTCAGAAAGCCGCCGGATGAGGGAGAAAACCCCGGCGTTCCATGCCGCCGGGGTCGTCCCCACTTGTACCGCGATCTCCCCGACACGGGCGTTTACTGTATCAAAGAGCCCCGACAGGTTGTCCATGATCCCGCCGATCAGCAGCTCCTTCAGCCAGTTCGTGATCCAGTCGGTGAGAAATCCCATGCGCCGCTGCCCTTATCAGCTAAACAGCCCGGACAGCAGGGGGATCAGGGTGGTGCCCAGCAGGATGATGCCGCCGCCCGCCATGAGCTGTTTCATTCCAAAGTTAATGAAACAGCCCACGGCGGGCGGCGGCGTCCTCAATCAGCACTACCCCGGTTCCTCTGCTGTCCGGGCCTAATGTTGCAATATTCAGTTATTTCTCCCGGATAATCCTGCGTTTATCCGCTTTATCGTTGAAATTGAAATGGATTTCCACAGTCTGGCGAACAGCGTCGCCGTCTATGTCCTCGTGAATGACGATTTTCTGAATGAGCCGGTTCAGCGTCACAGCGTCCAATTCCTGGATGTCGGCATAGTCCTTGATGATTTCCAGCCAGCGGGTGTTGTCCTCCTGCTCCTGGGTCTGCTGGGCCAGCCGTTCCCGGTTCAGCATCACACGATTTTTCAGCGTGGCCTGCTCGGTCTGGCTGTTCTCCAGGATGCGGTTGAAGTTATCCTCGCTGATGCGCTGGGCAATCATGTCCTCATAGACCCGGCTGATGATGCGCTCCAGAGCGGTGATGCGTTCGCTGTCCTCATCAATGCTCCGCTGGATGGCCTCACGCTCGGCCTGTTCGTCCGCCTGGCAGTTCTCCCGGAGTTGGGCCGCTGCCTCCTGTTCATCGGCAAGGGCTTTTCTCGCACAGGCCCGTATCTGCTCCAGCACGATATTGTAGAGCGTGTCATACTTGATGCGGTGCTGGGTACAGTGGGCCACACCGTACTTGTTGTACCGGGAACAGGTGTAAATCCGTTCGTTGCCTTTCTGATTGGCGCGGCGGATGTTCAAGGTGCTGCCGCACTGTCCGCACTTCACCAGACCGGCAAACAGGCTGAAATTGCCCCATGCGTCCGGACGTTTCCGGCTCTTGACCTTTTCCTGCACAATGTCATAAGTGTCCCTGTCAATAATGGCCTCATGCATCCCCTCAACGATAATCCAGTCCTCCCGTTTCTTATCGCCCAGCCAGCCGACTTTGAAACGGTAGTTGACCTTTTGGGAGGCAATAGCGCCGATGTAAACCGGGTTTGCCAAAATGCCCTGAATAGCGGTAAAGTCCCAAATAAACCGCCCGCGCTCCGGGTTCTCCCGTTCAAACTTGGTAACGTGGTCGCGCAAACCTTTCTGCCGGTTCCACCATGCGGGGCAGGGGATTTCTTCATCCTCCAGCCTGCGCCGGATGCGGTTGGGGCCGCTGCCGTTCTTCGCCAGTTCAAAAATCCTGCGGACGATCCATGCGGTGTCCTCGTCAATGAGAAGATGGTTTTTGTCCTCCGGGTCTTTGCGGTAGCCGAACGGGGCCAGACAGCCGGTAAACTTGCCAGACTTGGCTTTTGTCAGGTAGGACGAATGGACTTTCTTGCTCACATCCCGGCTATACATCTCGTTCAGCAGCGAGCGAAAAGGCGTAATTTCGTTTTCCTCGTTGCTGTCCACGGCATCGTTCAGAGCGATATACCGTACTTTCTGCCGGGGGAAGAAATCTTCCAGCAGTTGACCCACCTGCAAATAGTTCCGGCCCAGCCTGGAGAGGTCTTTCGTCAAGACCACATCGAACATTTTCCGCTCAATCGCCGCCAACATCTTCTGAAAGTCGGGGCGCTCCATGTTCAAGCCGGTGTACCCATCATCCTGGAAAATCCCTGCCACCCGCCAGCCCTGTTCCTCACAGTAGCGGCACAACAATTCACGCTGGTTCTGGATGCTTGCGCTGGGGCCGCTCAAATCGTCATCCTTGGACAAGCGGCAATAGATAGCTGCTCTCACCTCCTGGGGGTAGGGTTTCGCATACACAGTGTCAGTCCTCATTTGCGACCTCCATTCCGCTGTGTATGCCGCGTTTTGGAGTAGTTTCATTATACCCCGCCGCACGTCCGGCGTCAAGGGAAAGTTGTGATTTCACAATCTGTTTTTTCTGTATAATCAAATCAATAAAGGCTTGCCTGTCGGTCTGCCTCCCGGCGAACACGGTGCTGACGGTAATAACAGGCTCCTTTGCTTTTGCCATAGGCGGCTCCTTTCAGTCCATTAAATTTTTCAAACGTGCCAGCTTGTCCTGCGCCGTTGCCTTGCGGAAGTTTTCGCCCGAAAAGCGGATAGGGGCGCACATCTCCAACAGCCGGTCATAGATACGGGCGTGAGCGGTGTCCTGGGGGTACTGCAAGTCCTGGAGGGACAGATTGGTGGTGACAATCAGCGGCCTGCGGCTGCGGTAGCGGCTGTCAATCACGTTGTAGACCTGCTCCAAACCGTACTCCGTCCCGCGCTCCATGCCGAAATCGTCCAGAATAAGCAGCGGGGCGCGGCACAGTCTGGCTATGTACTCGTTCCGGCCCTCAAAGCTGGCGGTCAGGTCGTTCAGTATCAGGGCAAAGTTCGTCATGCGGACGGCTACCTCCTGCTCCATCAAAGCGTTGGCGATGCAACCGGCAAAGTAACTCTTGCCGGTTCCCACGCCGCCCCAGAGCAGATAGCCGATATTTTCCTCCTGCATGGTGTCCCAATGCTCAACATAGAAACGGGCGTGTTTCATCTGCGGACATTTGCCGTTGTCGTTGGCAAAAGTCCATCCCCTCATAGCCGGGTCGGTAAAGCCCCGGCGTTTCAGATCGGTCACGGCCTGACGGTGACGGCGGGCCTCCTGCTCCGCCGCCTCCCGGTCGATGCGCTCCTGCTCACAGTGGCAGAGGTGGGGGAGCAAGCGCCCCTCCAGGGGCGGGGCCTCCATGCGAAACTGTTTCGGGGTGCGGCACTTGCCGCAGTACAAAAGCCCGTCCTTGCCGGTGTAGTCCCCCGGTTCCCGCCGGGTCACGGTCATGCGCTTGATGATGCTGTCAAAATCATTCATAGGCTCTCGCCCTCCTTGCACGAATAGTCAGATATGCCGCCTTTGCCCTTGCGCCTGTCCTCCTTGGCCCAGCGGCGGATGGTAGCGGCGTGGCTCTTGTAAGTCTTGCCGGTAGAGGCCATATATTCAGACAGTCTTTCGATGTACTCCTGCCAGACGGTGGGAAAGTCGGCTTGTAGTTCAGCAACCTCCACCTCCGTCAGAAAGACATTCCCATAGCGGCCTCGCGCTGGCGGACGCCCACTCACTCCACTCAAGTTACTAATTCTCAAGTTATTATTACTCATGTTATTAGGGGACAGTTTTCTGTCCGTCATAGGGACAGCTTTTTGTCCATCAGTGGGACAAGTTTCTTTCCCTCTATGGGACAATTTTTTGTCCGTCAGTAGGACAATATCTTGTCCATCAGGTATCTTCACGTAAATGCGATTAGGCTGGGAAAATCCTTGCCGCCTGCGCTCAATCAGCCCAACCGTTTCCAGTTCGGTCAATGCGTTCTTGACGGTCATGGGGCTGCGGTCAACCGCATTGGCGATTTTGCAGACGGGAAAGACGATATAGATTTGCCCCTCGCTATCCTGCCAGCCATTGGCAAGGGAGAGGTTCGCCCTGTCCAGCAGGACGGCGTACAGCAGCTTTGCAAACTGCGTCAAATCCGCCTCCATCAGAAAGCGGGGATAGGGTAAATAGGGCGGCAATTTGGTGTCGCCGGTCATATAGTCAGCAATCGTGTTCACCTCCCGATTTATGGGTCGTTAGAGGGCCGTTTTAGGGCCTCGGAATGATAACATACAGCCCCCCTATCGAGGGCGGCTCCGAAAGTCCCTGTTTTAGCGGGTTTTCAAGGGGTACTTTTTCTACGCTCCAGCCCTCTTTTTCCTGGCCCAATCCCGCTTGCTCCGCTTGGCTCGTTTTGCGGCACAATCCCGGCAGTACAGAGTGTTGTGCCTGGATGGGGTGAAAACTCGTTTACACTCCCGGCAACGCCGCCGCCCAGCGGAGGGCGGGGGAAACAGGGCGGCGTACAGTTCCCCGTCCAGAGGCAGCACAGCGGCCCGGAACCAGCGGCAGATCAGCGAGTAGGAAATGCTTTGCGGGCAGACACATTCCTCCCCATCATCCAGCAGCAGACAGTTTCCCCGGTCATAGTTACAGCAGCTATGTACCAGCCGTTGGACAGTGCGATACTGCGAATAGGTCATGTGGGGTATCATCGCTCCTGTTCCTCCCTGCGCTGGGTCTGGCCCTCCCTGGCAAGCCGGTCGGCGGTCTTTTTCAGAGTTTCCACCGCCTTAATGTCCTCCCGCATATCCCGCATTTTCAGATAGTCAGCGTCTTTTTCGACGGTCAGCCTTTGGGCCTCCGTCCTCCATGCCTTGGGGGTAATGGCCTCGCCGGATGCTTTCAGCTTGTCCAGGTAACGGACGGCAGCATCGAACAGAGCAAGGTCGGCGCTGTGCCGCTGCTCGAATTGCTCCCGCTTTCCAGGAGCAACCTTGTCCAGCTTTTGACGAATGGGCTTGTACTTTTGATACTGCGCCCACATTTCCAGCCGCTCATTCAGAACAGACAACCGGCGCTCCTTGCTGACGATGCGCCCCCGGAGGTCGTAATAATCGCTGTTCATAGCGGCAACCTTATCGAAAAGTTCCTGCATGGAAGTGATGCCGTTGGACTGCAACAGGCCAAACAGCTTTGCATCATCCTGGAGCTTTCGGATTTTGCCGGAACGGGTGGTGGGGGCGGGGGCGTCCATCCGGGCCTGCCACAGCTGGGCGATAATGCTTTCCTTACCTTGGTCGGGGGCGGCGGTTTCTGCCTGCTCCTTGCTCCAGTTATACAGCCGGGTAATGCGGGCTTTGATCTCCTTCAGCAGCTTGTTATCGGCGGCAATCTCCCGGTTGATGTTGCCTTTCTCCGTCTGGATGCCCCGGCGCTCCATCTGACTGGCGGCAGGCCCCATGTGGACGGTGGGAATTTTATCAACGCCCTGGCGCTTGTAGCTGCGGTGGTCGATGCGCTCCGGCCTGCCAGCGGCCTCCAAAGCCCGGTTGGTGTAAGCGGCCCATGCCGCCCGCCACTTCTCGGCGTTGCCCCGTTGGTTCCAGTCGGTGGAGTCCTCCCGGTGACTTTTCCAGCCGCCTTTGCCGTCAGGGATGCGCTGGCCCTGGCTGTCCAGGTCGTACACCTTGCGGCACTTTGCGCCCCATTCCCCATTTTCTTTGATTGGCCGGATCGTCAGCAGGATGTGGGCATGGGGGTTGCCGGTTCCCTTGTCGTGGATGGCAAAATCAGCGCACATTCCAGCATCCACAAAATTGTCTTTCACGAAAGAACGGACAAGTGCCAACTGCTCCGCTCTGGACAACTCCACCGGCAAGGCCACTTCAATTTCTCTGGCAAGCTGGGCGGTGCTGGACTTCTCGATTTCCTCCACGCTGTTCCAGAGGGTGGATCGGTCTGCGAACGACCGCGGGGCGTGAGAGGGCAACATGATTTCTGTATGGACAACACCGCCTTTTTTCGTGAAGTCGTGGGTCATGCCGTCCCACTCGTTTACCAGCTTTTCGCCGCTCCGATAGGCGGCAGCGGCCACAGCGGACTTGCCCTGGCTCCGCTGGATGATTTGGATTGGACAGTGAAAAATTGCCGTAAAAAAGCACCTCCTACCGGCAACGGATATTGGCCCCGCCGGAAAGTGACAGACGCGAAGCGGGTGTCACTTTCTGGCGGGGGTGCGGGGGTTTGGGGGTG
>JAETNP010000113.1 GCA_021768185.1 Oscillospiraceae bacterium
AGGGGCTGAAGAAGCTCAAAGACGTTCCGGCCCGTCTCCGGGCCGATGTCGAGGCGCTGCTGAAGGAGTCCGACCATGAGTAGGCTCCGGGAGTGGCTGCTGAAAATCTTGCTCAGAAAGGAGGTACAGACCATGGCTGTTGTGTACGCAACCCTGATTGTCAAGGGCAAGAAGACCTTGGAGCAGGTGCCAGCCAAGCTCCGTGAGGAGGTGGAGGACATCCTGGAGGCCCTGGAGGTCAAGGTCTAAGGACCGGCGCAAATAGGCCGCTCCCGTTATCGGGGGCGGCCTTCTGCGTTACTGAGAAACCCAAAATCGCTATCAAAACAGGAGGAAATGTAGTTGTGAACGTCCAAGAGCTTTTGGCTGGCGGGGGCGGTCTGCTTCTGGTCATGATGACCCTGGTACAGATCGCCCCCGTCAAAGTGAACCCCTGGTCCTGGATGGCAAGAGCCATCGGCCGGGCCATCAATGCCGAGGTCATCAAGAAACTGGATGCCCATATCACCATGGATGACCGGCGATGTGCTGATGGGCACCGGGCCCGTATCCTGCACTTCAACAATGAGCTGCTTCGGGACATCGACCACACCAAGGAGGAGTTCACCGAGGTGTTGGCTGAGATAGATGCCTATGAGCTGTATTGCCGAGAACACCCGGAGTACCCGAACAACCGGGCGGTCCTGGCGATTAAGAATATCCAGGAGGTCTACATGGAGCGGTTGAAGCTGCATGACTTCCTTCAGGAAAGCAGCGCAGCGAGGCAGGAGCAGTCGCCATGAAGATGATCCTGATTGCCGCCGGCGCCCTGGCGGTCGGCATCGCCCTGGGCGTCCTGTACTGCGAGTCCACCTACCGCCACCTGCGGAAGCGGCTGCGGGAGCTGAGGGCGGGCCAGGAGCGCCGCAACATCATCCGGTCGATTACGAGGTTCCTGTTCGTCACCGCACAGGTATTCGCCATCGTATGGGTGTCATGGTCGTATGCGATTGCCACCTACTCCACCATTGTGTTGGAGCAGCCGTTCCCCGCTGAGGA
>JAETNP010000114.1 GCA_021768185.1 Oscillospiraceae bacterium
AGGCTCTTTCTTTTTCCCGCGCCCCTCCCCCGCGCCTTGCATGGCGTTCTTTTAGAGAGGGGCTCTGGTGGTATATCCCCCGTCGCCGCCTACTACTGAGCACAGCCGGGAGTGGGCAGTCAAGGGGCGGAACGCCCGCCGCCTGCGGCGGCTTGCCCTTGACGGCCCGCCCCGGCTGTGCCACCCCTCCCGGCGCGGCGGGGGACATATCCTCCAGAGCCGCCCCCTTTCCCATGATTGGGAAAGGGCGGGGGGATTGGGTTGATTTCCCGCGCCTAAAACGGAGGTTTGACTATGGCTCAAATGGACAGTGACAAAGGATATGTGATTGCGCTTTCCGATGGCAGTGATTTTTATATTGACGGCGCGTTGCATATTGAACGAGATGACAGCCTTATACCGTGGAAGTTCGATGATGATACCGAGGCGGCAAAGGCGGCGGAACGGGACGGCATCAAGCTGGTGTATGGAATGGACGGCATAGAGGATGGCGTTTATCTCGACACGCCGGATAACCGGCGCGTTTTGGAAAATGCGTTGCTTGAAAGAAGTCACAAGCCCTTTATCCTTGAAACAATGAAACACTACCATGAAAAGATTGCCGCCGAGCCCCGCTCCCCGGAACGCCCCCGGCCCACCAGCCGGGAACGGTAGGCTATACCAGCTTTAATAAGAAAATTTTGAATATCGGAGGTAAATGACTATGAAACGACCCCTTGCTTACATCACCGCCGCTTGGTATGGCGGCGACACGGAAAATGCGGAGCTGGCCGCACAGTACTGCCGGGCGGTTTATGATGCGGGCTTTGCCCCTATCTGCCCGGCCCTGTTCCTGCCCCTTTTCCTCAATGACGCGGTTCCCGAGGAGCACAAGAGCAGCATCGACATTGGCCGCGACCTGCTCCGGCGCTCCCGGGTGCTGGTGGTGTGCGGGCATACCGTCACCGAGTCCATGAAGAACGACATCGCCGTGGCCCAGCGGCTGGGCATCACCGCCACCACCCTTGA
>JAETNP010000115.1 GCA_021768185.1 Oscillospiraceae bacterium
TGGAACGGCCGCCCTGTACTGCCGTTTGAGCCGTGACGATAACATGGACACCGAATCCAACAGCATCCAGAATCAGAAAAAAATTCTCCAAAAGGCCGCAAAAGAAAAAGGCTATACGGACACCTTGTTTTTTGTGGACGATGGGATCACGGGCACGACCATGAACCGTCCCGGCTTCCAGAAGATGATCCAGGCCATAGAGAACGGATATATTTCGGCGGTGTTCGTCAAGGACCTTTCCCGCCTGGGCCGGAACTACATCGAGGTGGGCCGCCTGACGGAAGAATTTTTCCCGGCCCATGATGTGCGGCTGGTGGCCGTCTCCGATGGAGTGGACAGCGACGAGGGCGAAAATGAGTTTACCCCGTTCAAAAATATCATGAACGAATACTACGCCCGCGATATATCCAAGAAGCGCCGGATCGTGAACAAGATGAAAGGCAATTCCGGGGTGCCGCTGTCCCCGCCGCCCTATGGGTACATCAAGAACCCGGACGATCCCCGCTTTTGGGTGATCGACCCGGAGGCCGCCGCCGTGGTGCGCCGCATTTATCAAATGGCGCTGGACGGCTACGGGCTGGCCGAGACTGCCGCCGCGCTGGAGAAAGACGGGGTGTTCAATCCTACCTACTACTGGCGGAGCAAGGGGACACGCCGGGGCGGGTCCAAGAGCACCGTGGAGCCCACCAAATGGGGACATACCACCATCAAGAAAATCCTCACCTTGCAGGAGTATTGCGGCGATGTGATTAACTTCAAATCCTACTCCAAGTCCTACAAGATGAAAAAGCGGATCGAGAACCCGGAGGAGAACCGGGCAATCTTCCTCAACGTCCACGAGGCCATCATTGACCGGCCCACCTGGGAAAAGGTGCAGAGCATGAAAAAGAGGACCCGCCGGAGGCGGCCCACCGTCACCCAGGAGCCCAGCGTGTTTTCCGGCTATCTGAAATGCCCGGAGTGCGGCGGCAACCTCAATTTCCACTTCAACCAGGGCAACCACGAC
>JAETNP010000074.1 GCA_021768185.1 Oscillospiraceae bacterium
GAGACTTATTCGCTGATAAAACCTGCGATTTGTGGCAATATTTGCCTTCTCCGCGGATTATTCTGCCACGATTTCAATCCATCCCTGTATTTCCTGGCTTTATTCAGAGGTTCCCTTGATAACGTGCCCCTTATATCCGCAGCAGATGACGAAATCATGGAAGCCGAAGCTGGAGTAATATTTCATGATGTGCCACAAAATCGGCTGCTCGCCGATGGTGATCATGGGCTTGGGTTTCAGATAGCTTTCTTCGCTGATGCGCGTGCCCAGACCGCCCGCTAAAATGACGACCTTCATTGTGCGCCCCCTCCAAACACACCCGGCTCCGGCCCCTCGATCAGATGGGCCACCTTCTGATACGCCGCGCTCTGCTTCAGCGCCACCACCGCCGGATCATTCTCCGGATACTGCGCCAGCAGCATCCTCACCTGCTCCGCCAGCTGCAGCAGCTCAGGAACTGCCTGAGCCTTCTGACTTTCCTCCAGTTGTCTAAGCAGGAACTCCACAACGGGCTTTGCTTCCACGCAGCTCTCCAGCCCTTCCCGCAGAAGGCGGACATAACCCGTTTTATCTCCGGCATCCAACGCAGCAAACGCCTGGACGCAGTACCAGCCGAAGCGGTGTATGGGCGGCAAAAGGCAGACAGTCTCTCCGCAAAGCATCGCCGGAGCATAGTACTGTGGCAGAAACGCCCGCTCCACTGCGGCAAACGCCTTAATAACGTTCATACCATCCCCGCC
Source organism: Oscillospiraceae bacterium (assembly GCA_021768185.1). Classification (GTDB taxonomy): domain Bacteria; phylum Bacillota; class Clostridia; order Oscillospirales; family Oscillospiraceae; genus Pelethomonas. Next base: position 741 of record JAETNP010000074.1, read on the forward strand.
CGCTTCCCAGTCTTGGCTGCGCAGCGCAGCCAAAGCCAGACCTCTGGCCCAGGCCAGCGTCTGAGGCTCCTCGTCCATCGTGCGGACAGCCTTGTCCAGAAATTCTGTCAGATGCTCTCCGCTCTGCGCCAACCGTGCCGACAGCCCGTCCATTTCTTCCAGTTTCAACGGCCGGTCCGGCAAAGGAAAGGCGGCCCCTGCCAGCAGCGCACGCTCCAGCGCGGCAATGGGCAGCTCCCCCCAGTCATCCACAGTCCTGAGCAGCCGCTCTATCTCCGCCCGGTCGCCGCTCTCCAGGATCGCCGCGGCGGTGCCCAGACCGCAGCGGCCCGCCAAGGGCAGGAAGATCGTGTAGGCGTGGGCAAATCCGTTTTCTTCTTCTGTTTTCCTGCTCTCAGTGGAAAAGGCAGTTGACGCTTCTGCGACTACCGTATCCCGCAAAAGGCGGTCCTTCGCGTCGGGAGCGGCGGCTCTCTCCCAAATCTCCAACATTACCCAAGACATGTCGTCCCCGCCCTGGGCCTGGAGATTCAGCAGGACCCGCATGTAGTTTCTGACCACCGCCGGCTTCATCCGGTTTCTGTCAATAGACAGCAGCATATCGCGGGCTTTCTGCCGCTGCCCCTCCTGAAAATAAGCATCCGCTAGAATGGCCCGGGCGCCCTCCTCACGGGACTGTGTGGCCATGACAAAGGAACCAAACACCAGCGCGGCGAAATCGATCCGTCCGGCGTGATAATCTTCCAGAGTCCGAAGGTAAAGTTCCCCCTGTTGAATAGCGCCGGTATAATTCTTGTCTTCCGCATAGTTGACAAAACGTACATATGCAACGTCAATATTGATATAGGGTGAATCAGGAAATCTCTCCACGGCCCAATCCGTCCACTCCTCCAGCTCCGGAAGATGGTATCCGGCGGCATGGAGAACGGCGTAACGGAAGATAGGCGGGCCATAATATCCCATATCCTTTGGCTCTTTTTTCAGCACCGCCACAGCCTGTCGGATATATCCTTCATACCCGGACTCCCCCTTGGAGCTCTCAATACACTGCAACAAGGTTTTCAGGTTTTCCGGATTTTCTTCCAGCTTCTTTCGCAGCAGCGCCATATTCCGCTCATGCTTCTTTTTGCTCCAATCCTCCGACAGATCCACATATCCGTCATGATGCAACAGGGTATGTTCCAGCGCACAGACCGGTGAGGGCAGGTCCCACAGCTCATGGATCGCCCCTGTGTAGCGCGCCCCGGTAGACAAGAGCGCCATCCGAATCGCCAGAAAGTCATTGGACTCCCCGTCCAGTTCCGGCGTGTAATAATTTCGCAGCATGACGCCGCAGAGAGGGCGCTGCCACCGTTCCCGGTGGGTCAGGAATCGAACCAGCTGAAAAATGTCGTCGTCCAGCCACTCGTCGGCATCGATGGACAGATACCACTCTCCCGAGCAGCGGTCGATCACCGCGTTGCGGGCGGCGGCAAAGTCGTTGATCCAGGGAAAATCAAAAAGGATATCGGCGTATTGCGCCGCCACCTCCCGGCTTCCGTCGTCGGATCCGGTGTCCGCCATCACCAGCTCGCATGGAACAGCGTCCCGCAGCGGCTGTAAGGATTTCATACACCGCTCCAGACAGCGGATCTCATTTTTGAAAATCATGCCAATAGACAGTAAAGGCTTCATTTCTCCATCTCCCTCCATGCAGTCAGCCTCCGGCCAGCACAGCCATATGGGCCAGGGTACCACCGCCGCGCGCAAGCAGCCCGTCCAGCAGCTGATTCCGCCGCGCCTTATTGTGCAGCAATCCCCGGCTGGCCGTGCCGATCACCTGGAACAGCCGCTCCCGACTGACCTCCCGGTCACAGCCGCATACGGCGGCAAACCAAAAGAAGCTGTACAGGCTACACAAGTCCATGTAACTTCTCCATAGCTTCTCCGGCGTCACCAAAGTTGGAAACGTCTCATAAAAGGCGGTCAGCACCATCAAGTTCTCAAAGAAATAGTCCGACTGTCCCAACAATTTCTCCAGCTGTTTTTTCAGCGCCTGATATCGCCCGAGGTCAACATCAAACTCCCTCGATTCGCTCTGTTCCCAGTCCTTTTTCGCGCTGATGGCGGAAAGCAGGGAGCGGTACAGCGCTTTTTCCTTTGCTCCGGTATTTTCGTACAGCTCCAGCAGCGTGTAGAAGTTGCCAGTCAGATAACCCGCCCTGTCTCGGGGCATACTCTCCAGAATGGAGGCGGTGGACGGCGCATGCAGCTGCTCCTCTCCCAAGGCCAGCCACCGGTCGATGTCCCCCTCTCCGGTCCAATCCGACTCTGTCAGCCGCTGAATCAGCACACCCAGCAACAGCATCCGCCTGGAAAAAGGCAGGGACCGCTCCTGGAGCACATCAATGCAAAAAGACCGGATATCGGCAAACCGAGCCAACCGGTGGTCCGTCTCCACAGTACCCCAGTCTTTTGTTGGTAGCGGCTCCTCCCAGAAGTCAATCCCCTGGGGCAGGTCCCACAGCATAGCCAGCACGCCTTCACATGAGGGACTCAGCGCAAACTCTTTCGCTGCCGATGTGTAGAAGAATTTCCTGGGATACATCCGGCACACCTCAGGCAGGGCCTCTTCGCCGCATTCCTGCTGGAGGCGGCACAGACCCTCCTCTGTCTGAAACGCGCATACGCCATCCGCCCCGACTTCAAAGCGGGCGTAAAAATTTTCTATTTGCTCCTTCCGGAGACGAGACATTCCCTTAGATAACAGCTCCTTCAATTCCTCGCTCCTGGCTGCGCGCTTGATCCGCAGATAATCCTTTTTGTTAAATGCGATCTCCCAACCGCCGCAGCAGTTGTCCCGGCAGGCCCCCGCAAGGCAGCGGAAGTCCTTATAAAATATCGGCATCAGGGCGGTACGGACCTGAAATTTCTGCTTTTCCATCCTGTTTTCTCCTTTGCGCGCCTGGTTTCCGGCTTTGAAAAAACCGCTCGGACCGGGCCGCTTTTTCAAGGCCAGAAAGAAGGGGCGGGCATAAGCCCGCCCCCTTGTGGCTATTGGGTGATATTGGTGTTTCCTAAGCTGCGAAATTAGCCCAGCAGCTGCAGGACGCCCTGCGGAATCTGGTTGGCCTGGGCCAGCATGGCCTGGGCGGACTGCACCAGGATGTTGTTCTTGGTGTAGGCCATCATTTCCTCGGCGATATCGGTGTCGCGGATGGTGGACTCGGCGTCCTGGATGTTCTCCTTCATGACGCTCAGGTTGTTCTGGGTGTGCTCCAGACGGTTCTGGACGGCGCCCAAGTCGCCGCGGACACCGGACACGTAGTTGATGGCGTCGCGGACGGTCTGGATGGCGCTCTGCGCGCTGGCCTGGTTGCTGATATCAATATCAGCAATGCCCATGGCCTTGGTGTGCATATCGCCCACGGAGACACCCAGCTGGTTGTAGTTGTCGGCGGTGTCGCCGATCTGCAGCTGCAGGCCCTGGGCGGTGGCGGAAGCCTTGCCCGTCTGGATCAGACCGTTCCAAGCCTTGGCGTCGGCGTCGGTATAGGAGTTCTTGTCCGTGCCGATCAGGTTGTTCTTGGTGTAGTCGATGCCGGCGCCCTCCCGCTCGGTAATGGTAATGGTGCCGTTGGAGTTCTCCGTGCCCACCTTGAACATCTTGTTGTTCTTGGCCACCTCGGTCAGGCGCCGGGCCGCGAAAATCTCAATGTTGGTGGAGCCAGCCTCACGGTCGGTGAGGTCGATCACGTTGGCGGCGTTTTTGAACTTGCTGTTGGCGCCCACGGCGAAGGTGTAGGTCTCCTTGCCGATCTTCAGCTGGAAGCCGTCGGTGACGTCGGTCGCGTTGAGGGTATACTTGCACTGGGCGTAGACCCGGGCGGCGGCGGGCTGGGCCTGCTGTACCACGGTAACGCCCTGAGGGAAGGCGGCATTACCCTTATTGTTGATGGGAGCGCCATTGGCCGCGTCAACAGTGACGGCCAGACTGGTATTGAACTCGCCAGTGGGATCCGTCTTCATGGTGATGGTCAGGATGTCGCCGTCCCGGGAGACGTCAAAGCCCGTGGTACCGATGGTGACAACTCCGGTTGTGGCTTTCCAGGCATCGCCCTCTACAAAGCCGCCGGTACCGCTGGCGATGCCCTGCGCCACGGTCACTCCGCCGATCTTGATGGAGATGGTGGCGGGAGCGGCGTTGGTGCTGCTGGCCGCCTTGAAGTCCTTCAGGTCGATGGAGTAGATACCCTTCTGAGCCTTCTTGGCGTCGGGGTTGGCGTCGGTCTGGTGGGACACGGCGGCATCCGTCATAGAGGAGGCTGTAGTGGTATCCAGAGAACCGTCCAGCAGCTTGATGCCGTTGAAGTTGGCGCTGTCGGCGATACGGTTGATCTCGCTCTTCAGGGCAGTGACTTCCTTCTGCAGGTTGGTGCGGTCTACGTCGTTGTCGTATGTGCCGTTGGCGGACTGGGTGGCCAGGTAGTCCATGCGGTTGAGCATGTCCTGGATCTCCTGCATGGCGCCCTCAGCGGTCTTCACCAGGGAGATGCCGTCCTTGACGTTCTTGGTAGCGGCGTCCAGACCGGTGATCTGGGCACGCATCTTCTCGGAAATGGCCAGACCGGCGGCGTCGTCACCGGCGCGGTTGATCTTGTAACCGGAGCTCAGCTTCTCCAGGTTCTTGGAGACGGCGCTGGTGTTGATGTTGTAGTTGCGGTAGGCGTTCATCGCCATAATGTTGTGTTGAATCCTCATTTTATTGCATCCTTTCAATAAAATAAATTTGTGGGGTGTGCTGTTTCCGTCGCGCCGGAATTCCCTTTCCGGCGCTGGGGTGGTGCGCCTTCTCTTCCAGACACCCGGCCGGACTGCCCGGAAGGCTTGACGCGGTACTATATTTCAGCCGGCCCGTCGGCCGGGTGAAATCGAAAGAAATTACTGAGCTGCCAGATCGTCCTCCCAAAAGGCGGGGATAATCCGCTCCAACTGGACCCGCAGGACCTTCGCCTCGTCGATCGCCCCGTTCTGCTCCAGCCGGTCGAAGACCTGCTTCATGACCCTTACGGCCCGCTCCCGGTCGTCGTTCCAGCGGAAGACCTGGTCCCGGTAGACCTTCCCCTTCCGCTTCGGCGGCGCTCCCAGGCAGGTTGGGCGTTCGACCCCCTGCCGCTCCAGCACCGCGCCCCGTACAATGGGGACCTCCCGCGGCGCTTCCACAGCCAGATCGGCCCGTCCTCCGGCGACCCGCATAAGCTGGACGACGATATTGTCGTTGACGACCACATACTCATCCGGAAGTAATGTCAATTTCAGCATAGCGTCTCCTTTCCGCTTCACCCCGGCACGCGGTCCTTCGCGCGCCGTATCGTTTCAATCATTCTGTCAGCCGGCGCAGCTCTCTGCCTGTTCCCGGCTTGCCGCCGCGTGGCAGAAGGTGGCTCTGGATAACCCGCAGGCCTCCGCCGCCTCTCTGGCGGTCATCTTACCGTCCCGCCAAGCCCGGTGAAACACCTCGAAGTCCTCCGGCAGCACCGCTTCCGGACGTCCGAACCGGACGCCCCGGGCCTTTGCCTCGGCGATCCCCTGGGCCTGCCTCCGGCGGCGCTCCGCCTGCTGGCTCTGCTTCGCCTGGGCGAGGAAGAGCTCCGACACAAAATCGCTGAGCAGCTCCTTGCTGTATGCGGGGTCAAGGGCGGAGAGGTCGGAAATGATCTCCCGCGCCAGCTCTTTCAGCTGGTCTTCCATGTTCTGCTCACCAGGTCCCACGGAAATACGGGGCATATCCATCCTCCTCCTGAAAAAAGATATATATTATGCTGAGTGGACTGCCCGAAGGCTTCGGGCTTGCCTGAAAACCAGGGCGGCCCTCTCTTCTTCCCGCTGGCGGCCTTCTGAGAAACGCTGATCGCAGAGGCAATCTGATTGCCACTCCGATCAACGCTTCCCAGCCGCGTCCCGGGCATCACACCGGCGTCCCGACCGGCAGTATCGCTGGGATGATTGATCAAGCGCAAAACTGCGCGAACCCTTTTTCTTTGATGCCCTCCGCACTGGAGCCGCCATCCACGGCGATGTACCGTTTCCCCTGCCGCTCCAGCTTGTATCGCAGACATTCCCGGAACATGCCGAAGCCGGAGTGATCGTCCGTCAGCGTTCGGGAAGTCACACACACGGCGTCCCAGTCGTTGGCTATCCGCCGGGATTCCTTGTGGATGAAGTCCTTCCGCCGGTTGGCGATGTGCTCATGCAGAAGGCGGATCTTCTGCAACTGGCGATTGTAGTTGTTGGAGCCCCGCTCCATCCGGGACAACTTCTGCTGCATCCGGGCCAGTTTTTCCTTGGACTTTGTCAAGTCCGGCAGGTTCGGGCTGCCGCCCTCGCTGTCCACATAGAAGCAGGAAGGGGAATAGCTCAGCCCCAGCGTCCTTTCCTGGTCCGGCTGGGCCGGTTCCGCCTGCCTTACGCGGTACTTGAAAACGACAGAAGCGTCATACTTCCCGGATCTGGACTTGCTGATCGTCACGGAGACCAGCGTCCATCCGGACTGGGGCCTGCGGTGGAGGACCGCCTCGACCACTCCCAGCTTGGGCATCTGGAGCCCGCCGCCCGTCAGACGGATGGACGGCCCCGTGCGGTACTCCCGGCAGTAGACGGTAAAGGAAGCCTTCCCGGATTTTTTCGTCTTGAACTGGGGATAGCCGAAGGTGCCGGGGGCCCGGAAGAAGTCCAGGTACGCCTTCCGCAGGTTCTGGTGGACGGTACACAGGGCCTGACTGTCCACCTCTTTCAGGAAGGGCGCTTCCTTTTTATAATGGGCGGGAGTCGGGATATACTGCAGATCCGTAGCCGCATAGAACTCGCGGGCATCGGTCAGCATTTTGTTCCACAGATACCGGCAGCAGGCAAAGGTTTTGTCCATCAGCTCCGCCTGTTCCGGCGAAGGATGGAGCCGGAGCTTGAAGACGGTATACTGAATCT
>JAETNP010000011.1 GCA_021768185.1 Oscillospiraceae bacterium
ACGATACAGGGCATATTGCGCAAGCCCGCCAGCTCGCTTGCCCGCTGCCGCCGGTGGCCCGCTACGATCTCATAGCCCCCGCCCTCACGGGGCCGCACCAGGGCGGGCTGGTGTACACCGCCAGCCTTGACGGAGGACACAAGGCCCTGCATCTCCACATCATCCCGGACACCGAACGGGTGGTTTTGGAACGGGTGGAGCTCCGACAGGTCCAGATAGACGATCTCCTCCTTTTTTCCACGGGAGGCGTCTTTAAGCTGGGGCGGCTGCTCCGGCGCGGGAGGAGGCGGGGCCTCCTCTTTGGCTGGGGTGGGTTCTTTGGCGGGGCTGCTCTGCTTGGGTGCCTTGGCCGCCTTGCCAGCGCCACCCCCGCCGGGGGCCTGCTTTTCGCCTTTGGCCGGACGGCCCTTGCGCTTGGGCTTGTCTCCTTGGGCCGGGGCCTCCTTGTCCTTGGGCGGACGGCCCCGGCGGGGCTTTTTCTCCTCCTCCTGGGGCTTCTCCCACTCCTGGCCGCCCTCCGGGGCCGGGGCCGCCTGCTGCTCCTGGGGCGGGAGGAGCCCCCGGCACCTCCGGCGCAGGGGGCTCCGGCTTCTGCTCCTCCGGGGCCTGCTCCCCAATGGGAACACCCGGCTTTTTATCTTCTGCCACTCTCTTGACCTCCTTTTTCCATCGTTGTATATGAAAACGCCGCCCATAGTCTCCGTAGGGCGGCGATCCATTCAAATTTTCAGTTTTTAGGATAAGAAACCTCTTGCTGGCGGCCTGCAAACCGTTGATATGACTGGCTTTTTTGAAGTCCTATAATTCCACTCGGACCAGCTCAGAAATTCCCACCACCGTTCCGTTTCCGGCTTCGCCGAAAACTGCACTGTGGTGGGAATTTCTTCGCTTCCAACTGCAACCCATAGTTCGCCCGCCCTGATGGCGGGCGAAGCCGCCGCTAGCGGCGGCGCCTATTGGGCTCGCAGTTGGGGAGACGGGGTGGGCTGTCGAGCGTGCATCTTTTTGTCAACATAGAACAAATTGAACGCCCCTACCCAATCTGAACAAACTGTTGTCAGTTGGTTCGGATTGGGTAGGGGCGTTCTTTACCGGTGGCCCTTATATTTCAAGGGATACAATTTGTGGGGTTTCGGATATCATTATTTCATTGTTCAAGAACAACCAGGTCAAATTAATACATCAGTGTACGGGAGCGTCTTGAAAAGCCGCTCTTCAGCTGGAACCTTCCTACCAGGCTCTTCATAAGCTGGGACTGACTGGACAGTTCTTCACTTGCCGCCGCGCTTTCCTCCGCGGTTGCCGAGTTTGTCTGCACAACACTGGAGATCTGGTCAATTCCCGCAGTGATCTGAGCGATGGAATCGGCCTGATCGCTGCTGGCCGCCGAAATCTGTTCGATAATGCTGGTCATTTCCTTTACGTCATTGACTGCTTGCATCAAGGACTGCGCCGTATCGTCTGCAATCTGCGTTCCATTTTCAACTGCCTTTAAGGAATTTTCGATCAGAGCAGAGATGTTTTCGGAAGCCTCTGTGCTTTTGTTTGCCAAATTGCGGACTTCATCGGCTACTACGGCAAATCCTTTTCCGGCAGTGCCTGCGCGGGCGGCTTCTACGGCGGCGTTCAGGGCGAGAATGTTGGTTTGGAAAGCGATATCTTCAATGATCTTCATGATTTTGCCGATCTCGCTGGAGCAGCTGCTGATATCCCCCATCGCATGTGTCATCTGCTGCATTTTTTCTTTGCTCACGTTCATCTTTACGCTGACACAGTCTGCCGCTTTACTGGCCTGCCGCGCACTGTCTGCGTTCTGATTTACCTTGTTGGAGATTTCCTCAATAGTGGCGGCGAGTTCCTGCACAGAACTGGCCTGCTCAGTCGCCCCCTGGGCAAGCGCTTGAGCGCCATTCGATACTTGTTCCGCTCCGCTCGCGACCTGAGAGGAACTTTGGCTGATCTGCAGCATTGTATCATTGAGCTTATCCGCAATGCCCCGGAACGAGACAAGCAGAGGATAAAAGCCGCCTGTATATGCTTCCTCACAGGTCGAGTCCACCGTAAAATCTCCCTCGGCCATTTTGGCAAGAAATTGATTCTCATCCTCAATAATAACCTGAAGCTTATGGATCAATTTGCCTACCTGAGCGGCGAGAACACCCAGTTCGTCCTTCGAGGTATAGGAAATCTTTACATCCAAATCCCCTTCCGCCATTTTTGTAGCGGCATTTTCGATTTCGGAAATAGGGATTTTGATCAGGCGTATAATCACAAATGAGAAGAAGACGCCCACGAGGATGACGGCAATAATAACCGCGGTCATGGTCAAGGTGGCATTTTTGTAAAGGGAGGCGCTTTCTGCCGCCGCATCATCACTGCCTTTTGTATTGTAGGCGATAATATCATTGAAGGCACTGTTTAAAGAATTATAAAGCGTTACACATTCGCCTTCCAGGATTGCGCGGGCATCCTCAATACGGCCCTGTTGGGCCAGCATCATCATTTTTTCATCCGCCTCATTGTACTGAATCCAAAGGTTCATCGCATTACTATAGAAGCCGCTTTCCCCTTCATCAATTAAATCGCCATATGCGGCTAAGAGAGCGGCCATATCTGCTTTTTCACTTTGGAGGTATTGAAGGCTGGATTCTTCTACGTCATCAGAAATTGCGGTGAGATACCCTAATTCATTCAGGCGAACATTAGATATGGTGGCGCTCAATTCCCTTGCCACATCGACACTGGGAAGCCAGCTTGTTGCAATGTCGCTGGTCATGTCGTTCATCCGGCCCATGAGAGAAAATGACATCCCGCTGATAATGAACATTCCGAGCAGCGCAACGCCTATAAGGATATAAAGTTTCAGTCTGATTTTTAAGTTTTTTATGTAGTGAATCATCTGTCGATCTCCTCTTATACCTCTTATATTCATTGTCCATAGTTGACAACCGCAAAAATATATCGGAAAATTTTCTTTATTTGATAAGAGAATTGATGAGAATATTATAGATACATTCTTTCGTATGGCTGTGAAGCTGCATCTATTTCCTCAGCAAAAGGCAGCGGAATCCCCCGCACTCTTTGCGAATACGAGGGATTTCGTTCCGCTTATCCTGATAGTTCCATGGCAGCCGCCGACTGTACGGCGCACTTGCTCCTAAATTGACGCAAAGAAAATAGAGAACAATCCGGCATCCCTCGGTTACGAATACAGGCCCTTGGGTTACCGCTCTTTTAAAGGGTTTTTAACACGATGAAAAGTCCCAGCATCTTTACAAGAAACCGGGACTTTTTATCTATACTCTTGTTACGCGGCCTTCTTGGCCATTTCCACCAGCTGCTTGAAAGCGGCCTCGTTGTTGACGGCCAGCTCGGCCAGCATCTTGCGGTCGATGGTCACGCCGGCGGTCTTCAGGCCGTGCATGAAGGTGGAATAGTTCATGCCGTTCATCTTGCAGGCGGCGCTGATGCGGGTGATCCACAGGCGGCGGAAATCCCGCTTCTTCAGGCGGCGTCCGGTATATGCGTAGGTCAGGGACTTCATCACCTGCTGGTTGGCCATCTTGAAATGCTTGCTCTTGGCGCCCCAGTAGCCCTTGGCCATCTTCAGGATCTTGTTCCTTCTCTTGCGGGTCATCATCGCGCCCTTAACTCTTGCCATTGTAAAAGCCTCCTATTCTAAAGCGTATCGTATTTTCTTACTTGTAAGGGATCATCTTGCGGATGGCGGATTCATTGGTCACGTCGGCATAGCCGCCCGCCCGCAGACGACGGGTACGCTTGGTATCCTTCTTGGTGAGAATGTGGCTCTTAAAGGCCTTGGCCCGCTTGACCTTGCCGGTCTTGGTCAGATTGAATCTCTTCTTGGCACCGCTGTGGCTCTTCAGTTTCGGCATAATTGGTTGACTCCTTCCGTATTCCTTGTTGCGATCGTATACTTATTTCTTAGGGGAGAGGAACATGGACATGTTCCGGCCCTCCAGCTTGGCTCCCTTATCGACATTGGCGATCTCGGCGCACTGCTCTGCAAACTTGTCCAGGAGCTTCCGGCCGATGTCGGTATGGGCCATCTCCCGCCCGCGGAAGCGGACGGACACCTTCACCCGATTGCCCTCGGTCAGGAACTTCTGCGCGTTCTTCAGCTTCACGTTGAAGTCGCCCACGTCGATGCCCGGGGACATGCGGATCTCCTTGATTTCGACCACGTGCTGGTTCTTTCGGGCCTCTTTTTCCCGCTTGCCCTGCTCGAACCGGAATTTTCCGTAGTCCATCAGCTTGCATACCGGCGGATTGGCCTGGGGCGAGATCTTCACCAGATCCATGCCTTTCTCGTCGGCAATACGCAGCGCCTCATCCGCGGACATGATCCCCAGCTGCTCGCCGTCGCTGCCGATCAGGCGCAGCTCCTTGTCACGAATGTCCTCATTCAGTTGATGCATTACAATGCTAATAGCCGAAGCACCTCCTTCAACATTTGGCCGCAAAGCACGCACACAAAACAAAAGCGCGGATGCTCCTCCGCACCCGCACGAACACACGCGCCCCATCCCGGGACGCGGTCTGTCGTATTGACCTCTTCGCATTGCTGGAGGTGAGGCGGATGCACCCTGCCTACTTTATTTTCTCACCTACTATACCAGCCTTTTCCCCGGTTGTCAAGCACTAATTTTCTCAAAACCAACTTTTTACAGCAGCAAAAGCCGCCTGGGGGAGAATTTTGTCTTTCTCCCCCAGGCGGCATAGGATCCGGGTCAGATTTCGATCAGTTCATACTCCCTGCTGCCCACGCCGATTTTCTCCGCGTGCTCCAGGCAGGAGCGCCACTCGGACTCCGGGGTGGAGTTGGTGAAGTGGTCGTGGTAGTCATGGAAATCCGGGGACGCCAGATTTTTCGCCAGCTGGCTGCCGGGCATGGGGGCCGCCGCCAGGCAGGCGTCCACGCAGGCCTGGTCCAAGGCCAGGGGGTCGAAGGAGGCGAACATGCCCAGGTTAGGCAGGATGGGCACGTCGTTTTCCCCATGGCAGTCGCAGTTGGGGGACACGTCCACCACCAGGGAGATGTGGAACTGGGGCCTCCCGTCCACCACGGCCTTGGTATACTCCGCCATGCGGCAGTTGAGCACCTTCACCGCGTTGGAGGAGGCAAAGGAGATGGCGTCGAAGTTGCAGGCCCCCAGGCAGCGGCCGCAGCCTACGCAGTGGTTCAGATCCACGGTCATCTTCTTTGCGGCCTCGTCAAAGACCAGTCCCTGGTTGGCGCACTCCCGTTGGCAGCGCTTGCAGCCCCGGCAGAGGGCGGGGTCGATCTGGGGCTGGCCGTTGTTGTGCTGTTCGCACTTGCCGGCCCGGGAGCCGCAGCCCATACCGATATTCTTGATGGCCCCGCCGAAGCCGGTCATCTCGTGGCCCTTGAAGTGGGTGAGACTGATGAACACATCCGCGTCCATGATGGCCCGGCCGATCTTGGCCTCCGTCACATACTCGCCGCCCCGGACCGGTACCAGTACGTCGTCGGTACCCTTCAGCCCGTCTCCGATGAGGATGGGGCAGCCCACGGTAAGGGGCGTAAAACCGTTCTGCCAGGCGCACTCCAAATGCTCTAGGGCGTTCTTCCGGCTGCCGGGGTACATGGTGTTGCAGTCGGTGAGGAAGGGCTTGCCGCCCAGCTCCTTGACCACGTCCACTACCGCCCGGGCATAGTTGGGGCGCAGGAAGCTGACGTTGCCCAGCTCGCCGAAGTGCATTTTAATGGCGACAAATTTCCCCTCCATATCCAACTGGCCGATGCCGGCCTTGCGCAGCAGCTTTTTCAGCTTGGTGGGCAGGCCGTCCCCATAGGCCTGGGTGTGGAAATCCGTAAAATAGACCTTAGAAGCGGACATATTGTACTCCTTTCAAGCGTTCCGCGGCTCAGCAGGTAGCGCCGCCGGTCGTATGCAGATCAGCGTCCAGGATCTGCTGTTTGCGCTCCAGCAGCTCATTGCCCAGCAGCTGGGCCTCTACGTTCTCAAATCCCAGGCGCTCAATGGTCTTGGCAAAGCGCTCGCCGGTCTTGCCCTGTTCCCGGAAGAGCAGGATGGCCTTCTCGATCACAGCCAGGGCTTCCTCCTTATCGGTAAAGATCTTGCTGAGGGCCCGGCCCTGGGCGATCTTCTTGCCCCAGCGTCCGCCGATATAGATCTTGTAGCCGTATGTACCGTCGTTCAGGGCGTCGAAGTGGCAGGTGCCGATGCAGCGGCCGCAGTTGTTGCAGATATTTTTGTCGATCTCCAGCACGCCGTCCACCACTTTGGCCGCGCCCATGGGGCAGGTTTTCTCCACGCCGCACTTCTTGCAGCCGTTGCACTCGTCGGGGTCCAGATTGGGGATGCGCTGGCCGATGATGCCCAGATCGTTGAGGTCGGGCTTGACGCAGTTGTTGGGGCAGCCGCCCACGGCGATCTTGAATTTGTGGGGCAGCTTCACGCCCCGATAGCCCTCATAGAAACGGTGGTGGATCTCCTCGCTGATAGCGAAGGAGTCCAGCAGACCGTACTGGCAGGTGGTGCCCTTGCAGGCCACCACGGGGCGGACCACGGAGCCGGTTCCGCCGGTGACCAGACCTTCTTTGGCAATATAGGCCTGGAAGTCCTCGATCTTATCGTAGGGGATGCCCTGGACCTCAATGGTCAGGCGGGTGGTGAAGGTGATAATGCCGTTGCCGAACTTTTCCGCCGCCTCGGCGATGCACCGCTGCTGGGCGGCGGTGATTTTTCCGTTGACGGTAATAATCCTGCCGGAGAAGTTGTCCGTCCCCTTGTTGGAGAGGAAACCCATTGCCTTGACTCTTTTTTCGTCAGCTGCGCTGACCGTCAGTGTTGCCATTATGTTTTCTCCTTTTCTCAATATTTTTATTGCACCAGTTGTAAAATGATTCTGTCCTACGGCCCGGGGGCTTCTCGCCCCCGGACTCCTCGCCTACTTTTCGCGCCCGCGAAAAGTAGGCAAAAGCGGGCTTAGGAAACGTAGTTTCCTAAGAACCTTCCTGAATTACGGGGGTAATTAGTTTCCCTCCGACGTACCGGGTTTGATTCTACCCACAATCCTTCGTTGGTGCGCCGGTCTGGGTGGTTCTACCCACGGGTCCTAACGGAAGATTTCGCTGCAGCGCCGCTTCTATAACCAGTGCTCGTCCATCGCCAGAACTTTGGGTGAAACGGGGAAGCCTTTGTTACGCACCCCGGGGAGTTAGCCCCGCTATACGGTAGGGGCCGCCGATTACCACGCTGAAATAGACGCTGGCGAGGAACGAAGCGGACGGCAGTAAGGTTTAGACCAAACCGACTGTGCCTTGGGCGCAAAACAAATCAAAAATAAGGGATTCTTAAACCGCCAGGTTTAAGCGCGTTTTTGCCTACTTTTGCCGCGTGGCAAAAGTAGGCGAGGAGTCCGGGGGCGAGAAGCCCCCGGGGTGGCAAATAGAAACAGCTCCCGTGCGGCCCGAAGGGCCGCAGATCACTCTTCCATCTCCGTGAAAGTCGTGCCTCCCTCCAGCACCCGGGTATTGGTATACCCATAAAATTTAAGCCTGTTCTGTGTAAGATACGCCCTCCTCCCCTTGGTGCAGACGAGAAGCAGCTTGGCATCCTTGGCCAGACCGGGGACCTCGCCGTCGATTTTCGCAAAGTCCAGATATGTCTTCTCCGGCAGGGTGGGCTTCTGGGAGCAGTCAATGATCTCGTATCCCTCCGCCGCTCCGGCTGCATACTCCGCCGGGGTGATGGACTCCATCTCCCCGTCCAGCTTGTTCATCAGAATATTGACGCTGTGGGCAAAGGGATGAATGGCTGTGGAGAAGGGCGGCGCGTAAGCAAAATCCATAGCCGCCAGCTGGTCCACCGTGGCCCCCAGGGAAATGGCCGTCACGCCGATGTCCGTCACCTTGTCCACCGCGCCGGCGCCCAGCACCTGCACGCCCAGCAGCTTCCGGGTGGCCTTGTCCGCCGTGAGCTTGATGATAAAGAGCCCCGCGCCGGGATAATAATGCGCCTTGTCGTCCACCACCGTGATAACGCTCTCCACATCATACCCCTCCGCCCGGGCGGCGGTCTCCGTAAGCCCCGTGCGGCCCACGTTCAGCCCGCCGGGCAGCTTGGCCACGCCGGTGCCCAGCACGCCGGGATAGGCGCTCTCCTTGCCCGTGACGTTCCTGGCCAGAATGCGCCCCGCAATGTTGGCGGTGGACCCCATGGGGGACCAGGCCGCCTTGCCGGTCTGACGGTTGGTGACCATGGCGCAGTCCCCGGCGGCGTACACGTCCGGCACATTGGTGCGCAGATACTGGTCGGTGAGGATGGTCCCCTTGAACATCTCGATACCGGAGCCCTCCAGGAAACCGGTGTTGGGCCGGATGCCGATGGCCAGCACCAGCGCGTCGGCCTTCATGCCCCGCTTGCTGGTGAGGACCTTCTCCACCTTCCCGTCGCCTTCCACGCCCTCCAGCGACACGCCGGTCATGGGCATAATGCCCTCCTCGGCCATCCTGTTCTCCACGTACTCGCTGAGTTCCGGGTCCAGGAAATTGGGCAGCACATGGGGCGCGAAATCAATAACCGTGGTCTTCACGCCCTTGGCGGCCAGATTCTCCGCTACCTCCAGGCCGATGAAGCCGCCGCCGGCCACCACGGCCCGCTTGACCTCCCCGGCCTCCACGGCCTCGCGCAGGCCGATGGCGTCGTCGGGGGTGCGCATGACGAACACGTTTTTCAGGTCCAGCCCCTGAATGGGCGGCACAAAGGGAGACGCGCCGGTGGCGATGACCAGCTTGTCATAGTTGTACTCCGTCACCTCGCCGGTCTTGAGGTCCTTCGCCTCCACGACATGCCTGTCCGGATGGACGGCCACTGCCTCGGTCTCGGTCTTGACCATTGCGCCGGTGAGGGCGGCAAACTTCTCCGGGGTATTGACAATCAGCTCGCTTTTCTCTTGAATCACGCCGCCCACGTAGTAGGGCAGGCCGCAGCCTGCGTAGGAGATATCCCTGCCCTTGGTGAGCACTGTCACCTCGCAGGAGCGGTCCTCCCGCATCAGCTTGGCGGCAGCCTTGGTGCCGGCGGCTACGCCGCCCAAAACCAGTACTTTCATCGCTCTTTCTCCTTTTTAAAATAGATATCTGTTTTCAGAATACTCGTTTTTCGCTAAGTTGTCAATCGGAAACCAGCTGCCGGCCAAGGACTTTTGCCAGCTGCCGGACATATGCCGGCGTGGTGCCGCAGCATCCGCCCACGATGCCCGCCCCGGCCTTTACCAGGGCCTCCATGTGCCGCGCAAAGTCCTCCGGTCCCATGCTGTAGTGGGCCTGCCCCCGCTCGTCCATGACCGGCAGTCCAGCGTTGGGCTTGGCGATTACCGGGATCTCCACCGCCGCACGGACGGAGCGGATGACGGACTCCAACTGGTCCGGCCCCACGGAGCAGTTGACCCCCACGGCGGAGGCCCCCAGCTCCTGGGCCATGGCCGCCGCCTCCCAGACGGTCCCACCAAATATCACGCCGCCGTCCGCCTCCACGGAGAAGGAGACCATTACCGGCAGTCCGAAGTCCGCCGCCGCGTCCAGGGCGGCCGCAGCCTCCTCTGCCCCCATCAGGGTCTCCAGGGCGAACAGGTCCGCTCCGGCCGACCCCAGGGCCTCCATCTGCTCCCGGTAGGTGTCATAGGCCTCGCTGTAGGGCATGTCGCCCACCGGCTCCAGGGGGCGGCCCAGCGTAGACAGGTCTCCCGCCACCAGGACCCGGTCCCCGGCGGCCTCCTTCGAGAGAGCAACCAGGGCGGCGTTCAGCTCCCCCAGCCGCTCCTCCAGACCGAAGTTTTTCAGCCCCGTCCGGTTGGCGGAGAAGGTGGGGGCCATGATGATCCGGCTGCCCGCCTCCGCATAGGCCCGCTGGAGGTCCAGCAGGACCTGCGGGTGCTCCAGTACCCACAGTTCCGAGGAAACCCCCACCGGCATTCCCGCCGCGCGGAGGTTCGAGCCGGTGGCCCCGTCCAGAAGGACCGGCCCCTGGGCGGCCAGCCGGGAAAATTCCTCTTTTGTCATGCAGTCCTCTCCTTCGCTATTTCACTGAGTCGCGGTAGAGCGTCAGGATGCTCCCCATGACCTCCGCGTCCAGCTCCCGGCCGCGGAATTTGTCGATGGAGGCGTAATAGTCCCGCAAAACCTCCTCCGGAACATCTCCGTCATACTGCTCGTCCAGTCGGCTGCCGGTCTCGTTGATCTCGTCCGCGTAGTCCATGGCGGCCCGGGAATAGAGCAGGTTGTTGTGCCCGTCCCGGCGGTCCTCGCTGCAGACGAGATACCGCACGTTGGGGTTGGTTATTTCATCTTTTCCCGCAATAATACTCACGGTATCGTATCCCACCGTAGTATCCCCACTCCCGTGGAGAATCAGAACGGGGGTGTCCGTGCTGTTGATGGCGTCCACCGCCGTCAGGCCGAAGGTATCGCCGAAGGTCAGCTTCTGATTCAGCCAGATGAAGGGATACTCCGCGTAGATCAGCGGCCCGATCATCCCCTCGCCCCACTCCATGATCATGGGCATAGCCTTGTTGAACCCCGCTACGCTGGCGGAGGCGGCGATGTCATGGTCAAAGTGGAAAATGGCCGTTACGGCGTAGCCGCCCCAGCTGTGGCCGAACAGGAACACGGGCACGCCGTCAAACCGGCTCTCCCCCTCCACCCAGGTCAGGGCCGCGTCCAGGTCCAGCACCGACTGGTTCAGGCCCACGCAGTTCTTCCCCTCGCTGTCCCAGCACCCGGTGTTGCTGTAGCAGAGCACCTGATATCCGTGGTCCGCAAAGTACATCATCTCCGGCAGATAGCTCTCCTCGCCGCCGCCCAGACCGTGGGAGATGACCACCAATCCCTCGGGGTTGTTCCCGCAGTAGAGATGGCCTGTCAGGCGGTTCCCGCCGGAGAGGAAGCTCACCGGTTCCCGGTCATAGCGGTCCGCAATGTCCTCGCAGAGGATCTGGGAGGTCAGCTCCGGCTCCGGCGGTTCAGTACGGGAGAAGGTGTCGTTCATTAAGATCTGTACCACAATGGGAGACGCGATGCAAAACAGAATCAGCAGGACCAACAGAATGATGCCGGTAATTTTCAGGGCTTTTTTCTTGGTTTTCATAGAGTTTTTCCTTCCTGCGCTTAGAAATACTTATTGCATTTGTTCCGCCGGGACTTTCGCCCCTTGCTTCAGCCGCCACCGCAGGCCGCTGTAGCGGCGCTGCTGCTTGTCATTGGCCGCCATGCGGCCCAGGGCGGTGTCGTCCCCCACCACCACCAGCAGTTCCCTGGCCCGGGTGATGCCCGTATACAGCACTCCCCGCACCATCAGCGCGGGCGCGGCAGGCAGGGCCACCAGCACCACCGCCTTGTATTCGCTGCCCTGACTCTTATGTACCGTCACAGCGTAGGCCAGCTCCAGTTCCCCCAGCATGTCCGCCGTGTAGGTGGCCGTGCGGTCGTCAAACCGGATGCTCAGCAGCTCCCCGGCGGGGTCGATGTCCTCCACTACCCCCACGTCGCCGTTGAAGATCCCCGACCCGGTCACGCCGTCGGCGCGGATCCACAATACATCGTAATTATTCCGGATCTGCATCACCCGGTCGCCGGTGCGGAAGGTGACTTCTCCCCATACCTTCTGACGCTTCTCCGGCGCGGGCGGATTCAGGGCCGCCTGCAGGGCACGGTTCAAGGCCGCCGTACCCCATTCCCCCTTCCGGGTGGGACACAGCACCTGGATCTGTTCCGGCTCTATCCCCATATTTTGGGGCAGCCGGGTCTTGCACAACTCTACCACCAGGTCCACCGCCGTCATCGGGTCCCGGCGGCGCATGAAGAAGAAATCGCTCTGGGCGGTGTTCCGCAGCTCCGGGACCTGTCCCTGGTTCACCGCGTGGGCCGCCCGGATGATGGCCGACGCCTGGGCCTGCCGGAAGATCTCCGTGAGGTTCACCGTCTCGATCCGCCCCGAGCGGATGAGGTCCCCGAACACGTTCCCCGGCCCCACCGAAGGCAGCTGGTCCGGGTCCCCCACCATAATCAGGCGGCAGTCGTCCTTCACGGCGGACAGCAGGGCGTACATCAGCGGCAGGTCCACCATGCTCATCTCGTCCACCACCACGGCCTCCGCCGTCAGAGGCTCCTTCTCGTTCTTCTGGAAGGTCACCTCCCCGGTGTCCTCCTTCCAGGTCATGCCCAGACACCGGTGGATGGTCTGGGCCTCCCTGCCGCACAGCTCCCCCAGCCGCTTGGCGGCCCGGCCTGTGGGGGCCAGGAGCAGGGTCGTACAGCCCATCCGGTCCAGCATGGCCACGATGCCCCGGACGGAGGTGGTCTTTCCGGTTCCGGGCCCGCCGGTGAGGAGCACCACGCCCTGCTTGGCCGCCAGCTCCACCGCACGCCGCTGGGCGGGGGCGTAGGTCAGCCCCTGCCCGGCCTCGATCTGCTCTATGATGGCGTCCACCCGGTTGGCGACATGGTCCAGCCGGTCCGCCTGACAGCGGAGCATCCGCTCCAGCTTCTCCGTGACCCCGATTTCCGCGTCATACAGCCGGCGGAGGTAGCAAGCCTCCACCCTTGCCACCTGCTGGCGGCGAACGGCTCCCCGGCCGATCAGGTCGTCCAGGGAGGTCTCCGCCATATCCGGCGGGCAGTCAATGAGCTGGGACGCGGCGGCGACGAGCTTGTCCCGGGGCAGAAACACGTGACCATTATTTAAATTGTAGGTCAGCTCAAACAGAACGGCGGCTTCCACCCGTCTCCTGCTGTCCCCGGCCATGCCCATGGACAGGGCGATCTCGTCCATCACGGCAAAATCCACCCCGTACAGCTCGTCCACCAGCAGATAGGGATTTTCCCGCACCGCGTCCAACGCCTCGCCGCCGTACCGCCGGTACAGCCGCAGGGCCAGGGACAGGGGCAGGTCGTTGGCGGAGAGGAAGGACATCAGCCGCCGCATCCCGGTCTGGTAGCGGAAGCTCTCGCCGATCTCCTTCGCCCGCCGGGGGGAGATGCCCTTGATCTTGGTCAGCTCCCCCGGCTCCTCCTCCAGCACCAGCAGACTGTTGGCCCCGAAGCGCTGGACGATGGCGCTGGCGGTGGCGGGCCCTATGCCCTTGACCACGCCGGAGGACAGATAGCTCAGGATCTCGTTCTCCTGGGTGGGCATATACCGCTCCACCTGATGGGCCTCCACCTGGTCCCCGTGGACCGGATGGCTGACCCACCGGCCCGTGACTACCAGGTCCTCCCCCGGCGCGGCGAAGGGGATGGACCCCACCACCGTCACCGCCTCGCCGTCGGAGGTGACCAGCCGGAGGACCGTGTAGCCGTTCTCCTCGTTCTGATAAATGACATGGGAGATGGTCCCGCTGATCGTACACTCATTCATGACACGGGGCCTCCTCCCTGTAGTATAAAGGTGAAAGTATACAGAATTTTATCGAAATCTGCCGGATTCCCGGGAATCGCCCCGGACGGTTTATCCCGTCAGAAAATCCGCCGCCTCGTCCTTGCCGCACAGGACCACCCAGCGGTACTTCTCCGTCAGGAGGTGTGCCAGCTTCCGCCCCTCCTCCGTGAGGCCGCAGTCCACCAGCAGCGCCCTGCCGGACAATCCCCGCTCCTGCCGCAGGCCCGCCAGAAAACGGAGCTGCTCCTCCAGCCGCTCTCCGTCCCCCTGGGCGGGCAGCACCAATCCGATCTCTCTCCGGCGCTCCGGGCCCGCGAACAGCACCGCCCGCACCGCCGTCCACACCAGGGACGCCAGCCCGATGGCCGCCAGCAGCGCCACCACGCCGTCCTGCCATAGCTGCATAACTTCCTCCTTCCGCCGCTCTATGCGGCTTGACGGTTTGTTATGCCAGTCTATGCGGGACGGCTCAGATTTGACAGTCCCCTGCGGCGCTCTATCTCAAAACAGGCTCGCCACGCCAAAGGTCAGAATGCTGATGGCAATCCCGGCAACCACTACGCCGGCGAAAATGGATGGGATGGCCTTCCGTAAGGGCATGTCCAGAAAAGCCGCCGCCAGCGCCCCCGTCCAGGCCCCCGTCCCCGGCAGGGGAATCGCCACGAACAGCATCAGGCCCAGATACTTGTACTTCGTCACCTTCTGCCCCTTCAGGTGGGCTTTTTTCTCCAGACGGTCCACCAGACGGTTCAGCCGGGGCAGCCTCCGGCGCATCCACTGGAAGATCCGCCGGATATACACCAATATGAAGGGCACGGGCAGAATATTCCCGATGACGGCGGCCACATACGCCGCCCACACCGGCAGGCCGCGGGCCACGCCGAAGGGGATGCCCCCCCGCAGCTCCACCACGGGCACCATCGACACCAACATCGTAAAACAGAACTCTCCCACGGGGTTCTGGGTGAGCCATTGCATGATATCCATTCGTCTTCCTTTCCGCGGCCCCGGTCCGGGGCAAGCCATACAAAAAGGTCCCGGCCCTAAAGCCGGGACCTCAACGGTCCTATTTTACCACATCTGTTCCCATCCCGCAAGAAATTTCTTGAGGAGCTGCCCCGTCACATCTGCTCTCTGACATACAGCCCCACCCGGTTCTGGAGCAGGGCCACCGTCTCGTCCAACGTCCTGGCCCCGGCGAAGTAGGGGTCGCAGATCTCCCGGATCAGAAAGAACATCTCTCTGTCCCATATGTCGATCTTGTCGATGCTGTTGAAAAAGTCCTCAAACTCCCGGACCCGCTCCTCCGTCAGCGGCGGGGCCGTGAGTTCCTCGTTGGTCACGCGGTTGAAATCCACAATCGCCTTTACCGTCATGGCGGTGGTCCTCTTCAATTCGTACTTGTCCCTTTTGAGCGGGATGCAGGTTTGCTCGGTGGGCGGCGACATCATCGCGTTCCGGACAAATTCCCAGGCGGCCTCCTTGTTCTTGCAGGAAGAGGATATGCCCAGCGTCGCCCCCACGGGCCTGAACATGCTGCCTGTGCTGCCGTCCTCCACAGGGTAGCCGATGAAGGCGCACCGTCCGCCCCATGTCATATCATAAACCGGGAGGGAGTCCAATGCCAGATAGCCTGGGTCCTCCAGCATTTGCAGGCCCTTCCGCTGCCGCGCCTCGCCCTCCCGGATCACAGCGTCCCAGGCGTCCCCCAGGCTCGCGACCTCCGGCTCCAGTTCCTCGCTGCCGGGGAACATCCGGATGAACTCCAGCATGGAGCGAAAGCTGGGACTGTCAAAGGAGCACGTCCCTGTCTCCCAATCCACATAACTGCCCACGGCGTACCGTGTCAGCATACCGGCAATACTCTCCCGGCTGGTATCGAACCGCAGGATGGTAGACCCTTCCGGCATGTTTGCGAATGCGTCCTGGAGTTCCTGGAAGGTCCAGCTGGTCCGATCACCCACTACCGCCGCTGAGCCCACCAGCGTTTCGAGCGTCACAGCCCCAAAGAGCATGTAGAGCCCTCCGTCCGCCTCGGCGGCCTTCAGCGGGCCCTCCAGCACGCCGTCCCGGCCCAGATCCGGGTCGTTCTCGATATAGGGCCACAGGTCCTCCAGATAGCCCTTCCGGGCCAATTGCTGGTAGGAAATCGCGCCGCCCAGGTCGATGATGTCCGGGACCTGTCCGGCGCCTATCTCCACCAGCAGCCGTTCCGGTCCCTGGTCGTCCGTCGCACTGTAGCAGTAATCCTTGACCACGATCTGGACATCGTCATGGGTGCGGTTGAATTTGTCGATCACGTCCCGGCGGAAGGAGTTCCAGCCGTCCATCGGGGTGGTCTGGGCGTAAATCAGCACCTCCTTGCCGGGGTCGATCTCCTGCTCCTGCCCCGGCGCGGTCACAGGCGCTGGCTCCCGAGACGGCGGCGGCTCCGCATTATGCCCGCAGGCGGTGAGGAGGCAGACCGCAAATATGCTCAAAAGCAATATTGGGATGCACCGCTTGAGGTTCGATTTCATGGGAAAGTTCTCCTTTTGCTTCATCTGTATTCCCCGTTGACACGGGTATGGTCATAATAGCACAGCCGCCCGCAGAAGGCAACTGCGGACGGCGGCGTTTACCGGTTCTCGTTCACGTACAGACCGTTGCTTTGGGCCACCCGTTTCACGTTGTCGTAATCCTCCCGGTTCATGGGAATCCATCGGGGACCCTCGCCCTCCCGCATTTGTTCCCGGTCATATTTCGGCAGGATCATCTGCCGGAGGAACTCCCAGGCCGCCTCCTTATCCTGACAGGCGGAGGACATAGCCAGCTTGCGTATGGGATAGAAGCTGCTGCCCACACTGCCATCCGTAGTTGGGTAGCCCACAAAGGAGACCGGACCGCCATCGGCGATCAGAGCGGAGATCAGCTGTGTGTCCATCACACTGTAGATCGGATACGCCCACAGCATCTGTTTTCCGAGGCGCATTCGGTCCAGGAGTTCCCCGCTCAGTTCCTCCTCTGTATGCGGGACCTCGTCGGGGAACCCGTTGACAAACTGCAGCGCCTCCCGGAAATCCTCACAGTCAAAGGAGCATTGACCGTTCTCCCAGTCCACGTAGCTGTCCAGGCTCATGCTCATTATATAGACGAAAGCATCCAGTTTTCGGTAGTGGTATGGCAGGATCGTGGAGTCCTCCGGCATGGAGGCAAAGGCCTCGCGAAGCTCCGCCAGGGTCCAGCTCATCCGGTTCCCCACGATGCTCTCCGCCCCTGTCAACGTGTTGATATAGACTTCGTCAAAAAGAACGTAGAGCCCGCCGTCTACCTCGGCGGCTTTCAGCGGCGCTTCCAGAACGCCCTCCCGGCCCAAGTCCGGGTCGTTTTCGATGTAGGGCCACAGGTCCTCCAGATAACCCTTCCGCGCCAGCACCTGATAGGGCAGCAGGCAGAAGGAGGAGTAGCCGCGCCCCAGGTCGATGATATCGGGGATCTTTCCCGCCGCCATCTCGGCCATGAGCCGCTCTTGTCCGCTGACGCCGTCCTCGTCGAGGTAATCCCTGACCTCGATCTGCACGTCGGCGTGCGTACTGTTGAAGAGGTTCACCGCCGCCCGGTCCACGTTGTTTTTGGTCAGATTCGCGTAGATCAAGGTGGTAACAGCAACATCCTGACCGCCTGCGGGAGCGCAGGCGGTCAGGATACAAACCGCAAATATGCTCAAAAGCAATATTGGGATGCACCGCTTGAGGTTCGATTCCATGGGAAGGTTCTCCTTTTGCTTCATCTGTATTCCCCGTTGACACGGGTATGGTCATAATAGCACAGCCGCCCGCAGAAGGCAACTGCGGACGGCGGCGTTTACCGGTTCTCGTTCACGTACAGCGCTTTCTTTTTCAGGTTGTAATCCGTTAGATTGACAGGAATATTGGAGTCAAAGAAATATGCGGCCGCTGTTTCCTCGCTGTCATATTCCGGCAGAAAACTCTGGCGGATAAACTCCCAGGCAGCATCCTTGATTTTGCAGCTTGCGGACATGGTCAGCTTAATTTCCGGCAGCGAAAACGCGCTGCCCGTGCCGCCATCCCCTACGGGGAACCCCACAAATGACGCGCCGTCCCAGCTGAAATCATATCTCTGTACATCAGCCGGACCGGAAAGGAATACCTCGCTCAGCATTTGCAGCCCCTGCTCCTGTCTCTGGATGTGCTCCTCGTTGACACGTTTTACCGCTGCGGCATCAGACCAGTCGATGCCGGACTGTTCCGGAAAGCTGGCGATAAATTCCATAGCGGACCGGAAGTCCGCGCAGTCGAACCTGCATTGGCCGGTTTCCCAATCTACATACTCGTCGAGGCACATAGCCAGCATGTAATAGAGCAGGTCGCTTCTGGTCATGAAAAAATCCATGACCGTTGCATCCTCCGGCATGGCGGCGAACGCCTCCCGCACGTCCTCCAGCGTCCAGCCGGTCCGGTCCCCCACGACGTTTCTCGACCCCACAAGGGTGTAGATCAATACGGAATCAAAAGCGGTGTACAGGCCGCCGTTCACCTCTGCCGCCCTCAGCGGCGCTTCCAGCAGTCTCTCCCGTCCCAGCGCCGGATCTTTTTCGATATAGGGCCATAAGTCCTCCAGATACCCCCTCCGCGCCAGCTGCTGCAGAGGCAGTCCGCCGTTTCCAAGATCAATCATATCCGGCCCCTTCCCGGCGATGATCTCCGCTACCAGCCGCTCCCGGTTCTGGGCGGCGGTCTGGTAATCCTCGCCGTAGCAGTCCTGGAGCTCGATTTGTACATCCGGGTGGTCCGCGTTGAACCGGCTGACCTGATTCTGGAGTACTTTTTTCTGTTGGTCTGTTGCAGTAAAGCTGGCCAGCGTCAGGGTGACGGGGCCCTGATCGTCCCTTCCGCCGCCGCAGGCGATGCAGGATATGGTTAAAAGGACGGCCATAAATACAAGCAGCGGTTTTATAAATATTTTCACAATGATCCCTCCAACAGCAGGACGTTGAATTCTTTCCTCGACAGGAAAAGGTCCAACGTCACCGGCGCTCGTTCACGTACAGCGTCGTCCGACTCTGTATAAGCTCCACCGTCTCATCCAGCGACTTGTCCCCGGCAAAATAAGGTGCGCAGGACTCATAGATGAACGTCCGCATCTCATGATCGCCTATATCGAATTTGTCGATACGGTGATAGAGATCCTCAAACCGCGCAAGATCCTCCTGGGAGATCGGATACAGATCAATCTCCTCACCGACGCCATTGTACGACTTATAGCTGACACCTGGGCTGACGCTCAGATCCATCAACAGCTCAAAGTCGGCGCGGTTGATCGGGAACCCGTAAAAAGCACCGCCCTCCAGCCTCTTTGTCAACATGCTCCGGGTATAATGGGGCAGAAAGCTGCTTCGTACATACGCCCACGCCGCCTCTTTGTTCCGGCAGACTGAGGAGATCGCCACCGTATGGAAGGACTCAAAGCTGCTGCCTACGCTTCCGTCTCCCACCGGATAGCCCACAAAAGCGGTCCTCCCGCCGAACAGACTGTCCAGCATAGGAATATCGCTAAGCGCACTGAAGCCGTTCATCCAAAGCATCTGCCGCCCCGACAGCCGCCGCTCCCGCAATTCGGCGATGCCGCCGTTCTCCGGGGTCCAGTCAACTTCATCGGGAAAGCTGTTGACAAACGCCAGCGTTTCCCGGAAGCCCTCGCTGTCAAAGGAGCACGTTCCCGTCTCCCAGTCCACGTAGCTGTCCAGGATCATTGTACACATCATATCGAACATCATGCGCTTGTCCGCGTAATAGTCTGTGATCGTAGAGTCCTCCGGCATGGAGGCAAACGCTTCCTGGAGATCCTTTACGGTCCAGCTGTACCGGCTGCCCACCAGCCGCTCCGGTCCGATCAGGGTATTGATCAGCACAGAGGGGAAGGCCATATACAATCCTCCGTTGATCTCCGCCGCCCGCAGCGGACCTTCCATCACAGCGCCGCGCCCCAGCTCCGGGTCGCCCTCGATATAGGGCCACAGGTCCTCCAGATAGCCTTTTTGCGCAAGCTGTTGGTAGGGCATCTGCTGGAGCTCGATGATATCCGGGATCTTCCCGGCCAGGATCTCCGTGGTCAGCCGGTCCAGCCCGCCCTCGCCGGAGTAATCCCTGACCTCGATCTGCACGTCCGTATGCGTGCTGTTGAACTCGTCCACCGCTTCCCGGTACATCGCCTCTTCGCGCAAAGCGGCGTAAACCAGCACGTTTTCATCCCAGTCAAAGGTCCCGGTCACGCCGCCCGCGTCCTTGCAGGCGGCGAGGAGGCAGACCGCAAATATGCTCAAAAGCAATATTGGGATGCGCCGTTTGAGGTTCGATTCCATGGGAAAGTTCTCCTTATACTTCATCTGTATTCCCCGTTGACACGGGCATGGCCATGATAGCATATCACCCCGCAGAAAGCAACTGCAGACGGCGGCGTTTACCGGCTCTCGTTCACGTACAGCCCCACCCGGTTCTGGATCAGCGCCACCGTCTCGTCCAGGGCCTTATCCCCGGCAAAGTAGGGCTCCAAACTCTCCTGAACGATATCGAAGACCGCCTTGTCGCACAGCTCTATTTTGCTGATGCTGTTCAGCAGATCCTTATAGCGCTGCTCCTCTTCTTTTGTCGCGTTGCGTATCGTATATTCGTATCCGGAAGCATCGCCAATGGTCGTGGATACACGGCATTTTTTCGATAATTCGTAATCGCTGCGGTTGATGGGGATGGGACCCATGGATCCGCTCTTCCCCTTCGGTAGGAACGTCTGGCGCAGGAAATCCCAGGCCGCTTCTTTGTTCCGGCAGGTGGAGGACATCGCCAGACTGCGCCCTGAAATATAAAAACTGCTGCCAACGCTGCCGTCCTCCACCGGGTATCCAGCAAAGGACGCCTTGCCGCCGAATATGCTGTCTAAGTACTGAATATCCTCAAGTCTGCCGATCATCGTCTGTTCAAGCATCTGATGTCCGCTGTGCAGCCGATCCGACAGCTCTTTGTTTACTGCCAGCAGCGCATGATAGTCCGCCGGATCCACCTCATCAAGAGGCGACTTCTCCGGGAAGCCCTTGACAAACTCCGCGAGCGAGCGAAAACCTTCGCTGTCAAAAGAGCACTGGCCGGTCTCCCAGTCCACATACTTGTCCAGATTCATGCAGGCGATATAGATGAAAGCATCTTGCCTGTCGTATGCGCAATTCAAAATGGTGGAATCCGGGGGCATGGAGGCAAATGCTTCCCGGAGCTCCTCCAGCGTCCAGCTGGTCCGGTCTCCCACAATGCTCTCCGCGCCCACCAGCGTATTGATCATAACAGAAGGAAAAGCGATATAAAGGCACCCATCCACCTCGGCGGCTTTCAGCGGCGGCTCCAGAAGTGCTTCCTGGCCCAGCTCCGGGTCGTTCTCGATATAGGGCCACAGGTCCTCCAGATAGCCCGCCCGCGCCATCCGCTGGTAGGGCATGAGCGTAGTAGAGGCGTCTTTATTGAAGCCCATATCAATAATATCCGGCCCTTTGCCGGCTATGATCTCCGCAAGCAGCCTGGTTTTGTCTCCATTGCCCTCCGCGTCCAGGTAGTCCCGGACCTCGATCTGCACATCCTCATGGGTTCGGTTAAATTCATCAATCGCCTCCCGGTCGGGGCCTGATTCCCGCAGATTGGCATAAATCAGGATGCTCCCTGACAGATTTTTCTCCTGACCGCCTGCGAAACAGGCGGTCAGGAGGAAAATTGCTGTCAGGGAAAGCAGTACGATAGCTCGGCACCTTTTCACACTGTTCATTCCTTTTACTCCCTTTAATCCGGCATTATGCGCCACGGACTATTTATGCATGCATACACCCGGGAAATCGTATCCATAGAAGTTAAGTTCTGCACGGTAGGAGCAGCTGTCACAGTACTCAATATCAGCCAGATAGGGTACCCTATGCATATGGCGATAGCTGCATTTATCGCAGGTAGTTTCCCAGTCAAGGTACCTTGTCACTGTGCGAAAAGTAACCGTACCAGAGCAGTTGGGCTCCGTGCATGGGCGCACCGCTGCCAGCGGCATGATCCCCTCATCGCCGTCCCCGTGGGCCATGGCGGGCATCGCCATGCAGCTGAAGGCCATCATCAGGGCCAGCACCAGTGCCAGCAGCTTCTTCGTTCTCTTCATATTCGTTTCCTCCCGTAAGTTTAAGTAGAATTTCCACCCGCCAAAGGCGGATGCGTCTGTTTCCTAAAGGCTTCCGCAGTTCCTTTTGGTATTTACAGCATACCACCATCCGCTTTTTATGTACATATCGGCTCGTGTTATCAGAAAATAACACAGAACGACAGAACGGTATTGACACCCCTCGAAAAATCCGTATACTAAATCATAATCAATCCATTCAACGGAGGACGCTATGGAACAGGTTTTTCTGGGAGAATACGTCCGGCAGCGGCGGGAGGACCTGGGGCTGACCCAGGCGCAGCTGTGCGAGGGCATCTGTGAACCTATAACAATATCCCGTCTGGAAAACGGCAAGCAGGTCCCCTCCTATACCCGCATCAAAGCTCTGCTCCAGCGGCTGGGCCTGCCGGGCAGCCGGTATTTTGCGCTGTTGAGCAGGAACGAGGAAAATATAGAGCTCCTGCAGAAGGAACTCCGGTCAGACGTTATCTGTTTTGAACGGGCCACAGCGGAAGAACGGCCCCACATTCGCGAACAAGCCCTGGCAAAGCTGGAAGAATTGGAGCAGCTCGCAGAGCCGGATGATCGTATCATCCAGCAGTACATATTGAGCACAAGGGTTTCTCTGGGCAAACCGGACGGGTCATATGACTTTAAGGAGCGGCTGGATATGCTGACGGATGCCATCCGGCTGACGGTTCCGCACTTTGACCTGGACGAAATCAATCTGGGCCGGTACAGCATGGCAGAATCAACCATTATTAACCAAATCGCAAAGACTTACGCGGAAGCTGGGCAAAAAAGAAAAGCAATTGACATTTACCGTCAATTGCTTAAGTATGTAGAAAAAAACGATCAGGAACTGCCTAAGTATGCAGGACATTTCTGTCTGATTGCTCACAACTACGCCATAGACTTAACATTGGAAAAGCGCTTAGATGAAGCTGTTGAGATTGCAACGCGGGGACAGCAAATCAGTGTAAAATACGGCGATTATCAGTTTTTGCCCGGATTTCTGGCGATTTTAGCGGAATGCTGCTATTTTATGGATAAACGGGCACAAAGCGCCAGACTGTACATGCAGGCCTGCTGTCT
This sequence comes from Oscillospiraceae bacterium, assembly GCA_021768185.1. Classification (GTDB taxonomy): domain Bacteria; phylum Bacillota; class Clostridia; order Oscillospirales; family Oscillospiraceae; genus Pelethomonas. Next base: position 22,719 of record JAETNP010000011.1, read on the forward strand.
CTACGATGCTATCGGTGATAAACATAATTTTTGTATTATTCAACAGGAGATGAAAGAGCGTCTGGGTCTGGAAATTCCATACTAAAAATGGTTTGTCTCTCCCCGGTCCGGCACCTCCTCCGACAGCGGCATCATCGGTTCTTCTGGTTCTACCGCTTCCACGACAGCAGGCGGCTCCACATCCTCCGGAATATCGGCTGCATGGGCCTGTACCGGCAGCAGCGAAATACACAGCAGCAGGGAGAGCAGCCAGGAAGTCAGTTTTTTCATTGCAAGAGGACCATCCTTTCTTTTTGTGTGAATACAGTATACGCCTTTTGTGCATAGAGGGAAATATCGTCCTGTGTTATTTTCCTCTAACGTATAACGATGGGCCGGGGCATAACGCCCCGGCCCGCTCCGTTTATCTTGCCAGCACCTTTTTACTGCTCCGCACCGGTGATATAGGCGACGATCAGAGCTTCCAGCTCAGCCGCCGTATATGTTTTGTCCGGCTGTTTTTTGATGATCTGGATCAAATCGAACATTGCGGCCTTCTGGATAATGGCAATTTCCTTTTCATTCGGCATTGCAACAGCCTCCTTTTATGATTGATGCTTGTATTATAGCACATCTACCGAAAAACGTAAAGAGCGGAATAACGCCCGGCCTGCCATTCTCCAATTAAAAACTTGCTTGCGTTACCGGGCAGAAATTAAGGAATAGCAACGGCTTTAGGCTCGAACTTAAAGCTCTTTTTGATACTTTTTCTCTCGAGAAAAAGTATTACCTCGCCAGCACCTTTTTCAGATACTGCCCCGTGTAGCTCCCCTCGCAGGCGGCCACCTCCTCGGGGGTGCCGGTGCAGACGATGGTTCCGCCGCCGTCGCCCCCCTCGGGGCCCAGGTCGATGATATGGTCCGCGCACTTGATGACGTCCAGGTTGTGCTCGATGACCACCACCGTGTTTCCCGCGTCCACCAGCCTTTGCAGCACCTCCAGCAGCTTGCCCACGTCGTCGGTGTGCAGGCCGGTGGTGGGCTCGTCCAGGATATAGATGGTGCTGCCGGTGCTGCGCCTCGACAGCTCGGTAGCCAGCTTCACCCGCTGGGCCTCGCCGCCGGAGAGGGTCGTCGATGCCTGGCCCACCTTGATATACCCCAGCCCCACGTCGCACAGGGTCTCCATCTTCACCGCGATCTTGGGCAGGGGCTTGAAGAACTCCCGGGCCTCCTCGGCGGTCATCTCCAGCACCTCGTAGATGTTCTTCCCCTTGTAGCGCACCTCCAGGGTCTCCCGGTTGTACCGCTTGCCCTTGCAGACCTCGCAGGGGACGTAGATATCCGGCAGGAAGTGCATCTCGATCTTGAGAAGCCCGTCGCCGGAACAGGCCTCGCACCGACCCCCCCGGGTGTTGAAGCTGAACCGTCCGGCGTTGTAGCCCCGGGCCTTGGCCTCCGGGGTGGAGGCGAACAGGTCCCGGATGTCGTTGAACACGCCGGTATAGGTGGCGGGGTTGGACCTGGGGGTCCGCCCGATGGGGCTCTGGTCGATGTTGATGACCTTGTCCAGGTACTCCTCGCCCTCCACGGCCTTGTGCTTCCCCGGACGGCACTTCATCCGGTTCAGGTCCGCCCCCAGGCGCTTGAACAAAATTTCATTCACCAGGGAGCTTTTCCCGGACCCGGATACGCCGGTGACGCAGGTGAAGGTCCCCAGGGGGATGTCCACGTCGATGCCCCGCAGGTTGTTCTCCGCCGCGCCCCGGACGGTCAGCGTCTTCCCGCTGCCCTTACGGCGCTCCCCGGGGACGGCGATATACCGCTTCCCGCTGAGGTACTGCCCCGTCAGGGACGCCGGGTCGGCGGCCACCTCCTCCGGGGTGCCGGCGGCAATGATCCGCCCGCCGTGGACCCCCGCGCCGGGGCCCACGTCGATGATATAGTCGGCGGCCCGCATGGTGTCCTCGTCGTGCTCCACTACGATGAGGGTATTGCCCAGATCCCGCAGCTTCCGCAGGGTTTCCAGCAGCTTGTCGTTGTCCCGCTGGTGGAGGCCGATGGAGGGCTCGTCCAGGATATACAGCACGCCCATAAGGCTGGACCCGATCTGGGTGGCCAGGCGGATGCGCTGGCTCTCGCCGCCGGAGAGGGTAGCCGCGGACCGGCTGAGGGTCAGGTATTGCAGCCCCACGCTCTGGAGGAAGCCCAGCCGGGAGCGGATCTCCTTCAGGATCTGGTCCGCGATCATGGCCTGGGTCTTCGTCAGGGTCAGCCCTTCCATGAATTTCAGGGCATCCGACACCGGCAGGGTGGTAAAATCGTGGATGCTGCTGCCCCCCACGGTGACGGCCAGGCTCTCCATTTTCAGCCGCTTGCCCTTGCACACCGGGCAGGGGCACTGGCTCATGGCCTCCTCCAGTTCCCGGCGGGAGGATTCGGACTGGGTGTCCCGATAGCGGCGCTCGATGTTGTTGCAGATGCCCTCGAAGGGCTGGCGCAGGGTGCCCTTGCCCCGGGGCTGGTCATAGTGGAGCTCCAGATTCTCCCCTTTGGTGCCGTAGAGAATGATGTCATGGACCTCCTTGGGCAGGTCCTTCCAGGGGGTGGTGAGCTTGAATTTATACTTCTTGGCCAGGGCGTCGAAGTACATCCGGCTGATGCCGTCGCCCCGGATGTTGTTCCACCCGGAGCACTGGATGGCCCCCTCCAGGATGGACTTGTCCCCGTCGGGGATGATGAGGTCCGGGTCCACCTTCAGCTGGCTGCCCAGTCCGGTGCAGGCGGGGCAGGCACCGAAGGGGTTGTTGAAGGAGAACATCCGGGGAGTCAGCTCCTCGATGGACACGCCGCAGTCCTCGCAGGCGTAGTTCTGGGAGAACAGCAGGTCCTGCTCCTCCTCCCCCAGCACGTTGGCGATGACGATGCCCCCCGCCAGGTTGGAGGCGGTCTCCACGCTGTCCGTCAGCCGCTGGCGGATGTCCGGCCGGACGATCAGGCGGTCCACCACGATCTCGATATTGTGCTTTTTGTTCTTGTCCAGCCTGATCTCCTCGGTGAGCTCATAGAGGGAGCCGTCCACCCGGGCCCGGACGTATCCGGACTTCCGGGCGTCCTCGAAGACCTTGGCGTACTCGCCCTTCCGGGCGCGGACCACCGGGGCCAGGATCTGGATGCGCGTCCCCTCGGGGAGCTCCAGGATCTGGTCGATGATCTGGTCGATGGTCTGCTGGCGGATCTCCTTGCCGCAGACGGGACAGTGGGGGGTCCCCACCCGGGCCCAGAGGAGGCGGAGGTAGTCGTAGATCTCCGTCACCGTGCCCACCGTGGACCGGGGGTTCTTGCTGGTGGTCTTCTGGTCGATGGAGATGGCGGGAGAGAGGCCGTCGATGTAGTCCACGTCCGGCTTCTCCATCTGGCCCAGGAACATGCGGGCGTAGGAGGAGAGGCTCTCCACATACCGCCGCTGTCCCTCGGCATAGATGGTGTCGAAGGCCAGGGAGGACTTGCCGGAGCCGCTGAGCCCCGTCACCACCACCAGCTTGTCCCGGGGGATCTCCACGTCCACATTTTTGAGGTTGTTTTCACGTGCGCCCTTGATATAGATTTTATCCTGCATGGGTATTGTCTCCTGTTGCGTCAAAATAGCCGGCCGCTTGTCTGGTATAAGAATAAACGAACAAATTTTCTATGTCAAGCCCTATTTTAAAATTTTTCTCCGGCGGCCAGCCGCAGGGCTCCGTCCCGGAGGAGTTCAATATTCTCCTCCTCAAACACGGTGTCCTTATTGGTATGTATCCTGTCCATATAGTAGCCGATGAACCTTTTATGTTTCAGGGCGCAGACGCCCACGCCCCGCTTGAACGCCTTGTTGTCCGAGGGATAGAAGCCGAAGCCCCGGACCACCTCCACAGCTTTCCCGCCCCGGCCCTGGAAGGCCGCCTCAATGCGGTCTAGCGTCTCCGAGGCCTTGCCTTTCATGGCGCCGCCGGGATAAAACTGGATGAAATCCCCATCGGAAACGCAGTCGAAGTTGATGTTCAGCGCCTCCTTTTTGGCCTTTTTGTGTGCTTTGGTGAAGGCCGCAGAGCCGAACAGGCCCTTCTCCTCGTTGTCGAAGAACACGAAGCAGACCTTCTCCCGATCCTTCTCAGGCATGGACAGCGCGGTTTCCAGCAGGGTGATGACGCCGCTGGTGTTGTCGTTGGCGGTGTGCTTGTTGGCCGGGCCGTCCAGAATCCACCAGATGAAGAAAACGCACAGGGCAATGGACAGGAAGGGCATCAGCATCAAGAGCGCCGGGGACCGCAGTTCCACGATCACGGCGAGAAGAATACCCTCCACCACCGCCACCAGCAAAAACAGGGGGATCACCAGCAGCAGCTGATAGCAGATGTAAAAGAACATGTTCCGGGGGGTGATGAAATTGGGGATGGGCAGGACGGCGCAGGTGTCATAGTGGGCGGAGAAGATGACCTTTGCCGTATCCGGGTTGCCAACGACCACGTTGCGGGCGGCGAAGCCCTTTTCCACCTTCGGCATGTAGCCGGCGGACTCCAGTTCTCCGCAAAGCCAGCTGCGGAAGGCTTCCTTCTGCTTTCTTGACTTTCTGATCTGACAGGTATCCAGAATATATTGGGATTGCGGCAGCATAGTTTGCCCCTCTCTTTCCGATGCGCTTATTTTGCATCAGCAATCTTATATTACCACGAATATCCCCGATTTTCAAGGACGGCGGAAAACAGCGCACAGCACAAAAGTACCCTTGCACCTCAAGATACATCCTCATCAATGCCCGGAAATATGGGAAGCGGGGCTGTCCATCTGCCTGGACGGCCCCGCTTTTCTGATCACCGCTCCTGTTCGGAGCGTTTTTCCTTTTCCCGGACAGGCGTCAGCTCCATCAGCTGGCACACCCGTTTCTGCGCATGGCGTCCCGTCGCCGTCAGCCGATCCTCCGGTATGGCGAAATTGAACGGTGACAGCCTGTTGTCTTACGAGGCAGTCACATCCAGCCCCAGGCTGTTTACCCAGTCCACCATGGCATTGCGGGAGGTGCCGCCGGAGAAGCGCTGCCCATCCAGCCAATTTGCGCCATTGGTCAGACTGTGCAGATTCTGTGCGCTGGAACCCATGCCGCTGCTGTTGGAGGTGCAGAAGGGTACAATGGTCTTGCCGCCGAAATCGTAACTCTCCAGGAAGGTGCTGACGATTCGGGGGGCCTGTCCCCACCAGATGGGATAGCCGATAAACACAATATCGTACTGCTCCATATTTTCCACACTGCCGGAGATGGCGGGCCGAGCATCGGGATCGTTCATCTCCACCGTGGTCCGGCTGGAGGAATTGCCGTAGTTCAGATCGGCGGAGGTGTAGGGAGTCTGCGGCACGATCTCGTAAATATCCGCGCCCAGGGAATCAGCAACATATTCCGCCAGAGGCTTGGTCGTATTGGTGGCGGAGAAGTAGGCGACCAATACCCTGGCCCCGCCGCTGGGCGTGATGACGGGATCTACATTGCGGTCATAATTCATCAAAGCATCGGCGACCTGGGCGCGGGTGGCGTTGGCCTTGGGGGAGAACATACTGCCGGAGGTGGGACGCACGATGCCGTTGACACTGGCCCAGGCTGCGGCGGTGGCGGCATAGGCGGAGATCGCGGAGGCATCGCTGTAATTGCCGTTCCCACCTGCTGCCGGACTGCCCGCGCTGCGCCAGAGGATCGTGGTCATCTGCTCACGGGAAACCGGATCATCGGGGCCGAACAGCCCGCCGCCATAGCCGCTCACAAGATTCTGCCGGGAGGCCCACAGCACTGCATCAGCGTACCATGCGCCATCGGGCGTATCGGTAAACACGTCCCTGCCGGTCACAGCCGGAGAACCGGCGATCCGGTAGAGGACAGCCGCCAGCTGTGCGCGGGTCAGATCGTTTTCGGGGGCAAAGGCAGTATCGGAGGCGCCGAACATCAGGCTGTGTTCCCGGCAGTACACGACGGCCTCGGCATACCAGGAATCGGCACTTACATCGGAGAAGCCGGTATCCTCCAGGCTGGCAAAGGCCGTGACCGGCAGAGCGAGGGTCAGGATGGCCGCCATCATCAAAGCGGCCAGACATTTCAGATTTTTCATAGTCGCATACTCCTTTTATATTTGTTTACAAAAAAATAGTTCTGAATTTCCTGCATCCGATGGGACTGAAGCGCGTGGAAGGGACAGCGCCGGTCACAGTGGCCGTACTTCACGCAGTTCGCTTCCGTTTGAGAGCTTGGGTATTCCATAGATATTCCTCCTTGTGAAATGGTGGGTAATCAGGCGATTGCCCGAAAGGTCTGCCAGGTTTTACGATGGTAGCGCAGGGCGAAAGCAACAGACCGTACCAGCCAGTCCATGCCCATGGCAATCCATACGCCGATCACCCCCCAATTCAGGATGACTCCAAACAGGAAAGCCGACCCCAGCCGGAACACGACCATGGAGAATACGCCCACATACATGGTGTACTTCACGTCTCCCGCCGCCCGCAGGCTGTTGGCAAGATTGAAGGACGTGGGGTGGAGAGCAATGGCAAGCAGATTGTGCATGACGATGAGCAGCGCGGCCAGATGTAAGGTCTCCGGTTCCAGACTGTAAAAGCGCAGAATCAGGGGGAGAGACAGGCAGACAATGCCGCCGAGAACAGCGGTGGCGAGATAGGAAATTTTCATCAGCTTTTTCGTGTAATATTCCGCCTGCTCGTACTCTTTGGCTCCCACGCACTGACCCACCACGGTAATCACTGCTAGATTCACGGCGCTCACCACAATAATGGCAATCTGGTTGATGGAGTTGGACACGCCGTTGGCGGCGATCTGCACCGTCCCGAAGCCGGAGACAATGCTGGTGACCAGCACCTTCCCCAAGGCGAACAGGCCGTTTTCCACCCCGCCGGGAACGGCGATATGGAGGATGCGTCCCACCGTGTTCCCCTCCAGGACCTATTGCACCACCGGAGCCGAACTTCGCTTCCGGACCGGAAAGCCAGGGCGGACATGATGACCGCCGCCGCAGCCCTGGCGATCAGCGTGGGGACGGCCACTCCCAGCACCCCGGCGTGAAGGACCATTACCCCGATGAAGTCCCCCGCGATGTTGATGGCGTTCATAATAAGGGAGACATCCATGGTCCTGTTGGTGCGTCCCATGCTGCGAAGCTGGGCTGCCGCCGCATTATAAATACCCAGAAAGGGAAAAGAACAGGCAGTCACCAGGAAGTAGGTCAGGGCGGCGTCCATTACGTCCGGATCTACCGATCCGAAGAACAGATGGAGGATGGGTACCCGGAACGCCACGCACACCGCCATGATTCCAGTGGAAAACAGGGCGGACACGGCCATCAGCTGTCCGGCGGAAAACGCCGCCCTGTCCGGCTTGCCGGCGCCCAGATACTGGGACAGCACTACCGCGCCGCCGGTGGTCAGGGCAGTCAGCACCGTAATGACCAAATAGTTCACCATGTCCACCAAGGCCACGCCGGACACCGCCGCCTCTCCCACGCCGGACACCATCACCGTGTCCACCATGCCTACCAGCATCACGAGGACCTGCTCAATGACCAGAGGACACAGGAGCTTTTTTAAGTCGCGGTTTGAAAATAGCAACACTATACGCCTCAATTCCTTAAATTTAACTGCTGCAGGCACATTGTTCTGTCTGTGGCTGCGGAGCATTCATCAGCCGCGCAGGCTGCGAGTATGAATTGTTTGTGGTTCGTTCTTCATCTTCCCTTTCGCATGAACCCATTGTAACCGAGAATTAAACAAATGTAAAATACCTAGTTTGGATTGCTTATCATACCTTTTCTGCATGATAGAAACGATACGACAGCTACCGAAAGATAGCTGTCGTACCATCTGCAAAGAAAGGAATTATATTAACCGGCCAGTCCGAGCCGGGCCAGCCAGTCCGTCACGTCATCCGCCGCCTGGGATGAGCGGCTGTCACGCAGCGAGAGGCCCTCCAGCACTGTGGCATCCGGCTCAGCATTTTCAATGGCTCGAATCGTGCCGGAAAAACCGCTGCCGCCCGAAGTGACAAAGGGAACCATGGTCTTGCCGCTGAGGTCGTATTCGTCCAAAAAACTGTAAACTGCCATAGGCATATCTCCCCACCAGTTGGGGAAGCCCAAAAACACGGTATCATAGCTGTCCAGATTGTCGAGCTGGGAGGACAGCTCCGGGCGGGCATTGGCGACCTGCTCCGTCTGTCCCACGTCAATGGTGTCGTCGTAGTTGTCCGGGTACTGCTCCGCCGTCAGGATGGAGAACAGATCGCCGCCGGTGGCCTCGGCAATCATGTCCGCTGCAAGGCCGGTATTTCCGGTGAGAGTGCCGTCCGCCCGCAGCTGGATGCTGGCGGAAGCGGAGGCATCCACGCCGTCCTCCAAGGGCGCGTTTTCCCCATAGGTAAAATAAACAATCAGGACGCCGTTTCCGGCATCCCCCTCCGGTTCAGTTGTTTCGGGGGTATCCGCAGGGGTGGAAGTATCGGGCGTCTCTTGGGCCTGAGAGTTGTCGGGTGTTTCTTCAGGCTGAGAAGCTGCAGGCGCAGAGGGGGTGCCCGCTGCACCCTGGCCGCCTCCACAGGCGGTCAGAGCGCAGCAAAGGATAAGGGCCAAAAGAAAAGAGAGGGATTTTTTCATAGCAAATACTCCTTTACTGAACGATTTCAAAGGTGATCTCTACCCGGCTGGGCAGATCGGGAAAGATGAAGAGATCAGATGTGACCTTTCCGATGGGATAGATCCGCATGGTCAGATTGGGATTGCTGGACTGGCTGTAAAAGATGGCGGCAGTGTTGTTGGCGGGACAGTAGGTGATGTCGCCGTCCTCAAAGCGCAGCTGGCCCTCGCCCTCCACGGTGATGGCCCGATCAATGCCGCCGTAGACCTCCCGGCCTCCGTAGCTGCTCATGGTAATCGTCTGAGGCAGTTGGGCGATAAACTGCCGGGCCATATCGCTGTCATACAGTACGCCCTCCAGTCGGGTATCTCCAATGGTAATTTGGACGGCGGCTTCGCCCTGTTGGGCCGGGGCTGTTCCGGCAGAGAGATTCAAACCGGATACCCAATCCGTGACGGCATTCTGCGCGGAGGACACCTGGCTGGAATCAACTGCCAGCCCTTGCTCTGCCGCGGCACCGGAGCTGGAACCGCGGATTGCGGAATAGCTGCTGCCTGCGCCATAGCCATCATGGGTGCAGAAGGGGATCACTGTTTTCCCGGACAGATTCTGTTCCTCAAGGAAGGACAGCACTGGCGTTGGAGCGGTAGAAGCCCAAACTGGATAACCGATGAAAATCACATCATAATTTGCCAAATCCACATGGGAGGACAGGGCGGGCCGGGTGCCGTTTGCAATCTCCTGATGGTTCTGATCCACCACATCATTGAAATCGGTGGGATATTCCTCCGCAGTTTCGATCAGATGCAGATCGGCGCCAGTCTGCTCCGCGATCATGCGGGCGATGTGCTCCGTGCTGCCCTGCCGCTGGCCGTTCTCCACCACTACGCTGGCGGAGGTGGTGGCATCCACGCCGCTGTCATAGTCCGTATTGCCGTAACGGGAGAAATAGGCCACCAAAACCCTGGACCCGCCGCTTGGCGCATCGGACTGCGTACCGCGGTCATAGTTCATCAGTGCGTCAGCTGCCTGGGCGCGGGTGGCGTTCTCTTTTGGAACGAACAGACTGCCGGAAACCGGACGGACAATGCTGTTGACACCGGCCCAGTTGGCAGCGGCGGCAGCATAGGCGGCGGCAGAGGAGCTATCTGTAAAAGGTGCCGTTCCCGATACAGAAGGACTTCCCGCATACCGCCAGAGGATGGCGGTCATCTGCTCCCGGCTCACGGGATCATCGGGGCCGAACAGCCCGCCCCATAGCCGCTCACAAGATTCTGCCGGGAGGCCCACAGCACCGCATCAGCGTACCATGCACCATCGGGCGTATCGGTAAACGCGTCCCTGCCGGTCACAGCCGGAGAACCGGCGATCCGGTAGAGAACAGCGGCAAGCTGCGCACGGGTCAGATTGCTCTCCGGGGCAAACTGGTTATTGCCGATTCCGGCCATCAGGTTATGCTCCCGGCAGTATATAACGGCCTCGGCATACCAGGCACTCGCGGCTACATCGGAAAAGCCGGTGTCTTCCACAGTGGCCAGAGCCGGGATACAGACTCTCAGTACCAGCAGCGCCGTCAGCGCAAGGGTCAAGCATTTTTTCAGATGTTTCATATTTAAGAAGCCTCCTTTGCTGCTTCAAACGTAATTTCCACCCGGCTGCCGCCGGCATTCTGTCTGCCTGCTGCGCTTATTTTATCTAAAACCCTCAAAAATGTAAAATGCTTATTTTGGATTATTTATCATGCCTGTTTGCTATGATAATAGAAAAATACCGGCTTGACATTTTTTGCCGCATCATGGATAATCAGAATAAAAAGCAGGCATGGAAAGGCGGGCATCATATGGATATTCGGGTATTGGAATACTTCCTGGCGGTTGCCAAGCAGGGCAACATTACACGGGCGGCGGAGCAGCTCCATGTCACTCAGCCCACCATTAGCCGCCAGCTGATGGACCTGGAGGAAGCGGTAGGCACGCCGCTGCTGATCCGGGGGAAGCGTCAGGTAACACTGACCGAGGCGGGCGTCCTGTTTCAGCAGCGGGCGGAGGAAATTGTTTCCCTCATGGAAAAGACCATGCGGGATGTGGTAGACCAGAACGATTTGTTGGGTGGAACCGTGACCATTGGATGCGTGGAAACCTGTGCGTCCCGAATGCTGCCGAAAGCGTTGAAGGGGTTTTCAGAGCAGTATCCCAAGGTGCGCTATGAAATTTACAGCGCAGATGGGGACGACATTCGGGAAAAGATGGATCGGGGCGAATTGGACTTCGGCGTTTTGGTGGAGCCGGTGGAGTCCGCCAAATATGATTTTTTCCGTCTGCCCTATTGGGAAACCTGGGGCGTACTGATGCGGAAGGACGATCCGCTGGCACAGAAGCCATGCCTTGAAAAAGAGGATGTTCTCCCGCTTCGCTTGATTATGCCCCGCCGGGAGATCGTACAGGATCACATTGCGGGCTGGTTTGGCGTGGAGCGCGGACAACTGAATGTATTTGCCAGCCATAATCTCATTAACAACGCTGCCCTTTTAGTGGAGGCGGGTTTGGGCTGTGTAGTCTGCACCGGGGGATGCTTTGAAATACGGGGCGGAGAAAACCTGCGCTTTGTCCCTCTCTCCCCGGAGCGGACCACCGGCCATGTGCTGGCCTGGAAAAAGAACCGGGTATTTCACTCAGCGGCCAGCCGGTTCCGGGACTACATTCGGGAGACGGAGGCAGCAGAATAATATGGTTTGAGCATGATAAACCATTCAATCATAGTATTAGACGATGGATTTGTTTTGGCCTGTGGTCATGCCAGGGGCAGAAAAAACCGGCAGATGGGAAATCCCTCTGCCGGTTTTTCATCCATTCGACTGTACTGGAGGCTCTATTATGAGCAGCACTTTGACTTGTCAGACATTTTTGAAAAATCAAGCGTGCTGTTCTTGCAAATGCTGAATCACATCTTTGAACAAATCAAAAGAAAAACCGCTGCAATCGTAAGATTGCAGCGGTTTTCTCAAACCCTAACGGGTACTTGGTGGAGATAAGCGGGATCGAACCGCTGACCTCTTGAATGCCATTCAAGCGCTCTCCCAGCTGAGCTATACCCCCAGAAATCTTTTCCGTTCAAGCTGCCCGCCTGACGGACAAGATGTATATTAACAAATTCTCCCCCGTTTGTCAACACCTAATTTCAACTTTTCAAATTTTTTTCATGACCGGTATCCGGAAGAATACAGGACGCCAAAAAAAGGAGCGTCTCCGGAAGATCTGCAGTCCCTGCGGAGACGCTCCTCTTATATCCTCAGCAGCGGTCAGATGCCCATCTCCGCCTTGACCTGTCGGAAGCACTCTACGGCGAAGTCCAAGTCCTCCTTGGTGTGTCCGGCGGAAACCTGAGTGCGGATACGTGCCCTGCCCTGAGGCACCACGGGATAACTGAAGCCCACCACGTAGACACCCTTCTCCAGCATCCGGGCGGCGAACTCCCCGGCCACCTTGGCATCGTAGAGCATCACGGCCACAATGGGATGGCTGCCTTCCAGCACGTCAAAGCCCAGCGCGCTGAGCTTCTCCCGGAAATACGCGGTATTCTCGTGGACCCGGTCCCGGAGTTCGGTGGAGGCGGTGAGCAGCTCAATGGTCTTGAGGCTGGCGGCGCAGATAGCGGGAGCCACAGTATTGGAGAACAGATAGGGGCGGCTGCGCTGGCGCAGCAGGTCCACGATCTCCTGCCGGGCGGCGGTGTAGCCGCCGGAGGCCCCGCCCAGGGCCTTGCCGAAGGTGCCGGTGATGATATCCACCCGGTCCTGGACGCCGCAGTATTCCGGCGTGCCCCGGCCCGTGTCGCCCATAAAGCCTACGGCGTGGCTGTCGTCCACCATCACCAGGGCGTCGAATTCATCGGCCAGATCGCAGATGCCTTTCAGGTTGGCGATATAGCCGTCCATGGAGAAGACGCCGTCGGTGGCAATGAGCTTCACCTGACAGCCCGCGTCCCGGGCGGCCTCCAGCTGGACGCGGAGGTCGGCCATATCGTTGTTCTTATAGCGGTAGCGCTTGGCCTTGCACAGGCGCACGCCGTCGATAATGGAGGCGTGGTTGAGTTCATCGGAGATAATGGCGTCTTCGGGGCCCAGCAGGGTCTCGAAGAGGCCCCCGTTGGCATCGAAGCAGGAGGAATAGAGGATGACGTCGTCCATGCCAAGGAATTCCGCCAATTTCCTTTCCAGCTCCTTGTGGATGGACTGGGTCCCGCAGATGAAGCGGACGGAGCTCAGGCCAAAGCCCCATTGATCGTAGCTCTCTTTGGCCGCCTCGATCAAGGCGGGGTGGTTAGAGAGACCCAGGTAATTATTGGCACACATATTTACTACTTTTTTTGCCTCGGTGGTGTCAATTCTCGACTTCTGGGGGGTGGTGATGATTCTTTCACCCTTCCAGGTGCCCGCCTCCTTGATGGATGTCAGTTCCTGGAGGTATTTCTCCAATGCTTGCTTCATTGTTTTTCCTCCTTTATCGTTCTTCCTTTGCGGCCCTGCGGGCCGCCGCTGCCTGTTTCTTATTGGTAGCCCGGGGGCTTCTCGCCCCCGGACTCCTCGGGTACTTTTTGTGTGAACAAAAAGTACCCAAAAAATCACTTAAACCTGGCGGTTTAAGAATCCCTCATTATTTTGATTAGTTTTGCGCCCAAGGCACAGTCGGTTTTGTCTAAACCTTACTGCTGTCCGCTTCGTTCCTCTTCTGCGTCTATTTCAGCGTGGTCATCGGTGCCCCCTACCGTATAGCGGGGCTAACTCCCCGGGGTGCATGACGCTGGCCTTCTCCGTTTTACCGGAGCTCCCAGCGATGGTGGCAGACTGGTTATAGAAGCGGCGCCGCAGCAAGCACTCCCGTAAGGACCCGTGGGTAGACGCAGAAGTCCGGCGCACCAACGGAGGATTGCGGGTAGAATTAAACCCGGTACGTCGGAGGGAAACTAATCACCCCCGTAATGAAGGAGGATTCTCAAGGAACGTAGTTCCTTGAGCGACCTTTTGTTACTTTTCCCGCGCGGGAAAAGTAAGCCCCCGCCCCGGCGAGGGGCGAATCTAAATGTTAGATAGGAAGCGGAGGCGGCGCGCAGCGCCGCAGATCATTTGCTCCAGTCCAGAATAACCTTCCCGGATTTCCCGCTGTTCATGGCGGCGAATCCCTCCTCAAACTGCGTATAGGGGAACCTGTGGGTAATAACGGGCGTCAAATCAAGCCCTCCCTGGACCATATAGCTCATCTGGTGCCAGTTGTCCATCTTCCGCCCATAGATGCCCTGGAGGGTCAGCCCCTTGCAGATGATCTGATTCATATTCAGGGGCACCGGCTGGTTGGAGATTCCCAGAAGGCTGATCTTCCCGCCGTTGCGCATAACGGAAATCATCTGCTGGAGCCCCGCGCCGCTGCCGCTCATCTCCAGGCCGATATCAAACCCCTCTACCAGCCCCTGCTTGTGCATCACCGCCGGCAGATCCTCGCTCTTTACGTCCACCGCCGCGTCTACGCCCATCTTCCGGGCCAGCTCCAGCCGGTAGGCGTTCACATCCGTGATCACCACCCGGCGGGCTCCGGCGTACTTGCAGATGCCTGCCGCAATGATGCCAATGGGCCCTGCGCCGGTAATGAGCACGTCCTCTCCGACCAGGTCCCACATCAGCGCCGTATGGGCGGCGTTGCCGAAGGCGTCGAAGAAAGCTACCACGTCCTCCGGCAGGCTCTCGTCAATGATGATGACGTTGCTCTCCGGAATGCACACGTACTCCGCAAAAGCGCCGTCCCGATCCACCCCTACGCCCTTGGTGTCCTTGCACCACTGGATGTTGCCGGTATGGCAGTTGCGGCAGCGGCCGCAGGTAATATGCCCCTCGCCGCTGACCCGCTGGCCCACATAGAGCCCCGTAACGCCCGCCCCCAGCTTGGCGACCTCGCCGACATACTCATGGCCGATGACCATGGGCGGTCTGATATGCTCCTGGGCCCAGGGGTCCCAATTATAAATATGTACGTCCGTACCGCAGATGGCGGTCTTATGGATCTTAATCAACACCTGCCCCGGGCCCGGTTCGGGTACGGGAACCTGCCGCAGTTCCAGCCCGGGCCCAGCAGCAGGCTTTACCAACGCGTCCATGAGCTGCATCACAATCATCCTCCCAAAACAGACAATATAGCCTTATTTCGTTTTTCTGGCAAGGACAGTATACGTCGCTTCAGGAAAAAAGTCAATGGGAGTTTTGCCGTTTTCAGAAACTAATTCTTTGGCGTGCTTACAGCGTTCCCCTGCATGAAAACAGTAAAATGCCTCCAGACAGCGAAGTTTGCTTGTCAAAAAAGCTGGCCCGCCGCTGCCGGCGGATCGTCTGCGAGGCGGCGGGTGACTGTCCGCTTACAGGTTCCGTCCATTTGTCCGCACGGTCTCCGCATACCAGTACCCGCTGTCCTTCAGCGTCCGCTCCCCGGCGGCATAGTCCACATAGGCCAGCCCGAACCGCTGGTCATAGCCCTCCGCCCACTCGAAGTTGTCGGTGAGGGACCAGTGGAAATAGCCCCGCACATCCGCCCCGGCCGCAATGGCCCGGGACAGGGCGCGGAGATACCGGGTGAGGAAGTCGATCCGCTGGGGGTCGTGGACTTTTCCGTCCAGGAAGATCTGGTCCCGGCAGGACAGGCCGTTCTCGCTGATATAGACCGGCAGCCGATACCGCTCCGCCAGAAAGCGCGGGCCCCATTCCAGAGCCTCCGGAGTGACCGGCCAGTCCATGGCGGTGCGGGGACCGCCCACGGGGTGGGGGAGGACCTCAGGTCCCCGGCTTCCCATGCGGACAGGAATGCCGTGGTAGAGATTGAGGCCGACGAAATCCAGTGCATCCGTCAGACCGTCCAGAGCCAGCGCGTGGGAGAAGGAATAGACGCCCTCGGGACAGGCGAAAGTGCGCTCCCTGGCGGCCTGGATGTCCTCCGGACGGTCGGAAGCGGGGAAGCAGACGGTTCCCGTGGAGGCGATGCCCACCTGGTTCTCCTGATCTGCACTGTGGAGGCACTGGGCGGCCAGTATATGGGCCTGCCGGAAGTTCTGCCAGCAGGTTTCCAGGCTCGGGCTGTCCAGCCGGAGTCCCGGGGCGTGCTCGCCGGAGCCGTACCCCATGCCCAGGAAGCACTGGGGCTCGTTGAAGGTGAACCAGTGCTTCACCCGGCCCTTGAAATGCTGGGCCATCTCTCCGGCATAGGCGGCGAAGGCATCCACGGTCTCCCCGTTCTGCCAACCGCCTCTGTTTTGCAGCGCCTGGGGCAGATCCCAGTGGTACAGCGTCATCCAGGGCTGCACGCCGGCCTCCAGCAGGGTATCCACCAGCCTGTCATAGTAGGCGAAGCCCTCCGGATTCCAGACGCCGCCGTCCGGCGCAATGCGGGGCCATGCGGCGGAGAACCGGTAGGCCCCCAGGCCCATGGCCTTCACCAGCGCTGCATCCTCCCGCCAGCGGCGCCAGCTGTCCGCCGCCGTGTCGCCGGTCTCTCCCCGCTTTACCTTGCCGGGGGTGTGGGAAAATGTGTCCCAAATACTCCGGCCACGGCCGCCTTCGCCGGCGCCGCCCTCGATCTGATAGGAGGCGGACGCCGCCCCCCATAAAAACTGTTCCGGAAAATATGCCATTCTGTCTCGTCCTTTCTCATTTTAATTGCCGGAGTAATAGAGGAGGTCTCGCCTCCCTCTGAAACATGCCGCCGACCCTTCCGGCTGCTTCTGGAGCGGGTCTGCCCAATACAGACTGTATGAGAGCCAGCATAGCACAGGCATAGGAAAACCGCAAGGACAATTTAATTAAAATTTAACTTATTTAATTTGCGGCCCGTTCATGTCCATATTGACGAACGGGCTAAATTGGCTTATAATCAAGTAATAAAGAAGAAACAAGCGACTTGATTTACTGGGAGGGATTTCCTATGGGTAAACCGGTACGGATGGCGGATATCGCAGATAAGCTGGGGATCAGCGTGGTATCCGTATCCAAAGCGCTGGCGGGAAAATCCGGCGTCAGTGAGGAAATGCGGGCCAAGGTGGTGGCTCTGGCCAGGCAGATGGGCTACGAGGGCGCCAAAGGCCGGGAAGCGCCGGCGGGCACCGGCAATATCGGCGTGCTGGTCTCAGACCGCTTTTTTGCGGAGAACGCCTTCTATACCAGCCTGTACCGCTCGCTGGTGCTGAAAAGCGGCGGCGAGGGCTTCACCTGCATGGTGGAGATCGTTACGCCGGAGGCGGAGCGCTCCTGCGTCCCCCCTGCGCTGGTGTCCGGACGGAAGGTGGACGCCGTCGTCTTCATGGGGAATCTGGACCCGGCGTACCTCCGCGCCGTAGAGGGGGCCGGACTGCCCTGCCTGCTGCTGGACTTCCAGCTGCCCGGCCGGACGGGGGACTGCGTCATCAGCGACAATCTGGACGGCGGCTATACGCTTGTGGAGTACCTCCTGCGTATTGGACGGCGGGAGATCGGCTTCGTGGGCAGCATCCGGGCCACCTCCAGCATTATGGACCGGTACCTGGGCTACCAGAAGGCCCTGCGCCTGGCGGGCCTGGTGCCCCGGGAGGAGTGGCTGCTGGAGGACCGGGACGAAAACGGGGCCTTTGTTCCGCTCCGGCTTCCCCAGACGCTTCCCCAGGCGTTCCTGTGCAGCTGTGACGAGGTGGCCTATAATCTGGTGGAGGCTCTGCGGCGGGCGGGAAAGCGGGTGCCGGAGGATGTGGCGGTGTGCGGCTATGACGATTTCCGCTTTGCCACGCTGTGCCAGCCGCCGCTGACCACCTACCGGGTCAACGTGGAGCAGATGGCGGATATGGTGATGGAGTGGCTGTCCCAGCGCCTCCGGCAGGAGGGCAGCCCGGCTCCCGTGACACGGACGGCTCCCGGGCGGCTGGTGATCCGGGAGAGCACGGAGGCTTCCCCGGGCCAGGAAGGCTAAATTGAAGATAAAAGCAGGCTAAACCGGTATGGTTGGCCTGCTGTTTTTTTCTGTGCGCAGGCGGTCCTCCGGCGTAATTCACAAAAAATTAACTTGCATTTTAGCCGGAACGCCTAAATTTAATTTGCACTATTGACTAATTGTGCGCAGATGTGTATACTAACAACCAAGGTAAATGTTGGCTTAATAAGCTAATAATTTAGCCAAACAATAAGGAGGAATCATCATGAAAAAAGCGCTATCTTTTGTACTCGCATTTGTCATGTCCCTGGCACTGCTCACCGCCTGCGGCGGCAGCGGCAACAGCTCCGGCAGCTCCGGCGGCAAGACGGATAGCAGCCTGCCCAGCTATGCCAGCCTGAAGGTGGGGGAGGACTACACCGACATCACCGCCGAGCTGCGCGTCATCACCCACCGCACCGACATCATCGACACCACCTTCGCAAAGTACGTGGAAGAGTTCAACAAGCTCTACCCCAACATCAAGATCAACTATGAAGGCATCACCAACTACGCTGACGACATGACCACCCGCATTTCCTCCAACAACTGGGGCGACATCTGCATGATTCCCACCACCATTCAGCTGCCTGACCTGGGCCTGTACTTCCATCCCCTGTGCCAGCTCAGCGAGATCGAGGCGGACTACAACTTCGCCGCCAACCGCGCCTATGACGGCGTCGTTTACGGCATCCCCTCCACCGGCAACGCCCAGGGCGTGATCTACAACAAGAAGGTGGCCGAGGCCGCCGGCTACACCACCGGCAACCTGCCCAAGACCCCCGATGAGTTCCTGAAGTTCCTCCAGGATATCAAGGACAAGACCGACGCCATCCCCCTGTATACCAACTTTGCCGCCGGCTGGACCATGGGCGCCTGGGACGCCTATATCGGCGGCGGCGCCACGGCCGACCCCGACTGGATGAACATCACCATGCCCCAGACCCACGACGCCTTTGCTGACCGCGGCGACGGCACCGGCCCCTACGCCGTCTACAAGATTCTCTACGATGCCGTGAGCATGGGCCTCACCGAGGATTCCCCCACCGCCACCGACTGGGAGGGCTGCAAGCCCATGATCAACAACGGTGAGATCGGCGTCATGGTTCTGGGCTCCTGGGCCATTGTCCAGATGCAGGAGGCCGGCCCCAACGCCGCCGACATCGGCTATATGCCCTTCCCCATCACCGTGGGCGGCACGCAGTACGCCTCCGCCGGCGCGGACTACTGTTTCGGCGTGAACAACTCCATCTCCGACGACAACAAGATCGCCTCCATGCTGTACATCAAGTGGCTCACCGAATCCAGCAATTTCGCCTATGACCAGGGCGGCGTGCCCGTGCTGAAGAGCCAGGAGTATCCTCCCACGCTGGCCGCCTTTGACGGCATCACCCTGCTGGAGGACACCCCCGCTCCCACCGAGCTGGCCACCCTCCAGCCCGACGTGAACCGCGAGAGCGAGATCTCCCTCAACGCCGACAACACCCACGTCCAGCGCATCGTCGAGGCCGTTGTCACCGGCAGCGAGACCTTCGAGGACATCATCGCCGACTGGAACGCCCGGTGGAACGCCGCCGTGGACCGCTGCGCGCCCGCCGCGTAACCGGTTACGCCCATGAGAGAGGGGCGTCCGCCCCTCTCAATAAGGTTTACAAGTCTTGTGTGAAATAAAGAAAGGGAGGCAACTCGATGAAGGAACCACAAGTCACTTTGGACCGCCCAAAGCTGACCTTCATTCAAAAATGCAAGACCATGCGGGGCCAGCAGATCATCTGCACCATCACCTTTCTGATCGTGCCGCTGCTGCTCCTGTTCACCTTTACTTACCTGCCCTTCTTCAAGATGGTGCAGTTCAGCTTCTATGACCGGGACTACCTGCGGGTCCGCGGCTTCGTGGGCCTGCGCAACTACATAGACGTGTTCAGCCGCTCCGACTGCTTCCAGGCGCTGAAGCTGAGCCTGTACTACATGGTGGGATCCGTGGTGCAGATCACTCTGGCCCTGCTCTTCGCCACCATCCTCAGCTTCAAGGTCCGGGGCAGCAAGTTCTTTCGGGGCGCGCTGTACTTCCCCTGCCTCATCTGCGGCATCGCCGTGGGCTTTATCTTCAAGTTCTTCCTGAACCCCGGCTTCGTGCTGGACACCCTGCTGGGCTGGATCGGCATCACCAACACCCCCAACTGGCTGGAGAACACCGCCATCAACAACATCGTCCTGGTGGCCTGTTCCCTGTGGAAGTACATGGGCCAGAACATCGTGCTGTTCATCGGCGCCATCGCCTCCGTTGACCCGGTGCTCTACGAGGCTGCCGAGATCGACGGGGCCAACGCCTGGCAGCGCTTCAAGTGCATCATCATCCCGTCTATCCGCACCATTGTAGTACTGAACCTGATTCTGTCCGTCTCCGGCGCGCTGTCCGCCTTTGAAATGCCCTACGTGGTCACCGGCGGCACCTTCGGTACCTCCACCTACTTCGTGGTCATGAACAAGCTGGCTCATACCGACATGAAGGTGGGCCTGGCCAGCGCCATGGCGGTGGTCCTGCTGGGCATCATCGTGATCGTGACCTTCATCCAGAAGTTTGCGGAGAAGAAGATGGACGAGGCGGAGAACCGTCCCCGGCACTATATCGCTGACGGGAAGGGAGGCAGAAAGTAATGGAAAAGAGCGTAGGCGCAATGAAATTCCAGCGGGGCCTCATCAGCGTGGTCAAGTACGTATTCCTGATCTTCGCCGCCTTCGTGGCCCTGGTGCCCATCGTCTCCTGCGTCATCACCGCCTTTAAGAGCGTGGAGGAGTACCAGAGCACCAACGTCATGGTCCTGCCCCGGAGCTGGACCTACTTTGAGAACTTCAAGACCGCCTGGCAGCAGGCCGACATGGGCAGCGCGTTCCTGAACAGCTTTTTCATCGTCATCTGCGTCCTGGTGGGCAGCGTGTTCATCAGCGCCATGCTGGCCTATGTGCTCAACCGGTTCAAGTTCCCCGGCAACGGGCTCATCCGGAATCTGTTCATGATTGCTACCCTGATCCCCGGCATCGCCAGCCAGGTCACGGTGTACCAGATCATGACCGCCCTGAACCTGGTGAACACCATGCACGGCTACATCATCCTCATGCTGGGCACCGAC
This sequence comes from Oscillospiraceae bacterium, assembly GCA_021768185.1. Taxonomy (GTDB): domain Bacteria; phylum Bacillota; class Clostridia; order Oscillospirales; family Oscillospiraceae; genus Pelethomonas. The sequence goes on from JAETNP010000011.1 coordinate 43,455, forward strand.
GTCATCACCATCTATATTTTCCTCCAGTTCTTCGAGAACCTGTCGGTGAACCTGGACGAATCCGCCATCATGGACGGCTGCACCTATTTCGGCGCGTTCTTCCGGATCCTGTTCCCCCTGCTCAAGCCCGCCATCGTCACCAGCGCCATCCTCAAGGGAGTAAGCACCTACAATGAGTACTACATGGCCGGGCTGTACCTCCAGGACAAGACCCGCTTCCAGGTGGTGTCCACCTCCCTGTACGTGTTCACCGGGCCTATGGGCAGCCAGTACAACTACATCTGCGCCGGCGTGCTCATCACCATCATCCCCGCTCTGATCATCTTCCTGCTCTGCCAGGACCAGATCTACTCCGGCATGGCCGCGGGCGCGGTGAAGGGATAAACTTTTCCTCTCTCCATAGGGTGCCGCCCGGCGCAAGCGCCGGGCGGTACCTGAAAACAGAGGCATAGAAAGGAATTTATTATGAGGAAGACGAAACTGATTTGCTCCGCTCTCCCCAACATCCCCTGGCAGGACCGTCCCGCGGACTGCGGCGCGCCCCTGTGGCGGTATCGGGAGAATCCTGTTATTGGCCGGAACCCTCTCCCCGGCGTGGCCCGGATCTTCAACAGCGCCGTCATGCCCTATGAGGGCGCGTTCATCGGCGTGTTCCGCGGGGAGCAGACCAACGGCATTCCCTACATCTACCTGGGCCGCAGCCAGGACGGCGTCCACTGGGCCTTTGACCGGGAAAAGATCCAATTCGTTGACAAAGAGGGAAATCCCGCACAGCCCCTCTACGCCTACGACCCCCGGCTGGTGAAGGTGGAGGGCACCTATTATATCATCTGGTGCCAGGACTTCTACGGCGCGTCCATCGGCATGGCGGAGACGAAAGATTTCCGGACCTTCACCCGGGTCGAAAGCCCCTTCGTCCCCTTCAACCGCAACGCGGTGCTGTTCCCCCGGAAGGTGAACGGCATGTATACCATGCTCTCCCGTCCCTCCGACTCCGGGCATACGCCCTTCGGCGACATCTTCCTCAGCCAGAGCCCGGATATGGAGTTCTGGGGCCGCCACCGCCACGTCATGGGCAAGAGCGGAAACTGGTGGGAGAACCTCAAAATCGGCGGCGGCGCGGCCCCCATTGAGACGGACAAGGGCTGGCTGCTGTTCTACCACGGCGTCACCGGAACCTGCAACGGCTACGTCTATTCCATCGGCGGGGCTATCCTGGACATCAACGAGCCCAGCAGGGTCCTCCACCGCTGCAATACCTTCCTGCTGACCCCGGAGGAGTGGTACGAGGAGCGGGGCTTTGTGCCCAACGTGTGCTTCCCCTGCGCCACCCTCCAGGACGGGGATACCGGACGCATCGCCGTCTACTACGGCTGCGCCGACAGCTATGTGGGTCTGGCCTTCACCACCGCGGACGAGGTGGTGGACTACATTCTCGCTCACGACCAGACCAGCGAATCCGACCGCGAGGTTGGCAAACGGTAAGGGAGGGCTTTTTCTATGCAGCGCATCGAGCAAGCCGCCCGCGCCATGCTCACGGACCGTCTCCTGCCCTTCTGGCAGGCTCTGCGGGACGAGGAGCACGGCGGGTACTACGGCTTCATGGACTTTGACCTGCGCCTTGACAAGCAGGCGGAGAAAGGGTGCATCCTCAACAGCCGCATTCTCTGGTTCTTTTCGGAGGCCGCCATGACCACCGGGGATGAATCGCTGATCCCCTACGCCCGCCACGCCTGCCGCTTCCTGACGGAGAAGTGTCTGGACCGGGAGCAGGGCGGCGTCTACTGGTCCGTCACCTATGACGGCCGGCCCCTGGACACCACCAAGCACACCTACAACCAGGCCTTTGCCATTTACGCCCTGTCCGCCTACTACCGCCTCACCGGCGAAGCGGAAGCCCTGGCCCTGGCCAAGGACCTGTTCAAACTCATCGAGGCCCGCTGCACCGACGCCGGCGGCTATCTGGAGGCATTCACCCGGGACTTCCGGCCCGCCGGCAACGAGAAGCTCAGCGAGAACGGCGTCCTGGCGGAGCGGACCATGAATACGCTGCTCCACGTATTTGAGGGCTATTCCGGCCTGTATCAGGCGGAAAAAATTCCGGAAACCGCCGCCGCCATGGAGCGTATTCTGGACATCTACGCCGGGAAGGTGTATAATCCGGAATTACAGCGGCAGGAGGTCTTTTTTGACAAAAACTACCGCTCCCTCATCGACCTGACCAGCTACGGCCACGACATCGAGTCCAGCTGGCTCATCGACTGGGGCTGTTCCCTCCTGGGAAACGATGTTCTGACGGCAAAAATCGCCGCCATTGACAGCGCCCTGGCGGACAGCGTCCTTCGCGCCGCCTTCAACGGCTCCCTGGCCAACGAGTGCGAGAGGGGCGTTGTGGACGGCCATCGGGTCTGGTGGGTCCAGGCGGAGGCCCTGCTGGGCTTTGTCAACGAGTTTATCAAGCATCCGGACCGGACGGACTGCCGGGACGCCGCCGCCAGCCTCTGGCGTTACATCACCGGAAAGGTGGAGGACCGCCGCCCCGGCGGCGAGTGGTTCTGGCGGCTGGACGAGAATGGGGTCCCCGACCGGGAGAAGCCTGTTGTCGAGCCCTGGAAATGCCCCTACCACAACGGACGGATGTGTATGGAACTGATAAGGAGGGACCCTGATGTTTTCCTTTGAGACCGCCCTTGCCCGGGAGAACGCCCGGTACGAAACGATCATCAACCGCAAGAACCGCCCCAGCGATTTTTATAACGGCGTCTACACCCGCTGGGAGTACCCGGTGCTGACCCGCGAGCACGCCCCGGTGATCTGGCGGTACGACCTGAACCCCGAAACCAACCCCTATTTCATGGAGCGCCTGGGGGTCAACGCGGTGTTCAACGCCGGGGCCATCAAGCTGAATGGGAAATACTATCTGGTGGCCCGGGTGGAGGGCAACGACCGGAAGAGCTTCTTCGCCGTAGCGGAGAGCGAGAGCCCTGTGGAGGGCTTCCGGTTCTGGGACTATCCCCTCCAACTGCCGGACACCTGCCCCGAGGAGACCAACGTCTACGATATGCGCCTGACCCGCCACGAGGATGGCTGGATCTACGGCGTGTTCTGCTCCGAGAGCAAGGATCCCGCCAATCCCGACCTCTCCGCCGCCGTGGCGGCGGCGGGCATCGTGCGCACCAGGGACCTGAAAACCTGGGAGCGCCTGCCCAATCTGGTGACCCGGGAGAGCCCCCAGCAGCGCAACGTCTGCCTCCTGCCGGAGTTCGTGGAGGGGAAATACGCCTTCTTCACCCGCCCCATGGACGGCTTCATCGACACCGGCAGCGGCGGCGGCATCGGCTTCGGCCTCTGCGAGGACATCACCCATCCGGTGATCGGCCACGAGCGCATCACCAGCAAGCGGAAGTACCACACCATCACCGAATCCAAGAACGGCGCGGGAGCGGTACCCATCAAGACAGAGGCCGGCTGGCTCCACATCGCCCACGGCGTGCGAAACACCGCCGCCGGGCTGCGGTACGTGGTCTACGTGTTCCTCACCGCCCTGGAGAATCCCTCCCAGGTCATCGCCGAGCCCTCCGGCTTCCTCATCGCCCCCCGCTGGGACGAGCGGACCGGGGACGTCAGCAACGTGGTCTTCACCAATGGGGCCATCGTGGACGACGACGGAAGCCTCTACATCTACTACGCCTCCGCCGACACCCGCCTCCACGTGGCCTCCACCACGGTGGACCGCCTGGTGGACTTCGCCCTCCATACCCCCACCGATCCCATGCGCTCGGCGGCCTGCGTGGCCCAGCGGTGCGAGCTGGTGGCAAAGAATCTGGCCTATCTGCGGGGCGAAAAGCTGTGAAGCTCACATTAGCCGCCCTGTTTGGCGATGGAATGGTCCTCCAGCGGGACACGCCCATCCCCTTCTGGGGGACGGCTCCCGCTGGAAAGACCGTGACGGTCTCCCTCTCCGGCCTGACCGCGGGGACCAGGGCCGGGGCGGACGGCCGCTGGCGGGTCGATCTGCCTCCGCTCCCGGCGGGAGGCCCCTATGTGCTTGCCGTCTCCTGCGGCAGGGAGACGCTGCGGCGGACCGGCGTTTACCTCGGCGAGGTCTGGCTGGCGGGAGGCCAAAGCAATATGGAACTGCCCCTCTCCCGGTCCGAAAATGGGGAGGAGGCCGTCCGGAACAGCGAGAATCCCCGGCTGCATGTCTGCACGATCCCCCGGGCGACCCAGGAGCCGCCGGAGGAGCTGTCCTGGACCGCCGTGGGCCCTGCCTCCGCCGGGGAGCTGTCCGCCGTGGCTTACTATGCCGGACGGACGCTGACGGAGTACCTGCCGGACGTCCATGTGGGCGTTATCGTCTGCTGCTGGGGAGCGACCTATGCCCACTGCTGGATCAGCCGGGAGGCCCTGCTGGAATTTCCGGAGGGCGCGAAGCGGGTAAGGGATTATGACGAGCGGATCGGCGATAAGCCGGACGCCGTGTTCCAGCGGGAGCAGGCGGACTATCAGACGGCGCTGGACGTCTGGAACGCCTGTCCGGAGGGCCCATACCCCTGGCCTCCCCCGGCGGGGCGGGCCAGCTTCCACTGTCCCGGAAACCTGTACCGCGCCATGGTCAAGCCCCTGGCTCCCTACGCCCTCCGGGGCTTCTGGTACTACCAGGGGGAGCAGGACGAGGAATGGCCGGAGGACTACTATGCCCTGCTGACCCGCCTCATCCGGCTCTGGCGGCGGGACTGGGAGGATGAAGAAAAACCCTTCCTCCTCGTGCAGCTGCCTATGTATATCAGCAAAGAGGATGCCGCTTCCGGCGACCCCATGCGCTGGCCCGTTCTCCGCAAGGCCCAGGCGGACGCCGCCCGGGACCTGCCGGGCGTGGAGATTGCCGTCCTGGCGGACTGCGGCGAATTTGACAACATCCACCCTACCGATAAACGCACCCCCGGAACCCGCCTGGGCCTGCTGGTCCTGGAAGCCGTGTACCGTCAGCCGGCGGCCGGACGGTCTCCGGTGTGTACCTCCGCCCGGCGGGAGGGCGGCGCCGTATTGCTCCGCTTCGCCCATACCGGCGGCGGACTGACGCTGACCGGCGGAGGTTTTCAGCTGGCGGGCGCGGACGGCGTATTTTATGACGCGAACGCTGAAATCGCCGCTCCGGACGCCGTCCGGGTGAGCGCTCCCGGCGTTCCCGCGCCGGAGACGGTGCGTTACGCCTGGTACAGCTACGGCCCCGCGGGGCTCCATGGCGGGACCGGCCTTGCCGCCGCGCCGCTGGAGATCCATCTGTAAGCAGAAAGGGAGACAGGTATGTCAAAACGTCCCATCCCCAGAGAAATGCCCGAAAACATGACGCCCCAGCAGCGCCGGGACAACTGGTGGCGGTACCACTGGCTCCATGTCCTGATCGCGGTGCTGGCGGTGATCCTTCTCTGCGGCATCGCCTGGGAGCGCCTGAACAAGGTGAACGCCGACTGCTCCGTAGCTCTGGTGACCCGCTACGCGGCCACCCCGGACGAGATCGCCTCCCTGCAAGCCGCGCTGGAGAGGGCCGCTCCGGACTTTAACGGCGACGGCGAGGTCCACGTGGCCGTCAATGCCATCCAGATCGACTACGCCTCCACCGCCATGGACGACGCCGCCATCCAGGTGATGACCACCAACCTGGATAAGCTGAACGCCGACTTCTACACCCGCCAGAGCGGCATTTTCCTTCTGGACGACCCGGAGAGCTTTCAGACCAACCACGACGCCCTCAGTTACCTGGACGGCTCCACGCCGCCGGAGGGCTCCGTGGACTGGGAGAATATGACCCGTCCCCTTTCGGACTGGGAGGGAGCGGCGGAGGTGGACTGGGACAACTGCCTCCCTGACACACTGTACTTTGCCCGCAGGATGATCCCGACGGAGGCGGACGAGAACGCCTTCGCGGGGGCTCAGGCCCTCTGGGCGGCCCTCTTTGACTGACCGCGTGGAAAGGAGCGTACCACCATGGGATTTCTTCCGAATTATGACCGCGAGGGACCCGGCGTGCCGCCGGACACCCCCCGCAAAACCGGCTTCCCCCGCTTCTGGGAGATGCTGACACGGGACTTCTGGGATGTGTTCCGGGCGGGATTTCTGGCGCTGGTGGGATGTGTGCCCTTTTTGGCGGGTACGGCATTTTCCCTTTACTCCCATGTGCTGATCTTCGCTCCTGTCTTCGGCTTCATCGGCGGAGCGCTGGCGGGGCCGGAGCTGTGCGGATTGGCGGATACCATCCTGCGGGGACTGCGGGATGAGCCGGGCTTCTGGTGGCACATCTACCGCCGGGCCTGGAAGCGCAGCGCCAAAGCGGCCCTTCTGCCGGGCGCTGTGGGGGGCAGTCTGCTGGCTGTTCAGGTATTCCTGCTCTTCCACGCCGGAGCGCTCCAGCTGAGCACGGCCATGGGGGCGGGGCTTGTCGCGGGGGCGCTGGTGGTATTGGCGCTGTCGCTGTACCTGTGGCCTCAGCTGGCCTTGATGGAGCTGTCTTTCGGGCAGATGCTGAAAAACGGAGTGCTGCTGTGCATCGGCCAGCTGCCAAGGACTCTGTCGGCGCTGGCAATCATGGGCGGCTACTGGGGGCTGGTGCTGCGGTTCTTCCCGCTGGCGGTGACGCTGCTGCCCTTTACCAACTTCTGGATCCCGGCCCTTCCGGCGCTGTTCCTGATCTATCCGGGGATTGATGGGAATTTCCGGGTGGAGGAACGGCTGGAGGGGCGGTAGGCGGCGCACACGAGCCGCTGAACGAAACCCGCCGCAGTGAAGACTGCGGCGGGTTTCGGTTCCAATGACGGTCCGGCGGCGCACGCGCCGCCAAGCGCTTTTTGACGCAAAAGTATTACAGGCAGGCAGCCGACGCCCTGCGTACTGCTCCGCAGGCGATTTTTGTGCCGGAATTGCCGGACGGCTGGGTCGTAAAGTCATCGGGATGGTCGTGGATGATAACGGTTCTTCCGATGATCTCGTTTACGGAAAACCGATTGGTGAAAAACAGGGAGAGCGCAAATCCGTCGTTTCCGAACAGCGGCGGCAGGTCCCCGGCGTGGTGCGGATGTTCACAGTCCCTCGGGTTGTAATGGGACATGGCGTCGGCAAAGGGATCGTCCATATTACCCGCGCAGTCGGTCCCCTTGTGGATATGAAACCCGAAGATACGCTCCCGGCAGGGAACTTTGGAATGGGGCAGGCCATGGATTTCAGCCAGGACGATGACGCCTTCGCTGATTTGGTAGAATCGCACCGTGCCCGATATATCCGGGTAAGTTTCACTGCCTGCAATTTTTGCCGCCGCTTGCGGACAGCTGCGCAGAACGGAAAGAAGATGGATCTTTGAGCTGCCGCAAGGTGAATGCTGATTCATAAAAAATACTCCTTATACACCAATTCATCAAATCTCCCATAAAAAGCATACTTTCGCCATCCTCCGGCCGCCTGACGCCGGGCAGGAATTCAGGAAAAACTTTCAAGTCAAGAGATGCACGATGAACATTTGCCGGCGCTGGGGCGGGAGCGGGGCGCTCCGCAGCGCCGCACCAGGGCATTCTATGTATCCGCCGGCCAACAGGTTCCCGACGGAACCGGACTGCGCCGGATTTCATAGGCGGAAACGGTGTAAAGACGAAGGGCTGGATAAGCGGCCGCCATGCTGCGGCGCAGAATTTTTAACGCAGCAGCGGCATACTCCCAGTCAGCTTGTTGACCTTTTTCTTTGGGCCGCAGATCGCAACGCCGAAATATTGCAGGGCGCTTTCGGGAACATGGCCCATCTTCTCAATAAATTCGTCGTAGGTCCTGCACCCTTGGGCCAGGTCAGAGAAGTCCACTGCCGTCAAATCCTGAAAGTCCGGCTGGTAGAGCTTTTCCCGTATCCGCTTGATAACTTCCGGCGAACCCTGCAGAATCGGTATGGGAAATTCGATAATACCAAGATGCTTGCTGCCGCTCTGGTCGGTAACGTCGGCCCCTACCACCTCCGGCATTTTCTTTCCCAGGGTGATCCCCATGATTGCCGCCGTGTTTGCGACCATACCCAGGGGCAGGCTCTCGTCAATGATCATGACACACTTTTCATTTTGCCGGTCCATTTTGTTTTGCCTCTTTCCTCAAAAACAGTTTGCTCTCTGACAGGAACAGGCCCGCCAGCGTCAGCGCCGTCCCGGCAGCAGCCAGGGCGGTGATTTTCTCGTGAAGGATAACGGCAGAAGCTGCCGCCGTAATCACAGGGACCATGTAGATATAAACGCATGTTTTGACCGCGCCCAGCGTCTTGACCGCAAAGTTCCAGGTGACGAAGCACAGGGCCGACGCCCCCAGCCCCAGGAAGAGGATGCTGAACAGGTACAGGGGATTTGTAAACCTTGCCAATTCCAGCTTGAAGTCAAACAGGAATAGGGTCGGGAGCATGAACAGGATGCCGTAGCAGAATATCCGCCGGGTGGCGAGGATCGTGCGGCAGCCGCTGATCTTCTTTGTCAGTACGGAATAGCAGGCCCAAATCAGCGCGGCCAGCAGGGCCAGCAAGTCCCCGATGGGGTTCAGTTCCAGCTTGGAGCCATTGAAGCTGATAAGAGCGACTCCGGCCATCGCGGCAGCAAAGCCGATAAAAAAGCTGACGCGGGGCTTTTCCTCTTTCAGAAACAGGTGGGATAGGATCGCCGTGAAAAACGGAGCTGTGGAAATAATCACCCCGACATTGGAAGCCATTGTGTATGTGAGCGCGATATTTTCCGCCAGGTAGTAAAGGCATACCCCGCACAGGCCCGCTGCGGCAAAGGTCAGCTCCTGCCGCCTGCTTGTTCCTTTCAAAGGTTTGGGATAAACAGCCAACAGGGCCAGCAGCCCTATAACAAAGCGGAAGAACAGTATCTCTGCCGGCTGGAAGTCAGCCAGCAGGATTTTGGTGTAGATAAAGGCCGTTCCCCAGATGATGATCGTGAGCAGGGCGGAGAAATGTCCCGCTGTACTACCGCCCCTCATGCGGCGCTTCCTCCGTATCCTTGAATATATCCCGATAGATACCGGGGGCCAATCCGATAAACCGGCTGAAATAGTTGGTGAAGTGGCTCTGGTCGGAGAAGCCGGTATGCAGCGCCGCCTCAACGGGGGGAACGCCCTGTTCCAAGAGCTTTTTCGCTTTGCCGATACGAATGTTTTCCAGGTAGCTGTAAGGCGTAACGCCCTTTGAACGGGCAAAAGCCCGGAGCAGGGTGGATTTGCTCAAGCCGGCGCAGCGGCAGATCTGATCCAAGCGAATCCGCTCGGCATAGTGCTGTTCCATAAAGGCACAGGCTTTTTCAATTTCATCCCGACACTCCGGGACGCAGCTCTCAAAGGGCTGACCATATTGCTGGATCAGCCGGGAAATCAGGAGCAGCAGAGTTTCCTCTTTCCCCAATTCACCGGAGCCTTTCATCACCAGCTCATGGAGCGGGCGCAGACAGCAGGTGACTTCTTCATCAAAGATCACGTTCCGGGAAAATCCGGGCAGTTCCCGTCTGCCCGCAGCTTCCTCCGCTAAATCCAGCATGACCTCCTTGGTGATGTTGAAGCCCCGGTAATCCAGCGTGCCGCCGTCACTCTGGACGCAGGCGTGGCTGTCGCCTGGGTTGAACAGGAGAACATTGCCCTTTGCGATGACGTGCTCCTGATTTTTGCAGGACAGGACACGCTCCCCGTCATCTATAAACCCGATCACATAGTATTCATGGAAATGGTTCGGGAATGGCTGTACGATTCCCTCAAAACGATACGCCTCAATGTGCAGCTCGTCATCATAGACCACCGTTCTTACCTCTTTTTTCATACGGTTTTCCTCCTTGACGATGCCTATTATACCAGATGGATTTTCTGCTGGCTTGTAAAATATCTTCATTTTGCGCGCAGCGGAGCAAACGGCGCAGTCAAATCAGCCGGCCGGGAGGAGATTCCCCGGGTTCGGCCCGCTGCGCCGCTCACGTCCGGCATGTCCGCGTTCTTCCAGAATCCGGGTTTGCTTTCCTGCCGGTTTTGTGATAAACTGGTATCAATACCTGCCGGAAGTGTGTTGACCGGCGGGAGGAAGGGGAGAACTATGGAGAGCATCGACGTCAACTACGGCAGCCTCAGGCGCTATGACACCACCCGGCCGCCCCTGCGGCAGCGGAAGGTCTTCACCGCCATCCTCCGGGCCCTGTGCGGTCTGAGCATGATGGGGCAGGAGTACCGGATCGAGAAAATCAACATGGAGGGGCTGAAGCCGCCCTACATCCTGCTGTCGAACCACATGTACTTCGTGGACTTCCACCTCTGCGCCATCGCCACCTGGCCCCATCCCGTGAACAACATCGCCACCATCGACGGCTACTACCGCCGCCCCTTCATCATGGAGTGGCTGGGCTGCCTGTGCAAGCGGAAGTTCACCACCGACATGACCCTGCTGCGCTCGGTGAAAAAGGTTCTCCAGGACTACGGGGACATCCTGTGCATGTACCCCGAGGCCCGGTACTCCCCCATCGGCACCACTGCCATCCTCCCCGACTCCCTGGGCAAGCTGGTGAAGAAGCAGGGGGTCCCGGTGGTAGTGCTGCTCCACCACGGCAACTACCTCCACACCCCCTTCTGGAACTACCGCCAGCCCCGGAAGGTCCCCCTTTACACCACCATGACCCAGGTGCTCACCGCCGGGGATGTGGCGGAAAAGTCCGCCGCCGAGATCGGCGAGGCCATCCGGCGGGCCATGGACTACGACGAGTACCGCTGGCAGCGGGAGCAGAACATCCGCATTACAGAGCCCTTCCGGGCGGAGGGGCTCCATAAGGTGCTCTACCAGTGCCCCCACTGCCTGGCGGAGAGCCGCATGGAGAGCAAAGGAGCGGTCCTGCGCTGCGGGGCCTGCGGCAAGGAGTGGGAGCTGGACGAGCTGGGGGTCCTCCACGCCCGGGAGGGGGAGACGGAGTTCGCCTATCCCCCGGACTGGTTCGAGTGGGAGCGCGGCCAGGTCCGCGCCCAGCTGGAGGCGGGGACCTACCGCTTCGAGGACCAGGTGGAGGTCTTCTCCCTGCCCAACGCCTGGCGGTTCCAGAAGCTGGGAACGGCCCGGCTCACCCACGATATGGAGAACGGCTTCGTGGTGGAGGGGGAGCACAACGGACAGCCCTACCGCATCCACCGCCCGCCCCTGGGGATGTACGGGCTCCACGTGGAGTACGACTACTGCTATGTCCGCCCGGAGGACTGCGTGGACATCTCCACCGACAACGACAGCCTGTACTGCTACCCTCAAAAGCAGAACGTGGTGACCAAGCTGAGCTTTGCCACCGAGGAGCTGTATAAAATGAAGATGGAGGAAAAAAGGCATACCCGCCTGAAAAAGGGATAAAATCTATTTGATTTACATATTGCAGCAGGAGGAGCTTATTTATGATCAAGCATATCGTCATGTGGAAATTTCTGCCCGGGAAGGAAGCGGAGGCCCGGGCCTTTCTGGAGGGGCTGCGGGGACTGTATGGCGTAATCCCTCAAATTCGGGAGCAGGAGGTGGGCGTCAACTGCGCCCCCGGCAATTATGACGCGGTCCTGATCTCCGTTTTCGACTCGCTGGAGGACCTGGAGGCTTATAAAAACGATCCCCGCCATCAGGAAGTGTCCGCGCTGTGCAAGGCCATCCGGACCGACCGGGTGGCTGTGGATTACGAGGTGTAACCCATGGCGGCGCGTTTGGACAGCTTCGCTTTGACGGAGCTTGCCGCCCGTCCGGAGGACGCCTTCCGGCTGGCGGAGCTCGCCATGGCGGAGGGACGGCGGATCCCCGGCTACGGCGGGGACTACTATTACTATCGCATCGGCGACGCGGCGGCGGTCATCCGCACCCGTCTGGACCCGGAGACCGGAGCGGAGGAGCTGCTGGGCATGGACACCCACGCCGCCTCCGGGTGCCAGTGGACCTGCCGGGTGGTGAAGGACGTGACGCCGGAGGACGCGGGACCCCTCAGCCGCCGGGTGCTGGTCCGCCGTGAGGAGGCCGGGGATATGGCCGTGGTGGACCTGGTCTGCGCCGGGGTGCTGCCGGACCTTCGGGAGGGGGACGAGCTGCGCCTGAACATGGTGGGCTTTCCCCTGCGGATCTCCTACGACGAGGGGGAGAGCACGGGCGTGGTGGAGGCCCAGGGGGAGACGGTGCTCCTCCAGGGCGTGGTTACGGACGCCCGGGTGGGGGAGACCTTCCTGGGCATGGAGCCGCTGACCAAGTTTATCAGCGTCACCGTCTCCACCCGGATGGGGGACGTGGAGCTGTGCCACCCCATGGAGCTGGTGGCGGAGGACCAGCGGGACCTGGTGAAGCCCGGCACGGTGGTCTCCACTCTGTGCGTCCTCTCCGGGAACTGCGCGGTGGGGGAGTACGCGGGAGGCGTCGTATTTGACGAGGCCCATGATTTCGCGGCCCTGAGCCGGTTTTTCCGGGAGGGCGGCGCGGAGAGGCTGCGGCCCATGCTCCACGGCGACTGCGTATGCACCTTCTTGGAGAACCGGCAGGAGGGAGCGGAGAACGCCCTGGCTCTGCTGTCCATGGTTCAGCAGGATATGGCGGCGGCAGGGATGGACCGGAGCGCTTCCGGGACCCTGACCGGCCAGGGGGTGCGGGGAAGGAAATGCCTGCTGCTTGGAAGTGCGGAGGGCTTTGCCTTTATGTGCCTTCTGGAGCTGGACAGCCTGGGCCGGGTGAAGGAAGTACAGATCACCAACGACCCCGGGATCGAGTTTGAGATGGACGAATAAATAAGGGAGGACGCCCTCGGGCGTCCTCCCTTATCTGTTCGCTGCGGTTATCTCCGCAGGATTTCCGTGTTCCGGTACTGGATGGCCTCCGCCAGGTGGGCGGCGGAGATGCGCTCCGCGCCGTCCAGGTCCGCGATGGTCCGGGCCACCCGGAGGATCCGGTCGTGGCTCCGGGCGGTGAGGCCCATGCGGTCGAAGGCGGCCTTCAGGATCCGCTCCCCTGCGTCGTCCAGGCGGCAGAACTCCCCCACCCGTGCGGCGGTCATATGGGCGTTGCAGCTGACCTCCGTTCCGGCGAAGCGATCCGCCTGGAGGGCGCGGGCGGCGTTCACCCGGGCCTTGATGGCGGAGGAGGGCTCCGGCTTCTCCCGGCGGCGCATGGCCTCGAACTCCACTGAAGGCACCTCCACATGGAGGTCGATCCGGTCCAGCATGGGGCCGGAGATCCGGGAGACGTACTTCTCCACCATGGCGTCGGTGCAGGTACACCGTCCGGAGGGATGGCCCCGCCAGCCGCAGCGGCAGGGGTTCATGGCGCACACCAGCATGAACCGGCTGGGCAGGCATACGCTGCCCGCCGTGCGGGTGATGGTGACCTCGCCGTCTTCGATGGGCTGGCGGAGGACCTCCATGGCGTCCTTGGAGAATTCCGGCAGCTCGTCCAGGAACAGGACGCCGTTGTGGGCCAGGGAAATTTCTCCCGGCCGTGGGAAGGCCCCGCCTCCCGCCAGGGCCACGGCGGAGACGGTGTGGTGGGGACTGCGGAAGGGGCGGCGCTGGAGGAGGGGATGTTTACGGTCAGTCATGCCCGCCACGGACCAGATCTCGGTGGATTCCAGGGCCTCCCGCCTGGTCATGTCCGGCAGAATGGAGGGCAGGCGGCGGGCCAGCATGGATTTTCCCGCGCCGGGGGAGCCGATGAGCAGGATGTTGTGTCCCCCGGCGGCGGCGATCTCCAGGGCGCGCTTCACGTTCTCCTGGCCCATGACCTCGGAGAAGTCGGGGCCCGGCTCGGCGCCGGTCTCCGGCGCCCAGGGCTGGGCGGGGGCGAGGCGTTCCCGCCCCCGGAGGTGGGACAGCAGGGCTTCCACGTTTTCCACCGGGTAGACGGCAAGGCCGTCGGCCAGGGTGGCTTCGGCGGCGTTTTCCGCCGGAACGTAGAGCTCCTTTACGCCCGCCCGGGCGGCGGCCATGGCCATGGGGAGCATCCCGGTGATAGGGCGCAGCGCGCCCGTCAGGGAGAGCTCGCCCAGGAAGGCGGCGGTATTCTCCGGGGGGTCGATGTCGCCCTGGGCGGCCAGGATGCCCAGGAGGATGGGGAGGTCATAGACGGTGCCTTCCTTCCGCAGGGCTGCGGGGGCCAGATTGACGGTGATTCTTGATACGGGGAATTTTGCGCCGCAGCTCTTGATGGCAGCGCGGACTCTTTCTCTTGATTCCTTGACGGCGGCGTCGGGGAGGCCCACTACATCGAAGGCGGGGAGCCCTCCGGAGAGGGCGCACTCCACGGAGACGTCGTAGCCTTTGATCCCTTGGAGACCAAGGGATCGAATTGTTACGACCATAGCATAAGTCCTTTCTTCGCCGCGTTTCACGCGGCGAACGGTAGTTGTTTCGATACGAACCCCGGGGGCTTCTCGCCCCCGGACTCCTCGGGTACTTTTTGTGTGAACAAAAAGTACCCAAAAAGTCACTTAAACCTGCGGTTTAAGAATCCCTTCTCGGTCCCGCCTGACGGCAAGGGACCTCGGCGAGGGGTTTGCGATGGTTCGGCGGAAATGAAGAGTTGCGGTGCCACGTGAACTACCGGTCCTTCGGGCATCTAATCTAGTGGATTGGTAATTGACCAACTCCGCCTGCCGGCCTTTCAAAGGGGTAGAGCCATCTGCGGGGATTCGTCCTAATGGACAAATCTGCAAACCTTGCACCCCGGGGAGTTAGCCCCGCTAGACGGTAGGGGCCGCCGATTACCACGCTAAAATAGACGCTGGCGAGGAACGAAGCGGACAGCAGTAAGTTTAGACCAAACTGACTGTGCCTCGGGCGCAAAACTAATCAATAAATAAGGGATTCTTAAACCGCCAGGTTTAAGCGCGTTTTTGCCTACTTTTGCCGCGTGGCAAAAGTAGGCGCGGAGTCCGGGGCCGCGCAGGTCCCGGGCCATCGATGAGAAAAGGGCAGAGGCGGCGCGCAGCGCCGCAGAAACATTTTTTCTATTATATCATATCACCCCCTGCCCACCAATTTGCAAAAATCGCCAAAAAACAGAAGAAAATTTTTACACTTCCGGAGAAAAAGAAAATTTTCCGGAAATGGCGCAAACATAACATTTACAGAGCGGAAAAAACGTGGTATATTAAATACTGTATGAGTACCCCACTGTGTATTCATTACACAGCCGTATCAAATATTCAGGAGGAGCAAAAAACTATGGCAAGAAAGTTCAAGTCCATGGACGGCAACAACGCCGCCGCGCATGTATCCTATGCGTTCAGCGAAGTTGCGGCGATCTACCCGATCACCCCGTCCAGCCCCATGGCCGACCTGGTTGACCAGTGGTCCGCCAACGGCCTGAAAAACATCTTCGGCACCCAGGTCAAGGTGGTCGAGATGCAGTCCGAGGCCGGCGCCGCCGGCGCCGTCCACGGCTCCCTGGGCGCGGGCGCCCTCACCAGCACCTACACCGCCTCTCAGGGCCTGCTGCTGATGATCCCCAACATGTACAAGATCGCGGCCGAGCAGCTGCCCACCGTGTTCCATGTCTCCGCCCGTACCGTGTCCACCCACGCCCTGAACATCTTCGGCGACCACTCCGACGTCATGGCCTGCCGCCAGACCGGCTTCGCCATGCTGGCCGAGGGCAACGTCCAGGAGGTCATGGACCTCTCCCCCGTGGCCCATCTGGCCGCCATCTCCGGCAAGGTGCCCTTCATCAACTTCTTCGACGGTTTCCGCACCTCCCACGAGATCCAGAAGGTGGCTGTGTGGGATTACGAGGACCTGAAGGACATGTGCGACATGGAGGCTGTCGAGGCTTTCCGCAAGCACGCCCTCAACCCCGAGCATCCCGCCACCCGCGGCTCCCACGAGAACGGCGACATCTTCTTCCAGCACCGCGAGGCCTGCAACAAGTACTACGACGAGCTGCCCGCAGTGGTCGAAAAGTACATGGGCAAGATCAACGAGAAGCTGGGCACCGATTATAAGCTGTTCAACTACTACGGCGCGCCCGACGCCGACCGCGTTATCATCGCCATGGGCTCCATCTGCGACGTGGCTGAGGAAGTCATCGACTACCTGACCGCCCACGGCGAGAAGGTGGGCCTGGTGAAGGTCCGCCTGTACCGCCCCTTCGCTGCCGACAAGCTCATCGAGGCCATTCCCGCCACCGCCAAGAAGATCGCCGTCCTGGACCGCACCAAGGAGCCCGGCGCTCTGGGCGAGCCCCTGTACCTGGACGTGGTCTCCGCCCTGGCCAACGCCGGCAAGAGCGACGTGAAGGTCATCGGCGGCCGCTACGGCCTGGGTTCCAAGGATACGCCTCCCTCCAGCGTGTTCGCTGTCTACAAGGAGCTGTCCCTGGACAATCCCCGCCGTCAGTTCACCATTGGCATCGTGGACGATGTTACCAATCTGTCCCTGCCTGAGGAGCCCGCTCCCAACACCGCCGCGGAAGGCACCATCGAGTGCAAGTTCTGGGGCCTGGGCGGCGACGGCACCGTGGGCGCCAACAAGAACTCCATCAAGATCATCGGCGACCACACCGACAAGTACATTCAGGCGTACTTCCAGTACGACTCCAAGAAGACCGGCGGCGTGACCATCAGCCACCTGCGCTTCGGCGACAAGCCCATCAAGTCCCCCTACTACATCAACAAGGCCGACTTCGTGGCCTGCCACGTGCCCGCCTACATCGTCAAGGGCTTCCCCATGGTCCGCGACGTCAAGCCCGGCGGCACCTTCCTCATCAACTGCCAGTGGAGCTTCGAGGAGCTGGATAAGCACCTGCCCGCCGTTGCCAAGCGCTATATCGCCCAGAACAACATCAACGTCTACACCATCAACGCCATCGACCTGGCCGCTGAGGTGGGCATGGGCAAGCGCACCAACACCATCCTCCAGTCCGCCTTCTTCGCCCTGGCCAAGGTCCTGCCCGAGGCGGAGGCCATCCAGTACATGAAGGACGCCGCCACCAAGAGCTACTCCAAGAAGGGCATGGACGTGGTGGAGAAGAACCACAACGCCATCGACAAGGGCGCTACCGCCTTCACCAAGATCGACATCCCCGCCGAGTGGGCCAACGCCGCCGACGAGCCCGTCCAGCACAACCTGGAGGGCAAGCCTGAGCTGGTCACCATGGTCAAGGACATCCTGAACCCCGTGGGCAAGATGGACGGCGACAGCCTGCCTGTTTCCGTGTTCGTGCCCCATGTGGACGGCCAGTTCGAGCTGGGCGCCGCCGCCTATGAGAAGCGCGGCGTTGCCGTCAGCGTTCCCACCTGGGACCCCGACAAGTGCATCCAGTGCAACACCTGCGCCTATGTCTGCCCCCACGCCACCATCCGCACCTTCGCCCTGACCGAGGACGAGGTGAAGAACGCCCCCGCGGGCCTCAAGACCGCCGCCATCAAGGCCGGTAAAGGCAAGGGCGTTTACACCTACGCCATCGGCGTGAGCCCCCTGGACTGCATGGGCTGCGGCGTCTGCGTCGAGGCCTGCCTTGCCGGCGCCAAGGACCCCGAGAAGCGGGCCATCAAGATGGTGCCCCAGGAGAGCCAGGCCGAGCAGGCCAAGGTCTGGGACTACCTGGTGAAGACCGCTCCCAAGGCCGACATGCAGGACAACACCGTCAAGGGCAGCCAGTTCAAGCAGCCCTACCTGGAGTTCTCCGGCTCCTGCGCCGGCTGCGCCGAGACCAGCTATGCCCGTCTTGTCACCCAGCTCTTCGGCGACCGGATGTATATCTCCAATGCCACCGGCTGCTCCTCCATCTGGGGCGGACCGGCCGCTACCTCCCCCTACTGCACCAACCAGGAGGGCAAGGGCCCCGCGTGGTGCAACTCCCTGTTCGAGGACAACGCCGAGCACGGCCTGGGCATGTATATCGGCCAGAAGGCCATCCGCAACGCCTTGGCTGAGGACACCAAGAAGCTCATCGCCATCGACTGGACCGTTCCCGAGCTGAAGGAAGCCGCCCAGAAGTGGCTGGATACCATGGAGGACGGCGAGGCCAACCAGGCCGCCACTAAGGAGTACATTGCCCTGCTGGAGGAGAGCCTGATGACTCTGGACGAGAACGAGGCGTTCATCTCCAGCCCCAAGGGCGCAGAAGTCTTCGGCGACAAGCGCGATGCCATGCTGGCTCATGTGAAGGAGCTGAAGGCCAAGGGCGAGAAGTACTGCGACTGCGACGCCTGCAAGCTGGCCAAGGCTATCCTTGACAAGAAGGAGTACCTGAACAAGAAGTCCGTGTGGATCTTCGGCGGCGACGGCTGGGCCTACGACATCGGCTACGGCGGACTGGACCACGTCCTGGCCTCCGGCGAGGATGTCAACGTGTTCGTCTTCGACACCGAGGTGTATTCCAACACCGGCGGTCAGGCCTCCAAGGCTTCCAACATCGGCCAGGTGGCCCAGTTCGCCGCCGCCGGTAAGGAGATGAAGAAGAAGAGCCTCAGCGAGATCGCCATGCAGTACGGCTATGTGTACGTGGCCCAGGTGGCTATGGGCGCCAACACCGCCCAGACCCTCAAGGCCATTGCCGAGGCCGAGGCCTATCACGGCCCGTCCCTCATCATCGGCTACGCCCCCTGCGAGATGCACTCCATCAAGGGCGGCATGATGAACTGCCAGAAGGAAATGAAGAAGGCCGTCGATTGCGGCTATTGGAACCTGTTCCGCTTCAATCCCGCTCTGGCTGCCGAGGGCAAGAACCCCTTCACCCTGGACAGCAAGGCTCCCGCCGGCGGTTACCAGGAGTTCCTGCTCAACGAGGCCCGCTATGCACGGCTGACCCGCGAGTTCCCCGAGCGCGCCGAGGTGCTGTTCAAGCGCAACGAGGACGCCGCCAAGGAGCGTTACGAGCACCTGATGAAGCTGATCGACCTGTACAAGGCGGAGTAATTTCCCAATAAAAGCATGATTGGCCCCCGGGGGTTTCACCCCGGGGGCCTTCTTGCCTCTGCGTTAACAAAATGAGGATTGCATCTCAATGACAGTGATGTTATACTCTGGTTGTAGTGAGCCAACAGATTGCAGTTTCGTGGAGTATATGCTATGAATGAATTAAACAAGAAATTAGAAGTTTTGACCCAAATAGCCCATATGCTGAATGAAAGCCAAGTGCTATGGGCTGTTGGCGGGTCTATGCTGCTGTACTTTAAAGGAAAAACGGATGTATTCCATGATATTGACCTTATGGTGGGAGAAAGGGATATTGAAAAAGTAAAAAGCTTACTATTATCAATTGGCAAATTGTCACCGGAAAATCCCAATGTTCAATATAAAACAAGGCATTTCCTCGAATTCAATATAGATGGTGTAGACGTAGATGTAATGGCAGGCTTTGTTATTGTCAAAGATGGAAAAGACTATGATTGCTCGTTGTCAGCAGAGCAGATAACAGAACATATTCTCCTGAATGGGGAGATGATTCCGCTCCAGTCGCTGAGCGATTGGAGAAAATATTATGCGCTGATGGGGAGAACAGCAAAAGTCGAGATGATAGATCAATAGCCGCCGGTTTGTGGGGGGAGTTTCACTTTGTGACCCAGTATTTTCCTGTTTTCTGCAAGCGCAATTTAGCCCCCGGGGTGAAAACCCCGGGGGCCTTTTCACTCATTCTGCCAAGGGTAGAGTATAGAAGATTAGCCGCGTTCGTTATAACAATAATAATTTAATGATTAACATTAAATTATTATTGACAATAGAGAATTGGCGTGTTATTATGAATCCGAGGTGATAAAGATGAAATCCATTCAAAAACTCACAGAAGAGCGGTTTGCACGGTCTGCCGCCAGGTTCATGAAGCTTGCCTGCTATTTTTTGATCGGCTTCTTTGCCCTGTGTACGATTCTCAGCTTTATGGGACGTCAAAGCTTTTTCCTCCATACGAGTACGGAAAATTTTAAAAACGCCATCTATGCGGAAGAAGACCACGACCCGCCATTCCGGGGGATGACGGTCCATATGGGGGGCGACGACGTCCATGTATGGACGGGGGATACTGACCAGATCGACCCGGCGGTACAGGTCGGGTTATCCCTCATGTATGCCGTCCATACGGTACCGATCATGCTTGCCTTCTGGTTCTTGAGCCGCGTATTTTCCAATATCCACAAGGGCCGGATCTTCACGGAGGAAAATTCCTCCTGCCTGCTTTATTACGGCCTGCTCCAGTTTGCGGTGGCTGTTTTGGTCCCGCTGATCAAGCTGCTGATCTGCTGGACCGTCAACCTCGCTTCGTACAACCGGCTATCCGTTGCTACGGGACAGACGATGCTCAATACGCTGATCCCCAGCATCGCGTTCATCGTAGCCGCGTACATTATCCATTACGGCGTACATTTGCAGGATGAGGTGGATCACACGCTATGATTGTTATTCGGCTTGACCGGGTGCTGGCGGACCGGAAAATGCGGCTCAACGAACTGGCCGCCCAGGTGGGGATCTCCAATGTCAATCTCTCGTATTTGAAGACCGGAAAAGTAAGGGCCGTCCGTTTCAGTACATTGAACGCGATCTGCAGGGTACTGAACTGCCAGCCCGGAGACATTCTGGAATACGTGGAGGACGAAGACGGATTTGACATCTCCTCCCAATAATAGTACAATAGAGAAACAACTTTAGGAAACAGGAGTGATATCTACGCCGCATTACCTCTATGAAACCGCCGCAGCTTATTCCGACCTGGGGCCGGACCAGCTGCTGAGCCACAAGGGCCTGCTGCGGCTTTTGCAGGAGGCCGCCTCCGTGGCCTCCGACGATGTGGGCTTCGGGCTGAAGGACATCCCCCGCAACAAGGTCCACTGGATTCTCAGCAGCTGGCGGGTGGAGCTGAAGGAGCGGCCCTGCTGGCGGACCTCCCTGCGGATCGAGACCTGGCCCAGGACCATGGACGGGTTCCTGTCGGACCGTGATTATCTGGTCTGGGACGGGGAGAGGGAGATCGCCCGGGGGACCAGCCGCTGGGTGTTGGTGGACGCCGTGACCGGCCGCCTGACGCGCATCACCGGGGCCGTCCGGGACGCCTACAAGGACCAGCTGGACGACCGGGATCTCTTTGCGGGCTGCCGCCTTGTGCCCGGCAGCGGAAAGACGCCGGAGGACGCCTCCATTGCCTTTGAGACCACGGTGGGCCGCCGGGACATCGACACCAACCACCACGTCAACAACATCCACTACCTGGACTACGCCCTGGAGGCCCTGCCGGAGGAGGTCTACCAGGCGCTGCCGGAGACCATAGAGATCTCCTTTCGGAAGCAGATCCTCCTGGGCACGCCTATCCGGTGCCTGTATAGCCTGACCGAGGATGGGAAACATCAGGTAGAGATCCGCAGCGAGAGCGGCGGAAAGACCATTCACCACGCGTTTGTGTGGCTCTATTGATCGACGCAATAAGGAGAATGCTGCAATATGGAGAGTTTGATTGAATTTCTGGACCGGAGCCCCAGCCGATTCCACGCGGCGGACAACCTCCGCCGGGAGCTGGCTGGGGCGGGATATGAGCCGCTTTTTGAAGGGCGGCCCTGGACCCTGGTCCCCGGGGGGAAGTACTGCGCCGTCCGGGGAGGCGCTTCTCTGATCGCCTTCCGCATTCCGGAGCGGGGAGCGCGGGGATTTATGATCTCCGCCAGCCATTCCGATTCCCCGACCTTCCGGATCAAGGAAAACGCGGAACTGGCAGGCCCGGAGGGATATCTCCGGCTGAATGTGGAGCGCTACGGCGGGATGCTGTGCGCCCCGTGGCTGGACCGGCCCCTCACCGTGGCAGGCCGGGTGCTGGTGAAGGCCGGTGAGGGCATCGAGACAAGGCTGGCCTATGTGGACCGGGACCTGCTGATGATCCCCAACGTGGCCATCCACATGAACCGGAGCGCCAACGACGGCTTCAAGTACGACCCCAAGTGCGACATGGTTCCCCTGATGGGGCTGGGCGCAGAGAAGGGTGCCTTCCGGGCCGTGGTGGCGGAGAGCGCCGGGTGTAAACCGGAGGACATCCTGGGGACGGACCTGTTCCTCTGCCCCCGGCAGAAGGCGGTTGTCTGGGGCGCGGGGAACGAATTTGTCTCCTCCCCCCGGCTGGACGACCTCCAGTGCGCCTGGGGCTGCTTCCGGGGATTCCTGGCGGCGGGGGAGAGCGCCAGCGTGCCGGTGTTCGCTCTGCTGGACAATGAGGAGGTGGGCAGCCTCACCAGGCAGGGGGCCGACGGCACCTTCCTGGCGGACGTGCTGGAGCGGGTGTGCGCCGCCCTGGGGGTGGACCGGGCGGCGGCTACGGCCAACAGCTTCCTGGTCTCCGCCGACAACGCCCACGCCGTCCACCCCAACCATCCCGAGTACCACGACGCCACCCACCGCCCGGCCATGAACGGCGGCGTGGTCATCAAGCACGGCGTCCGCTACGCCACCGACGGCGTGTCCCAGGCGGTGTTCGCCGCCCTGTGCCAGCGGGCGGGGGTGCCGGTGCAGCACTTCGCCAACCGCTCCGATCTGCCCGGCGGCGGCACCCTGGGGCTCATCTCCACCGCCCATGTGTCGGTGAACACGGTGGATATCGGGCTGGCGCAGCTGGCCATGCACTCCTGCTATGAGACGGCGGGTGCGAAGGATACGGACTATCTCATCCAGGCCATGACCGCATTTTATGCCGCCTCCTTCCGGGAGGAGGACGGGCGGTTCAGCCTGAACAACTGAAAGGATAAATATTGTTATGTGGTTTGACCAAGCAGTCATCTATCAGATCTACCCCCTGGGCCTGTGCGGCGCGCCGGCGGTCAACGACGGCGTGCAGGAGCACCGCATCCTCCGGGTGCTGGACTGGGTGGAGCATATCAAGAGGACCGGGGCGGACACGGTGCTTTTCAACCCCCTCTTTGAAAGCGACAAGCACGGCTACGACACCCGGGACTACTTCCGCCTGGACTGCCGCCTGGGCACCAACGAGGATTTCCGGCAGGTCTGTGACGCCCTCCACGCCGCCGGGTTGCGGGTGATGCTGGACGGGGTGTTCAACCATGTGGGCCGGGGCTTCTGGGCCTTCCGGGACGTGCAGGAGAAAAAATGGGACAGCCTCTACAAGGACTGGTTCCGCATCGACTTCGGCGGCAATACCGGGTACAGCGACGGCTTCTGGTACGAGGCCTGGGAGGGCCACTACGAGCTGGTGAAGCTGAACCTGGACAATCCGGCGGTGGCGCAGCACCAGTTTGACGCCATCCGCTCCTGGGTGGAGCAGTTTGATATCGACGGCCTGCGCCTGGATGTGGCCTACTGCCTCTCCCCGGACTATCTGCGGCGGCTGCGGGAGTTTACGAACGGCCTCAAGCCGGATTTTGTTCTCATGGGGGAGACCCTCCATGGGGATTACAACCGCTGGATGAACGACGGTGCCTGCCACTCGGTGACCAACTACGAGTGCTACAAGGGCCTGTGGTCCAGCTTCAACTCCATGAACCTCTTCGAGATCGGGCACTCCCTGGCCCGCCAGTTCGGGCCGGAAAACTGGACCCTCTACAAGGGGAAGCATCTGCTGAGCTTCCTGGACAACCACGACGTGGAGCGCATTGCCAGTATGCTCGCCAACAAGGAGCACCTGCGCCCCGCCTATGGCATTCTTTTCGGAATGCCCGGCGTTCCGGCGGTGTACTATGGCAGCGAATGGGGCATTGAGGGGAAGAAGTCCCAGGGCGACGCCGCCCTGCGCCCCGCCCTGGAGAAGCCGGAATGTAACGAGCTGACGGCGTTCATCGCCAAGCTGGCCGAGGCACATAAGAACAGCAGGGCCCTGTGTTATGGTTCCTACCGGAACGTGGTGCTGACCAACCATCAGATCATCTTCGAGCGGGCCTGTGAGGGCGAGCGGGTGCTGGTGGCCGTCAACGCCGGCGGCGATACCTACACCGCCCACTTTGACGCGGGCTGCGGGCAGGCGCAGGATCTGATTACCGGAGAGATGCACGACTTCGGCGGCGGCAGCCAGCTGCCGCCCTACAGCGTGCAGTACTGGAAGATGGAGCGGTAATACTTTTTCTTGAAAGAAAAAGTATCAAAAAGAACTTTCATTTCGAGACTGGAGCCACTTCTATTCCCGAATTTCTGCCCGGTGACGATAGAAAGAATCTGATGGGGAAAATGGAACTGACAAAGGAGGACGGCCCATGGGAGAACAGGAAATTCGCGCGCTGCTGGAGCGGGTCCGTTCCGGCGAGACCCCGCCGGAGGAGGCGGCCCGGCTGCTCAGCCGGACGGCCTACGAGGACCTGGGATACGCCAAGGTGGACCACCACCGGGCCGCCCGCCAGGGGGCGGCGGAGGTGATCTTCGGAGAGGGAAAGACGGCGGAGCAGATCGAGGGCATCGTCCGTTCCATGATGGGCCGGGGGGCGGAGAACATCATTATTACCCGGCTCCAGGCGGAAAAGGCGGCCCGGCTGCAAGGGAAATTCCCTTACAGCTACTCCGAGGCAGCCCACCTGGCGGTGGCAAACCCGGCGGAACACCCTCTCACGGGGGATATCGCCGTGGTCAGCGCCGGCACCAGCGACCTGGCCGTCTGCGAGGAGGCCGCCCTCACAGCCGAGGCCCTGGGCAGCAGGGTCCACCGGGTCTATGACGCCGGAGTGGCGGGGCTCCACCGCCTGCTGGGGTCCCTGCCGGTGCTGGAGCGGGCCCGGTGCATCGTGGCCGTGGCGGGCATGGAGGGGGCGCTGCCCAGCGTCGTGGGCGGACTGGTCAGCTGCCCGGTGATCGCCGTGCCCACCAGCGTGGGCTATGGGGCCAACCTGGGCGGACTGGCGGCGCTGCTGGCCATGCTGAACTCCTGCGCCAGCGGGGTCAGCGTGGTGAATATCGACAATGGCTTCGGCGCGGGCTTTCTGGCCCATAGGATCAATCAAATGCGGGGGATAGACGAATGAAGACGCTGTATCTGGAGTGCGCCATGGGCGCGGCGGGGGATATGCTCATGGGCGCGCTGTACGAGCTGTGCCCGGAGAAGGAGAAATTCCTGGCGGACATGAACGCCCTGCTCCCCGGCGTGAAGCTGGAGGCGGAGCGCGTCAAGCGGCAGGGCATCGCCGGGACCCATATGCGGGTGACCATCCACGGGCAGGAGGAGGGGCAGGAGCACCATCACGGCCATGACCACGGGCACGAGCATGACCACCACCATCACGAGCACCGCTCTCTGGCGGACATTCAGGCGATGATCGACGCCTTCCCTCTGCCGGAGGATGTCCGGGACAACGCCAAGTGGGTCTACAGCCGCATCGCCCGGGCGGAGGCGTTTGCCCACGGCGTGGAGGCGGGAGAGGTCCATTTCCATGAGGTCGGCGCCCTGGACGCGGTGATGGACGTGACCGGGGTGTGCTATCTGATGTACCTGCTGGCCCCGGAGGAGGTATACGCCTCCCCGGTCACCGTGGGCAGCGGCACGGTGCGCACCGCCCACGGCCTGCTGCCTGTGCCCGCGCCCGCTACGGCCAGACTGCTCACCGGGGTCCCGGTGACGGCGGGGGATATCGAGGCGGAGCTGTGTACGCCCACCGGCGCGGCGCTGCTGCGGCTGCGCACCAAGAGCTTCGGGCCCATGCCGGACGGGGTGATCCTGGGGTGCGGCTATGGCTGCGGGACCAAGGACTTCCCCCGGGCCAACTGCCTGCGGGCATTTTTGCTGGACACGGCCGATACCGCGGAGGGCCCTAATGATTGGGTCACCGAGCTGAAGGCCAATATCGACGACATGACCGGGGAGGACATGGGCTTCGCCCTGGAACGTCTGCTGGAGGCGGGCGCCCTGGACGTGTCCTATGCCCCGGTAGTTATGAAAAAGAACCGTCCCGGTGTCATCCTGACCTGCCTGTGCAGGCCGGCGGATGCGGACCGGCTGGCGGCGGAGGTCCTGCGGCATACCACCACCTTCGGCGTGCGGCGGACGGACTGCCGGAGGTACGCCCTAGCGACGCTGGGGCGCGCGGCGGAGACGCCCTGGGGGACTATCCTCTACAAGACGGGGACCGGGTACGGCCTGACCAAGAGCAAGCCGGAGTATGAGGCCGCGGCGGAGGCCGCCAGAGCGCACGGCGTGCCCCTGGCGGAGGTGCTGAGGGCCTGCGGCGGGGAGTCGTAGGCCCCAGCCGCTCCCGGGGCGGATAAAAATCGGTATTGTCAACGGAGACAAAACGGTATATAATAAGAAGGTCAATAAAAAGGCGGTCGAGCCAGGCCGTTTTCAGAGGGAAGTTATGGCTTTGGATGACACCAGATCGCGAATCGTTTTTGCGGCAATAAAGGCCGTGCGGCAGTATGGCCTGGAAGGAGTGCGCGTCCAGAATGTCAGCGAACTGGCGGGAATTTCCTCCGGGGCGATTTACCGCTACTTTGAGGGCAAGGAACAGCTGCTGGTGGAATGTTTTACCTATGTGGACAAACAGGCGGCGGCTATTTTTGAGCACCTGAAGTTTGAGCCCCTCGTTATGCTTACCGATCCCATGGGAGCAATCAAAGGACTGTGGCTCCCCTACTTTCGGTTTTGGACTTCCCACCCGGATGAGACCGTTTTCTATCACCGCTTCCGGGACAGCGCATTTTTCCTGCAGTATGACAAAAGCCGGGATGCGGCCTATTTCGGGACGTTTGCCGGCATGGTCGTTGCCTTTAAAAAGGCGTTTCCGGAGCTGAACAGAATCAATCAGGACCTGCTGTGGCTCCATGTCCTCACGTCCACGGTCATGTATGCAAAATATGTGGTGGAGGGGGCCCTGCCCAACAATGAGGGAACCGAGGACACGATTTTCCGGCTGCTGACCACCGGCCTGAGCGGGTACCTGATACCCGGCAGCTCCGCCCCGCCGGGGCGGGAATAGAAATGAGCCGCCGGAAAGGCGGCTCATTTTTGGGAAAATGATAGTGAATGTTTACTTGCGCCGCGGGATATGGAACCAATCAATGCGGGGAGGAAAGGTATGAAATTATTCAGTTTGTTTGGAAAGAAGACGGATGCGCCGCCTCAGAAAATCGAAAGGGAGGATGACGGGGAGGAACTTGAAATTTATTCCGGAATGCGGGTAGAGGTGACGGCCATGGACGGCCGCATCCTCTTTGTGGCGAAGCTGCTGGGCCTGCACGGAAACCAGGCGGAACTGCATCAATATTCGGAAGCCATGCTCCCCAAGACGGAGGAACCGCTCCCTGTTCGGATTCGCGGATACAGCGACCGGGAGAGAAAGGCCGTCTACATGGAGGGCGTCATCACGCCCCTGCCCCAGAATAAATGGGCGGTCACGGAACTGAAGGTATGCCGGGCGGGAAATGACCGCGCTTTTTTCCGCCTTGAAACGGACCTGGATGCGACCGCCACGATGTTCAGCGGCTTGACCATAGGCGAGAAACCGTGCAGACTGCTGAATATCAGCATTGGCGGGGCCCGCATCAACTCGGAGTACAGATACCATGACGGGGATAAATTCTTATTGAAGGTCAGGCTGCTGGAGGGCAGGCCGGAGTCGGCTATGTTCAGCCAGGTGATGCGCGTCATTGAAAAGGACGATGGCAGGTTTGAATATGGATGCCAGTTCCTGGAATTGACGGAGGCCGACCAGGAGCAGATCACGCAGAACATCTTCGCGGCCCAGAGGCAAAAGAGGGCGCGCTCGTGATTATTTGGGAAATCATTTTTGATTTTCCTCCTGCCCGCCATAATCGTTAGTCGGACTTTGCCGCGAAAAAGGCCGCAGGCCCGCAGGAATGTTGTCTTCCTGCGGGCCTGCGGTTTTTTGTCCGTTTGAAATTGTGAAGGGAAACGGCTCCAGCCCTGTTAACAGTACGGCCGGAGGTCAGATCGCCGCCATCAGAGCGGTCAGCCCTCCTGCCAGCAGAGCAACCGGCAGACCGATAAGCATCCCGATACAGGACTGCCGGATATGGAAGGTCATATCGCTGTCTCCTTCCGGCCCAAGGGCCCGCCATTGAGCGTTTTTACATGTGCGTCATTATTACTTCCGAACGGAAAGGTCGGAAGTAATCTGTGCCATGTTTTGCGGTTGCCGCCGTTTACGGCGGCGAGCAAAACGGCTTAAATCAAATGTATTATTTCCGAATTTTAAATTCGGAAATAATATATAGAAAAAGAGCAAAGGGTACCCTCTGAGGGGGCGCCTTTGCTCTCTCTTATCTGATTATACGAGCGAAAATGCCGGTCTGTCAACGGTTTTTACCGGGAAACAAGTGTCAAACGCCGGATTTCAGTGACTACGCCAAAAGTGCCGATTCTGAAAGGGCTCCCTTTGTATATTTCCACACAGCGTACAGACGTACTCTGGACGCGGACATGCAGCCGGGGCGTTTTCGTCAAGTAACTGCACAAAACGCATTTTCCCTGCCTTCCGGCAGCGGCGTGCTATTCAAATTCCACCGTTGCCGGGGGCTTGCTGGTGATGTCGTACAGCACCCGGTTGATATGGGGCACCTCGTTAACGATACGCACGCTCACCGCGTCCAGCACCTCATAAGGAATTCTTGCCCAATCGGCGGTCATAAAGTCGCTGGTGGTCACTCCCCGCAGGGCCACGGCGTAATCATAGGTCCGTCCGTCTCCCATCACGCCCACAGAGCGCAGATTGGTAAGCACCGCGAAATACTGGCTGAGGTTCTTATCCTCCCCCGCCCGGGCAGCTTCCTCCCGGAAGATGGCGTCGGCCTCCCGCAGGATGTCCAGCTTCTCCCGGGTGATGTCCCCGATGACGCGAATGGCCAGTCCCGGTCCCGGGAACGGCTGGCGGCTCACCAGGTACTCCGGCAGGCCCAGCTCCCGCCCCAGCTGGCGCACCTCGTCCTTGAACAGCAGCCGCAGCGGCTCGATGATCTCCTTGAAGTCCACATAGTCCGGCAGTCCGCCCACATTATGGTGGCTCTTAATAACCGCCGCGTTTCCCGCTCCGGACTCGATGACGTCCGGATAAATGGTTCCCTGGGCCAGGAAATCCACCGCGCCGATCTTCCCGGCCTCCTCCTCGAAGACCCGGATGAACTCCTCGCCGATGATCTTCCGTTTCCGCTCCGGCTCCGTGACGCCGGCCAGCTTCCCCAGGAACCGCTCCCCGGCGTCCACCCGCACGAAGTTCATTGCCCAGGGCGCAAAGGCGGCCTCCACCTCATCGCCCTCATTTTTCCGCATGAGTCCGTGGTCCACAAATACGCAGGTCAACTGCTGCCCCACGGCCTCCGCCAGCAGGGCGGCGCATACGGAGGAATCCACGCCGCCGGAGAGCGCCAGCAGCACCCGGCCGCCGCCCACCTTCCTGCGGATGTCCTCCACGGCGGTGCGCCGGTAGTCCTCCATGGTCCAGTCGCCCACGGCGCCGCAGACCTCGTAGAGGAAATTCCGGATCATCCTCACCCCGTTTTCGGTGTGATTGACCTCCGGATGGTACTGCACCCCATAGAAGCCTCTTTTCACGTCGGCGATGGCCACATTGGGGCAGGCTTTTGAATGGGCCGCCAGCGCGAATCCCTCGGGGACCTTCTCCATGTAGTCCCCGTGGCTCATCCAGCTGACGCCTTTCTCCGGCAGTCCCTTAAACAGCGGACAGCCGGTGTCGTAGAAGGTCTCCGTTCTGCCGTACTCCCTGGCGGCATCGTCCTGGGCGGCGACCACCCGGCCGCCCAGGGTGTGGGCCATGAGTTGGCAGCCGTAGCAGATGCCCAGTACGGGGATGCCCAGTTCAAAGATTTCCGCATCCGCCTTAGGTGCGTCCTCCAGGTAGACGGAGTTTGGTCCCCCGGTAAAAATAAACCCAATTGGGTTTATTTTTTTCAGCTCCGCCAGGGGAGTGGTATAGGGTTTTACTTCACAGTAGACGCCGCATTCTCTTACTCTTCTGGCGATCAGCTGATTATACTGGCCGCCGAAATCGAGAACAATGATGGTTTGATGGGACAAGAGAATTCCTCCTTGTCAAAATGGGTTCTCTGCGGCGCTGGGCGCCGTACGGTAGTTGTTTCTATTTGCAGCCCCGGGGGCTTCTCGCCCCCGGACTCCTCGCCTTCTTTTTGTGTGGACAAAAAGAAGGCAAAAAGCCACTTAAACCTACGGTTTAAGAATCCCTTCTCGGTCCCGCCTGACGGCATAGGGGCCGCCGATAAGAATGCTGAAATAGACACTGGAGGGGAACGAAGCGGACAGCAGTACGGTAGACCAAACTGACTGTGCCTTGGGCGCAAAACTAATCAAAAAATGAGGGATTCTTAAACCGCCAGGTTTAAGTGACTTTTTGCCTACTTTTTGTTCACACAAAAAGTAGGCGAGGAGTCCGGGGGCGAAGATTGTGCAATGACCCCATCGAGGGGTCATGCACAATCAAATTGTACGCGGCCACTCGATGTGGCCGTCGTACAATCTACAGCCCCCGGGCCGATTCAAGAAGAATCTGCTATGCCGCCCGCAAGGCGGCACGGGTCACTCCCGGAAAACGATCCCGTGTTCGTCGGCGGACTCAATAACCGCCAGGGCGTGGTAATTGAGCCCCATCTCCCGGAGCCGGTCGCCGCCGCCCTGGAAGCCCTTCTCGATGGCAATGCCAATACCCACCAGCTCTGCTCCGGCCTGTTCCACCAGATCGCACAGCCCTCGGACCGCCTCGCCGTTGGCCATAAAATCATCAATGATAAGCACCTTATCCGCCGCGGTCAGCCACTCCTTGCTGAGAATCTGCGTGACCTTCTTCTTGTAGGTGTAGGAAAAGATCTCGCTCTGATACAAGCCGCCCTCAATGTTGTCGCTCTTGGCCTTCTTGGCGAAGACCATAGGCACGCCGTACTTCTGCGCGCAGATGGTAGCCAGGGCGATGCCGCTGGCCTCGGCGGTAAGGACCATTGTGATTCCCTTGGTGTCAAAATACTTTGCGAATTCTTCTGCAATGTCCTCCATCAGCTTCACATCCACCCGATGGTTGAGAAATCCATCCACCTTGATGATGTTGCCAGGCAGTACCTTGCCCTCTTTGCGAATGCGTTCCTTCAACAGCTCCATCTTTGTACCCTTCCTTCCTCATAGCGTTTTACTGCGCGGCTTCCCGCGCCTTCCTGCCCCCATTATGACAAGAAATCTCAACTTTGGCAACTGGAAAAATGGACAAACTTGTCTTTTCTGCATATGTTCCTTCCGTCATCCCATGGATGCGCGAAGCCGCCTCCGGGGCCGGGGCTCCGGAGACGGCTTTTTTCCTACATATCGCTGAGGCAGTCCCTGTTCTTCATGAAGTACTCCACGCCGGAGTAGATGGTGGTCACCACGATCACCGCCACGCACAGCGTGTTCAGCACATCCGGAATCGGCAAAAACATCAGCACGATGCACACCATGGTGGAGGCGGTCTTCACCTTCCCGGACCATCCGGCGGCGATGACCCGCCCCTTGTCGCTGGCCACCATCCTGAGCCCGCTGACGGCAAATTCCCGCACGATCACGATGAGCAGCGCCCACCCGGGCATCTGCCCGATCTCCACAAACCACAGCATGGCGGCGGTGACCAGCATCTTGTCCGCCAGTGGGTCGGCAAACTTGCCAAAATCGGTCACCAGATTGCGCTTCCGGGCAATCCGACCGTCCAGCATATCTGTCAGGCTGGCAAGGATAAAGATAGCCAGGGCGATATAGGACGCAAAGGGCACGTCCAGATACAGCACCAGCAGAAAGGGCAGGATCAGCACGATCCGCAGCAGGGTCAGCTTATTGGGCAGATTCATTTTTCGTCCTCCTTTTGGGCCATCGCCCAGCTCTCCGGATATTTTTCCCGCATATAGCGGGCCCTGAGCGAATCCGTCTCCAGCAGTTTATTTTCCAGGATGGTCTCCATCTCGGCCTTCACGATCCACCGCCGCGTCTTCTCCGACACGTCCGGCCACCGGACAATGGCGATCGTTCCCAGCCGTTCCTCCTCCAAAAGCGCCTCATAAACGTCCGGGATAGGAATCTCCTCTTCCACCGGGACCTGGGCCGCCGATACGTACTCGTTGGGGATCCGGGTGGTCTCCATCCCCTCCCGCCATGAGCAGCGGTAAAGGGAAGCGCCTTTCCCCCGGTATAATTCCTCCAGCGCCCCGGGAAAGTACTCCTCATAATACAGGTCTCCATCCCGGGTGTACCCGTATGTATACTCAAAGTGCTTAATGCCGTACAGCAGCGCCATGGGCTTCAATGCCGTCAGGCACACCTGCCGCGGCTTCCCGAAATACGCCGTTACGCTGGGCCTTAAAACCGTCAGCCCTGCCGCAGGGGAAACATGATACAGCTCCATCCCGTTCCCTCCCGTTACTGCGGTGAATCCCCGCATTCCAGCAGGAACATCTCACATCTGTCGTCCGCAGCGATCTCCTTTTGGAAGGAGGCATACGTGACCACAGAGGAAAATCCAACTTCCCGCAGAAGCGCCTCCATTTCCCCGAACCGGTAGAGGTGGGTCTGGAAATCCATGTGTTCCCGCCGCAGCAGCTCCCCGTTGCGGTACAGCTCATAGATCCCCGGAGAGAACTGCGTCTGCGTCCGCCCATCATAGGTATTTTTAGTTTTCAGCAGGAGGTCCAGCCCCTCCTTTGTCTTTACGGAGACGGCGGTCTGGTAGTCCGTATCATCCGGGCACCGGCACCCTAGGGTCTCTACCGCGAAAACGAGCTTCCCGCCATCCGCCAGCAGCTCCTTCAGCCTGCCCAGCACCGCTTTGCACAGGGACAAGTCCGTCAGCAACGAGAGCGAACCGGAAGGGATAAAGATATAGTCGAATTTCTCCCCAGGGTCATATTCGGTCAGATCCGCCCGCGTTACCTTCGCGTCGGGGACCTTACGCCGCAGCCGCTCCAGCATTTCCTCCGATAGGTCCACGCCGGTGATGTCGTATCCTCTCTCCGCGAAGGGCGCAAAAAAGCGTCCGCTGCCGCACATCGGCTCTAGGATCTTTTGCCCCGCCTTTGCGTAGGAGAGGTAAAAGCCCAGCTCTTCCTGGGGCGCTTCCGCATGAAGGATCTCGTACATCTCCGTGCATAGGCTGCCATAGTAATTTTTCATCCGTTCTCCTCCTCCACCAGCTCTCCCGTCAGTTCTCCGTCCATCACGCCGGTGATCCGGACCCGGACAAAGCTGCCCGCCTCCGGCTCCCCGTCCGCGGTGAAGTAGATCCGCCCGTCGATGTCCGGGCTTTCCGCCCAGCTTCTACCCACATAGGACATGGATTGTCCGTCGAATCCCTCGCAGAGGACTTCAAGAATCTCCCCCTGCATCTCCTCGTTCCACTCGTCCATGATCCGGGACTGGATATCCACCACCAGCTCGGCTCTCCGCTCCGCCTCCTCGGTGTCCACCCGTTCCATTTTCGCCGCCGGGGTGCCCTCCTCCGGGGAGTAGGGGAATACCCCCGCCCGGAGCAGCCGCTGGTCCCACAGGAACTGGCACAGCTCCTCAAACTCCGCCTCCCCCTCGCCCGGCAGTCCGGTAATGATGCTGGTGCGCAGCACCAGTCCGGGAATCCGCTCCCGGAGCTTATCCAGCAGGGCTTCGATATACGCCTTGTCACCCCGCCGGTTCATTTTCTTCAAAATCCCGTCATTGCAGTGCTGTAAAGGGATATCCAAGTACTTCAAAATCTTCGGTTCCCGTGCGATCACATCAATGAGCCTGTCGTCCATCTGGTCCGGATACAGGTAGTGCAGCCGTATCCAGTGGAAGTCCAGCTTGCACAGTTCCTCCAGCAAATCCGCCAGATGGTGTTCCCCGTCCCAGTCGGTGCCATAGCGGGTGATATCCTGGGCCACCACAATGAGCTCCTTCACGCCCCTTGCCGCCAGCTCTCTGGCCTCCTCGACCACTTTATCCATGGGTCTGCTGCGATATTTTCCCCGCAGCTTCGGGATAATGCAGAAGGCGCACCAGTTGCCGCACCCCTCAGCGATCCGCAGGTAGGCGTACCAGGGCGGCGTCGTCAATACCCGTCCGAACTCATCCACCGGGGCGTCGATGTCGCCGAAGTACCGGGGATGTTTCCCGGCCATCACGTCCTCCACGGCGGAGACGATATCCTTATAGCTCCCCGTCCCCAGGATGCCGTCCACCTCAGGCATTTCCGCAGGCACATCCTCCCCATACCGCTGGGTCATGCACCCGGTCACCAGGATCTTTTTCAATCTTCCCGCGGCTTTCAGCTCCGCCATGCGGAGGATATGTTGGATTGCCTCCTCGCTGGCGGAGGACAGGAACCCGCAGGTATTGATGACGGCCACATCCGCCCCCTCCGGGGCGTCCGCCAGCGTGTGGCCGGCCTCCCGGCAGAGGTTCATCATCTGCTCGCAGTTGACTACGTTTTTGGCGCAGCCCAGGGGAATAAAATGGATCTTATATGGCATTGCAGTCTCCTTTTGCCGCGCTTCGCGCGGCAAGGTAAGTTGTTTCTTTTTGACACCCCGGGACCTGCGCGGCCCCGGACTCCGCGCCTACTTTTTGTGTGAACAAAAAGTAGGCAAAAAGTCACTTAAACCTAGCGGTTTAAGAATCCCTCATTTATTGATTAGTTTTGCGCCCGAGGCACAGTCGGTTTGGTCTAAACCTTACTGCCGTCCGCTTCGTTCCCCTCCAGCGTCTATTTCAGCATTCTTATCGGCAGCCCCTACCGTCTGGCGGGGCTAACTCCCCGGGGTGCGTTTTTGCAGATGGTTCCGTTAGACCAAATCCCCATAGATGGCTCTACCCCTTTGAAAGGGCGGCAGCCGGAGTTGGTTGATTGCCAGACCACTAGATTAGATGCCCGTAGGACCGCTAGTTCACGTGGCACCGCAACTCTTCACCACCACCGAACCCTCGCAAACCCTTCGCCGAGGTCCCTTGCCGTCAGGCGGGACCGAGAAAGGAGTCCAGGACCATGGGTCCTGGCGCGTTTTTGCCTACTTTTGGCGCGTGCCAAAAGTAGGCGCAGGGTCCGGGGGCGCGCAGCCCCCGGGGTTGCAAATAGAAACCGCTCCCGTGCCGCCGCGCAGCGGCGGCAGAGGAAGTCTCATCTAACCTCCAGCCTCCTCCGGACCTCCTCCATGAGCTTCGGCTGAATCTCCGGATAAGTCCAATTCCCCACCGGCGGTTCCTCCAGCAGAAAAATTTCTTCAATCTCGCTATGTAGCTCTTCAAAGGAGGTAATCTCCGCGTAATACAGCATTCCGAAGCTCTCGCCGTCATCCCGAACAACAGAATAAACGCATACAGGCCGCAGGGAAAACTTCTCCGCCCCGGTCTCTTCCTTGAGCTCCCGTGCGGCGGCTTCGTCAATGGACTCTCCCTTTTCTCGGTGTCCTCCGGGAATCTCCAGCGTCGTCCGCTCCCGGTGCCTGCAAAACACCCACTTCCCGCCGGATCGGGCAAGGATCACCGCAAACTTCAGCAGCGAATCCTCCACCTCATCATAAAACCGAACGTCCTCAATCATACCTATCCTCTGTCATCTCCGTATACCGCCCCATGGCGGCCTTCACATCGCTCCAGCCGAACCCCCGGCGCAGCAGCCCATCACTGACCCGCTTCTTTTCCTTCGGGTCCGACAGCTCCCCCCGGCACTTCTTCTGAATCAGCGCGTCCAATATCTCCGCCGCCTCCGGCATCTCCTCCAGAGCCTCGTCCCACAGCTCCCGGTCCACGCCTCTCCGGCGCAGCTCCTCCCGGACCCGGGCGGGCCCGTAGCCCTTCCCGCCGTAATGCCGCACCAGCGCCGCGGCATACCCGGCGTCGTCCACGGCCCCGATATCCTCCAGCCAGTCCGCCGCCGCCTGGGCGTCGGCCGCATCGTTTCCCTTTTTCACCAGCCGACGGGTCAGCTCCCTCTTGGACAGCGCCCGGCTCCCGATCATATTCGCCGCCGCCGCCTTCGCCGAGGACGCCCTCACGGAGGCGGCCACCGCCTCCATAGCCTCCCCGTCCAGCTCCATCCCGGCCCTCAATCCGAACCGCAGCAGCTCCTCCTCCGTCACCCGCAGGATGTTCCCATCCTCCAGCCTGACCAGGAACCGCCCTTTCTTCCGCTCGGACTTCTTGACTTCCTCAATCCGCATCAGATCCAGCTCTCATCCACTTCCCGCTTCTTGTTCCGGTTCATAAGAGCGTCCACGACCTCCCGGACGTCCTGCCCCTCATACAGCACCCGGTAGGCGCTCTGACAGATGGGCATTTCCACCCCGGCCTTTTCCGCCAGCTGGTGGGCGCTGAGGGCGGCGTAGTAGCCCTCCACCGTGGCCCCCACTTCCTTCATGGCCTCCTGCACGTTCTTTCCCTGTCCAATAAGAATGCCGCATCGCCGGTTCCGGGAGTGCATGGACGTACAGGTCACAATGAGGTCCCCCATGCCGGAGAGCCCCGCGAAGGTCTCCTTCCTGCCTCCCAGGGCCACTCCCAGCCGGGCCATTTCCGTCATGCCCCGGGTCATCAGCAGGGCCTTGGTGTTGTCTCCCAGCCCCATGCCGTCGCTGACGCCGCAGCACAGGGCCAGCACGTTTTTCAGCGCCGCGCCCAGCTCCACCCCCAGCACGTCGCTGTTGGTGTACACCCGGAACCGGGGGCTCATGAACACGTCCTGCACCAGCTCCGCCGCCGCCATATCCCTGGAGGCCGCCACGCAGCCCGTGGGCACTCTCCGTCCAACCTCCTCGGCGTGGGACGGCCCGGACAGCGCCACCACCCGGCCCTTGCCCTGCAATTCCTCCTCAATGATCTGGGTGAGGCACAGCGCCGTGTCCTTCTCGATGCCCTTGGCCACGGACACCACCACCGCGTCCTCCCGCAGCAGGGGCCTTGCCTTCCTGGCGGTCTCCCGCACGGCGAAGGAGGGCGTCGCCAGCACCACCAATTCGCTGTCCGCCAGCGTGTCCATGCTGCTGGTGATCTTCAGGGTCTCCGGCAGCGGGACCCCCTTGAGCATGGGATTCTCCCGGGTCTCCTTCAGCACCTGCGCCTCCTTCTCCAGGAAGGACCACAGCGTCACATCGTTTCCGTTGTCCAGCAGCAGCAGGCTCAGGGCCGTTCCCCAGCCGCCGGAACCTAAAACCGTAATTTTCATCTTCAAAATGCCTCCTATTCCTGCTTTTTCTTATGCAGGGAGAATTTATTCTCCGTCCCGCTGAGCAGCCGTTTGATGTTGGCCCGGTGCTGCCAGACTACCAGTCCGCCGATAATAAAGGCCAGCACCACAACAGGCCACTGGGGATAGCAGTACCAGGAAATAAACGGGAAGCTTCCCCCGGCCCATATGGACCCAAGGGACACATATTTCGTCAAGACCGCCAGCAGGATAAACCCGCCCCAGACCACCAGGGCGATTCGCCAGTCGATCATAATCGCGATCGTTCCGCCGGACAGAATCCCCTTGCCTCCCTTAAAATGGAACATGCAGGGGAACATATGCCCCAGCAGGCAGAACAGCCCGGCCCAGTACTTGGACAAGACCCTTACCGTCATTTCCGCCCCCAAGCTGCCAATGGCCAGGAACTGCCCGGCCAGCCAGACGCTGATCTGAAGGGCCAGTACCGCCTTAAGCACGTCGGTGAGGATCACCACCAGGGTCAAAAATCCGCCGAAGGTCCGGTAGAAGTTGGTCAGTCCCGCGTTGCCGCTGCCGTGGGTGCGCACGTCGTCTCGCAGAATATACTTTGACACGATGACCGCTCCGTTGAAGCAGCCGCAAAAATAGGAAAATACCGCAAGAATAGCGGCTGCGAGCAGCAGCTCAGATATACTATAGGGCATGGCTCACTCCTCCTTATCGCCCTTCTGGCGGATGGTCATTTTAATGGGCGTTCCCTCCAGCCCGAACACATTCCGTATCTGATTTTCCAGATACCGCTGGTAGGAGAAGTGGAACAGCCGCGCGTCGTTGCAGAAGCAGATGAAATGGGGCGGTTTGATTCCCGCCTGGGTCATATAGTAGATTTTCAGCCGCCGCCCCTTGTCCGTAGGCGGCTGGACCCTTGTCTGGGCGTCCGCCAGCACGGAGTTGAGCATCCCGGTAGTGATCCTGGTCGCCGCCTGATTGTTCACGTACTGGATCAGCTCAAAGAGCCGTTCCACCCTCTGCCCGGTGGCAGCGGAGATGAACAGAATCGGCGCATAGGTCATGTACGCCAGATCCCGGCGGATGTCCTCCCGCATCTTGTCCATGGTCTTGCCGTCTTTTTCGATGAGGTCCCACTTATTGACCACAATAATACTGGCTTTCCCCGCCTCATGGGCCATCCCGGCTACTTTCGTGTCCTGCTCCGTGACCCCCTCCTGGGCGTCGATGAGGATGAGGCACACGTCCGCCCGCTCGATAGCCATCTGCGCCCGCAGTACGCTGTAGCGCTCGATGGCCTCGTCCACCTTGGATTTCTTCCGCATCCCGGCGGTGTCGATGAAAACGTACTTTCCCGTCTCGTTCTCAAAATAGCTGTCGATAGCGTCCCGGGTAGTTCCCGCCATATCGCTGACGATGGTCCTCTGCTGGCCCAGAATTTTGTTGGTCAGCGAAGACTTCCCCACGTTTGGCTTGCCGATAATGGCCACCTGAATCCGGTCGTCGTCCTCCTCGTCCTCGCCCTCCGGCGGGAAGTACTTCACGCACTCGTCCAGCAGGTCCCCGGTCCCGTGGCCGTGGACCGCCGACACGGCGATAGGGTCTCCCAGCCCCAGGTTGTAGAACTCATAGAAATCCGGGTCCACGGTGCCGGTGGAGTCCATTTTATTCACCGCCAGGACAATGGGCTTGCCGCTTCTTTGCAGCATACCCGCCACCTCCTGGTCGGAGGCGGTGAGGCCGGTTTTGATATCGGTAAGGAACACGATCACGTCCGCGTGGCTGATGGCGATTTCCGCCTGCTCCCGCATGAACGTCAAGATTTCGCTGTCGGTTCTCGGCTCGATGCCCCCGGTATCAATGAGGGTGAATTTTCTTCCGTTCCAGTCGGACTCCCCATAGATCCTGTCTCTTGTTACCCCCGGGGTGTCCTCCACGATAGACAATCTTTGCCCGATCAGCTTATTGAACAGGGCGGATTTTCCTACGTTGGGTCTGCCTACGATGGCGATAATTGGCTTTGGCATGGTCTACTCCTTCTTCGCGCCGTTCCGGCGCGAGGGAAATTGTTTCTTGAATCGGCCCGGGGGTTCCGCACCCCCGGACCCCTCGGGTACTTTTTGTGTGAACAAAAAGTACCCAAAAAGTCACTTAAACCTGGCGGTTTAAGAATCCCTGAATTACGGGGGAATTTAGTTTTGCGCCCAAGGCACAGTCGGTTTTGTCTACCGATAGTACCGTCCGCTCTGTTCCCCTTCTGCGTCTATTTCAGCATTCTTATCGGCAGCCCCTACCGTCTGGCGGGGCTAACTCACCGGGGTGCTTTTTGATGCACTTCCGGGTCTTCCGTCCTGCCCAGCAGATAGTCCACTGAACACCCCAGATAGTCGGCAATCAGTACCAGATTTCCGGAATATATCTTGGAGGTAGGCTTTTTCCTCCACTCAGTAAACATACTGGTAGTTAATCCTGTCGCTTTCGCGACCTTATATCCAGTAAGTCCTCTATCCGTAATAATTTGCAATATTCTATCAGAATGTTCCATATGCTACCTCTCAAAATACAAAGGACTTTTTGAGTAATTTTGGTTGACTAATAAGGATGTTTGGACTATAATGACCTTACACATAGTAGAGGAGGTTCACCACATGACAGGCGAACTAAAGAATATCTACGAAGAAAAATTCTACACAGACTGGCAGGCCACGCCGGAGTATCGTGCTCTTGCGGACAAGGAGGATGAGCTATGGGAGCAAGTCAAACCTCTCATTGGGCAAAAGGTCATCGACCAGCTCATGGACAGCCGGTCCAACGTATCCTACCAGACCAACTACGAATGGTTCCGCAAAGGTTTCCGCCTCGGCGCCTCCCTGATGCTGGAGCTGTTGTAAGCGCCCCTTCACCAGACCCTCGTGCCGCGTGCCGCGCGGCAACCAGCAGTATCGGTAGA
Organism: Oscillospiraceae bacterium; assembly: GCA_021768185.1. Taxonomy (GTDB): domain Bacteria; phylum Bacillota; class Clostridia; order Oscillospirales; family Oscillospiraceae; genus Pelethomonas. The sequence goes on from JAETNP010000011.1 coordinate 83,466, forward strand.
ACTGTGCGCAGAAGTAAGCACCGGCATCGGCAAAATGCACTGGAGGTAGAACAACCAGACTAAAGGTCGTAGCGAAACCAATCAAAAAATGAGGGATTCTTAAACCGCCAGGTTTAAGCGCGTTTTTGCCTACTTTTGGCGCGGGCCAAAAGTAGGCGCGGAGTCCGGGGGCGCGCAGCCCCCGGGGTGGCGAATAGAAAAAGCCCCGTGCCGCCCGGAGGGCGGCAGACTACTTCCGATTTAAAATGCAGCTGCAGCTAAAACCTTGCCAGAAGCTCCTCAGGCGCAAGCAAAGAGATACCGAAGTCCGTGAAATCTTTTTTATTGCGTGTTACGATTGCGTCGCACCGGTTTGCTTTTGCGCATACCGCCAGCAGGCAGTCCTCGAAGTCCGCCGCCCGCCGGGCATAAGCCTCCAGCACATGCTCATTGGTAACGGTCAAAACCTGTACGATATCCAGAACGGACCCCAGCGCCTGATAGGCCCGCTCTACGCTGTGAAGCTGCCGGCGCACCAGATAGAAAATATCCGTTGCACTGGAAGCCGAAAGAAATCCCTGCGCCTGTCCGCTCTCGCATAAATATAGAACTTCTTTTGAATTTTCATAAAATGGCTCCCGGTGTCCCAATACATCCAAAAAGATGTTGGTATCAATCATCAGCCGCATAACGTTCCAAGCGCTCCTCCCGCAAAGCCTTCGCGTCAAGCCCTTCCGGCAGCCTTCCCTCCAGCAGACCGCTGATAGCGTCCACCGCGCTCCCGGCGGGCTTCACCAGCTTGGCAATGGTTTTCCCGTTCTGCGTAATGAATATATCTCCACCCGACAACATGGAAAGGTACTTTCCAAAATTCGCATGAAATTCCGCCGCCGTAACGGTCATAACAAAACCTCCCTGAAAATGTTTCACGTGAAACATTTGTTCCAATTATTTCCTCCCCAGCATAGCGTCCAGCAGGTCGAATCCATCCTGCTCCACCACGGTCACGGGCACCCCCAGCGCCTTCTCCACATCGGACACATGGAGGTCATCCAGAAATACATCCCCCCCGTGGCGGAGCATATTGACGGGGATCAAAAGCCGCTGTCCCAGCGGCTTCCCCTCCAGCTGGGCAATCAGATCCCCTCCGGTAATCAACCCCGCCACGTCGATGGAGTGCCCAAAGAAATCGTTCACAATGGCGACGACCTGACCGTCCACGCCGGTCTTCTCCCGGGCCTTGTCCGCCAGCTCCTGCAAAAACGGCCTGGCACTGACCCCGGTGGCAATGGTGTAGGGCGAGGCCTCCACGGCTCCGTCCTCCAGCCCCAGTCCCGCCTCAAATTCAGTAATGAGACTGCGCAGCATCCCCACGCCGTTCTCGATCTGAACGTAGTCCTCATAGTACTCCTCCCCGGGCAGCTCCCTGCCCGCCCGGAGATACAGCTCGTCGGAGCAGAAAAACATCCGGCTCCCGTACCGCTCCAGACAGATTTTCCCGAAGGCGTCCACCTGGTCGATGACCTGTCCGGCGGTCTCCCGGTCCACGGGCTTGAGCTTTGACAGCCCCTCCCGGAACTTCGTCAGCCCCACCGGCACAATGGAGCAGCTGTTGAATCCCCACGCGGCCATGTCCTCCATGGTCCGCTGGAGCTGCGCTCCGTCGTTGTACCCGGGGCACAGAACGATCTGCCCGTTCATGACAATGCCCGCCTGCCCGAACCGCCGCATAGCCTCCAGGCTCTCGCCCCCGGCCTTATTGCCAAGAAGGACGGACCGGAGGCGCGGGTCCGTAGCGTGGACGGAGACGTTAATGGGACTGATGCGCAGGTCGATGATCCGCTGAATCTCCCGCGGGGAGAGGTTGGTGAGTGTAATATAGTTGCCCATAAGGAAGCTGAGCCGGGCGTCGTCGTCTTTGAAATAGAGCGTATCCCGGCACCCGGGGGCCATCTGGTCCACGAAGCAGAACAGACAGTGGTTGGAGCAGGGCCTGGGTTCGTCCATGAGGTAGGTCTCGAAGTTGAGCCCCAGCTCCTCCGCCTCCGGTTTGTTCACCTGCACCGTGCGGCGGGAGCCGCCGGGGGCTTCCAGCACCAGCTCCGGGTCCCGGTCATAGCCGAAGAAGCGGTAGTCCAGCACATCCTCTATGGCATGGCCGCCGATGGAGACGAGCCGTTCGCCGGTCCGGACCCCGGCCCGCTCCGCCGGGGAGCGGCGGTCGATGGAAGTGATGACAGTGCTCATGAGTTCCTCCCGGATGGCATCATACTTTAATATGAGTATACTGTAAATTGTTCCCCATTTCAATATCTAATTCCAACGAAACGGCGGATGGAAGAAGATTTCACCGGCAGAAGCCCCGACAGAAGCGCCGCGCCCGGCGAAAAGCGGGGGCGCGGCGTTTTCCTGTTCGTAATTTTATTCAGGAGTAGTACCCCATGTACCGCTCCATGGCATCCATCAGCGCCGCCACGTTTTCCAGCGGCGTGCCCGGATACAGCCCAAAGATCATCATCAGCCCGCCGGCCTTGGACCCGAGCTTTATGACCTCCTCCCGGATAAGAACGTCGATTTCCGCCGGTGTGCCGAATCGGGTGATCTGCTGGCGGTCAATGTCCAGATCAATGCAGACCTTGCCGGCCAGCCGGCTCTGAATCCAATCAATGCCGTTGACCAGGTCCTGCAGATTGACGATCTCAACGCCGCCGTCGATCAGGTCGTCCGCCAGCGTGCGGATGTCCCCGTCTGAGTGCATGTGGATCATCAGCCCTTTCTCCTTCGCCGGACGGATCAGACGCTCATAGGACGGCTTGATATATTTGCGGAAGTCCTCCGGCGGCAGCATCGGACCCACCTGCATCCCCAGGTCCTCCGCATAGGACATCCCGTCGATATTGCACTCCAGATAGTGCCGGATAATCCCCGTATTGAACTGCTCCACCATGTCGATGAGCTTCCAGAGCTTCGGTTCCTCGTCCGCCATGTCCCACAGCAGATTCTCGTAGCCCCGCAGGTCGCACAGCTGTAAAAACGTATGGCCGTGGCGCAGCCCGCATACGTGGAGCTGCTCCGGATGCGCGTCGATTTCCCGCTTCACCGCCGTCCAGTCCACCGGCCCGATGCCCGTGCATACGTCCGGGTCCGGCGGGGCATACCGGTCAAACGCCGCCCAGTCCGCCAGGGGATGCCCCGTAACGGTCCCGGTCATGCCGTTCATGGACGTGTTCCAGACGCAGCCGAAATCGTCCGTATACGGCACCCCCTTGCGGGTAATGGGGGCGTACTCCGGGATGAAGGGCAATTCCGGCGTCTGAAAGCCGGGAAACAGCAGCGGGTGCCGCTCCATCAATTCAAACAGCGCCTCCTGGGGATACTGCTCCCAGCAGGAAGTATTGATGGCAAAGCACATCGGGATATGGTCCGGATAATCGAACCGGACTGTGCGCAGATAATTTTCTTTCTCCGTCATATCGCGTGTCCTCCTTTGCGGCGGCAGGCCGGCCGCCGTGCCCGCATTATACCACACCGCTCCATATATGCAACCACTATTGCAAATCTTTTGAAAAACCTTCGCTTCCCCTTGAACCCGGGGGAAATTTTTGGTACAATAGCTGCAGCATCATTTACCCGAAAAGAGAAGGAGGAAACGATTTGTCATGGACTATTTGAAGGAATATCAGAAGTGGCTGGACAGCAGTGTGCTGACCGCTGAGGAGCACGCCGAGCTGGAGGCCATCAAGGACGACCCCAAGGAGATCGAGAGCCGTTTCTACGGCCCCCTGGAGTTCGGCACCGCCGGTCTGCGGGGCACCATGGCCGTGGGCCTGCACCACATGAACATCTATGTGGTCCGCCACGCCACCCAGGGCTTTGCCAACGTCATCTGCGCCGAGGGCGAGAAGGCCAAGGAGCGGGGCGTGGCCATCGCCATGGACTGCCGCCTCCACGGCATGGAGTTCGCCAGGGCCGCCGCGGAGGTCTGCGCCGCCGCAGGCATCAAGGTCCGCATCTTCGACGCCCTGCGGCCCACCCCGGAGCTGAGCTTCGCCGTGCGCTACTACGGCTGCCAGGCGGGCATCAACGTCACCGCCAGCCACAACCCCAAGGAATACAACGGATACAAGGTCTACTGGGAGGACGGCGCTCAGCTGCCGCCCCAGCACGCCGACGCCATTGCCAAGGAGCTGGAGAAGATCGACATCTTCACCGGCGTGAAGACCATGCCCTACGACGAGGCCGTCAAGGCCGGGCTCATCACCGTCATCGGCGCGGAGACCGACGAGGCCTTTTTGAAGGAAGTCATGGCCATGACGGTGGACGCCGACGCCATTCCCGCCGTGGCGGACAGCTTCAAGCTGGTCTACACACCCTTCCACGGCTGCGGCCACAAGCTGGTCCCCGAGGCACTGAAGCGGGCCGGGGTGAAGCATCTGCTGTGCGAGCCTCAGCAGATGGTGATCGACGGCAACTTCCCCACGGTGAAGTCCCCCAATCCGGAGAATCCGGAGGGATTCTATCTGGCAGTTGATCTGGCGAAGGCAAACGACGTGGACTTTATCCTGGGCACCGACCCGGACAGCGACCGGGTGGGCATCATGGTCCGGGACAAGGACGGCGAGTACAAGGTCATGACCGGCAACCAGACTGGCGTGGTCCTGCTGGACTATCTGCTGGGGGCCATGAAGCGCACCGGCAAGCTGCCCAAGAATCCCGTTGCCCTCAAGACCATCGTTACTACCGAGATGGCCAAGGCCGTGGCCCACAGCCACGGGGCCCAGTGCTACGACACCTTTACCGGCTTCAAGTTCATCGCCGAGAAGAAGAACGCCCTGGAGGGTTCCGGCGAGGGAATGGTGGTATTCTCCTACGAGGAGAGCTACGGCTACATGTTCGGCGACTTTGTCCGGGACAAGGACGCCGTCACCGCCTCCTTGCTGCTCACCGAGATGGCCGCCTACTACTACGCCAAGGGCATGACCGTGCTGGATGCCTATCAGGCCCTGTGCGAGAAGCACGGCTTCTACGGCGAGAAAACCCACAATCTGGTAATGCCCGGCCTGGACGGCCTGGCGGACATGGCGAAGCTGATGAAGTCCCTGCGGGAGGCTCCTCCCGCCGAGATCGCCGGGGTGAAGGTGGTTCAGTTCAAGGACTACAAGGACGGCAGCGTGGTGGAGTGCGCCACCGGCGCAAAGTCCACGATGGAGCTCTCCGGGTCTAATGTGCTGCGGTTTGAGCTGGCGGACGGTACATCGGTTATTGTTCGTCCCTCCGGGACGGAACCCAAGATCAAGGTTTATGTTCTCACCAAGGGGGCCGACCCCGCAGAGAGGGATGCCAACATCAAGAAATATGGCGAGTGGGTAGATACCTTGAAAAAGTAATCTGCCCTTTGGCCCGGGGGCTTCTCGCCCCCGGACTCCTCGCCTACTTTTGCCGCGCGGCAAAAGTAGGCAAAAACGCGCTTAAACCTACGGTTTAAGAATCCCTTCTCGGTCCCGCCTGACGGCAAGGGACCTCGGCGAGGGGTTTGCGATGGTTTGTTGGAAGTGAAGAGTTGCGGTGCCACGTGAACTTCCAGTCCTACGGGCATCTGATCTAGTGGACTGGTACTTGTAGAACTCCGGCTGCCGCCCTTTCAATGCGATACCCCCTGCAAGGGGGATTTGTCCTAACGGACAAATCTGCAAGCTTGCACCCCGGGGAGTTCGCCCCGCTACACGGTAGGGAGCACCGACAAGCACGTTGAAATAGACGCAGAAGAGGAACGAAGCGGACGGCAGTAAGGTTTAGACCAAACGGACTGTGCCTTGGGCGCAAAACTAATCACCCCCGTAATGAAGGAGGATTCTCAAGGAACGTAGTTCCTTGAGCGCTCTTTTGTTACTTTTCCCGCGCGGGAAAAGTAAGCCCCCGCGCCGGCGAGGCGCGAATCTGATTAAAAGATCAGAGGCCGCCGCGGCGCGCAGCGCCGCAGAACACAAGGAGTAATCATGAAATTTTCCAGTAAAGTCAAAAAATGCAGCCTCTCCCCTATGCGGAAATTCCACCCCTACGCCGTGGCCGCCAAGGAGGCGGGGAAAAAAATCTACCACCTGAATATCGGCCAGCCGGACATCGAAACACCCCCCCAGTACTTTGAGGCCGTCCGGAATTTCCGGCTGCCGGTGCTGGAGTACGCCCCCTCGCCGGGACTGCCCGTACTCATCAACGCCATCCGGAAGTACTATGACAACCTGGGGATGCACTTCGAGGAAAACGACATCCTTATTACCACCGGGGGCAGCGAGGCGCTGCAAATCGTCTTCAACTGCATCCTGGACGACGGGGACGAGATCATTATCCCCGAGCCCTTCTACCCCAACTACAACACCATGGTGAACACCTGCGGCGCGGTCATCCATCCCGTCCACACCTCGCCGGAGGAGGGCTACCACTACGCCGACCGGGCCAAGATCGAGGCGGCCATCAATGAGCGTACCCGGGCCATCGTCTGCACCAACCCCGGCAACCCCACCGGCACCGTGCTGACCCCGGAGGAAATGCGGATGATGGTGGACGTCGCCAAGGAGCACGGCCTCTTTATCATCGGCGACGAGGCCTACCGGGAGTTCGTCTACGCCGGAGAACCCCTCCAGTCCCTGGGGCAGTTTGAGGACGCGGCGGAAAATGTGGTGGTCATCGACACCGTGTCCAAACGCTTCTCCGCCTGCGGGGCAAGGATTGGGTGCATCATCAGCCGGAACAGGGAGCTGATGAGCGAGGCCATCAAGTACTGCCAGGCGAGGCTCTCCGTGGCGACGCTGGACCAGGTGGCCTCCGCCGCCCTCTACGACGTGGGACCGGAGTACTTCGCCGCCGTGCGGGAGGAGTACAAGCGCCGCCGGGATACCGTGGTGGCAAAATTGAAGGAGATCCCCGGGGTCATCTGCGAGTGCCCCAAGGGGGCCTTCTACCTCATGGCCGCCCTGCCGGTGGACGACGCGGACAAATTCCAGAAATGGCTGCTCACCGACTTCGACGACAACGGGGAGACCGTCATGTTCGCCCCCGGCGGACCGTTCTACGCCACCCCGGGCAAGGGGGTCAACGAGATCCGCATCGCTTACGTGCTCAAGCAGAAGGACCTGGAGCGGGCTATGGACCTGTTGGCGCTGGGCATCGAGGCGTACAACAAGAAATAAGTTCCGAGACGCAGAAGGAGGCTTCCCGGCTCGCCGGGAAGCCTCCTTTTATGCTTCTTCGCTTAAATCACGCTCCATGAAGAGACGCATGGTCCGAAAGCCTAGCGCTTCATAGAACGCCTGGGCCGTCTGGTTGAAGGCCCACATGTCCAGCTCAATGCGGGGAAAGCCTTTCGCCCTGGCATCGGCCTCTATGAATTCCATCAGCTCACGGCCTACGCCCTGACGCCGGTAAGCCTCGTCTATGCCGAACTCGGTGACATAGCAGACATCCCGCGGGTGGCAGTAGGGGGATTCCAGCCTGTGCAGGTACTCTATGGAGGCCGTGCCGCAGATCACGCCATCCCGCTCGACCACAAGGATATCGCTCTCCTTCCCCCGCAGCAGCGTATAGGCGCGGTCCTGCAGCTCCTGGCAGAAGCCGGGCTTGAAAATGTCGGGGCGGCCGGCGGCGTGGAGCTCGTTGACCTGGCGGCGCAGCTCGTTGATCCTGGGAATGTCTCTTTCTTCCGCAAAACGTACCATGGTGGTGTCCTCCTTTGTTGATGGGAGGACAGTATACCACGGAAAAGGCCGCCTTGCAACTTCGGGCAGGAAGTTTCTTTCTTGCGGCCCCTGCGGGGCCGCTGCCGCTTGTTTCTTTTCGTGACCCCGGGGGCTCCGCGCCCCCGGACCCTGCGCCTGCTTTTGGCCCGCGCCAAAAGCAGGCAAAAACGCGCTTAGGAAACTACGTTTCCTAAGGACCTTCCTGAATTACGGGGGAATTTAGTTTTGCGCCCGAGGCACAGTCGGTCTTGTCTAAACCTTACTGCCGTCCGCTTCGTTCCCCTTCTGCTCCTATTTTGGCGTGGTCATCGGCAGCCCCTACCGTTTAGCGGGGCGAACTCCCCGGGGTGCTTTTTTTGCACATTGGTCCGTTAGGACAAATCCCCCTTGCAGGGGGTATCGCATTAACAGGGCGTCAGCCGGAGTACTACAAGTACCAGTCCACTAGATCAGATCCCCGAAGGACCGGAAGTTCACGTGGCACCGCAACTCTTCACTTCCACCGAACCCTCGCAAACCCCTCGCCGAGGTCCCTTGCCGTCAGGCGGGACCGAGAAGGGAGTCCAGAACCGTAGGTTCTGGCGCGTTTTTGGGTACTTTTGCCGCGGGGCAAAGGATGAGAGAACGACAGAGAAGGATGAAAGAAAGATATGAACGCTGATTTCGCGCGGGTTTTGGCGCTTCTCCGCCAGGAGAAGGGCATCAGTCAGAGAAAGGCGGCGGCGGCCCTGGGCGTCAGTCAGGCCCTGCTCAGCCACTACGAAAACGGCATCCGGGAACCGGGACTGGCCTTCGTCACGAAAGCCTGCGACTACTACCATGTATCCGCCGACTACCTGCTGGGCCGGACCCTCAGCAGGGACGGGGCCTTCATCGAGGCCGGGGAGCTGGCCGATGCCAGCGAGGCCCGGGAGGACCTGAAGGGCGGCGTCATGGCCAAGCTCCAGAAAAAGCTCATCGTCAACACCGCCAGCGTGCTCTTCGACCTGCTGGGCAAGGCGGGCAGCCGGGAGGCGGTGTCCCAGGCCGGGGCGTACCTGGGCGGGGCGCTGTACCAGCTCTTCCGGCTCCTCTACCGGGCCGCCGGAGGCAACGAGGGGTACTTCTCCACCGACGCCGCCAGCTTTGACATGGGCGCGATGTCGGCGGACATGACTTTGGCCCGCATCCAGTACGGCAAGGCCCTGGCGGCCTATCGGGGGGAGTTCCCCGCCATGGACGCCCAGTCCCTGGCGGAGGACTATCAGGGCTTCTCCCAGTCCATGGCCCAGGTGTTCCACGCCGCGGACGAACGGGTTCGGAAATTGCAGGAGACCGCTCTGCCGGCGCAGGGCGGCGGGGAAACGAGGTAATCGCATATGGATCAGAAGAAAATCAGAAATTTTTCCATCATCGCACACATCGACCACGGCAAGTCCACTTTGGCGGACCGGCTGCTGGAGGCCTGCGGCGCCGTCTCCGAGCGGGAGATGGAGAGCCAGCTGCTGGACAACATGGACCTGGAGCGGGAGCGGGGCATCACCATCAAGGCCCGGGCCGTTACCCTCAGCTATGAGGCCCAGGACGGGGAGACCTATACCCTGAACCTCATTGACACGCCGGGCCACGTGGACTTCAACTACGAGGTCAGCCGCTCCCTGGCGGCCTGTGAGGGGGCCGTGCTGGTGGTGGACGCCAGCCAGGGCATCGAGGCACAGACCCTGGCCAACACCTACCTGGCGCTGGACAACGACCTGGAGATCCGGCCGGTCATCAACAAGATCGACCTGCCCGCCGCGGACCCGGAGCGGGTGAAGCACGAGATCGAGGACATTATCGGCATCCCGGCGCTGGACGCGCCGGAGATCTCCGCCAAGGTGGGCATCAACATCCCCGCCGTGCTGGAGGACGTGGTTCAAAACATTCCCGCCCCCGCCGGGGACCCGGATGCGCCGCTGCGGGCGCTGATCTTTGACAGCTACTACGACGCCTACAAGGGGGTCATCGTCTACTTCCGGATCATGGACGGGACGCTGACCAAGGGAATGCCTATCCGGATGATGGCCTCCGACGTGCAGTATCAGGTACTGGAGTGCGGGCTGCTGCGGCCCCTGGGGTACGAGCCCTGCGACCGGCTCCAGGCGGGACAGGTGGGGTATCTCACCGCCTCCATCAAGAACGTACAGCACACCGAGGTGGGCGACACCATCACCGGCGTGGAAAACCCCGCCGCCGAGCCCCTGCCGGGCTACCGGAAGGCACAGTCCATGGTGTACTGCGGCGTGTATACGGAGGACGGCAGCAAGTACCCCGACCTGCGGGACGCGCTGGAGAAGTTGCAGCTCAACGACGCCTCCCTGACCTTTGAGCCGGAGAGCTCCGTGGCGCTGGGCTTCGGGTTCCGGTGCGGTTTTCTGGGGATGCTCCACATGGAGGTCATCCAGGAGCGGCTGGAGCGGGAGTTCGACCTGGACCTCATCACCACCCTGCCCTCCGTTATTTACAAGGTGACCAAGACCGACGGCACCGTGGTGAACGTGGACAACCCCCACAACTATCCCGACCCCGGCGTCATCGCCTCGGCGGAGGAGCCCTATGTGAAGGTGTCCATCATCTCCCCCAACGAGTACGTGGGGAACATCATGCCCCTGTGCCAGGATCGGCGGGGAGAGTTCAAGGACATGCAGTATCTGGACACCCATCTGGTGGAACTCCACTACCAGATGCCGCTGAATGAGATCATCTACGACTTCTTCGACACCCTGAAGGCCCACACCAAGGGGTACGCGTCACTGGACTACGAGCTGTCCGATTACCGGGAGAGCGATCTGGTGAAGGTGGACCTGCTGCTCAACGGGGACCAGGTGGACGCGCTGAGCTTTATTGCCCACCGTGATAAGGCGTACCCCCGGGCGAGGCGTTTGTGCGAAAAGCTGAAGGAGAACATCCCCCGCCAGCTCTTCGAGGTGCCTATCCAGGCCGCCATCGGCGGGCGGATCATCGCCCGGGAGACGGTGAAGGCCATGCGCAAGGACGTGCTGGCCAAGTGCTACGGCGGCGACATCACCCGGAAGAAGAAGCTGCTGGAGAAGCAGAAAGAGGGCAAAAAGAAGATGCGGAATTTGGGGACGGTACAGCTGCCGACAGAGGCTTTTATGGCGGTCCTCAAGCTGGACGAGTAATCAATGAAGGGTTTTGTACGGAACAATCTGCTGCTGAGCCTGTGCGGGCTGAACTGCGGGCTGTGTACCATGCACCTGGGCGGATACTGCCCCGGCTGCGGCGGCGGTGAAGGCAACCAGTCCTGCAAAATCGCGCGGTGCAGTCTGGAGCACGGAAGCCCGGCATATTGCAGCGGCTGCGAGAGCTATCCCTGCGAGAAGTATCAGGGCGTCGATGAATTCGATTCCTTCATTACCCACCGGCGGCGGGACGCGGACCTGAAGCGGGTCGGGGAGATCGGGGAAGAGGCGTACTGCGCCGAACAGCGGGAGAAGATCGAGATCCTGACGTTCCTGCTGGACGGGTTCAACGACGGACGGCGGAAGTCCTTTTTCGCCGCGGCGGTCAATCTGCTGGAGCTGCCGGAGCTGCGGGAGACCGTCCGGCAGCTGGCGCAGGAGCCGGACGATCTCTCGGTGAAGGAGAAAAGCGTCCGGGCGGCCGGCCTCCTCCGGCAGGCGGCGGAGGCGCGGGGCGTTATCCTGACACTGCGAAAGAAAAAATAGCGGGAGGGCTTCACAATGATTTTCTCCTCCGCGGAGTTTCTGTTCCTCTTCCTGCCCGGGACGCTGCTGCTCTACTACAGCCCCCTGTTCCGGGGAAGGCGGGCCAGAAACGTGCTGCTGGTGCTGGTGTCCCTCTTCTTCTACGCCTGGGGGGAGCCGGTGCGGGTGCTGCTCCTGCTGGCCTCCATCGTCTTCAACTGGCTGCTGGGCCGGTGGGCGGAGCCGGGACGGAAACATCCCAGGGCCGCGCTGGCGGCTGCGGTGACCGGAAATCTGGCTGTGCTGTTCGTGTTCAAGTACCTGGGGTTCCTGTGCGAGAACCTGGGGCTGCTGGGCCTGCCGGTGCCGGAGTTGGACATTACTCTGCCCATCGGCATCTCCTTCTACACCTTCCAGGCCATGAGCTACGTCATCGACGTCTGCCGGGGCCGGTCCCCCGCCCAGCGGAACATCCTGGACGTGGGGCTCTACATCGCCTTCTTCCCCCAGCTTATCGCCGGGCCCATTGTCCGCTATGAGACGGTGGCCCGGGAGATCCATCACCGGCGGGAGTGCTGGGCGGACTTCTCCTCCGGCGTGCCCCGGTTCATCGTGGGGCTGGGGAAAAAGGCCATCCTGGCCAACGCCCTGGCCATTGCGGCGGACGCCGCCTTCCGGTCCGAGGACCTCTCGGCCCCCATGGCCTGGCTGGGGGCGGTATCCTACGCCCTGCAGATTTATTTCGACTTCTCCGGGTACAGCGACATGGCCATCGGCATGGGGCGGATGTTCGGGTTCCACTTTCTGGAGAACTTCAACCGGCCCTATCAGGCGTCCTCTGTCACCGATTTCTGGCGGAGGTGGCACATCTCCTTGTCCTCCTGGTTCCGGGATTATGTATACATCCCCCTGGGCGGCAACCGGGTCTCCCCACGGCGGCACCTCTTCAACCTCTTTGCCGTGTGGATGCTCACCGGCATCTGGCATGGGGCCAACTGGACGTTTATCCTGTGGGGGCTGTGCTATTTTCTGCTGCTGATGGCGGAGAAATACGGAAAGCTGGACCGGCGGCTGGGGGTTTTATCCCGGCCCTGGACCCTGCTGTGGGTGCTACTGCTGTGGGTGGTGTTCCGGGCGGACGGCCTGGGACACGCGGGGCGGTATTTTGCCGCCATGTTTACCGGGGGGCGGGGGAATTTTGACGACTTCCTCTACTACTTCGGAAACCTGAAAGCCTATCTGGGGATCGCCGTGGTGTGCTGCCTGCCGCTGGATGGGGTATGGGAGCGGATCCCTGAGCGGCCCCGAAAGTGGCTGGCCTGCGGCGGGCAGATCGCCCTGCTGCTGCTGGTGCTGACCTATGTGGCAAGCAGTACATATAACCCCTTTATCTACTTTAACTTCTGAGGAGGCGGCGGAATGAAACGGAAACCGAAGAGCGTCACCGCCGCCGCCTTTATCGCGGTGCTGGCGGTATGTCTGGTCATGGCCCTCAGCGGAGGCGTCCGGCGGCTGCTGGGGGACCGGTCGGTGGACATCTACCTCTACCATCCGGGGGAGGATGGGGTCACCTATTTGAGCGTAGTGGACTGGTTCAAAGATACCTGCGAGAAGCTGTGTACCGATGAGCTGCCGGGGCGGGTGAAGCTGAAAGAGGCCAACGCCGCCGTGAACCGGCTGCTGGGGAAATGGATCTTCGAGGGCACCGAGATGGTGCGGCTGAACAATGGCTATCTGGCCCAGGTGGCGGTGGTGGACTATGAGAAGGTATCACCGGAAACACGGGTCATCGCCTTCCGGAACTTCGTGGAGGAGGAGCTGGGGGTCCCCTATCTGTACATCCAAGCCCCCTGCAAGCTCTGCCAGGAGGACCCCCAGCTGCCCATGGCGGAGATGGACAACTTCAACCAGCAGACCACCATGCTTCTCGACAAGCTGCGGGAGGCCGGGGTGGACGTATTGGACCTGCGCCGGAGCCTCCACGAGGACGGGCTGGACCACTATGACTGCTTCTATGTGACCGACCACCACTGGACCGCGCCCACCGGGCTGTGGGCCGCCCGGGTGATGGCGGAGGATCTGAACGAGCGGTACGGCCTGGGATTGGACAGCGGACGGCTGGCGGAGGAGCGGTTCACCCGGCGGGTGTGGGAGGATGTGTTCCTGGGCTCTCTGGGGCGGAAGGCCAGCCTCAGCGCCGCGCAGCCGGAGGACTTCGTGCTGCCGGTCCCCCTGGAGCCGGTACATGTGACCATGACCCGGTACGGCGCGGAGATCACCGGCGGGTTCGAGGTGCTCTACGACGAGGAGGCCATTATGCCGGAGGACTACTACGCGGGCAGCAGCTACGGCGCCCTCCTCCGGGGGGACTGCGGGTATCTGAAGGTGGAGAACCTGGACTGCCCGGACGGGCCGGTGGTGGCGGTGCTGCGGGAGTCCTTCGCCGGAGCGCCGGGGCCCTACCTGTCCCTGGCGGCGGGGGAGCTGCATCTGCTGGACGCCCGGTATTATGACGGCAGCATCAAGGAGAAGCTGGCGGAGATCCAGCCGGATGTGGTGGTGTCCCTGCTGAACGTGGAGTGCTACGTCCACGCCTATTTTGACGAGGTGCATTGAATCTGCATACAAAAACAATCAGAGCCGCATCGCGGTCAGGATTTCCTGATCGCGATGCGGCTCTTATGCGTCCTATGAAAAGCGCGGGTTACTGCGGGGTCAGATAGGCGTCCAGGGTGCGGACGTCCCCTGTCACATGGTACTCCCCGCTCCCGGCGGGCAGGAAGAAGCACTGACCCTTTTTCACCTCCCGGGTCTCGCCGCCGCAGGCCAGCGTCCCCTGTCCCTCGGTGAACAGCAGCGCGTGGAAGGAGGTACCATCGCAGGTCCTGCGGAACTCCCCCTGATAGCCGTCGGTGGTGAAATACCGGCAGTTCCCCAGGTGCTCCCCAAAGTCCAGCGCCGGGGCGGGACGGCGGTCCGTCACCGCCAGGGCCTTCTCCACATGGAGGGGCCGGGGCTTTCCGTCCGCCCCCAGGCGGCCGTAGTCGAAGACCCGGTAGGTCACGTTGGAGTTCTGCTGGATCTCCGCGATCACCAGCCCCGCGCCGATGGCATGGAGAGTGCCGGAGGGGATGAAGAACACGTCCCCCGCCTTCACCGGTACCTTCCGCAGCACCTCCGTCAGGGTGCCGTCGGATACCCGGCGGGAGAACTCCTCCAGGCTGACCTCGTGGTCAAAGCCGTAGTAGAGGGACGCGCCGGGCTCGGCGTCCAGCACCACCCACATCTCCGTCTTGCCGTACTGGCCCTCGTGCTCCAGGGCGTAGGCGTCGGAGGGGTGGACCTGGATGGAGAGGTCCTTCTTGGCGTCGATGAGCTTGATGAGCATGGGGAAGTCCTCGAAACTCTCGCAGGCGGTCCCCAGGGCCTCCTTCCCGGCCTTCTCCAGGTACTCCCGGAGGGTGAGGCCCTGGCAGGGGCCGTTTGCCAGCACCGAGGGGCCGTCCGGGTGGCAGGAGAGCACCCAGGCTTCGGACAGGGGGTTCAGGTCGCTCTGGATGCCGAAGTCGGTCTTCAGGCGCTGGCCGCCCCAGATATAGTCCTTGCAGGCGGGAATAAGCTGATATGCGGGCATAATAAACACCTTCCCAATTGAAAATTTTTCTTTTCCGGCAGTGCAGGTTTTCCTTTCTGCTCCGATTATAAAGGATAAAGGGTCCGCCGTCAATGGGTCCGGAGGAAATCCTGCGTCTGTTTCCTTCCCGCTTGCAATTTCCCCCGCCCTGTGCTATGCTGGACCCAACCACCTAATTTGAATCAAGGAGGAATCAGACCATGGCATACGAGACCCAGCTGAACCTTTGGCTGGAGCGGGCCGGGGAGGACCCGGACCTGATCGCGGAGCTTCAGAGCGTCCGCGGAGACGAGAAGGCGGTGTCCGACCGCTTCTACCGCCATCTGGCCTTCGGCACCGGAGGCCTGCGGGGGGTCCTGGGGGCGGGGACCAACCGGATGAACCTCTACACCGTCCGCCGGGCCACCCAGGGGCTGGCGGATTACCTCAACGCGTCAGGCCTGCCCAAGGCCGTGGCCATCGCCCACGACAGCCGCATCAAGGGGGACCTGTTCGCCCGGGAGGCGGCCCGGGTGCTGGCCGCCAACGGCATCACCGCCCACCTCTATCCCCGGCTGGAGCCCACCCCCGCCCTGAGCTGGGCGGTGCGGTACCTCCACTGCGGCGCGGGCATCTGCGTCACCGCCAGCCACAACCCCGCCCAGTACAACGGCTACAAGGTCTACGGCGCAGACGGCTGCCAGATCACCCCCGAGGCGGCGGAGAAGGTCCTGGCCGCCATGGAGAAGACGGACTGCTTTGACGGCGTGAAGCTGGCGGACTACGACGCGGCGGTGGCGGAGGGGAAGATCCGCCTCATCGGCGACGGGTGTCTGGACGCTTTTGTGGACGCGGTGCTGGCCCTGCGGCCCGGCAACGACGTGAGCCATTTGAAGCTGGTTTACACCCCCCTCAACGGCTCCGGATTGGAGTGCGTGAAGAAGCTGCTGGCGAAGATGGGTGTCACCGCGCTGACGGTGGTGCCCTCCCAGGAGGCCCCCGACGGGCATTTCCCCACCTGTCCTTACCCCAACCCGGAGATCCGGGAGGCCATGGAGGAGGGCCTGCGGCTGTGCGATCAGGTGAAGCCGGACCTGCTCATCGGCACGGACCCGGACTGCGACCGCATGGGCGCGGCGGTGCCCGACGGAAAGGGCGGCTACTGGTTGATTACCGGCAACGAGATGGGGATCTTGCTGCTGGATTATCTGTGCCGGACCCGCATCGCCCGGGGCACCATGCCGCAAGCGCCGGTGGCGGTGACCACCATTGTCTCCACGGACATGGCCACGCCGGTGGCGGAGTCCTACGGCGTGGATCTGCGCCGGACTCTGACGGGGTTCAAGTACATCGGCGAGCAGATCGGCCTGCTGGAGGCGGAGGGCCATCCGGATCGGTACCTTTTCGGCTTTGAGGAGAGCTATGGTTATCTCTCCGGCGCTCACGTCCGGGACAAGGATGCGGTGAACGCCGTCATGCTGGCCTGCGAGTGCGCCGCCTGGTACGCCGGGCAGGGGATGACCCTGCTGGACGCCATGAACGCGCTGTACGAGAAGTTTGGGTTCTACCGCAACGGCCTTCTCAGCAAGGCCTTCGAGGGACAGGACGGCATGGCTGCTATGGACGGGCTGATGAAGTCCCTCCGGACCGCGCCCCCGGCGGAGATTGCCGGGTGGAAGGTTGCCGGAATGGTGGACTACCTCAATGACAACACCGGGTTGATTCCCTCCGACGTGCTGGAGTTCCGGTTGGAGGAGGCCGGGAAGGTGATCGTCCGGCCCTCCGGCACGGAGCCGAAGCTGAAAGTTTATCTCTCTGTCCGGGGAACCGGCGAGGACGACGCCCAGGCCCGGCTGGAGAAGCTTTCCCAGGGCGCGCAGGCGTTGCTGTAACACGGTAGCCTGATAAAAAGAGCGCGGGACTGTTGTTCAGTCCTGCGCTCTTTTGCGTTGTATTTGATGGGAACTCCCGGCGCTGTTTGCCGTGAAGTTTAACTTCACGGCAAATACGCTTGAAAGCCGCGCGGTTTGGGATTGTACGATGAAGAAGATTTTTTGGGGCGCGGCTTTTAAGGGAATTTCGCGCCCTGCGGGGCACGACCAGGGCGCTGCCCTGGACCCGCGGCCTTTGAAAAGGCCGGCGAAACTTTTATTTTGCGATAAACTTCGCCAATAGCCTGCACACGTCCCGCACGTCGATGGGCTTGGCCACGTGGGCGTTCATGCCTGCGTCCAGACACTTCTGCACATCCTCTGCAAAGGCGTCGGCAGTCATGGCGATAATGGGGATAGCCGCCGCATCCGGACGCTCCAGCTTCCGGATGGCCTCCGTGGCCTCGTAGCCCGTCATCACCGGCATCCGCAGGTCCATGAGGATGGCGTCATAGTAGCCGGGCTGGGACTTCTGGAACATATCCACACAGATCTGCCCGTTCTCCGCCCAGTCCAGCTTCAGGCCCTCGGCGGTGAGCAGCTCCTCCGCGATCTCCCAGTTGAGCTCGTTGTCCTCCGCCAGCAGGATTCGCCGGCCCACGAGGTCCGGATGGGATTCCTTCTCCGCCGGAGCCTCCTCCCCGTCCTGGACCATGAAGGGCTTGAGCCCGTAGAAGAGAGTGGACTTGAACAGAGGCTTGGAGATAAATCCGGAGACCCCCGCGGCCCGCGCTTCTTCCTCGATCTCGCTCCAGTCGTAGGCGGAGATGAGCAGGATGGGGATGTTCTCCCCGTAGCGGCGGCGCAGCTCCCGGGCGGCGGCGATGCCGTCCATCCCCGGCAGCTTCCAGTCCAGCAGGATGATGTGGTAGGAGTCCCCCCGCCGGTGGGCCGCGTCCACCTTCTCCAGGGCGCTCTCCGCGTCCAGGGTCCAGTCCGCCAGGATGCCGATGGACTTCAAAGACGCCACGGTGCTCTCGCACAGCTGCCGGTCGTCGTCCACCACCAGCATCGCCCAGTTGGGCAGCACCATGTCCGCCTCCGGCACTTCCGCCTTCTCCAGGTCCAGGGTCACGCGGAAGGTGGTGCCCTTTCCCGGCTCGCTGTCTACGCTGATGTCGCCGCCCATGGCGTCCACGATGTACTTGGTGATGGCCATGCCCAGGCCGCTGCCCTCGGTCTTCCGGACCCGGGTGCTGTCCTCCCGGACGAAGGATTCAAAGATATGCTCCTTGAATTCATGGGTCATGCCGATGCCGGTGTCGCTGATGGTGAAGTGGATGCGGACGAAGTTTTCCCCCTTGTCCGAGGGCTCCTCGTACATGGACACGTTGATGCGCCCGTTCTCGGGGGTGAACTTCACCGCGTTGCCCAGGATGTTCAGCAGGACCTGGTTCAGCCGCACGCTGTCGCAGCACACGTTCTCCGTGGAGATGTCGTGGATGGACACGTCAAACTGCTGGTGCTTGGACCGGACCTGGGGCTGGACGATGCTGACGATGCTGTCCAGCACCTCCCGCAGGGAGACCTGGTCCACGCTGAGGGTCAGCTTCCCGCTCTCGATCTTGGACATGTCCAGCACGTCGTTGATGAGCCCCAGCAGGTGCCGGCTGGAGAGGGAGATCTTTTTCAGGCAGTTCTGGACCTGCTGGCTGTCGTTCATATTGGCGGTGGCGATGGCCGTCATGCCCACGATGGCGTTCATGGGTGTGCGGATGTCGTGGGACATGTTGGAGAGGAACTCGCTCTTGGCTTTGTTGGCCCGGATGGCCTCCTTCCGGGCCTGGTCCAGCTCCTCCATCTGCTGCCGGGCCAGCTGGAAGTACTTGAGGAACACCAGCACCAGCACCATGAGGATCAGCGCACAGGCCCCAAACACAAAATAAGTCCACCGGCTGGTAAAGCCGTTGACCATCTCGTCCAGCTCGTCATAGGGCATGAAGGTCAGCAGGAACCACTCGGAGTGGGCCAGCTTGTTGCAGTACATCTGCCGGGATTCCCCGTTGACCCGGATCTCGTCGGAATAGGTCTCGTCCTTGGCCATGGCGTCGGACAGCGCCTCGATGTAGAGCTCCGGCGTCTTCCCGCCCACCGGGTCGTACTGGCTGAGCACCCGCTCGAAATAGCTCCTCCGGAAGGCATCGCCGGTGCGGATGACGAAGCTGCCGTCCTTGCGGATGATGAAGGAGTAGACGTGGTTGTAGTCCTCCTCCAGGGCCAGTGTATCGGTGAGGTAGGAGGCGGGCAGTCCCGCTACCAGAGCGGCGCAGGGATGCTCGTCCGTGGGCGCGCGGCTGACGGGCACCCCCAGGAGGATCACCCGGTTGTCCATGGTGTCGCTGCCGATGGCCACCTTTTTCTCACCGGCGTTTATGGAGTTCATGAAGGACACCGGGTCCGTCAGCTCCACCTCCAGGCCGTAGAGCATCTCGAAGGTCCCGTCCTTGTTGTAGTAGCCCAGATAGTCGAAATCCCGGGCCTTGGCGTTGGTGATCAACTCCTGTTCCTGCTCCGGGGAGGCGTAACCGCTGTCCGGAAGCACCGTCTCCACCAGGGCCACCAGCTGGTCCAGCCGCAGATTGATGGTGGTCTCAAAGTGCATGGCGATCTGGTCCCCCATGCTGGACATATACATCTGGCTGACTTCCCGGATGGTGTGGGCGCTCTGGCGGTTCAGGAAAACCGCCAGAGCCGAGAAAATCACCACACTGAGAATCAGCACCAGGATCAGACTGGTCCTCAAAAATTGAGTCGTCTTAATTTTTGCTTTCCCGCGCATGAGGCCGGGCCTCCTTCCTGTCGTATCTGCCGGAGGGGCGTCACACGCCGGCCGACTCCTGGAACGCCCGAATGGCCGAGACGGTCTGCGCATAGTCCGCCTTCACCTGCTCCGCCAGAGCGGGGGCCTCGGGCGTAAAGCCGTTTCGCAGAGCCTCGCTCAGCTGGCTGCTGGAGCGATAGAGTCTGGTGAAGTCCAGATTCTGGCTCACGCCCTTGATGGTGTGGGCGGCCCGGAAGGCCTCCTGGTAGTTCTCCTCCTCCAGAGAGCGGATCAGAAGGTCATAGCTGCCGTCATTGAGGAACTTCAGAACGAACTTCTGCACCATCCGCTCGCTGGTCAGGCGTCCCAGAACACCCTGGTAATCGCCCTCCAGGGCGGCATAGCATTCCTGCAAAGTCATGGCTCGTTTTCTCCTTTCTCCCCGCCGGCCTCTTCCCCGGCGTCCGAACTGCCCTCAATGGGCGAGATGACCGAGAGCATATCCCGCATACTCTCATCGTAAAAGGCGTACCGTCCCCGGCCGGACCGCTTGACCTTGTAGAGGGCCTGGTCCGCCGCGTGGAACAGGGCGTCGTAGTCCGTCCCCACCGCGTCCGTGGGCGCGACGCCCATGCTCAGGCAGATGGGGAAGTCCTCGAACATGCTGCCGGAGATGGTGTGGTAAATACGGGAAATGACGGGCTCCAGCTCCCCGCCGTACTCCAGGAACAGCAAAAACTCGTCCCCGCCCACCCGGGCGGCGATGTCCGCGCCGCGGATGCTGTCCTGCAGACGGTCCGCCAGGAATTTCAGCACGTTGTCGCCGAAAATGTGGCCGTAGGTGTTGTTGGCGTTTTTGAAGTGGTCCAGGTCGAAGATCACCATGGCGAACTGGCTGCCGGGCCGGTCCTCGATGCGCTGGACGATCTGCTTTCTGGCGCTGGCGTGGTTCAGCAGGCCCGTCAGCGTATCGTGGGAGGCCAGCCGCTCCAGGGCGTCCAGCTTCATCTGGGAGTCGTGGATGTCCACGGCCTTGCCGATGGCGCCGGTGTACTGGGGGGGCTCGTCGGCGCTCCAGGTGGCCCGGGCGATGATCCGGCACCAGCGGGATTCCCCGTCGATGAGGGTCTTGCACTGGTACTTGATCACCGGCTGGGCCGGGGTGGTGCCGCGCAGGGCCTTCACCAGGCCCTCCGTACTCTCCTCGCTGAGGATGTCCCGGGCCTTGTCGTTATGTAAGGGGTCCATCACCGTCTCCTTCAGACCCAGGCGGTTGGCGCCCCAGGTGTTCAGGGTCACGATGGGCGGGTCCACGGTGTACTCGAACTGGATCTCCTGGCTCATGGCGGCGAAGAAGCTGTACTTCATCCGCTCATGCTCCAGCAGCTGCAGGGTGCGCTCGGAGGCGGACAGCTCCTCGTAGTGGTGCATCTCCTGGGCCACGGTGCGCAGCTCCATCTGGGTGGTATGGATGTCGTCCCGGGTCTGGAGGTGCTCCGGCAGCTCCGGGGCCACCTCCTGAAGGATCTCCATCAGCAGGGGATTGAACGTTCCGCACTGGTTGCCCATGATCATCTCCACCGCCTTCTCGTGGGGGAAGGCGGGCTTGTAGACCCGGGGGCTGGTGAGGGCGTCGTATACGTCGGCCAGGGCCACGATCTGGGCGGAGATGGGGATCTCATCCCCCTTCAGGCCGTCGGGATAGCCCCGCCCGTCCCAGCGCTCGTGGTGCCAGCGGCAGATGTCCCGGGCCACCTTGATAAGGGCCTCCGAGCCGTGGACCGGCACGGCCTCCATCATGTCGGAGCCGATGGTGGTGTGCTCCTTCATGATGGCGAACTCCTCCTCGGTGAACCGTCCGGGCTTGTTGAGGATCTCGCTGGGGATGGCGATCTTGCCCACGTCATGGAGGGCGGAGGCGATGCAGATGAGGTTGATGTCCACCGGGGAGAGCTGGTAGCGGTCCGTCTTCAGCACAAGGCGCTGGAGGAACAGCTCCGTCAGCATCCGGATATGGATGACGTGCTGGCCGCTCTCGCCGTTGCGGAACTCCACGATATGGCTGAGGATGTCGATCATCAGGGTGTTCTGCCGCTCTTTTTCGTAGATCTGGTCGGCCACCATGCCCGCCAGCTTCTTCTGCTTGGCGTAGAGCAGCGTGGTGTTGACCACCCTGCGGTGGATGATCTGGGCGTTGAAGGGGCGGGTGATGAAGTCCGTCACCCCCAGATTGTAGGCCCGCTCGATATGGGCGGGCGCGGTCTCCGCAGAGATCATAATAACCGGGATGTCCTCGATCCACTTGTTCCGGTTCATGACGGTGAGCACCTCGAAGCCGTCCATCTCCGGCATGACCAGGTCCAGCAGGAGCAGGTCGATCTCCATGTGGTGCTTCTGGATGATGCTTACCGCCTCCAGGCCGTTTTCGGCTTCCAGGATCTCGTATTCCTCTCCCAGCATGTCCGCCAGGATGGAGCGGTTCATTTCCGAATCGTCCGCAATCAGAATCCTCTGCTTGCGCGTCTGTTCTCTTTTAATGGAAGTCACATCCCTTCTTATGCGGTCGGCCCCCTCCGGACGCGCCGGAGGGGCTGGGTAAAGCGTTGATTTTTATATTATAACAGATTTTCCCCCGCGCGGCAAGAAGGAAGTGGAATTTTATTTCCCCGCCTGTGTCTCGCAGTAGAGGCAGCGGTAGACCCGCCTGTCCCGGTCGGTGAGCTTGAAGACCTGGGGCAGCTCCTGCTCCACGGAGGTGATGCACCGGGGGTTCTTGCAGCGCAGGACGCCGGTAATCTTCTCCGGCAGCTTCAGCTGCCGCTTCTCCAGGCGCTGGCCGTCCTTGATGATGTTCACCGTGATGTTGGGGTCCACGTAGCCGATAACGTCCCAGTCCAGGTCCAGGATGGTGTCGATCTTGATGATGTCCTTCTTTCCCAGCTTGCCGCTGGTCACGTTCTTCAGAATGGCCACGGAGCAGTCCAGCTCCCCCAGGCCCAGGATGTTATACAGCTCCATGGCCTTCCCGGCGGCGATGTGGTCGATGACGATGCCGTTCTTGATGGAATCAATAGTCATTGTTTACCCCTCCCTTTACTGGATGTCCAGCAGCTTCATGATCAGCGCCATGCGGATATACCGCCCGTAGCGCACCTGGCGGAAATAGGCCGCGCGGGGGTCCTGGTCCACCGCCACGGAGATCTCGTTCACTCTGGGCAGGGGGTGCAGGATGCTCAGGTCCGCCTTGGCGTTTTGAAGCTTGTCCGGCGTGAGGATATAGCTGTCCTTCAGACGCAGGTAGTCCTCCTCGTTGAAGAACCGTTCCCGCTGGACCCTCGTCATATAGAGGATGTCCAGCTCCGGCATGACCGCCTCCAGGTCGGTGGTCTGGGTGTAGGGAATGCCGTTTTTCTGGAGGACTTCCTTCTTGACGTAGCTGGGCAGCTTCAATTCCTCCGGGGAGATCAGGACGATCTTGGTCCCGGCGTAGCGGCTCATGGCGGAGATAAGGGAGTGGACGGTGCGGCCGAATTTCAGGTCCCCGCAGAAGCCCACGGTCAGGTTCTCGAACCGGCCCTTCTCGTGGTGGATGGTCAGCAGGTCGGTGAGGGTCTGGGTGGGGTGGTTGTGGCCGCCGTCCCCGGCGTTGATGACGGGCACCAGGGAGTGCTGGCTGGCCACCAGGGGGGCGCCCTCCTTGGGGTGGCGCATGGCGATGATGTCGCTATAGCAGCTGACGGTGCGCACGGTGTCGGCCACGCTCTCCCCCTTGGCGGCGGAGGAGCTGGAGGCCTCGGAGAAGCCCAGCACCTGGCCGCCCAGGCTCAGCATGGCGGACTCGAAGCTCAGGCGCGTGCGGGTGGAGGGCTCAAAAAACAGGGTGGCCAGGATTTTTCCGTCGCACTTGTGGGCGTAGGCGGCGGGGTTGGCGATGATCTTCGTGCCCACGTCCACCAGTTCGTCGATCTCCTCGGTGGACAGCTCCAGAATGTCAATTAAACTTCTCATCATTTATCCTCCCATTTGGATGGTGCAGCGGTTTGAATACCGCTCATATCATGTGAAAGTACTCGAAGGCCTGGCGGATGTCGCTTTGCTTTTCCACCGGGCAGGGAAGCTGCCTGCCGTTTGGATTCCAGCGGTTCGGTGCCTGCCGGACGGTGAGTCCGCAGAGCTCTTTCATGTGCGCGATCCAGCAGGTCTTGGGGATATAGCCGTAGTTGTCTCTGACATAGGCCTGGATTTCCTTATAGGTCGCCATTTGTTACCCCTTGATCCAGCTCTCGTCCGACGGGTCGTCCCGGAAGGCGATGAGCCGGGCGATATCCTCCGGACGGATATATTTTTCTTCCGCCGCCACCTGGGCGATGGTATCAAAATTGGTGAGGCTGACGTTCTTTACATTGGCTGCCGCCAGGCGGTCGAGGCCCTTTTTCATGCCGTAGGTGAAGATGCTGACCACGCCCAGGACCTGGGCCCCCGCCTCCCGGAGGACGTTCACCACCTCGATGACGCTGCCGCCGGTGGAGATTAAATCTTCCACCACTACTACTTTTTGGCCCTTCTCCAGTTTCCCCTCGATCTGGTTCTGGCGGCCATGGTCCTTGCTGCCGGAGCGGACGTAGCCCATGGGGAGGTTCATGATATGGCCGGTGATTGCTGCGTGGGCGATGCCCGCGGTGGAGGTGCCCATCAGAACTTCCGCTTCCGGGTACTCCCTCTTGATCGTCTCCGCAAGGGCGGTTTCTACGTCGTTTCTTACCTCCGGGGCGGTCAGAGTCAGACGGTTATCACAGTAGACCGGGCTCTTGATGCCGCTGGCCCAGGTGAAGGGCTCCTCCGGGCGGAAAAATACCGCCTTTATCTTCAACAGGTCCTTTGCAATCAAAGTAGAAATATTTTCCATAGTCGCTCCTTTTCTTCTGCGGCCCTTCGGGCCGCCTCCTGGTTGTTTCTATTCGTTACCCCGGGGGCTCCTCGCCCCCGGACTCCTCGCCTACTTTTCGCGCCCGCGAAAAGTAGGCAAAAGCGGGCTTAGGAAACTACGTTTCCTAAGAACCTTCCTGAATTACGGGGGAGTTTAGTTTTGCGCCCAAGGCACAGTCGGTTTTGTCTAAACCTTACTGCCGTCCGCTTCGCTCCCCTCCTGCTCCTATTTTAGCGTGGTAATCGGCGGCCCCTACCGTGTAGCGGGGCTAACTCCCCGGGGTGCTGGGTTGGGGCTGGCCCTTCTTTTCAAGTCACCGATTGATCTCCGGTTTGTCCGTCCTGCCTACCAGATAGTCAAGCGATACCTTGAAATAATCTGCTAACATGATGAGACAACGCGCCTCTGGGTAATTAAGGCCCCGTTCATAAGTGTATACGGCATATCGCTTAACTCCAATAACTTTCCCAAGCGCTTCTTGGGTCATACCCTGCTCCATTCGCAGTTCTTTTATTCTTTCTGCAAAATCTGCCATAATTTCTCCTAAATTTGACTTGACAACGTGCGTTCAACTCTCTATAATGTAAGTGAGTTTAACATGCGATTGTGAAGGAGTGTTTAATAATGAATCAACTAATGGAAAACCTTTTTGACCTGATGGAGGGTCCACACTCATCGGAAGCGGAGCGGCGGGCGGTTAGAGAATCGGAGAGGGCTGTCCAGGCGGTAAGGGACCGATTGACCCTTGAGGAGTTTGACGCTCTCTGGAAAGTGGTCGCGGACATAGACAACGCCGGTTATCTGGACAGTTTTGTACTGGGCTTCCGTCTTGGGATGCAGTTGACCATGGAGGGTCTGCGCCCCGTTGCGGAATAGAGGGACCAGCCCCCAAAACGCACCCTTGCAGGGACCCCCGTGCCGAGTGCCGCGAGGCAACCAGCACCCCCGATAGAACTGTGCGCAGGAGTAAGCACCGGCATCGGCATAATGCACTGGAGGTAGACCGGCAATCTAAAGGTCGTAGCGAAACTAATCAAAAAATAAGGGATTCTTAAACCGCCAGGTTTAAGTGACTTTTTGGGTACTTTTTGTTCACACAAAAAGTACCCGAGGGGTCCGGGGGCGAGAAGCCCCCGGGCCGATTAAAGCAGAAGTTTTTTCAGAGCCTCCAAGTTTTCAGCAATGAAGGAAGCCCCTGCCGCCGAAAGCTCCTCCCGGGAACCATAGCCATATAAGACCCCAATGCAGGGAATCCCATTCTCATGGGCCCCCTCCACGTCATACCGCCGGTCGCCGACCATGACGGCGGAGGCGGCGTCCCCGGACCGCCGGAGGGCCGCACGGATAACGTCCGCCTTCCTTGCCCCGTCCTCATTCCCGGCGGGCGCGCCGCAGACGCGCGTAAAATACCCCGCCAGGTCAAAATGATTTAAGACCCGTACCGCCTGAACCTCCGGCTTGGAGGTGGCAACCATCAGCCGCAGTCCCGCGGCCTTCAAGTCCCGCAAAAGCTCAGGAATACCGGGATAAGGCGCATTCTCCAGCCAGCCCTTCTCTACGAAGTATTCCCGGAAAACCTCCACCGCCTTCACCGTCTGCTCCGGCGTGAAGCCGTAATACTCCGGCAGGGACTCATTGAGGGGCGGCCCAATGAACCGCAGAAGATTTTGCGGCTCCTCCTGAATGCCAAAATACGCCAGCGCGCGGGCTACCGAATTGGTGATCCCCGGCGCGGAATCCGTCAATGTTCCGTCCAGGTCAAATAAAACCGTCTTCCACATAGAATCATCCTACAAACTCGCTGACGCACCGCCGGTAGGCCGCCACCGGGTCCTCCGCCTGGGTGACGGGCCGCCCTACCACGATATAGTCGCTGCCCAGCTCCTTTGCCTTCGCCGGAGTAGTGACCCGGACCTGATCTCCCACGTCGCCGTCGGCAAACCGCACCCCGGGGGTCACGGTGAGGAACTTTTCCCCGCAGGCGGTGTGGACCTTCCCCGCCTCCAGCGGGGAGCAGACCACGCCGTCCAGCCCCGCCCCGGCGGCGCATTTGGCGTAGTGCATCACTACCTGGTCGAGAGGTTCGCGGATGAGCAGATCCTCCTCCATCCGCTCCTGGCTGGTGGAGGTGAGCTGGGTCACCGCGATGAGCAGGGGACGGGTGCCGTCGGGCCGGGTCAGGCCCTCCAGTGCCGCCTCCATCATGGCCTTTGTCCCGGCGGCATGGAGGTTGGTCATGTCCACGTCCAGCCCGGACAGCACCGCCATGGCCTTTTTGACCGTGTTGGGAATGTCGTGGAGCTTCAGGTCCAGGAAGATTTTGTGCCCCCGGGCCTTGACCTCCCGGACGATGGAGGGCCCCTCCGCGTAGTACAGCTCCATGCCGATCTTCACGAAGGGTTTTTGTTTTTCCCCTGCGAAGCGGTCCAGGAAAGTCAGCGTTTTTTCCCGGCTGTCGAAGTCCAGTGCGATGATAACGTCTTTACCCATGATGCGCGCCTCCTATGATTTCAGTCAGACTGTTGATCCCGTATTTTTTCATGGCCTCCGGCAGGTCCCGGATGATGTCCCGGCAGACGAAGGGGCTGACCAGATTGGCCGCGCCCACCTCCACGGCGGCGGCCCCCGCCAGCATCATCTCGATCACGTCCTCCGCCGAGGACACGCCCCCCATGCCGATGATGGGGATGTCCACCGCCTCATAGACCTGATACACCATCCGCACCGCCACCGGGAATACCGCCGGTCCGGAGAGCCCCCCTGTGCCGTTGGCCAGCAGGGGGCGCTTTGTTTTCAGGTCGATGCGCATGGCCAGCAGGGTGTTGATGAGGCTCACCCCGTCGGCCCCCGCGTCCTGGCAGGCCCGGGCCACGGCGGCGATATCCGTCACGTTGGGGCTGAGCTTCATATAGACCGGCTTTTTCGTGGCGGCCTTCACGGCCCTTGTCACCTCCGCCGCCGCTTCCGGGCTGGAGCCGAAGGCCATGCCGCCCCCGTGGACGTTGGGGCAGGAGATGTTCACCTCCAGCCATCCCACCTGCTCCTCCTTGTCCAGCAGGGCGCAGGTTTGGACGTACTCGTCGATGGAGAAGCCGCTGACGTTGGCCATCACCGGCTTGCGGAAGATCTCCCGCAGCCGGGGCAGCTCCTCCGCGATCACCTTCTCCACGCCGGGGTTTTGCAGCCCCACGGCGTTGAGCATCCCGCCGGGGGTCTCGGCGATGCGGGGGGTGGGGTTGCCGAACCGGGGGGACAGGGTGGTGCCCTTGAAGGAGAAGGTCCCCAGGCAGTTGATGTCGTAAAGTTCCGCGAATTCCGCGCCGTACCCGAAGGTGCCGCTGGCGGGGATGACCGGGTTGTCCAGCCGGATGCCGGAGAGGGCCACAGAAGTGTCTACCATATGATCTCCTCCTTTTCCAGCACCGGACCGTCCTTGCAGATCCGCTTGTTTCCGTACTTTGTTTTGCAAGAGCATCCCATACAGGCCCCGAATCCGCAGCCCATCCGCTCCTCGAAGCTGAGGAGCCCGGAGGTGGCCGTGGCGTTATATACCGCTTTCAGCATGGGCAGCGGCCCGCAGGCGCAGAAGTAGTCGTAGCTTGACCGCAGGGCGTCGGTGACGAAGCCCTTCACGCCATAACTGCCGTCCACGGTGGTGACGGTGGTTTCGATGCCCAGGGCGCGGAACTGGTCCTCGTAGAAGATTTCCTCTTTTTTATTGAAGCCCAGGACGGCGATGGGGGTCTTGCCCGCTTTTTGAAGGGCTTTCGCCAGTCCGTACATGGGGGGGACCCCCACGCCGCCGCCGATGACCACGGTCCTCTCGCCGCATTTGGACACGTCAAACCCGTTCCCCAGGCCGCACAGCACGTCCAGGTCCTGCCCAGGCTCCGCGCCGCTGAGGGCGGCGGTGCCTCTGCCCACGACCTTGTAGATGATGGTGATACCCTCCCCGTCCCAGTCGCAGATGGAGATGGGCCGCCGGAGGAACAGGCCCTCCAGTTTGATATTGATGAACTGTCCCGGCGCGGTAACGGCCCCGGTGTCACCGGTCAGCCGCATTTCCCAGACGTCCGCCGTCAGACGCCGGTTGTATTCGATTCGATAAATGCCCTGGGTCATACGCCGTCCTCCCTCCAGACGATTTTTCCATCCGCCATGGTCAGCAGGCACACGCCGTACAGCTCCATGCCCGCGAAGGGCGTGGCCCGGCCCATGGACTGAAATTGTTCCGGGTCCACCGTAAAGGGCCTGTCCAGGTCAAAAACGGTCAGGTCCGCCGGCTGGCCCTCCGCCAGGGGCGTTCCGTACCCGAACCGCCGGGCGGCGTTTCCGTTCAGCAGCTCCATCAGCCGCGCCATGGACAGGACGCCGGGCTTCACCAGATGGGTGTATACCGCCGGGAAGGCGGTCTCCAGCCCCACCACCCCCATGGCGCTCTTTTCCAGCCCCCAGCTCTTTTCCCCGGCGGAGTGGGGGGCGTGGTCGGTGGCGATCATGTCGATGGTCCCGTCCAGCACTCCCTCGATCAGGGCCGCCCGGTCCTCCCGGGACCGGATGGGGGGATTCATCTTGAACCGCCCGTCCTCCTGGAGGTCCTCATCGCAGAACACCAGGTAATGGGGGCCGGTCTCGCTTGTGACGTCCACCCCCCGGGCCTTGGCCTCCCGGATGAGGGCAACGCTCTCCTTGGTGGAGATATGGCAGACGTGGTATTTGACCCCGGTTTCCTCCGCCAGACGCAGGTCCCGGGCGATCTGGCCCCACTCGCTCTCGGAGCAGATGCCCCGGTGGCCGTGGGTCCGGGCGTAGTCCCCGTCGTGGATATACCCGCCCCGGAGGAGGCTGTTGTCCTCGCAGTGGGCGGCCACGATCTTCCCCAGACGCTTGGCCTCCAGCATGGCGGAGCGCATCATCTCCCCGCTCTGGACCCCCCGGCCGTCGTCGGAGAAGCCCGCCGCATAGGGGGCCATAGCAGCCATGTCCGCCAGCTCCTCCCCCCGCTCCCCCCGGGTGAGGCTCCCGTAGGGGTGTACGTGGACGAGGGCGTCACGGGCGATGATCTCCCGCTGGACGTTCAGGGCCTCCAGGCTGTCGGGGACCGGGTCCAGGTTGGGCATGGCGCACACGTGGGTATAGCCGCCCCGGGCGGCGGCGCGGGTGCCGGTATGGATGGTCTCCTTATAAGAAAATCCCGGCTCTCGAAGATGAACATGAACATCAACGAAGCCGGGAAACACGGCGGCATGATGGAGGTCAATGACGGCAGCGCCGGCGGCTTCCAGCCCCCTGGCGATAGAAACAATGCGCCCCTCCGCCGCGAGGAGGTCGGCGGGACGGAAGCTCCCTTCCGTAAACAGCAGTCCGTTTTTCAGCAGAACCTTCAATGCGCACGCTCCTTTTGGCCTTGGAAGGCCACCTTGTTTTCTATCTATTATATCGGAGGCGGCGGGCGCTGTCAACCAGAAAATTCGCGGGGGCTGCGCCCCCGCGAATTTGTCCCCTTTCCGTCACTCCGCCCTCTCCAGCCGCAGGGAGAACCGGTACCGGCCCTCCTCCGCCCCCTCCTGGGGGAACAGATAGCTGCCGCCGGCGTCATAGCCCTCCTGCTCCAGGGAGAGCGTCAGCGTGAAGGCCCCCTCCTGTACCGGCTGGCCCGTCCACATCGCCGGTTCCTGTTCCAGCGCCCCGGCCGCCGGCCCCCGGAGCATCTCCCAGCCGCCGCACCACGCTCCCCGGAGGGCCATGGTTATGATCCGGGCGTCCTCCAGGGGCAGGAACGCCCACTCCCCGTCTCCGCCGGAGAAACCGCCCTCCTGCTCCATACGCACGGCGGTGACAAAGCCGTCCCCGTCCAGCTCCAGGGTATAGGCCGGCTCGTCCTCGTAGGGCTCCCCATAGCAGCGCTCCTCCCAGTCGTCCTCGGAGCCATGCGCGCCGTCCATCAGGATACTGACCGTCTGCTTCGGCAGCCGGAAGCCCTCCTCGTTCACCCACAGGCCGCTGTCCAGCATTCTGGACACATCGTTGACGTTTTCGGCAAATTCCGCCGCCGTGACCTCGCCCCGGTTGGGGGGCCGCAGGGCCTGGACGCTGCATTCCATCCGCACCGGGAGCAGCAGCAGCGCCAGTCCGATTGCAGCCACCGCCCGCAGGCCCCACTGGGGGACCTTGCTGTAGTAGAGGTTCTCCGCCTCCCAGTCGTAGGACATGGGTCTGTCCTCCCGGCACTCCTTATAGCCCCGGTAGAGGCAGTACAAGCTGAAAAGGGGGATCTCCAGCCCGTATCCCGTGAACAGCACGCCCCAGGTCCGGCGCAGGCCCTGGCGGAAGGTGAGCTTCTTCCCCTGCTTGTTTCGCAGCTCCAGCCCCAGCAGCCACTTTCCCGGGGTGGTCCCCCAGGTACACAGCAGCAGAGGCTCCAGCAGCAGCAGGGCGCCCCAGCTCAGCGCAATGCTGACGGCCTGGAACAGCCACCGGGGCAGTCCGGCCATCCCCATCACGCTCACCCGGAACCCCAGCGTCATCACCGCCCAGGCCGCCGCGCCGGCCAGGCTCAGATCAAAGGTCCTGGCCCAATAGCGCTGCCAGGGGTCGTAGGCCCACCGGGCCCCCTCCACCGGGGGCCGCCGGAGTTCCTCCGGCGGCGGGGAAGACTGTCCCGGCAGGGAGAGGCCCTCGTAGCGGGCGGGCTCCAGCGCCGCGTAGGTCACCCGGTCCGCCGCCATGGCCCGGCAGACCGCCCGGGCGCTGTCCAGCCTGGCGGATTCGTTTTCCAGCAGCGCGGCCTGCCGCTCCACCGCGCCGGTCAGGGGGAGTTCTCCCGCCTGGACCGCCCGGATGGTCTCGATGGGCATGTCCAGCTGGCGCAGCAGTTTGATCTTCCGCAGGGCCGCCGCGTCCTCCTCGGAGTAGTCCCGGTAGTTGTTACTCCCCCGGCGGGGGTGGAGCAGGCCCTCTTTTTCATAGTAGCGGACGCTGGCTCTGGGAATGCCCAGTTGTTCTTCTATTTCCCGGATGTTCATGGTTTTTGCCTCCCGGTTTCTGTTTTCTGCCTCTA
Source organism: Oscillospiraceae bacterium (assembly GCA_021768185.1). Taxonomy (GTDB): domain Bacteria; phylum Bacillota; class Clostridia; order Oscillospirales; family Oscillospiraceae; genus Pelethomonas. Next base: position 115,156 of record JAETNP010000011.1, read on the forward strand.
TCATAGACTATGAACCGGGTTTACAGTCAAGGGGTTTTTATCAAAAAGTGAAATAATCGGCTTTATTTTCTCTGCGGCCCTTCGGGCCGCCTCCGAACGATTTCTCGTCGAAAGCCCGGGACCTGCGCGGCCCCGGACTCCGCGCCTACTTTTGCCACGCGGCAAAAGTAGGCAAAAACGCGCTTAGGAAACTGCGTTTCCTAAGAACCTTCCTAAATTACGGGGGAGTTTAGTTTTGCGCCCAAGGCACAGTCGGTTTGGTCTAAACCTTACTGCTGTCCGCTTCGTTCCTCTTCTGCGTCTATTTTAGCGTGGTTGTCGGCAGTCCCTACCGTATAGCGGGGCTAACTCCCCGGGGTGCAGTCTTGCAGATTTGTCCGTTAGAACGCATCCCCCTTGCAGGGGGTACCGCATGGAACGGGCGGCGAGCCGGAGTTCTACAAGTGCCAGACCACTAGATCAGATGCCCGAAGGACCGGTAGTTCACGTGGCACCGCAACTCTTCATTTCCACCGAACCCTCGCAAACCCCTCGCCGAGGTCCCTTGCCGTCAGGCGGGACCGAGAAGGGAGTCCAGAACCGTAGGTTCTGGCGCGTTTTTGGGTACTTTTGCCGCGGGGCAACCTCCCTTTGGAGGCCCCTGCCGTAAGACACAACTTTCCCATCTACCACCAGCGCCGGGGTCGTCATCACCCCATAGGCGGCGATCTGCGCGAAATCCGTCACGTGGTCGATGGCCGGGTCCATCCCCAACTCCTCCAGGGCGGCCCGGACCGCCTCCTCCAGTGCGCGGCACTTGGCACACCCGCTCCCCAGCACCTTGACGCCGGAGGCGGACTGCTCCGCCTCCGCCGTCTCCGGGGCGCGGACGCCGCAGCAGCATCCGGTATCTTCCTTTTTCTTGCCAAACAGTCCCATAGATCGTTCCTCCTGAAATTTATATCAGCATAAATTGGAATACATTAAACAGACAGCCCACAAGGATGATGCCGATGGTGCAGATGCCGGTGAACAGGGCCAGCAGCTTCGGCTTTACCGCCTTGCGGAGCATGATGAGAGATGGCAGGCTCAGCGTGGTGACCGCCATCATGAACGCCAGGACCGTGCCCAGTTGAGCGCCCTTATAGAGCAGGGCCTCCGCCACGGGGATGGCCCCGAAAATATCAGCGTACATGGGAACGCCCGCCAGCACGGCAAGGACGACGCCGAAGGGATTCCTGCCGCCCAGCAGGGCTTCGACCCAGCCCTCCGGTATCCAGTTGTGGATGACCGCGCCGACGCCCACGCCAATCAAAATATAGGGGAATACCTTCTTGAAGGTGGAGACAGTCTGCTCCTTCGCATACCGGACCCGCTCCCGTTTCGTCAGCCCCGGGACGTCGATGTCCACGCCTCCGGCGCTTCGGATGAATTCCTCCACATAGGGCTCCATGTGCAGCTTCTCGATCAGCGTGCCGCCCATTACGGCAATCACCAGTCCGACCGCCACATAGGCAATCGCGACCTTCGCACCGAAAACGCTGATCAGGAGGATCAGGCTTCCCAAATCCACCATGGGGGAGGAGATCAGGAACGAGAACGTGACCCCCAGCGGCAGCCCCGCGCCGGTGAAGCCGATAAAGAGCGGGATGGACGAACAGGAGCAGAAGGGCGTCACCGTCCCCAGCAGAGCGGAAATGACGTTTGCGCCTACACCGTGGAACCGGCCCAGGATTCGTCTGCTCCGCTCCGGCGGGAAGTAGCTCTGAATGTAGGAGATCACGAAAATCAGGAAGCAGAGCAGCACCGTGATCTTCAGCACGTCATAGAGGAAAAATTGGATGCTGCCCCCTATGCGTCCCTCCACGTCCAGCCCCAGCAGGGAGAGGCCATCCCCAATCAGCCCGTTCAGCCATTTCATGCCCAGGATCTGGTCCTGGATGAACGACCATACGCCCATACAAAAACCTCGCTTTCTTGTTGGTCGGATAACATATCAAAAAAATTTGATATTTCAAGCGGAAAATAAGCGCCATCCCCCGGTGATGGCGTTTATCTTCCGCACGAAGGGCATCCGCCCCCCTGGTCCCCCTCCGGCGTGGTGATGGCAAGGAGCAGCTCCACCGCCGCGTCCCTGCCGGACGCGCTCAGACGGTAATGGGTCCACTTCCCCTCCTGCCTGCTGGCTACCAGCCCGGAGTCACACAGGATCTTCATGTGGTAGGACAGCCCCGACTGGGTCAGGTCCATCGGCTCCTGCAGGACGCAGGCGCATTTCTCGCCGCTGCGCAGCTGCTCCAGAATGGCCAGCCGCTTCGGGTCGCACAGGGCCTTGAATACCTTCGCGTTTTCCTGATGGGTCCCCATGGGCCACCTCAAATCAAATGTTTTTGATATGTACCAGTATACGCTTCGCCGGGCCGTTTGTCAACAGGGGGCTGCGGAATTTTTTCCGGAAGCCTCCGGACAGGAAAACAGGGCAGGCGCAAACCGCACCTGCCCCGGGAAAATGACGCTATCTGTTTTCCGCCGCCGCGATCTTGTCGATGCGCCGCTGGTGCCGTCCGCCCTCGAACTCGAAGGTCAGAAACGCCTCGATAATCTCCCGGGCCATGAGGGGCCCGGTGACGCCGGCCCCCAGGGCCAGGACGTTGGCGTTGTTGTGCCGCCGGGTCATCTGAGCGCTCCAGGGCTCGCTGCACAGAGCGCACCGGATGCCCTTCACCTTATTGGCGGTGATGGAGGCCCCGATGCCGGTGGTGCAGATGACGATGCCCCGCTCACATTTCCCCTCCGCCACCGCCCGGGCGGCGGGCTCGCAGAAATCGGCGTAGTCGCAGCTCTCCAGCCCATGGCAGCCGAAATCCTCCACCTCGTGGCCCTGCTCCGCGAGCCAGGAGCGCAGGTCCTCCTTCAGAGCAAAGCCGCCGTGGTCGGACGCGATGGAAATTTTCATATCCTCTCTCCCTTTCAACACATATTTTTCGCTGCCGGGCGGCAGATCCGGTCAACCGCCGCGGCATAGTCCCGAACTTAGCCGCCCGCTTAGGGCTTCTTGAACATATCGAAGAAGCTCTTGCGCTCCTTGTAGTTGTGCTCCTTCAAGGTGTCGCTGAACTTCCGCAGGGCCTCCTTCTGCTCCCGGTTGAGGCCCCGGGGCGTCTCAATGTGTACGGTGACGAACTGGTCCCCGCGGCCCCGGCCGTTGACGTTGGGGATGCCCTTCCCCTTCAGGCGGAAGGTGGTGCCGGTCTGGGTGCCCTCGGGCAGGGTGTAGGACACCTTGCCGTCGATGGTGGGGATCTCCATATCCCCGCCCAGCACCGCCTGGGTGAAGGTGATGGGCGCGTCGCAGTAAACGTCGGCCCCGTCTCGCCGGAAGAGCTGGTGGGGCTGGACGGAAATGACGATTTGCAGGTCCCCGGCGGGCCCGCCGTTCTTCCCGGCGTTGCCCTGGCCCCGGAGAGAGATGATCTGCCCGTTGTCGATGCCCGCCGGGATGGAGACCTTGACGGTCTTCCGCTTTCTGATCTGGCCGGTGCCGCCGCAGTTCCGGCAGGGAGAGGAGATGATCTTTCCCTTGCCGCCGCACTTGGGGCAGGGCCCGGTGGTGGCGAAGACCCCCATGGGGGTCTGCCGCCGCTGCTGGACGGTGCCGGAGCCGCCGCAGTTGGAACAGGTCTCCGGGCTGGTGCCGGGGGCCGCGCCGGTGCCCTTGCAGGTCTCGCACTGCTCCACCCGCTCCAGGGCCACCTCCTTCTCACAGCCGAAGGCGGCCTCCTCGAAGGTGATGGTCAGCCCCATGCGCAGGCTCTCCCCCCGCTGGGGGCCGGTCCGGGACCGGGTCCCGCCGCCGAAGCCCCCGCCGAAGAAGCTGCCGAAAATGTCCCCCAGGTCCCCGAAGTCGAAGCCTCCGTCGAACCCGCCGCCGAAGCCTCCGCCGTTCTGGGCGGCGTAGCTGGGGTCCACCCCGGCGAAGCCGAACTGGTCGTACCGGGAGCGCTTGTCGGCGTCGCTGAGGACCTCATAGGCGTCGTTGGCTTCCTTGAACCGGGCCTCGGCCTCCTTGTCCCCCGGATGGAGGTCCGGGTGGTTCTCCTTGGCCAGCTTCCGGTAGGCCTTCTTGATTTCCGCGTCCGTGGCGGTCTTGGACACGCCCAGGACCTCGTAGTAGTCTCTCTTTTGGTCAGCCATAGTCTCTCACATCCAATCTATCGCAAAACACTCCAAATGCGAATCAAGAGTCCGCCATTAAAAGTTTCGCCGGCCTTTTCAAAGGCCGCAGGGTGCAGAGGCAGAGCCTCTGGCCGCACTCCGCAGAGTGCGGAACTCCCCAAAAGCCGCGCCCAAAAAAATCTGCCAAAAAGCAAAATCCCAAACACGCGCGGCTTTAAGCGCATTCACCGCTTCGCGGTGAACAGCGCCGGGAGTTCCCGTCGATCCTTGATCTGCACTCTAACACTCCAAATGGGGCGGGGAGCGCGTCCCCGTCCCATCGGAAGGCGTTTATTTATTCTGATCGTCCTCGTCCACGACCTTGTAGTCCGCGTCGTAGACCTGGGGGCCGTCCTGGGAACCGCCGGGCTGGCTGCCCATGTCGGGGCCGGGGCCTGCCTGCGCTCCGCCCGCCTGCTGGTACAGCTTCTCGCTGACGGCGAAGAACGCCTGCTGGAGGGCCTCCGTGTCCGCCTTGATGGCGGCGGTGTCCTCGCCCTTGAGGGTCTCCTTCAGCTTGTCGATGGCGCTCTGAACGGTGCTCTTGTCGCCCTCGGGAATCTTGTCGCCCATCTCGCCCAGGGTCTTCTCCGCCTGATAGACCATCTGGTCGGCGGCGTTGCGGGTCTCCACGGATTCCTTGATGCGGGCGTCCTCGGCGGCGTACTGCTCCGCCTCCTTCACGGCCTTCTCAATGTCGTCCTTGCTCATGTTGGTGGAGGAGGTGATGGTGATGTGCTGCTCCTTGCCGGTGCCCAGGTCCTTGGCGGAGACGTTGACGATGCCGTTGGCGTCGATGTCAAAGGTGACCTCGATCTGGGGCACGCCGCGGCGGGCCGGGGCGATGCCGTCCAGGTGGAAGTGGCCCAGGCTCTTGTTGGCGGCGGCCATTTCACGCTCGCCCTGGAGGACGTTGACCTCCACGCTGGTCTGGTTGTCGGCGGCGGTGGAGAAGATCTGGCTCTTGCGCACGGGGATGGTGGTGTTGCGCTCGATGAGCTTGGTGCACACGCCGCCCATGGTCTCGATGCCCAGGCTCAGCGGGGTCACGTCCAGCAGCAGCAGGCCCTCCACGTCGCCGGTGAGCACACCGGCCTGAATGGCGGCGCCCATGGCCACGCACTCGTCGGGGTTGATGCCCTTGAAGCCGTCCTTGCCGGTGATCTTCTTCACGGCCTCCTGCACGGCGGGGATGCGGCTGGAGCCGCCCACCAGCAGCACCTTGGCGATGTCGCTGCCGGAGAGGCCCGCGTCGCTCATGGCCTGGCGCACGGGGCCCATGGTGGCCTCCACCAGATGGGCGGTGAGCTCGTTGAACTTGGCCCGGGTGAGGGTCACGTCCAGGTGCTTGGGGCCGGGACGCACTCGTCGAAGTCGTCGCCGCCCAGGCGGTTGTTGCCGGCGGTGGCCAGGACCTCGATGATGCCGTCGCCGATCTCCAGCACGGACACGTCGAAGGTGCCGCCGCCCAGATCGTAGACCATGATCTTCTGGTCCACCTCCTTGTCCAGGCCGTAGGCCAGGGCGGCGGCGGTGGGCTCGTTGATGATGCGCTTGACCTCCAGGCCGGCGATCTTGCCGGCGTCCTTGGTGGCCTGGCGCTGGGAGTCGGTGAAGTAGGCGGGGACGGTGATGACCGCCTCGGTGACGGTGGAGCCCAGGTAGCCCTCGGCGTCCGCCTTCAGCTTCTGGAGAATCATGGCGGAGATCTCCTGGGGGGTGTAGTTCTTGCCGTCAATGCTCACACGGTGGTCGGAGCCCATCTCGCGCTTGATGGAGGAGATGGTGCGGTCGGGGTTGGTGATGGCCTGGCGCTTTGCCACCTGGCCTACCATGCGCTCGCCGGTCTTGGAGAAGGCCACCACCGACGGGGTGGTACGATTGCCCTCGGCGTTGGCGATGACCACGGCTTCGCCGCCTTCCATGACGGCTACACAGGAATTGGTGGTTCCTAAATCAATACCGATTACTTTAGACATAGTGTTTGTCCTCCTGCTATTTAGAAAAATTTTTTATTAACATTGGTTGGTTGGTTGAATTGAGGGCTCGGTTCTGTCCTTTGGCCCGGGGGCTTCTCGCCCCCGGACTCCTCGGGTACTTTTTGTGTGAACAAAAAGTACCCAAAAAGTCACTTAAACCTGGCGGTTTAAGAATCCCTTGATTACGGGGGAGTTTATTTTACGCTACGACCTTTAGATTACCGGCCTATCTCCAGTGCTTTGGGCCGATGCCGCTCCCTGCTTCTGCGCACGGTCCTATCGGGGGTGCTGGTTGCCGCGCGGCACGCGGCACGAGGGTCTGGCGCTGGGGTGCTCTTTAGGAGTGCGGTCCGCTATTCTTTTGCGGATGTTGGGGGGACCTTTTAATTTGCTACTTGGACTTTGGCGAAGCGGATGACCTTGTCCCCTAACAGAAAGCCCTTCTGGAACACCTGGGAGACGACGCTCTCACCCAGCTCCTCGCTGTCAATGTGCATCACGGCCTCATGCCGCTCAGGGTCAAATGCCTCCCCCGCAGGGTCCAGGACGGTCACACCCTGCTTTTCCAGCACGGCAATGAGCTGGTTGAAGATCATCGCCATGCCCTTCTTGTGGGCGTTGTCCTCGTCCCCCGGCTGGTTTACCGCACGCTCCAGATTGTCGTAGACCTCCAGGAATTTTCCTATGGTGTCCAGCTTGGCGTCCTGGTAGATGCTCTCCTTCTCCTTGGAGGTGCGCTTGCGGTAGTTGTCGTACTCCGCCGCCAGACGGAGATACTTGTCGTTCTGGGCCGCCAGCTGCTGGGCCAGGCCCTCCATCTTCTCCATCTGCTCCCGGGTGACGGTGAAGGTCTCCGGGGCGGCTTCCTCCGCTGTCTCCTCCGGCTCTCCGGCAGGAGAGGACTGGGTCTCCTTCTCCTCATCCAGAGGGACGTCTTTTTCTTTCTTACTCACGATTTATCCTCCTCCTTCGGGGGCAGCTGATTGCTTTTCCCAAACATTTTCGTTAAACTCTCGGCAAAGTAGCTGAGCCGCGCGGCCACAGCGGCGTAGTCCATCCGGGTGGGGCCTACCACGCCGATGAGGCCCCGCATGTTTTCCCCGATGTCGTAGCTGGCCACCACCACGCTGGCGTCCTTCAGCGCCTCGTTGACGTTCTCCGGACCGATGAGGATCTGCATGGGCGTGTTCTCGTCCAGCACAGGCAGCTCCGCCTTCTGGTCCGTCAGCAGGCGCATGAGCTCGTTGGCCCGGCCCGGGTCCTGAAACTCCGGCTGGAGGAGCAGCTGGGTCTGCCCGGCGGCAAACACCTGGCTTTTGGCGCTCTGGTCCATGACCTCCCCGGCGTACTCCACCGCCAGGGACAGCGGCATGAACAGCTCCGGAGGCAGCTGGCCCGTGAGGGCCATCAGCTTTTCCCCCATGCCCTCCGGCTCCACCCCGGTGAAGTGGGTGTTCAGCAGGTTGGCCAGGGCGGAGAGCTGTTCGGCCTCCACCGGGAGGTCCGTGCGCAGCAGCCGGCTCTTGACCCGGCTGTCGGCGGTCATCACCACGGCGATGAAGCTGCCCGCGTCCACCGGCAGCAGGTCGAAGCGCCGTACCGTGACGCCCCCCTTGCCCACCGCCGCCGCGTAGGCGGGGTAGCTGACGATGGAGGACACCATCTGGCCCGCCTGGGCGATGACGCTGTCCAGCTCCTGCATCTTGCCCCCCAGGGCCTCGTTGATGGCGGCGGCCTCCTGGTCGGAGACAGAGCGGCGCTCCATCAGCTCGTTGACGTACAGCCGGTAGCCCTTGGGAGAGGGGACCCGGCCCGCCGAGGTGTGGGGCTGTTCCAGGTAGCCAAGCTCGGTCAGGTCCGCCAGCTCGTTGCGGATGGTGGCGGAGCTGAGGTTCCCGCCCATGGCCTGGGCGATGAACTTGGAGCCCACCGGTTCGGCGGCGTCGATGTACCGCTCGGTGACCACCTTCAGTATTTGTTTCTTTCGGGCGGTCAATTCCATAACCGGCACTCCTTTAGCACTCCTTTCCCTCGAGTGCTAAACGCAGTGTATCACTATTATTTTCGTCTGTCAATACGATTTGCCCCGGGCAATTTGAACAATTTGTAAATTCACCCCTGTCAGGGGGGCCGGGACCATCGCCGCAGGGGGCGGAATCGGGTTTTCCCTCTGCACTCCTTTTCCGTTCCTGTTCCTGTAAAAAAATTTTCTTTTTCTTTTTCCGTTCCTGCTGCTGCCTCCTTCTCTGTTACCGTTTCCTTTTCTGTTACTGTTTCATTAGGTTATCAGAGGCCATACCGGCGGGCCATTTCAAAATAATCGCTGGTTGATTTGGGCAGATCCTCCGGTTTTTTCGGCCGTCCGCCCTTTTTTCCGTTTTCATACCGGCGCTGGTTGGCGTCCAGATTGGCCCTGGCGATGGCAAAGATGGCCGCCGGCGGACCCTGCAGGGAGGGCTCCGCGCCGTCCAGGCCGTAGGCGCAGATCGCCATCAGGGTCTCCAACTGCTCCTCCGGCTCCAGCAGCAGCACCGCGTCGTAGAAGGAACGATAAAAGATGAAAGAAATCCGTTTGTCCATAGGTGCCTCCTTGTGTTATGAGATACCTTTCCCCGTTTTTCCCCAAAAGTTGCCCTCTTTTCTGCAACCGAAAGGGGAAAAAGTCTGGTTTTTATGAAAAAAACCAAAGGCGGGAGCAGTTGCTCCCGCCTTACCGGTCTATGTTATACCCAGATCCCGAAGTCCCCGTAGTCGAACTGTCCGCCGCCGTGATGGAGCTTGCCCGCCGCCTGCAGTTCCCGGAAGGCGTCCCGGACCTTGGTCAGCAGCTCCGGGGAAGCGTCCAGGCTGTGGTGGGCGGGGAACACCCGCTTCACCGGCAGGGCCGCCGCCCGTTCCATGGAGGTCAGATAGGCCTCCGGGTCCGTAGAGGGATAGTAGGCGAAGAGAACGTCCTTGTAGACCAGGTCGCCGGTGAACAGGTATCCCCGCTCCCGCTCAAAAAAGCACATATGGCCCGGGGAGTGACCCGGCGTGTGAAGCACCTCCAGCCGCCGTCCGCCCAGGTCGATCACGTCCCCATCCTCCAGCACCCGGGTGGGTGTGCCCTGGAACATCTCGTACTGTTCGATGTCGAAATCCTCCGGCGGGCTGCAGCGGTCCAGGACCATCTGCCGTATGGTCTCCCGGCTCAGGGGGAATTTTCCGTTCAGCCAGTCCAGCTCCGCCCCATGGGCATAGAAGTCGGGGTAGTACTTGTGGCCGCCGATGTGGTCCCAGTGGATGTGGGTGGCCACCGCCGTCACCGGCAGGGAGGTGAGCTTTTTGACCTCCCGGGAAATATCGCAGATGCCCAGTCCGGTGTCAATCAGCAGGGCTTTTTCTGTTCCGCACAGGAGGTAGCAGTGGGTTTCTTCCCAGTGGCGGTACTCGCTGAGGATAAAGGTTTCATTGTCGATTCTGTCATGGGTAAACCAGTTGTCCATCGTTGTCGTCTCCCTTTTCCTGCGGCCCTGCGGGCCGCCGCTGCCTGTTTCTTTACGAGACCCCGGGGGCTTCTCGCCCCCGGACTCCTCGCCTACTTTTGCCACGCGGCAAAAGTAGGCAAAAACGCGCTTAAACCTGGCGGTTTAAGAATCCCTCATTTTTTGATTAGTTTTGCGAGCGTGGTTGTCGGTGCCCCCTACCGTATAGCGGGGCGAACTCCCCGGGATGCGCGACAAAGACTTCTCCGTTTTGCCAGAGGTCTTGGCGATGGACGAGCACTGGTTATAGAAGCGGCGCCGCAGCGAAATCTTCCGTTAGGACCCGTGGGTAGAACCACCCAGACCGGCGCACCAACGAAGGATTGTGGGTAGAACCAAACCCGGTACGTCGGAGGGGAAATAATCACCCCCGTAATTCAGGAAGGTTCTTAGGAAACGTAGTTTCCTAAGCCCGCTTTTGCCTACTTTTCGCGGGCGCGAAAAGTAGGCGAGGAGTCCGGGGGCGAGAAGCCCCCGGGCTTTCGATGAGAAACAGCCGGGGCGGCCCCGCAGGGGCCGCAGATCAAGTCTCGTCTCCGAAACTCATGTTGGCAAAGATCCTCTCCATCCGCCCATCTGGGAACCTCTGGTCAATAAACTCCCAGAAGGAATTGGAAGGCAAAACGCCCTCCCGGCGGCTGGCCCAGCGCCCCACGGCGACGCAGGAGACAATGACGTTAATAATCATGAACACCGTCAGCGCCCAGGTCAGAGGCTTCCCCACCTTATTGGGGATCTTCAAAATCCATTTTGCCATCCGGGGATACAGATCCTTGATCCATACAATGCCCAGAATCCCCCAGAAGACGGAATAGGTAAAGCAGATCCGCCCGTTGAGATTCAAAGGAATATTGCTGTAGTCCCAGGAACGGGACCCCAGCAGCATCTCCTGGGCCCAGGAGCAGGCGTACTCCAGTACGCTGCCCACAATGAAGCCCCCCAGAAACGACCAGATCCGCCCCTTGTTGCGGTACTTGTACAGCGTCAGCGTCAGAAACACCGCTCCCGCCCCGTAGAGCAGATTGAAGGGCCCGTAGACCAGCCCCCGGCGGCTCTCAATGACCCCGTACCGGGCGTAGGCCCACATCATCTCAATAATCACCCCGGCAAAGCTGCCCACGATGCACACCAGCAGGATTTTGTAAATATTGATCCCCTGGGCGAAGTGGCCCGTACGCCGCTCCTCCAGGTCGATGCCCGCGTTGGCGGGAGGATTGAGGGCGTACCACCGCCGGTCACGGCTCTTGCGCACGTCCCGGACCCGGGCGCTGAGCTCGTCCTCCAGCCCCACCACAGACTGGTAGGACTGGGCCAGGGCCCTGGAGGTCTGATGGAGATGCTCCAGCTCCCCCTGGACGTCGTCCAGCAGGGCCTGGGCCTCCGCCGGAGGCTTGCCGCCGGGCCATCTGGGCCCCAGAGCCTCCTCCGCCAAACGCTCGTAATACCGCTTCTCCAGCTCCGCTCCGGTCCGCTCCACCGCCGGGTGGACGGCGGCACACAGCGCCTCCAGATCCTCCGCGGCCGGCGCCAGCGACCTTTCCGCCGCCGGGGCAGGGTAGTTTTCCATAGACGTTCCCTCCGATATTGTGAATATGGGCTATACTTTACCCTTTCGGAGGGGAATTGTCAACCGTTCATTCCTGCGCCTTCCGTCATTTTAGCTATTCCCCAACTTTTCCGGCGGAGAGACGTTGACATAACGATGTGGAAAACTCTGTGGATAATGTGCAAAACCCTGCTGTGAGCGGCTTTCCCGCCGGAGACTTCCCGTTATGCGCTCCGGCGGGCCCGTCACTTTTACGGGAGTTGTTCCATTTTTTTGCAATGCGGATTTTTGCCCTTCCGTTCCGCTTGCCTTTTTCTCCGCCAGGAGGTATAATCAAAAGGTCAATTATAACGGAAACATGAGGAGAACATCTTTGGACAGAACACAAGTGGTCCTCCCCGCCGAAGACGTCCGGCGGCAGGAGGAATTTACCCGGCGGCTGGCCGCCCTCCTCCGCCGCCCGGACCGGCAGCCCATGGCCATGGTGGACACCTACGGGTGCCAGCAGAACGTCGCCGACAGCCAGCGCCTGATGGGGATGCTCCGGGATATGGGCTGCGGCTTCACCCAGGACCCCTATGGGGCGGACGTCATCGTCGTCAACACCTGTGCCATCCGGGAGAACGCGGAGAAAAAGGTCTTCGGCGTGGTGGGCCAGCTGGTCCACGCCAAGGAGAAGAACCCGGACGTGATCATCTGCCTGTGCGGCTGCATGGCCCAGCAGGAGACGGTGGCCGCTAAAATCAAGAATTCCTACCGCCATGTGGACCTGGTCTTCGGCCCCCAGGCCCTGTGGAAATTCCCGGAGCTGCTCTATGGCGTGTGTACGGAGCACAAGCGGGCCTTCTCCATCGCCGACGAGCACGGGACCATCGCCGAGGGCCTGCCGGTGGTGCGGGAGAGCGGCGTGAAGGCATGGGTGTCCATTATGTACGGGTGCAACAACTTCTGCTCCTACTGCATCGTCCCCTACGTCCGGGGCCGGGAGCGGAGCCGGGAGGCGGAGTGCGTACTGGCCGAGGTCCGGGAGCTGGTGGAGGCGGGGTATAAGGAGATCACCCTGCTGGGCCAGAACGTGAATTCCTACGGGAAGGACCTGGACGAGCCTCTGGACTTCGCGGACCTGCTCCGGGAGATCGACAAGATCCCCGGGGACTATCTCATCCGCTTTATGACCAGCCATCCCAAGGACGCGGGGCCCAAGCTGTTTGAGACCATGGCGGAATGTTCCCATGTGGCGAAGCAGATTCATCTGCCGGTCCAGTCCGGCAGCAGCCGGGTGCTGAAGGCCATGAACCGAGGCTACACCCGGGAGCAGTACCTGGAGAAGGTCCGTCTGGCCCGGGCGGCCATGCCGGACGTGGTCCTCACCAGCGACATCATCATCGGCTTCCCCGGGGAGACCGAGGCGGAGGCCATGGAGACGGTCGCCCTCATCGAGGAGGTGCGCTATGACGCCCTCTTTACCTTCATCTACTCCCCCCGGCCCGGTACCCCGGCGGCCAGACTGCCGGACCCCGTCTCCCGGGAGGAGAAGCAGGTGTGGTTTGACCGCCTCCTGGACGCCCAGAACCGGATCTCCGGGGAGCTCCACCGCTCCTACGTGGGGAGAACGCTGCGGGTGCTGGCGGACGGGGAGAGCGGGGACCCGGCGTGGCCCCTCTCCAGCCGGACGGCGGGCGGACGGCTGGTCCACCTCCGGGGGGACACTTCCCTGATCGGGCAGTATGTGGACGCCCGGATCACCGGCAGCAATACCTGGGCGCTGTTCGGGGAGGCGTTATAAGAGCGGGCGCGCTTCGGCGTCCCGGGCTTCCAGCAGGAGGGTGCAGCGGGAGAAGAGGCGGCGGAGCTCCAGGACGTCCATATGCCGGGCTTTTTCCGCGTAGTCATGGAACATGCGGCGCTGCTTGGGCGTCAGGGTGAAGATCAGCGCCCTTTCCGCCTCGTTCCGGGCTGTTTTGGCCGCCTGGTAGTCCGGGTCGGTTTTCAGCCCCTCGCCTTGGATCTCGTATAAGTACTGAAAGATGAGATCGGTGATCTGCATGGTTATCCCTCCTTATGCGGCAAAGCACGAATGTGCTTCTTTTGGCGTATTATAGCACGCACAATTGTGCTTGTCAAGAAGAAAAGAGGGCTTATGACTTTTCCGGAACATTTATTAAAATTACGGCTATCCCACGAACTTTCTCAGCAGGAGGCTGCTGATGGGGCCGGGATTGCCTTGCGAACTTATCAATATTATGAGCGCGGGCAAAGGGAGCCTGCTTTAACAACCCTGGTTGCCCTGGCGGACTTTTATGATCTGAGCCTGGACGAGCTGGTGGGTCGGGAAAGAAAGCGGAAAACCCGGAATTGACAAAATTCACCGCATTCGATATAATGAAAAAGCCTCCCGTACGGGAGGCCGGAAGGGCGCTGCGATTACGGTCGGCGGTTTGGCTACATCCTCCGAGAGGAGGTGAGGCTCATGCGTGTTACATTTCATGTGGGAGACTTTACAGTCACCATTATGATTAAGAAACGCAGAAACCGCCACTCGGCAAAGTGACGGTTTCTATAGCTTAGAAATCCAAATCTTTTCTGAGCCAAACCGCTGATCAGCAGTTGCCCTTCCGTTATTATTATACGGCAGGGCGGCACGTTTGTCAAGCCGAACGGCGAACAATTTCGCGGTAGGAATTGACAAAAAGCGGCGGGTCCGATATAATGAAAAAGCCTCCCGTACGGGAGGCCGGAAGGGCGCTGCGATTACGGTCGGCGGTTTGGCTGCATCCCTCTATAAAGGGGGTGAGGCTTATGCGTATTACATTTCATGTGAAGGACTTTACAGTCACGATCATGATCAAGAGACGCAGAAACCGCCACTCTGCAAAGTGACGGTTTCTATGAATATAGAAATTGACGTTTTCTGAGCTAAACCGCTGATCAGCAGTTGCCCTTCCGTTATTATTATACGGCAGGGCGGCGGGTTTGTCAAGCCGAACGGCGAACAATTTCGCGGTAGGAATTGACAAAAAGCGGCGGGTTCGATATAATGAAAAAGCCTCCCGTACGGGAGGCCGGAAGGGCGCTGCGATTACGGTCGGCGGTTTGGCTACATCCTCCGAGAGGAGGTGAGGCTCATGCGTATTACATTTCATGTGAAGGACTTTACAGTCACGATCATGATCAAGAGACGCAGAAACCGCCACTCTGCCAAGTGACGGTTTCTATGAATAAAATAGAACCCTAAACTTTCAGAGCCAAACCGCTGATCAGCAGTTGCCCTTCCGTTATTATTATACGGCAGGGCGGCACGTTTGTCAAGCCGAACGGCGAACAATTTCGCGGTAGGAATTGACAAAAACCGGCGGGTCCGATATAATGAAAAACCTCCCGTACGGGAGGCCGGAAGGGCGCTGCGATTACGGTCAGCGGTTTGGCTGCATCCCTCTATAAAGGGGGTGAGGCTCATGCGTATTACATTTCATGTGAAGGACTTTACAGTCACGATCATGATCAAGAGACGCAGAAACCGCCACCCGGCACGGTGACGGTTTCTATTGTTAGAAGCCTAATCCATAAACCCGGGCCAAACCGCTGATCAGCAGTTGCCCTTCTCTTATTGATTATACGGCAGGGCGGCGGGTTTGTCAAGCTGGTTGTCGGGGGAGATCGTCCGCTGATTTCTTCCTCCGATTTCTTTACTTCCTGCCCCATTTATGCTATACTGGGCGAAATAAAGTCAAAAAGAAAGAGGAACCGTCCATGAGCAAGAATTTTCACCGGGACTACGCCGACAGCGTGGGCCACTTCTGCCAGAGCATCCCCGCCGCCCTGGGCATCAGCGCCCAGGAGATCGACACCTACTTCCGGGCCTGTACCCTCTGCCTCTGGGCAGTGGGCGGCGAGGCGGGAGGAGGCCGGGGCGGCGACGTCATCGGCATCAACCAGATCTACACCGACCGGCAGGTGAAGTTCTCCCCCGCCCAGTTCGACAAGGCCATCTCCTACTATCAGGCCAATCCCCACTATACCGTGGGGGTGCCGGAGTTCTTCCAGAAGCTGGCCAAGGCCGACGCGGCAGCGGGCACCACCTACAGCCGGACCTTCGCGGAGGTGCAGAAAAACCTGCTGATGCTCTGCGCGGCCTACGACGGCGCCTTCTCCTTCGCCGAGAGCCGCCGGATCACCCTGCTCTATGACCAACTGATCCAGTGCTGCGACGAGGCGGGGGTCCCCGCCGCCCCGGCGACCCCGGGCCCCGGGGACTATCTGGGGAGCGCGCCTGAGCCCTCCCGGGACGCCGGGAAGGAGCTCAACGACATCATGGACGAGTTCAGCAAGGTCCTCCACCGGGACAATAAGCGGAAGATCTATGACGATTTTTTTGGCGCGCCTCCCTCACCGGAGAAACCCGGTACCCCCGGAGATCCTATGAACCCTCTGCCGGTGGCCGGGGGCGGCCCCGGAGAGCCCGCGAAGCCCGATGCGTCCTCCGGTGCCGCCGCCTCCGAAAAGACAGAGGAGCCGGAACCCCCGAAACCCACCCTGGAGGAGGCCATGGCGGAGTTGGATGAACTCATCGGCCTGGACGTGGTGAAAAAGGACGTGGACAGCCTGGTCAATCTGGTGAAGGTCCGGAAGCTCCGCCAGGAGCGGGGCATGAAGACTCCGGAGATGTCCTTCCATCTGGTGTTCTCCGGCAACCCCGGCACCGGCAAGACCACCGTGGCCCGCATTGTGGGCAAGGTCTACAGCGCCCTGGGCATCCTCTCCAAGGGGCATCTGGTGGAGGTGGACCGCTCCGGACTGGTGGCCGGGTACGTGGGCCAGACCGCCATCAAGACCAAGGAAGTCATCGACAAGGCCCTGGGCGGCGTGCTGTTCATCGACGAGGCCTACACCCTCTCCCCGGAGAACGCCGACAAGGACTTCGGCCAGGAGGCCATCGACACCATCCTCAAGGCCATGGAGGACCACCGGGACGACTTCGTGGTCATCGTGGCGGGCTACGCCACCCTCATGCCCCGGTTCATTGATTCCAACCCGGGACTGAAATCCCGGTTCAACAAGTACCTCTATTTTGAGGATTACAACGGAGACCAGCTTTTTGAGATCTTCCAGGGCCGGGTGGACCGCAGCGACTACAAGCTGGACGAGGCGGCGGCCGCCGCCGTCAGGGACCACCTCCAGGAGCTCTACGAGGACCGGGACGATAACTTCGGCAACGCCCGGGACGTGCGCAACCTCTTTGAGAAGATCGTCTCCGCCCAGGCCGACCGGGTGGCCCGGCTGGAGAATCCCACCGACGAGGACATCTCCGCCATTACCGTGGAGGACCTGAAGGACCTGATGGACATACCCCTGCGGCCCGCGCCGGAGGAGGAGAAAGCTCCGGAGAAGGAAACAGCTCCGGAGGACCAGTGACACCGCCAAAATCCCACAACCTCAAGACAGGAGTATAACGATGGAATATAACAAATGGGTCGCCGACCTGGAACCTGGCGACGAGATCGAAGGCTTCTATATCCTCAAAACCGCCCAGATCAAGACCTCCAATTCCGGCAAGCCCTTCCTGGCCGCCTCCGTTGCCGACCGCAGCGGGACCATGGACGCCAAATTCTGGGACTACGCCGGCCCCCTGGGCGCCCAGGACGAGGGTACCGTCATCAAGCTCCGGGGCGCCGTCTCCGAGTACCGGGGCTCTTTCCAATTGATCCTCTCCCGGGTCCGCCCGGTGCAGGAGGACGACCGGTACGATCTGGGCGACCTGGTGCCCACGGCCCCCATCGACCCGGAGGCATCCTGGCAGGAGCTGCTGGAGCTGGCGGACGGCACGGGGGAGTACCGGGCGGTGTGCCGCCGGGTGCTGGAGCGCTGGGCGGACCGGTTCCGCACCCTCCCCGGAGGGAAGAGTATGCACCACAGCTTCCTGAACGGCCTGCTGATGCACACCCTCTACATGGCCCGGATGGCGGACTGTCTGGCGGGAATGTACCCGGAGACCGTGGACCGGGACCTGCTGGTGGCGGGCACCGTCCTCCACGACGCCGCCAAGTGCGACGAGTTCGTCACCTCCCCCCTGGGGCTGGTGACGGAGTACTCCGTCAAGGGGGAACTGCTGGGCCACTTGGTCATGGGCGCGCAGGCGGTCGCCCGGGCGGCGGAGGAGACCGGACTGCCGGAGGATAAATCCGTGCTGCTCCAGCACATGATCCTCTCCCACCACGGGGACCCCCAGTTCGGGGCCGCCGTGCGCCCCGTGTGCGCCGAGAGCGAGCTGCTGAGCATGATCGACCTCATCGACAGCCGCATGGAGATCTACCGGGAGACCATGGAGGAGACTCAGCCGGGGACTTTCAGCAAGCGGGTCTTCGCCCTGGATAAGAAAATCTACTGCCACCGCTGAGGAGGATATGCCTTATGCGCCTGATCTCATGGAACGTCAACGGCCTGCGGGCCTGCATGAAGAAGGGATTCCTGGAGTCCTGCGAGGCCCTGGGGGCGGACGTGTACTGCCTCCAGGAGACGAAGATCCAGGAAGGACAGGTGGACCTGGAGCTGCCCGGGTACTATATGTACTGGAACTACGCCGATAAGAAGGGCTACTCCGGCACCGCCATCCTCACCCGGGCGGAGCCCCTGGCGGTGACCTGCGGCTTCGGGGACGACGTCCACCGCCACGAGGGCCGGGTCATCACTGCGGAGTACGAAAATTTCTATCTGGTCTGCTGCTACACCCCCAACGCCAAGCGGGGATTGGAGCGCCTCGATTACCGGATGGTCTGGGAGGACGACTTCCGGCAGTACCTGTGTGAGCTGGACAAGGTGAAGCCCGTGGTCCTGTGCGGGGATTTGAACGTGGCCCATCAGGAGATCGACCTGAAAAACCCCGGCCCCAACCGGGGCAATGCCGGCTTCACCGACCAGGAGCGGGGGAAGATGACCGAACTGCTGGAGGCGGGCTTTATCGACAGCTTCCGGACCCTCTATCCCGACAAGACCGGGGCTTACAGCTGGTGGAGCTACCAGTTCAACGCCCGGGCCAACAACGCGGGGTGGCGGATCGACTACTTCATCCTGTCCCGGCGGCTGCGGGACAGTCTGGCCGGGGCGGACATCTTCCCGGAGATCATGGGCAGCGACCACTGCCCGGTGGGGGTTACCCTGGATAATATTCCTTAAGTGCGAAGCATGGGTTGACGGAAACTCCCGGCGCTGTTTGCTGCCTGCAGCAGCAAATGCGCTTAAAGCCGCGCGTGTTTGGGATTGTTCTGCGGAGAAGATTTTTTTCGGGCGCGGCTTATGGGGATTTCGCGCCCTGCGGGGCGCGAGCAGGGGCGCTGCCCCTGCACCCTGCGGCCTTTGAAAAGGCCGGCGAAACTTTTATTGATTGCGTAGGAGGGAGGGCGGTCCCGTGGCCCGCGTAAACGCGAAAACGGAAAAGCCCAAGGACGCCCGGGGGACCCTCCGCCGCCTGCTGGACTATCTCATGGGCCGCCGGACGGCCCTGGCAATCATTCTGACGCTGTGTCTGGCGGGCAATATTCTGTCCCTGCTGGGGCCCAAGCTGGCGGGGACCGCCATCGACGCGGCGGCGGCGGGAAAGGGCCGGGTGGACTTCGATCTGGTGTACCGGTGCGCCTGGGCCATGCTGATTTGCTATCTCAGCTCCTCCGCCGTCACCTTCGCGGTGAATTTCAGCATGATGCGCATCGGGCGGCTCACCGCCCAGAAGCTGCGCGCGGACGTGTTCCATAAGCTGCTGGAGCTGCCGGTGAGCTTCTTCGACCAGAACCAGGCCGGGGACATCATCAGCCGGGTCTCCTACGATGTGGACGTGGTGGGGACCTGCATCTCCGCCGACCTGACCCAGATCCTCACCAGCCTGGTGACGGTCACCGGGTCCTTCATTATGATGGCCGTCATCAGCCCTGTGCTGACGGCGGTGACCCTGGTGACCATTCCCATGGCCATCGGCTACACCCGCCGGATGAACCGGATCACAAAGCCCCTTTTCTCCCGGCGCTCCGCCGCCTACGGCGCTATGAACGGCTTCGCGGAGGAGAAGTTCTCCGGCCTCGCCACCATTCAGAGCTACGCCCGGGAGGAGCAGACCGCCGGGCGCTTCGCCGCCTTCAATGAAAGCGCGGCGGATGCCTACTATCAGGCCACCCGCACCGCCAAGCGGATGGGGCCCAACGTGCGCTTTATCAACGAGCTGGGGCTGGCCCTTATCGGGATGCTGGGGAGCCTGCTCTACATGCGGGGACATATCGGCCTGGACCAGATCTCCGCCTTCGTCCTCTACTCCCGGAAGTTTTCCGGGCCCATCAACGAGATTGCCAATATCACCGGGGAGATCTACTCCGCCTTGGCGGCGGCGGAGCGGGTGTTCCATCTGCTGGACACCCCCGGCGAGCCTGCTGACCTCCCGGAGGCGGAGCCTCTGACAGAGGTGGAGGGGGATATTGCACTGGAGAACATCCGCTTCGGCTACACGCCGGAGCAGACCATTCTCCGGGAGGTGTCCCTCCACGCCGCACCGGGGCAGATGGTGGCCATCGTGGGCCCCACCGGGGCGGGGAAGACCTCTATTATCAATCTGCTCATGCGCTTTTACGACTTCCAGGAGGGCCGCGGGACGGTGGACGGCCGGGATATGCACAGCCTCATCCGGTCCAGCCTGCGCCGGTCCTACGCCATGGTTTTGCAGGATACCTGGCTCTTTCAGGGCACCGTATGCGAGAACATCGCCTACGGCCGGGAGGGAGCCACGCGGGAGGATGTGATTGCCGCCGCCAAGGCCGCCCGCATTCATGGCGCCATCATGCAGCTGCCCCAGGGCTATGACACCGTGCTCTATGAGGACGGCGGCAACATCTCCAGGGGCCAGAAGCAGCTGCTGACCATCGCCCGGGCCATGCTCTACGACGCGAAGATGATGATTCTGGACGAGGCCACCAGCAACGTGGACACCGCCACCGAGCGGCAGATCCAGACCGCCATGCGGGAGCTGATGGCCCGGAAGACCTGCGTGGTCATCGCCCACCGTCTGAGCACCATCCAGAACGCGGACCACATTCTGGTCATCGACCAGGGGCGGGTGGCAGAGCAGGGGCGTCACCGGGAACTGATGGAGCGCCGGGGGCTGTACTACCGGCTCTACGCCGCCCAGTTCGAGTAAAAACGCCAAAATTTTCTTTCATATTTTTTCTCCCGGCGGGCAAGCTAGGTCCGGGGTGAGAGAAGATGTCGATATTGGAGAATCTGAACGGAAACACAGGCGGCGGGAGCTATCTGATCCCCATTGAGGAAGTGGTGGAGAGTCCCGGCTGCCCGGAGGAGAAGGGGAAGCGCATGTTCCTGATGGGCGGTCCCTGGGGCCAGATGTACCCGATAGGATATTTCCCCGCTGACCTCTATGAGGAAGAGGAAGACCCCAATCCGTAAAAAAGAGGACGCACCATGATGGTGCGCCCTCTTTTTCTCGCGCCCGAAGGGCGCAAGACTTCTTGGTTCTTATCAATGGCCCGAGGGCTTCGCGCCCCCGGACGCCCCGCGCCTACTTTTTGTGTGAACAAAAAGTAGGCAAAAAGTCACTTAAGGAACTACGTTCCTTAAGAATCCTCCTGAATTACGGGGGTTGTTTATTTTGCGCCCGAGGCACGGTCGGTTTTGTCTGAACTTACTGCCGTCCGCTTCGTTCCCCTCCAGTGTCTATTTCAGCATGCTCATCGGCAGCCCCTACCGTCTGGCGGGGCTAACTCCCCGGGGTGCAAGGTTTGCAGATTTGTCCGTTAGGACGAATCCCCGCAGATGGCTCTACCCCTTTGAAAGGGCGTCAGCCGGAGTTGGTCAACTGCCAGTCCACTAGATTAGATGCCCGTAGGACCGCTCGTTCAGGTGGCACCGCAGCTCTTCATTTCCATCGAACTCTCGCAAACCCCTCGCCGAGGTCCCGCCGGACAGGCGGGACTGAGAAGGGATTCTTAAACCGCAGGTTTAAGCGCGTTTTTGCCTACTTTTGCCGCGCGGCAAAAGTAGGCGAGGAGTCCGGGGGCGAGAAGCCCCCGGGGCAGCAAATAGAAACGGCTCCTACCAGAGCTTAAACGTCTGAATCCCCCACTTAGCCGCCTTGTAGGAAAAAGTCTCCAACTCCGATGCGGCGGCCTTCAACAGCTGCCGTACCGGCAGCTGCTGAGGGCAATGGCTCTCACATTTGCCGCAGCCCACGCACTGGGAGGCGCTGCTGGGGCTCTGCCGCATGGCGGTGCATTGCAGATAGTCCCGCCTGCCGGAGGCCCTGCCCTCGGAATACATAGCGTTGTAGCACCGGAAGGTCCCGGGGATATCCACCCCCTTGGGACAGGGCATACAGTATCCGCACCCGGTACACCCCACCTTCACATGGGCCAGAATCTCCGCCTTTACCCGCTCCACCAGCGCCCGGTCAGCTTCCGTCATGCACCCCGGCGCACAGGCGGAGGCCAGGGCCAGATTCTCCTGTACCATCTCCATGGAGTTCATGCCGGACAGGACGCAGGTCACCTCCGGCTGGTCGAAGAGCCACTTGAAGGCCAGGGCGGCGGGGGTCAGGCCCCCCGGCGTGAAAAGATTCCTGGCGGACTGGGGCAGCAGGTCCACCAGACGGCCTCCCCGGAGGGGCTCCATGATAATGACCGGCAGGCCCTTGCCGTGGGCATACCGCAGGCCCTCCACCCCGGCCTGGGAGGTCTCGTCCATGTAGTTGTACTGAATCTGGCAGAAATCCCAGTCGTAGGCGTCCACCAGCTGCTTGAACACCGGGGCGCTGCCGTGGTAGGAAAAGCCGATGTTCCGGATCTCCCCGCTCTCCAGCTTCCCGGCGATCCAGTCCTCCATCCCCAGGGCCTTCAGCTTCTCCCAGGTGGCCGCGTCGGTGAGCATGTGCATGAGGTAGTAGTCGATGTGGTCCGTCCCCAGACGGCGCAGTTCCTCCCGGAAAATCTTCTCCGCGCCCTCCACGGACTTGATGAGGTAGTGGGGCAGCTTGGTGGCCAGACAGATCTGGTCCCGGCGGCCGTTCCGGCGGAGGATCTCCCCTACCGCCGCCTCGCTGCCGGAGTAGATATAGGCGGTGTCCAGGTAGTTCACGCCGCCGTCGATGGCCGCCGTCACCTCCCGCTCCGCCTTGTCCAGGTCGATGCCGCCCCCCTTGCGGGTAAAGCGCATACAGCCGTAGCCCAGGAGGGAGAGTTCCCGGCCCTTTTTGTCCTTTCGATATTGCATGGTCCGTTCTCCTTTAAAGAATTCGTTGTGTACGCCGGGGCTGAAAATATTTATGATGACTTTTGTTTCCGGATGGAGTATAATACCATCATCAAGACTTGAATATACAGGAGGAACTTCCTTTGAGAAAACTGAATGACGCCATTGATCGTTTCTGCGCCCTCCATCCCCGGCTGGGCATTCCCAATCTGATGCGGTACATCGTGGCCGCCAACGCCGTGATCTATATCCTCAGCCTCTTCGACAGGTCCGGCCTGCTGCTCCAGACGCTGGCCATGGACCCGGGCGCCGTGCTCCACGGGCAGATCTGGCGGCTGGTGACCTACGTCCTCATTCCCACCAGCGGCAGCTTCTGGCTGATCATCTCCCTGTTCTTTTACTACTGGCTGGGGGAGACCCTGGAGCGGCTGTGGGGCAGTGCGAAGTTTACCGTCTATTATGTCAGCGGCGCGCTGCTGACGTCTCTGGCCACCCTCCTCGTCTACTTCATCGACGGCATTTCCATGCCCGTTTACGGGGCCAGCTATGTGAATACCGCCCTGTTCATGGCCTACGCCCTCACTTATCCTGACGCCATGGTACGCATTTACTTCATCCTGCCGATCAAGATGAAATGGCTGGCGATCCTGGAGGCGGTCCTGTATGCGCTCAGCGTGGTGCGCTACGCCATGGCGGGCCTGTGGGGCATGGCGCTGCTGCCCATTGTGGCCATGCTGAACCTGTTCATCTTCTTCTCCCCGGACTTCTCCCGGCGGGCGGACCAGTTCCAGGCCCGCCACCGCTCCGAGGCCGTCCAGTTCCGCAAGGCGGTGAAGGAACAGAAGCGCCAGCGGGGCTACAATCACAAGTGCGAGGTCTGCGGCCGGACGGATACGGACTTCCCGGACCTCCAGTTCCGCTACTGCTCCAAGTGTACAGGCTACCATTGCTACTGTGAGGAGCATATCTTTAACCACGTCCACCATACGGAATAGAAGCATTGACGGCAATGCCATTTTTGAGGGAGGATACACCCATGACGCTGCTTGAGAAAATGAAAAACGGAGAGCTCTACGACTGCTCCTTCGAGGCCATCCCGGAGGAGCTGGACAGGAAGCTCTATGAATGCAAGGAATTGATCTACGACTTCAACCACTCCCACCCGCGGGAGGTCCAGCGCCGGGAGGAGATCATCCGCAGGGTCTTCGCCGAAACGGGGGAAAACTGCTATATCGAGCCGCCCTTCCATGCCAACTGGGGCTGCAACATGCACGTGGGCAGCAACTTTTACGCAAACTTCAACCTGACCGTGGTGGACGACGCCGACATTTTTATCGGAGACAGCGTGATGATCGCGCCCAATGTGGTCATCGCAACAGGGGCTCACCCCGTCTGTCCCGAGCTGCGGGAGCAGGTCTATCAGTACAATCTCCCCGTCCACATCGGCAGCAGGGTTTGGATCGGCGCGGGGGCAGTCATCCTGCCCGGCGTTACCATCGGGGACGACTCCGTCATCGGCGCGGGGAGCGTGGTGACAAAGGACATTCCGTCCGGCGTGGTGGCGGTGGGGAACCCCTGCCGCGTCCTCCGGGAGATCAGTGAGCGGGACTACGAGTACTACTATAAGGACCGGAAGATCGACTTTCCGGTTCGGCGCCGGGAGCGGTAACGGCGGTCATTCCCACGTTTCCCACACCTCCGGGCAGTAGCCCACGGTGACCTGTTTCCCGTTTCGGACAATGGGTGTGAGGAAGAGCTGGGGGTTCTCAAAGAGCTTGTCCTCTGCCGCGTCGGGGGTGATATACGCCATGTATAAGTCCTGGTAGGCTTTGCACTTTGTATTCACCAGCTGCTGGTAGGTCAGTTTCTGACGGATGGAGCGGTACTCCCCCAGGGAGAAGCCTTTTTTCGGCAGGTCGATGTACTGGTACTTGATGCGCCGCTCCTTGAACCAGCGCTCCGCTTTTTTTGTGTCGAAGCACTTGGAGGAGCCGAAGATCTGGATATTCATCATAAAACTCCTTTGCTGATAAGAAATGGAGGGAATTCCCTTTGGAATATGAAATCGTGCGGCTCCGGGAGCGCCCGGAGCTGAAGGAGGAGGCCGCCGCGTGGTTCCATGGGAAATGGGGCGTTCCTCTGGAGGCCTACCGGGAGAGCATGGAAGAATGCCTTGCGGGCGGAAGCCCGGTGCCCCAGTGGTATATGGCTATGGCGGAGGGGCGGATCATCGGCGGGCTGGGCGTAATTGAAAATGATTTTCACGACCGGAGGGATTTGACGCCCAATGTGTGCGCCGTCTATGTGGAGGAGGAGTTCCGCTGCCGGGGCATTGCGGGGCAGCTGCTGGAGGAGGTCTGCCGGGATATGGAGAGATTGGGTGTTTCCACGCTCTATCTGCTGACCGATCATACGGCTTTTTATGAGCGGTATGGTTGGGAGTTTTTCTGCATGGCCCAGGGGGAGGGGGAAAGCGAGCCCAGCAGGATGTATCGGCACAGCTTTTAATCTGCGGCCCTGCGGGCCGCGTCCGCTTCCCTTCTATCAGATAGATTCGCCCTGCCGGGCGGGGACGTCATTTGCGCCGATGGCGCAAACGACCGTCCCGGCGGCCTGCCGGCCGCCCAGGGGCTTACTTTTCCCGCGCGGGAAAAGTAACAAAAGAGCGCTCAAGGAACTACGTTCCTTGAGAATCCTCCTTCATTACGGGGGAATTTATTTGCACAACCTGGTTCTCCATTCTCCCGTCAGCTCGCATCAGAACCCGCCGGACTTCTGCGTCTACCCACGGATTCTAACGGTAGATTTCGCTGCGGCGCCGCTGCTATAACCAGTGCTCGTCCATTGCCAGGAGTGCGGTGCAACGGAGATTGCCCTCCAAAACGCACCCCGGGGAGTTAGCCCCGCCAGACGGTAGGGGCCACCGATGACCACGCTGAAATAGACGCAGAAGGGGAACGAAGCGGACAGCAATAAGTTTAGACCAAACCGACTGTGCCTCGGGCGCAAAACTAATCAAAACATGAGGGATTCTTAAACCGCCAGGTTTAAGTGACTTTTTGGGTACTTTTTGTTCACACAAAAAGTACCCGAGGAGTCCGGGGGCGAGAAGCCCCCAAGTGAAAATATCGTCTTCTTCGGCGGAGCTGGAGTGAGCACCGAGAGCGGCATCCCCGATTTCCGCAGCACGGACGGCCTCTACAACCAGGAGTACGACTACCCCCCGGAGACGATCCTGAGCCACAGCTTCTACGAGGCGAACCCAGAGGAGTTTTTCCGCTTCTACCGCAACAAAATGCTCTACCTGGACGCCCAGCCCAACGCCGCCCACAAAAAACTTGCAGAGTGGGAATCTCAGGGAAAATTAAAAGCTGTTATTACCCAGAACATCGACGGCCTCCACCAGAAGGCGGGAAACAAAAATGTCCTGGAGCTCCACGGCAGCGTCCTGCGCAACTACTGCGCCAAGTGCGGTACGTTCCATGGGGTGGAGGACATCGTAAACAGTACCGGCGTCCCCCGGTGCCGGTGCGGCGGCATCATCAAGCCGGACGTGGTCCTCTACGAGGAGGGCCTCAGCGAGGACGTGCTGGCGAAGTCCGTCTCCGCCATCCGGCAGGCGGATGTGCTCATCATCGGGGGCACCTCCCTGACGGTATATCCGGCGGCGGGACTGGTGCGGTACTACCGGGGAGACAAGCTGGTGGTCATCAACAAGACCGCCCTGGGGACCGGAGCTGATCTCACCATTACGGAGCCCATCGGAGAGGTCATGGCCCAGCTCTGATTATCATACCACAAAAAGACGGAATAGGGAAGTATGGAAAAAACACGACGTCTGGGCAGGGATGATTTCTACAGCCAGATCTTCAAGCTGGTCCTGCCTATCATTATTCAGAATCTGCTGAGCGCCGCCGTCAGCTCCGCCGACGTGGTGATGCTCAACTATGTGGGCCAGTCCTCCATTTCTGCGGTATCCCTGGCCGCCCAGTACGCCAGCGTACTGTTCATGGTCTTCTACGGCCTGGGCACCGGCGTCACCATCCTCTGCGCCCAGTACTACGGCAAGGGGGACATGCGGGCCATCCAGGCGGTGGAGGGCATCGCTATGCGCTTCTCCATCCCCATCGCGGCGGCCTTCTCGGCGGCGGCGCTGCTGATACCGGATAAGATGATGCTGCTGTTCACCAACGACGCGGAACTCATCTCCATCGGCGCGTCCTACCTCCGGTGCATGAGCGGGGCGTACCTCTGCTGGGGCGTGGTGGAGGTCTATCTGGCGGTGCTGCGGAGCGTCAACCGGGTGGTCGTCAGCACTGCGATGAATGTGTTGGCTTTTACGCTGAACATCATCCTCAACGCGGTGTGGATCTTCGGCCTCTTCGGCGCGCCCAGGCTGGGCGCAATGGGGGTGGCCCTGGCGACCAGCCTGTCCCGGCTTATCGAACTGGCGGCCTGTGTCGTGGTGTCCATGCGCAGCAAGGACGTCCACCTGAACCTCCGGTATATCTTTGTGCGCAATAAGCTGCTGTTTTCCGATTTTGTGCGCCTGTCCCTCCCCGCCCTGGGGAACGACGTCAGCTGGAGCGTGGCTTTTTCCATGTACTCGGTCATTATCGGCCATCTGGGCACCGACGCGGTGGCGGCCAACTCCTTCGTGGTGGTGGTGCGCAACTTCGGCACCATCCTCTGCTTCGGCATGGCCAGCGCCGGGGGCATCCTCCTGGGGAACATCATCGGAGAGAACAAGCTGGAGGAGGCCCGGGAGGGGGCCAAAAAGCTGATGAAGCTGACGGTCATTACCGGGGCCATCGGCGGCGTGATCGTCCTGGCGGCCATGCCCCTGGTGATGGCCTACGCCAGGGAGTCCCTGTCGGAACAAGCCATGTACTACCTGCGCAATATGCTGCTCATCAACACCTACTACGTCATGGGCGCGGCGGTGAACACCACGCTCATCGCCGGCGTGTTCCGGGCCGGGGGAGACAGCCGGTTCGGGTTTGTCTGCGATACCATTGATATGTGGTGCTACGCCGTGCCCCTGGGGTTCATTGCCGCCTTTGCGCTGAAGCTGCCGGTGATGTGGGTGTACTTCCTGCTGTGTACCGACGAGTTCGTCAAGTGGCCCTGGGTCATCGGACACTACCGCAAGGGGACCTGGCTGCGGAACATTACCCGGGAGGACTTGTTTACGGAGGAGTAAAGGAGAGACGATATGGAAAAGACCGATTCCCGCTACCGCCACTTTGTGCAGATTCTCCGGGAGGAGCTGGTCCCCGCCATGGGCTGCACGGAGCCCATCGCCATCGCCTACGGCGCGGCCAAGGCCCGGGAGGTCCTGGGGCGGCTGCCGGAGCGGATGCTGGTGGAGGCCAGCGGCAACATCATCAAAAATGTCAAGAGCGTGGTGGTCCCCAACACCGGCGGGCTCAAGGGCATCGCCGCCGCTGCCGCGGCGGGCGCGGTGGCAGGGGACCCGGGGAAGATCCTGGAGGTCATCTCCTCTGTCACCGGCGGGCAGAAGGCGGAGATCCGGGACTACCTGGACAGCCATGAGATCAAGGTGGAGCCCGCGCCGGGGGAGGTCATCTTCGATGTGATTTTGACGCTGTGGGCGGGGGAGGACAGCGTGCGGCTGCGCATTGCGGACTACCACACCAACATCGTGCTCATTGAGAAAAACGGGGAGACGCTGCTGAAGTGCGGCGCGGTGACCCCCGCCGGGGAGGCCGCCAGCGGCCTCACGGACCGGAGCGTCCTGTCGGTGGACGCCATTGTGGACTTTGCGGACACCGTGGACCTGGAGGACGTGCGCGCACCGGTGGAGCGGCAGCTGGACTACAACTGCGCCATCGCCCGGGAGGGCATGGCCCGGGACTGGGGGGCCAACATCGGCAAGGTCCTCCGGGAGTACTACGGCGAGGACGTGAAGGTCCGGGCTCGGTACATGGCCGCCGCCGGGTCCGATGCCCGGATGAGCGGGTGCGAGATGCCCGTTATCATCGTCTCCGGCAGCGGCAACCAGGGGATTACCGCCTCCGTCCCCGTGGCGGTGTACGCCCAGGAGCTGGGGGTGAGCCATGAGAAGCTCCTCCGGGCGGTGGTCCTCAGCGACCTGCTGACCATCCACATGAAGACCGGCATCGGGCGGCTGAGCGCCTACTGCGGCGCGGTCAGCGCCGGTTGCGCCGCCGGAGCTGCCATTGCCTATCTCCACGGCGGAGGCCGCCGGGAGGTGGCCCACACGCTGGTCAACGCTTTAGCAACCATCTCCGGCATGATCTGCGACGGGGCCAAGCCCTCCTGCGCCGCCAAGATCGCCGCCGCCGTGGACGCGGGCGTCCTGGGATACCACATGTTCCGCAGCGGCCAGCAGTTCCGGGGCGGCGAGGGCATCGTCACCAAGGGGGTGGAGGCGACCATCGCCAACATCGGCCGCCTGGGCCGTCTGGGGATGCGGGAGACGGACCGGGAGATCATCCGCATTATGACCGGGGCCTGACCCGGGGACCTTTTTATCCATACAGAAAGCGAGGAAATCAACAATGGACAAACACGGGAAATCCTTCCGGCTGCGCTCAGCCCTGCTGGCCGCGGCCATGTTTCTTTCCCTGCTGGCTCCAATGGCTACCGCCGCTCAGGGGGCGGAGGCCGCCGTCACCGGCAGCATCTCCGCCACCGTGCGGCTGGACTATGACCAGACCCTGGCGGAGCTCCGGCGGCGTGAGGTCCGGGCGGAGCTGTGGCAGGGCGGGACCTATCTGGGCGCCGCCGGCCTGACGGAGGCCGGGACCCAGACCCTCTCCGGCTATCCCGCCACGGTGTCCCACCGGGACGCCGCCGGGGAAGTCCTCTACGGGGAGACGCCCGGCTGTCTGGACCTCCGGGTGGACGGCCTGCCCCAGGGGAGCTACACCCTGCGCCTCTCCGGCCGGGGGTATGTCACCTGTGAGCAGACGGTGGTCATGGACGAGTGCGCCCGCCACGTCGTCGTGGGCACCGGCGACGCCGCCTTCGCCCTGGGCGACTTCGACGGGAACGGCGCTGTGGACGCCTGGGACCGGGAGCTGCTGGCCGGGGCCCTGGGCTCCGGGGACAGCCGGGAGCTGGAGCGCTTCGATCTCAACGGGGACGGGGCGGTTGATATTATAGATCTGGCCTATGTCAACCGGCAGATCGGGGCCGGAGGCACGGCCCAGGTGCTGGAGACCGCCATACTGGCCCCGCCGGTGGATCTGCCCGCCCTGGCCTCGGAGATGGCGGCGGCGGGCGTGATCCCGCTCTCCGGCGACCCGGTGGATCTGTTCCGCCCCGGCGGCGGGACCGTGGCCTTCCAGGCCAACGAGGCGGGTCAGATCGTCCTGCCCATCCCCTTCCGGCAGCCGGTGGAGATGGAGCAGGTTCAGATCACCAGCGCGGACGCCGCCCCCATCCTGGCGGGCACGGTGGAGGTGGAGGACCAGTACGGGGAGCGCACCCTCCACGCCTTTGACAGCGCCCTCTCCGGCGGGACCCAGACCCTCAGTGTGCGGGAAGCGGACGGCGGCGTCATCACCATCGATCTGGGAAGCCGGGTGGCGGTAAAGAAGATCACCATCACCGTCACCAGGACGGCGGAGGGCTATGCCGCCGTGGAGTCCATCCAATTCCTCAAGGAGATGGTCCCCCTGGACCCCGAGGCGGCGGAGGCCCGTGTAACGGGCCTGAGCGCCCGGGCGGGCAGCGAACAGGTGAGCCTCACCTGGAACCGGATGCCCAATGTCACCGGCTACCGGGTGGACTGGCAGGCCCTGTCCGACCCGAGGCAGAACGGCTCCCTCTATGTGGAGGTCAACCGGGCGGAGATCACCGGGCTGGAAAACCTGACGGCCTATCAGTTCACCGTCACGGCGGTCAACGGCTCCTGGAGCGGCAAGCCCTCCCAGCCCGTCACCGCCACGCCTCAGCCGGCCTCCGCGCCCAGCGCGCCGGACATGGTCAGCGTCACCGCCCTGGACGGGGCCCTGCAGGTGGGCTGGAAGGCCGCCGAGGGCGCGACATATTATGAGCTCTACTACACCGACCGGGCGGACGCGCCTCTGAGCGCCTACATCCCCCAGGGCGGTACCCTCACCGCCACGGGGACCACCCTCACGGGGCTCACCAACGGCGTGACTTACTATCTCTACATCGTGGCCGGAAACGAAATGGGGCGCAGCGGCCCCTCCCGCATCGCCGCGGGCACGCCCCAGGCCGTGGTCTATGAGCGGCCCGCCGGGATTCCCGAACTGGGCGTGCTGGACTGGCGGGATATCGCCTCCATCCGGCTGGCGGACCCGGGCAACGTAGACAGCTCGGCCTATGCCGGCGGCGCGCCCTTTACTCCCGGCAACATGGCGGACGGGGACTACCGCACCCACTGGACGGTCCAGAACTGGTGGCGCAACGAGCACGTGATCGTCACCTTCCGGGAGCCCCAGGACATCCAGGCCGCTATCTGGGTGCCCCGGCTGGATGGAACCTACGCCTCCAACCTGCGCACCTACAGCGTACAGGTCTGGTATGAGAATGAGGAGCTCAGCGGCCCCGGCCATCTGGTGACGCCGGGCACGGACCACAACAACATGAGCCAGGCGGACGTGGACTCCTGGCCCGGCGTCCGGGGGAATCCCGCCGTGACCAAGTTCGCCGTCATGCCCTTCACCCCACAGAAGCGGGTGGTTCAGGTCAGCGTGGCCGCAGAGCAGCGGGGATATACCAAGCTCAGCCTCGCGGAGCTGATGTTCCTGAAGTACGACGAGAACCACCGGCTGCCCGACGAGATCGGGGAGCTCTTCGCCGACGAGCTGCACACCGTCCTGGCCTCCGGCGTCACCCGGGAGCGGATCGAGCAGCTGCGCAGCCGGCTGAACAGCGATGAGCGGAATTACTACATGAACCTGGACACCATGGCCGACGAGCTGGTCCTGGCCCAGGAGCTTCTGGAGAGCGGGCGCAGCTCCGGCGTGATCCTGGAGGGCATCGACTCCCGCAGCAGCAGCCGGGACGGCCAGCAGTACGGCCAGGGCGGCAGCAATTTGCAGCCCCTGGGCGCAGCCGCAGGAGCCGGGCAGGAGATCGTTATTTACGCCTCCGGCATTCCCGCCGGGGAGAAGGTGGAGGTCTGCGCCACCCAGTTCAACGCCGAGGCATCGGCCTGGCAGGCCGACCTGGGGACGCTGGTCAACGGACGGAACATCCTCACCGTTCCCCGCATCGGCAGCCAGAACACCCCCCGGGGCGGCAGCCTGTATGTTACCTACAGCGGGACCAGCCCTGACGGCATCAAGCTCCACATCCGCCGGGCTGCGGACATCCCGGTGCTGGAGCTGTCCGGCTGGGAGGCCATGGACGGCGCGGCGCGGTCCCGGACCATCAACGCCTATCTGACGGAGCTGGACAATTATCTGAGCGTCAATAAGGTGGGCTCTTCCCAGACGGACTGGCGCAACGTGACGGAGATCTCCACGCCGTCGGTGCTGCTGAGCCTGCCCGCGGGCGCGGTGCAGGCCGGACTGAGCCGGGTCTCCGACCGGGCTGCCCAGCTGGAAAACTCTGTGCTGGCCTGGGAGGACGTCATGTCCATCTGCCGCACCGTCCAGGGCATCGGGGGGACCATGGAGTCCCGGCAGAACATCCGGTGTATGCAGATGTTCTCCGGCGCGTTCATGTACGCCGCCGGAAGCCACATCGGCATCGGCTACGGCTCCTGCGCCGGCATGGTTGGGGGCGCTCCCCTGAACCAGCTGCCTGACGGTGCAACAGGCAACAGCCTCTTCGGCTGGGGCATCGCCCATGAGATCGGGCACAACATGGACAAGCTGGGCAGGGCGGAGATCACCAACAACATCTACGCCTTGGCCGTCCAGACCAGCGACGGGAGACAGAACACCCTCCCCTCCCGGCTGGAGGCCAGCGGAAAGTATGCCGCCATCTTCAACAAGACCGCCCAGGGCCGCGCCGGCGCCTCCGGGGACGTGTTCGTCCAGCTGGGCATGTACTGGCAGCTCCATCTGGCCTATGACGATGGGGCCCGGCCCCTGGACTTCTACACCCGGTTCTTTACCGCGTGGAAGAGCGGGCAGTACTTCAACGGCGCTTCCTCCTACGACGACCGGGTGGCCCTGACCGCTTCCGCTGTCGCGGGCCGGAATCTGACCGGGTTCTTCACCCGCTGGGGCATGACCCTCAGCCCGGAGACCAAGGAGAAGCTGGGGACCTATCCCGCCGAGACCAGGGCGGTCTGGTATCTCAATGACCAGAGCCGCAGGGACCGGCTGAACGGCGTCCCCGCCGGCGCGGGCGCCGTCAGCGCCCAGGCGGAAAAGATCGGGGACAGCCAGTTCAAGCTGACCTTCTCCACGGCGCTGGCCTCCGGCAAGGTCCAGGGCTATGAGATCCGCCGCAATAACGAGGCCATTGCCTTTACCACGGATACCACCTTCACGGACGCCATCGGCTCCGGCAACAACCGCTCCTATGTCTACACCGTCACCGCCTACGACACCCTGGGCAATCAGATCGGCTCCGCCTCCACCCAGGAGTTCCGGGTCTCCTACGACCTGCTGGTGGACGAGACGGAGTACACCATCCGGCGGGAAGCCAACGGCGACGTACAGATCACCTTCCGCAAGCCCACCGCCGTCTCCGGACTGCGCCTGCCCGCGTCGGTCATGGGCGGCGGCAGCTTCCAGGTGATCGTCACCGAGGAAAACGGGACGCGGACCCGCGTGCGCCAGGGGAGCTTTGCCGGCGGCAATCAGGCCCCGGAGAACGACCGGTTCGTCAGTTATTTCCAGCTGGCGAACGCTTCGGCGGATGACGCGCGGATCGGCACCTATCAGGCGGTGGGGGTCACCATCTCCGGCATCCCCGAGAGCATTGCCCTGTCCGACGTGCGGCTCATCAGCTATGTGGGCGACGACATCGCCTTCCTCTCCGGTCCCACCGTAGGCCGCATGGCCCGGGATTACCGCTACGGCAGCGGCGTGAATGACGTGATCCGGGAGGGGACGCTGGTGATTGCCGGCACCTTCAAGGGCGACCCGGTTTACAACACCGTCCGCATCGAGGGCGAATTCGCCCCGCCGGATATGGCCGCGGAGACCGGTGAGAACGGAGCGGCGGCAGCCGTCACCCGCTACCTCAACGGCTACGCCCTCCTCTTTGCCGACGAGCAGGCGGACGGAATTTATACCAACATCAGCAACGGCATCTTCCTCTTTGTGCCGGACGTACAGGCGGAGAAGGAGCTCCAGGAGGGCGAGACCTCCTGCGGCGGCGAGAGCGTACTGCCCAGCCGCATCCGGGCGGAGCTGTGGCGCACCGACACCCCGGACAGCGCAGAGGGCACCCGCCGCACCGCCCAGACCCTGTGGATCAACAGTCCCGGCGGCAGCGAGCTGCCCCTGGTGGTATTGGAAGGAGGCAACTCGTAATGGGTAAACGGATACTCGCGCTTCTGACGGTCCTGGCGCTGGTGCTGGGGACCGCCCCCGCCGCCCTGGCGGCGGTCCGGCCCGCACTGGTCTGCGAATTCCTGCGGGACAACGAGTCCGCGATCCTCTCCCTGGAGGACCTGGACGGCAGCGATATTTACGGCGTTCAGCTGGAGCTGACGCTGGAGGGGGAATACCCCGGCTGCGCCTTCACCCCGGAGAGCCGGACGGCCTACGCGCCGGACTGCGCCGTCCAGGCCGCCCGGGGGAGGACCCGAGTGACCATATACCTGACGGATCGGTCGCCTTTGAACGTGGGGAACACGCTGGACCTGGGCGAGCTGGACCTGGACGGATACGGGGCGGACGCCTTTCCGGCGACGGCCCGGGTCACGCTTCTGGGGGAGCGCCTGCGCCCCCTGACCGGCGGCATGACCGGGACGGCGGATGTGGAGTCCTTCCCCTGGGAGGAGGGGGCTTCCCGGCCCGAGGGCCCGGAACTGCCGCCCTCCCAGCCGGACCCTGTGCCCCAGGTGCCGGCGGAGGGCCTGCCCTTTACCGATGTGAAGGCGGGGGACTGGTTCTATGAGGCGGTGGCGTATGTCTACAGCCACGGGATGATGCGGGGCCAGTCGGAAAACACCTTCGCCCCCTATGCCGCCATGGACCGGGCCATGATCGTCACCATCCTCCACCGGCTGGAGGGGAGCCCCGCCGCCCTGCCCGCGTCCTTCACCGACGTGTCGGAGGGCCAGTACTACGCCGCTCCGGTGGCCTGGGCCTCCGCGGAGGGCATTGTGGAGGGCTACGAGGACGGC
The DNA here is from genome assembly GCA_021768185.1 of Oscillospiraceae bacterium. GTDB lineage: Bacteria > Bacillota > Clostridia > Oscillospirales > Oscillospiraceae > Pelethomonas. The sequence continues at coordinate 149,908 of JAETNP010000011.1, forward strand.
GCCTTCCGCCCGTCGGACCCCATCACCCGTGAGCAGCTGGCCGCCATCCTCTACCGCTACGCACGCTATAAAGGTCTGGATACCTCCGTCAAGGGGGACCTGGGCCAATTCCCGGACGCGCCCTCCGTCTCCCTGTACGCCGCCGACGCTATGAGCTGGGCGGTGGGCGCGGGGCTGATCGCCGGCATGGACGGTATGCTCCATCCCCAGGGCCAGGCCGGACGGGCCCAGGCGGCGGTCATCCTCCAGCGGCTGTGCGCCGGGCTTCTGCAGATGCCATGAGAATTGCGGCGTGTATTGACGACCGGGGCGGGATGCTCTTCAACCGCCGCCGGCAGAGCCAGGACCGGCTTCTCCGGCAGGACCTCCTGTCGGAGGCCGCCGGCGGGCCGCTGTGGATGAGCCCTTACTCTCAGGGGCAGTTTTCCGAATTCCCGGAGCAGATTCATGCGGCGGAGGATTTTCCCCGCCGGGCAGGCGCGGGGGAGCTGTGCTTTTTCGAGGACGTGGACCCCGCCCCCTGGCTGGAGGCGGCGGAGGAGGTCGTCCTCTACCACTGGAACAGGACCTATCCCTTTGACCGCCGGTTTCCCCTGCCCCTGACGGGCTGGAATCTGGAGCGGCGGGAGGAGTTCGCCGGGTCCAGCCATGAGAAGATCACCAAGGAGGTGTACCGGCGGTGAAAAAGAAGAATCGTACGATACTGGCGCTGGCCGTTCTGCTGGTCCTGCTGGCGGGGGCGTGGTACTTGCGCTCCGCTGGGTATGTGGGGCAGGAGCCGGTCCAGACTTCCGCCGCGGTCGATCTGGAGAACGTCCCGCCCTTCTCCGGGGAGCCCTATGTAGCTGTCAACAATAATGTGCCCTCCTTTCTGCCGGGGGAGCTGACCACCTCCTCTTACGAGGTCTACAGTCCGCTGGACGATCTGGGCCGCTGCGGCGTCGCCTCCGCCTGCGTGGGGGTGGACCTGATGCCTACGGAGGAGCGGGAGTCCATCGGACAGGTGAAGCCCTCCGGGTGGCAGACGGTGAAGTACGACTGTGTGGACGGGAAGTACCTCTACAACCGGTGCCACCTCATCGGCTTCCAGCTGACGGGGGAGAACGCCAACAAGCAGAACCTCATCACCGGCACCCGGTACATGAACGTAGAGGGGATGCTGCCCTTTGAGAACATGGTGACGGACTACGTGAAGGAAACGGAGAACCATGTGCTCTACCGGGTCTCCCCCGTGTATGACGGCGACGACCTGGTGGCCCGCGGGGTGCAGATGGAGGCCCTGAGCGTGGAGGACGAGGGCGAAGGCGTCAGCTTCAACGTCTACGTCTACAACAGCCAGCCCGGGGTGGAGATCGACTACGCCACCGGGGAGAGCTGGCTGGAGGGCGAAGCCCGTCCGGAGGAAGATGAACCGGAGGTTTCCTATATTCTCAACACCAGCTCCAAGAAGTTCCATCTGCCGACCTGCTCCGGGGCGTCCTCGATGAAAAAGGAGAACCGGGAGGAGTACACCGGCAGCCGGGAGGACCTCATCGCGCAGGGCTATGAGCCCTGCGGGACCTGCAAGCCCTGAATCGCATCTTCACATGATACATTTTCTTGAAAGAAAACGTATCAAAAAGCGCTTGGGCGGCCACGACCGCCCAAGCGCTGAAAGGACCGCGAAGCGATCCTTCTGATTCATAAAAATTCCGTCAGTGTTTCCATCAGCTTTTGCCTATCCACCGGTTTTGCCAAATGGGCATTCATTCCGGCGGCATAGGCATTTTTCTTATCCTCCTCAAAGGCGTTTGCCGTCATGGCAACAATCGGTATGCCTGCCTTCGACGAATCGTCCATCTCTCGGATGGCCTGAGCGGCTTGATAGCCGTTCATGTTCGGCATTTGAATATCCATGAGGATCAGGTCATAATACCCTCCCTCGGCCCGCTCCATCATGGAGACGCAGATATCCCCGTCCTGCGCCCATTCGACCTCGAAACCCATTTCGGTCAGCAGATCCGCTGTGATCTCAGCGTTCAGGTCGTTGTCTTCCGCAATCAGGACCCTTTTCCCCGAAAAATCTGCAGGCGCCGCGCCCTCTGCTTTCCTGCAGCGGATATCCGCTTCCGATGCAATGCGATGGGGCATGATGACGGTAAGTTTTGTGCCCTTCCCAGGCTTGCTCTCTGCTTCAACAGTCCCGCCCATCAGTTCGGTAAGCCTTTTTACGATCGTCATTCCAAGCCCGGTTCCGGCAATCTTGCTGTGCGTCGTGTCGTTCTCTCTTGAAAACGCTTCAAAGAGATGGGGCATAAATTCTTCCGAGATCCCGGTTCCATTATCCTCGATCTCTGTTTTGTAAACAACGTACCCATCCTTATCCGACGGGATCTCCGTCAGCCGCATCGACACTTTTCCGCCGGCCGGCGTATACTTGCTTGCATTGTTCAGAATATTCAGGCAGACCTCCTGAAGCTTCGGCATATCGCACCAGACGAAAGGATGCTGCACGTCCAGGGTCCTTTCAAATGTGATGTTCTTCTCCTTCATCTGAGAGGCAAGCGGGGAGCAGACAGAATCCATCATTTGCTCCGCGCTCCATGCCGTCTCCTCCAGCACGGCGCCCCCGCCTTCGATTTGGGACATTTCAAGGACGTTGTTGATGATGGATAAAAGGAGCTCGCTGGAATCTTCCATTTTGCGGATATATTCTTTGCGCTTGGCCGGTTCTTCCTGCTGCTTGTTCAGCAGGTGGAGGAATCCCGTGATCGCGTTCATGGGGGTTCGGATATCATGGCTCATGCTGAACAGGAAATCCGTCTTTGCCTTGCTGGCCGCCTCCGCTTTGACCAGAGCTTTCTGCGTCTCCAATCGGGACCGGTTTAAAATCAGATAAGTCAAAAGCAGGAGAACCGCCAAAACAGCCACAAGAAATACAGCCAGTACAATGCCGATCCGGTTCGCGGCTGCAATCATCATCCTGCCGGCCTGCTCCGGGAAGATCTGGACGATATACCAGCCGCTGTTCTCAAGCCCCATGATGCAGGCGCCGGTTTCGTTCCCCGCTAAAGGGATGACCATCGTTTCGTCTTTGTAAATGAAATCGGCCGTATCGGCAGCTGTCAAAATCTGCGGGCCCAGCACGGTTTCGATGGAGACCTCCGCTGTTGTGTCAATATTCTGGTTGCTGGCGATGATAAGTCCGTCTTCATTACACAAATAGGCCTCCGCGCGATAGCCAAACACATCCATGGTCAGCAGCTCATTCAACTGATCGGTCTCTCTATACGCGCCGAGCAGCGATCCGATAATTTCACCTCGGTAATATACGGGGGAATAAAAGGCCAGGAGCGTTTCATTCGTCGCGCGGGAATTAAATATCAGTTCTATTCCGGAATTTCCCCGCATCGCATCCAGATAATACCGGCGGTCGCTTGCTTCGGACACGCCGCCGGTGGTATTGTGATTTTTCCCCTCCTTGTCGGTAAATTCGATAAAGTCGAAAATAGAATCGTCCAATATGCGCTGCAGGGCGGCGACATCAATTTCCGGAGATGTAAGCAGTTCTCCCGCCAAACTGCTCAGCACCTGAATGTTCGTCAATCCGTGCAGCAGGGAATCGTCCACAATTACAGCCATTTGGCTTGTATTATCAAGCAGATATTCCCTGTTATTGTTTGAAATGTTTTTCCGATTCTCCAATGTAAAAACGACAATGGAAAAAATGGCCAATACAGCGGCGGCAATCGTAAGAACAGGCAAAACGGTTGCTTTCTTTTTCATTGCTGCGTTCCCCTCTGAATATACGATTCTACGATGAAAAGCATACTTCCGTCACCCGTGGGCCGCCTGCGGCGGCTTAGGCAGTCATGGCCGCATTATAGCATACAAAAAAGAAATTTTCCACCAGTTTTCCGGCTGCAGGCAAAGATTTATTGCGGCGGGCAGTATGATGAACGCGCGGCGGCTGCGGTGCTTCGGGCGGTCCGGACAGGAGTCAGGAGCTCTCTTCCTGCCCCTCCCGGGCGCGCTTCAGAATGAACAGGGATATGATCAGCACAAGCGGAAACAGGCAGCCCGCGAGCATCCCGCGCTGCAGATCATCATTCGTGCTCTGCGTGATGCCGCCCACCAGACTCGGCCCAAAGGCTCCGCCCAGATCTCCGGCCATGGCCAGCAGGGCGAACATCGCCGTGCCTCCGGCGGGTATCCGCTTGGCGCATATACTGATGGTTCCCGGCCACATAATGCCCACCGAAAAGCCGCACAGGATACAGCCGGTCAGACCCGCAAGCGGACTGCCCGATAAGGAAGCCGCCAGGTAGCAGAGCAGACAGAGCAGGCCCGAACCCATCATATATTTCATCAGATCCATCCGGCCGCCGTATTTTCCGTAAATGGTGCGGCTGACGCCCATGGTGATGGCGAACATACAGGGGCCCGCCAGATCGCCCACCGCCTTTGACAAGCCGAGCGCCGATTCGGCATAGGCGGACGCCCACTGCGCCATGGACAGCTCGGAGGCCCCCGCGCATACCATCAGGACCACCGCTATCCAGAACAGCGGAAGCCGCAGCAGTCCGCCGGCGCTCATCCCGCTGCCGCTGTCTGTGAGAGGTTCAATGGGGCAGACGGCAAAATTGGAAATATTGAACAGAGGAATGACCGCCCATATGCAGGCCAGCGCCCTCCAGCTGTCGATCCCCCAAACGGCGAAAAACAGCGTGGACAGCAGGATGACCCCAACCGAGCCCCAGCAGTAAAACGAGTGCAGCAGGCTCATGACGGCTTCCTTATGCGGGAAGGGGCACGCCTCCACAATGGGGCTCCCCAGCACCTCGATCAGTCCGCTTCCTACCGCATAGACAATGACGCTGGTGATGATCCCCGTAAAGGGGTCCGGCAGAAGCTCCGGCAGAAAAGCCAGTCCGATCAATCCGGCTGCGGAACACACTTCCGCAGCTATGGCGCATTTGCGGTATCCGATACGGTCCGCGAAACGGGCGCACAGGGCGTCCACAATCAGCTGCGCGACAAAAAATGTTCCGGAGATCAGGGCGATCTTTCCCAATGGGATGCCGTAATCATGATGAAATTTCAAAAACAGCAGCGGCGCAAAATTGGCGGCTATCGCCTGCGTGATAAAGCCTAAATAACAGGCCAGCAATGTTTTCTGATAGTTTTTAACCATGCGAATTTCCTCTCAGTGTCGTAGTACAATCGGAGTATTACTTCCGAATTTAAAATTCGGAAATAATACATTTGATTTAAGCCGTTTTGCTCGCCGCCGTAAACGGCGGCAACCGCAAAACATGGCATATATTACTTCCGACCTTTCGGTTCAGAAGTAATATATCACACTCGGCCGTGAAATCAATACACAATTTTCACATTTTCCGTTCAGGGACGCCGCGGCAGCGCATGACCGCTTTCTCCCAAGGCGAAAACGCGGGGCATTTGTCCGCACAATGACAAATGCCCCGCTTATTATTACTTCCGAGCTTAAAGCCCGGAAGTAATCTGTGCCATGTTTTCCGGCTGCCGCTGTAAACGGCAGCGAGAAAAACGGCTCAAATCAAATATGCGATTCGCCTGTCCGGCCGGCAAATCACAGGCCGTCCGTCCCATGGCCGAAAAACATCCCTTCGGTATAGTACTCGGCAAAAACCGGATTGGCGGAGAGCTCCAGGGTCCTGGCGCGCCGGGCCAGATGCTCGCAGGTACCGGCCAGCTCCTCATCCAGCAGCAGCATGGACGCGCCGCTCAGGGCCGCATTGCCCAGGACCCGGACCTTGGAAACCAGCCCCTCGGGAATCAGCCCGATGTGCCCGGCGTTTTCCGCATTCAGGCAGCTGCCGAAGCCGCCGGCCACCGCCAGCTCCGCCACATCCGGGCAGGAAATGCCGGCGGTATGCAGCAGCGTCCGCAGACCGGCGCTGATGGCGCTTTTAGCCAGCTGTACCATGCGCACATCCTTCTGGGTCAGCGCCGCCGGGGGAGCAATGAGGGCGGGGGAGGTCTCCAGCAGCCCGGTTTCGTCCAGTTCCCCGGTTTCCAGCAGGCAGGCCAGGGCGTCGATCACCCCGCTTCCGCAGATGCCCCTGGGCGGAACATCGCCGATCACATGGGGCAGCAGGACGCCGTCCCGGACAGATACGTGGTCCACGGCGCCCTCCTGACCGTGCATCCCCATGGAAAGCCCCGCGCCCTCAAAGGCCGGACCGGCGGCGGTGGAGCAGCAGCAAAGCGCTCCCCCGTGCCACAGCGCCATCTCTCCGTTGGTGCCCACGTCTACCAGCAGCCGGGTCTCGTCCTTCCCGCAGATGCCGCCGGCAAGCAGGGCCGTCGTAATGTCGGCTCCCACAAAGGCTGACACGCACCGGGGCAGATAAACCGAACCTTCGGGACAGGCGGACAGCCCCAGGCTGCCGGCGGAGCAGGTCTCGCCAAACAGGCGCGCGGCCTCAAAGGGGGCGTGGGAAAGGGGCTCCGGGGAGGTTTCGGTAAAGAGATGCAGCATCGCCGTATTGCCCGTGATGACCAGCCCGTCTATTTCGCCGGGGGCGATGCGGGCCTGCTCCGCCATCTGGTTCAAGAGAGCGTCAACGGCCCCGCGGACGCAGGCGGCAAGAGCGCCGCCCTCCCCTCTCAGAGCGGCTTCGATTCGGGAGATCACGTCCGCCCCCCAGGCCGCCTGGGGATTGGCCGCACTGGCCTGGGCCAGCAGGGTCCCGTCCGCGCCGTACAGGCTGGCGGCGAGAGTGGTGGTGCCGATGTCCACCGCCGCGCCGCAGGCATGGAAGCGGGGACGGAGGGAGACGGCGTCCATGACTCCGGACAGGCAGATCTGACTGCGGGCGCTGTCGGAAAGGGTGACCCGGCAGTCCCCCTCCACGCGCACGCAGCAGGCCAGCCGGACGCCCCGGGCGAGCTCCTCCCGGGTCAGATGGGCCCGCTCGGCGGAGGACGGGGCGCTCAGCGCGCCGGAGGCGGTGATCCTGCATTTTCCGCAGCGGCCCTGGCCGGCGCAGGGCATTTCCAGACCGCCGCGGCGCCGAAGCACCTGATGCAGCGGGGTACCCGGCTCCGCCGGGAATGGCTGGCCGTTGACCGTTACCGTTGCCACGGGAATCCCTCCTTCTATGTCTCTGAGAAAAGCAGCGCGCCGAAATAGGTTACCGTATCCTTGCCGTTGATGTACTTCATACCGCTTGCCTCGGCCAGCTCAGACACGTTGATGCCGTAGGCCTCCAGGGAGGGGATGGCCAGCTCCGGATGACGGCAGGGCTCGCCGGTGCGCTTGGCGCACACGCTGCACATATGACAGCCGCCGGCGCCCAGATGCAGCTTCCCGGCAAAGGGAAGATCGCTGAAGCGCTTCGTCAGCTCCCGGGTCAGGAGGTTGTGCCGGCGGGCGGCCTCCATCATGCCCTCGAAGTCGTAGCTGTCCTCCAGCCGCCCCACGGTCTGGTAGACCAGGATATGGTCAAAGCCCTGGGCCTGGCGGATTAGCTCGTCGATGTCCCCCACGCTGGGCGGGCACATCCAGCATTTGTCATAGCTGCCGCAGGCGTTGGATTCGCACATGGCGCGAAAGGAGCGGTCAAACCCCACGTCCGCCATGGGGATGACGGCGGCCCTGTAAGCGCCGAGGTCCAGCACCTGCTGCAGCAGGGTTTCGCAGTCCATCGGCGCGGTCAGGCGGTGGCCCTGCACAGCTCTGCGGCGGCATCGGCGGCACTGGCGGCGTCGGCGGTATAGACGTCGGCGCCGATCTGGTCGCAGAACGCCTGGGTCACCGGCGCGCCGCCCACCATGATCTTCACCCTGCCGCGGATGCCCGCCTCCCCGGCGGCCTTGACCACGTCGCCCATAACGCCCATGGTGGTGGTCAGCAGGGCGGAGCAGCAGATCACGGTGCAGCCCTGCTCTTCGGCGGTTTTTACGAAGGTCTCCGGAGCCACGTCAACGCCCAGATCCACCACCTCAAGGCCCTTGCCCTCCATCATCATCTTCACCAGATTCTTGCCGATGTCGTGCAGATCGCCCTTGACGGTGCCGATGCACACCTTGCCGCTGGCCCGGACCCCGTCCTGGGCCAGCAGGGGCTTCAGAAGGCCGGCGCCCATGTTCATGGCCCGGGCGGCCACCAGCACCTCCGGGACAAAAATCTCGTTGTTTTTGAATTTTTCGCCGATGACGCTCATTCCAGACAGCAGCCCCTCTTCCAGAATCTGCTGTGCGGGAATGCCCTCGTCAATTGCCTGCTGGACCAGCCCCTTGACGATCTTCGCCTTGCCGGCCTGCAGATTCTGAGAAATTTGATTCAATAATTCCATTTTGTGTGTCCTCCTGGTTGTTTTTTTCGGTGACTGCAGGTATAATGCCGTTATGACTGCAAGTATACAGCCGCCGGGCGGAAGCGTATTGTCTTTTTGTTTGATTTGTGGTAATTTTTTGAGGTGCGATCTATGGCGTCAAGTATCTTTTCCTTCGTATCGGAGGCCCGCGTCGCGGACGTTCTGGGGAATCTGCAGGCCTTCACGGGGCTTGCCATCCAGCTCATCGACAGCAGCGGCACAATGCTCATGTCCTTCGGCCAGTCCACCGCCTACTGCACCATTCTGAAGAAAAAGGTCTTTCAGAAATCCGAGTGCTTCCTGCTGCACATGAAGGCGGGGCAGCGCGCCCAGGTCCTGGGCGAGGCCTACATTTTTTCCTGCCATGCCAATCTCAACCATATCGCGTTCCCCCTGATCAACCGGGAGGAGCTGCTGGGCAGCGTCATCATCGGCCCGTTTCTCATGGACGCGCCGGACAGCACCCTGGTCAGCGATCTGGCGGAGCGGCAGCAGCTGAGCCCGACGCTGTCCCTGGAGCTGTATGATGAATTGGGGAGCCTGGCGGTCCTCCCTCCCGCCAAGGTAAACCAGCTGAAGAAGCTGGTGGACCACCTGCTCACGCCCCTGCTGCCCGGGGAGCGCGCCCTGCTGCTGGAGACCCAGCAGAAAATGTCCCAGCAGGCCAGGATCAACGAAACCATCCAGCTTTACAAGGAGAAAAAACCGGACCAGTCCGTGTCCTTCTTTTACCAAAAGGAGAAGCAGCTGCTGGAAAAGCTGCGCACGGGCACCGTTCAGGAGGTCAAGGGCCTCCTGAACGATCTCATCGGCTATGTGCTGTTCAGCGAGGGGGGCAGTATGGACGCCATTCGGATACGGTCCATTGAGCTCACCACCCTGCTCTCCCGGGTAGCCATCGACGGCGGCGCCAAGACCGACAGCATTTTCCGGCTGAACACCGCGTTTTTGTCCCGGCTGTATCAGGAGCAGGAGCTGGAGGACCTGTGTATGCTGATGCAGGAAGTCCTGGAGAGCTTTGTGAACGCCATGTTCTATGAAAAGGACAAGGGCAATCCATACATCCGCAAGGCCCTCCGCTTTATGGCGGACAACTATAACGAGCACCTGGAACTGACCCGGGTGGCGGAATATGTGGGGCTGAGTCCCAGTTATTTTTCCTCCATGTTCCGGGAGGTGGTGGGCGTCACCTTTCGGGAGCATCTGTGCCGCCTCAGGGTGGAGGGGAGCAAGCATCTGCTGCTCTCCGGAAAGTACTCTCTGGCGGACATTGCAGTCTCCATGGGGTTCCCGGACCAGAGCTACTACTGCAAGGTATTCAAGCGGATCGTAGGCGTGACCCCGGGCAGATACCGGGGATGATATTATTTCCGAATTAAAAATTCGGAAATAATACATGAAAGCATGGCACATATTACTTCCGAGCTTAAAGCTCGGAAGTAATAAAAGGGACCCTTTTCGTAAGAAAATACAAAAAAGCGGCTGTGCTTCCTATCCTGCCCCCAATCCCCGTGGTATGCTTGAAAAACAAAAACCTCCGGGAGGAAGGACATATGAAAGATTTACTGCTGCGCACGCTGCGCCACGAGGAAACCGAGCGGGCGCCCTGGGTCCCCTTTGCCGGCGTCCACGCGGGCAAGCTGAAAGGCTATACCGCCGTCGAGGTGCTCACCGACCCGGACAAGGCCTTTGAAGCCCTGATGGAGGTCAACCGGCTGTACAAGCCCGATGGCCAGCCGGTGATCTTCGACCTGCAGATCGAGGCCGAGTGCCTGGGCTGCGGCCTGACCTGGGCCGACGACTGTCCGCCCTCCGTCAACGACCACCCCCTGGACGGCAGCGACGAGGAGCCCCCGGCCGTTCCCTGCGACTGCAAGATCCCCAGGAAGACCTCCGGCCGGATCCCCTTCGTGCTGGACGTCATGGGCCGGATGAAGGAGGCGGTGGGGGATACCACCGCCCTCTACGGTCTGGTCTGCGGGCCCTTTACGCTGGCGTCCCATCTGCGGGGCAATTATCTGTTTACGGACATGTACGACTTCGAGGACGAGGCCGGGGACCTGTTTGCGTTCACCGCCAAGGTCTGTATGCGCATGGCGGACTATTATCTGGAGGCGGGCATGGATGTGATCGCCGTGGTGGACCCCCTGATCTCCCAGATCTCCTCCGACCACTTCAAGCAGTTCATGGACGCCCCCTACAGGCAGATTTTCCGCCATATCCGGGAAGCGGGGGGCCTGTCCTCCTTCTTCGTCTGCGGCGACGCCACCCGCAACGTGGAGGCCATGTGCGAGACCGGCCCGGATTCCATCAGCGTGGACGAGAACGTTGATCTGCTGGCGGCCAAGAAGATCTGCGACCAATATAATGTGGCCATCGGCGGCAACATTCCGCTGACCTCCGTCATGCTGCTGGGGAATCAGCAGGACAATATGAAATTCACGGTGGACCTGCTGGACTCCGTGGGCGACAAGAAGAATTTTATTCTGGCCCCCGGCTGCGACATGCCCTACGACGTGCCTGTGGAGAACTGCATCGGCGTCGCCCAGGCCGCCATTGAGACCGACGCGGTCCGGGAAATGGTAAGGAATTACCAGGCCGAGGCGGTGGATACCTCCGGCGTGGAGCTGCCCGACTATGCCAATTTGGAGAAGCCGCTGATCGAGGTGTTCACCCTGGATTCCGCCCAATGCGCCGCGTGCGGCTATATGATGGGCGCGGCCCGGCAGGCGAAGGAGCTCTTCGGCGACGCCGTCGATGTGGTCGAGTACAAGTTTATTTACAGGGAGAATGTGGCCCGGTGCGTAAAAATGGGCGTGCCGAACCTGCCCTCCATGTATATCAACGGGGAGCTGAAATTCCGCTCCATCATTCCCGCCAAGGCGGAGCTGGAGGAGGCGGTCCGGCAGGCGATGCGGGGCAGATGAGCGGGCTGTATTTGATTACGGGATTTCTTGGCGCGGGAAAAACCACGTTCCTGAAAAATTTTATCGGCGAATTTCCCGGAAATCGGATTCATCTGATTGTGAATGAATTCGGAAAAGAGAGCGTGGACGGCGCCCTTCTTTCCGATGTGGGCGCCTGTCTCCGGGAGATCTCCGGCGGCTCCGTGTTCTGTGCCTGCCGTATGGACCAGTTTGAAAAAGCGCTGGAGGAATCCGCCGCGGAGGACCCGGACGTCATTCTGGTGGAGGCCTCCGGCCTGTCCGACCCGACCGGGGTGCGGCGGCTTTTTTCCTCAGCGGGCCGCTTCCCCTGGATTCAATACCGGGGCGCGGTCTGCCTGGTGGACGGAGCGCGCTTTCCCAAGCTTTACGCCACGGCCAGAGCCTGCACCCGGCAGCTGGCGGCCAGCGATGCAGCGCTTGTGAACAAGGCGGACCTTGCCGGGGAAGCGGCGCTTGCGGAGACCCTGCGGCTGATTCGCGGCCAGCGGCCGGATATGCCGGTGGCGGAAACCTCCTTCGGCCGGATTCCCCAGGGGTTCCTGCAGCTGCTGCATACGGCGCAGGAGAGCGATCATGAAGACCTCCCGTTGGTGGAGGATCTGACCGTCAGGCGGATCACCCTGCGGATATCGGAGAGCATAAGCGCCCGGGAGCTGGAGATGTTCATCCGCATGTTTGCCGAGCAGACCTTCCGGGTCAAGGGATTTGCGGCGACGCGGGACCGGTGCGCGGTGCTGGCGGACTGTGTCGGGACCGCGGTGTCCGTTACGCCCTATTCCGGAGAAATCCCGCCGGAAAGGCTGGGGGTCCTGACCGTCCTCTCCGGCGGGAAAATGCCTGTCCGCTCCGCAGTCGCCGCCGCCTGCAAATGGTATTCCCAGTATGTTTTGTCCGCCGAATTCTGATTTCTCCGTCTTTTTACCGATTTTCAGACAATAACAGATACCCCCGTGACGCAGTGCAATGAACGCGCTGCATCACGGGGGTATCATGCTGCATAAGAACGATGGAATAAAACCGCGTTATGTATCCTTCACCGGGTCCATGTAATAGATGCTGTTCATGGTCTCCAGCATGATCCTGCCGGATTCCGGCTCCTTTTTCCAGTTCTGGACCAGACTGGTGCGGATATAGCGGTTGCAGGGCTCCCCCCGTCCGTCATAGCGGCAGTGGAACAGCACGCAGCCGTCCTCCATCTTCGCGTCGCCGATGCAGCCCAGGTGGGCCCGGTCCGCCGGTTCCGCCTTGGCCACGCCTTCTTTATCGGTAATATGTTTGATTTGATACATGAAAGACATCTCCTCGCCATGGTTTCTATGGATGAGAGTATACATGTGCCGGCCCGGTTTGTCAACCGTCCGCCTCTCCCCGCAGGGTCCGGAAGAAGCTTCCCAGCACCGCCCGGCACTCCTCCTCCAGAATCCCGCCCACCAGAGCGGGGGTATGGGGGAAGTCCTCCATAAAGAGGTTCAGCACCCCGCCGCAGGCCCCCATGGCGGCGTCCCGGGTCCCATAGAACACCCGGGGAATGCGGGCGTTCAGGATGGCCCCGGCGCACATAGGGCAGGGCTCCAGGGTAACGTAGAGCGTACAGTCCTCCAGCCGCCAGGAACCCAGGGCGGCGTTGGCTTCCCGGATGGCCTCGGTCTCTGCGTGGGAGAGGGCGCTGTGCTTCTCCTCCCGGCGGTTCCGGCCCCGGCCCACGATCTCGCCGTCCCGGACGATGACGCAGCCCACGGGCACTTCTCCCGCCTCGGCGGCCTCCCGGGCCAGCAGCAGGGCCTGGCGCATATAGAACTCGTGCATAGCTCCTCCTTCCGGAAAAACGGCGGCGTTTAAAAGCTGGTATATTTGTCCAAACTGAGCATAGACTGGAAACCAAGGAGGGATTTTCCATGAAACGTATCTCCCCCATCCGAAACCGGGGAACGGAGTCCCCGGCCCTGCAGGAATTAAAGACAAGCCTGCAGGAGACCCAGACCGCTCTCAGCCACGCCTATACCGCCTTTGATTACGCCAGCGACCCGGAGCTGACGGAGGCCTGCATCTACGAGATCCAGTCTCTCCAGGCCCGGATGAACTATCTGGTCCGGCGGATCAAGGAGTTTGAGCTGTGCGCCGCCACGGCGGTGGGCGCACAGCAGCCGGGGAGGGCGCGATGGATATAATGGCGGTCATTTTCCTGGTCCTGGGAGGACTGGCTGCAGCGGCCCTGGGCGCCAGGGCCGCCGCGGCGCGGGAGGGATTCTTGCCGGCGGCGGTCAATGGACTGCTGGGCCTGGCGGCCCTGCTGGCGGTGAATCTCACCACAAAGTATACGGGCCTGCACCTGGGGTTCAACGTCTTCAACGGACTGACTGCCGGTGTGCTGGGGATTCCCGGGGTGGTGCTTCTATTGCTGGTGCAGTGGGTGATTACATAGCACCTTCTGCGGCCGCTGCGCGGCCGCCTCCGCTTCTAATCTATCGTTTAGATTCGCGCCTCGTCGGCGCGGGGGCTTACTTTTCCCGCGAGGGAAAAGTAACAAAAGGTCGCTCAAGGAACTACGTTCCTTGAGAATCCTCCTGAATTACGGGGGTGATTAGTTTCCCTCCGACGTACCGGGTTTGGTTCTAACCGCAATCCTTCGTTGGTGCGCCGGTCTGGGTAGTTCTACCCACGGGCTCTAACGGTAGATTTCGCTGCGGCGCCGCTTCTATAACCAGTCTGCCACCATCGCCAGGACCTCTGGCAAAACGGAGAAGACTAACGTCACGCACCTCGGGGAGTTGGCCCCGCTAGACGGTAGGGGGCACCGACAACCACGCTAAAAGAGAAGCAGGGAGGAACGAAGCGGACGGCAATACGGTAGACAAAACCAAACTGTGCCTCGGGCGCAAAACTAATCAAAACATGAGGGATTCTTAAACCGCAAGGTTTAAGCGCGTTTTTGCCTACTTTTGCCGCGTGGCAAAAGTAGGCGAGGAGTCCGGGGGCGAGAAGCCCCCGGGCTATCGACGAGAAAGCGTTCGGAGGCGGCCCGAAGGGCCGCAGAGAAGCCTCCATCAGAACCGCAGCCGCCCATTGATCTTCTGCATCCGAAGTATATCCACCTTGCAGGACTTCCGGTCAAAGGTCAAAATACCATTGACCTCATCCTCCACGTCGCTCACCTGGGTATATACCGCCGCAGACAAGGACTGCTTCTCCAGACAGGGAATAATCTCCTTCTCATATAGCTGGGCCAGGGCGTCCATATACTCCCCGGCGGACTGGTACATCCGATACCCGAAGGGCTTGTCCCCGGCGGTGTGCCCCGCCACCGGAAGACTATAGCCCCCGAATTCGCTGAGGGCCAGTATCCGGTTTTTATCGTGCTTCAGCCGCACGGGCTTGAAGTACACATGCCGGCTCTTGAAGTCCCCGCCGCCCTGGTCGTGCCAGCCGGAGGCGTGGTCCACCAGCCGGGCGGGGTCCCGATCCCACAGCAGCTGGGCGGCCTGCAGGCTGTCGAACTGTCCCCAGCCCTCGTTGAAGGGTACCCAGACCGCCAGGGAGACCACATTCTGGAGCAGATCCGCCGTGTCGTGGAGATCCCGGACAAACTGCTCCCGGCTCGCCTCCTCCTCCCGGCCGAAGCGGGCGTATTTGCCGTCGTTCAGGTGAATGCCCAGGAAGGGAGCCACCTGGATGACCAGGGGGTCCAGACGGCTGCCGCCGCTGACCAGATCCTGCCACACCAGCATCCCCAGCCGGTCGCAGTGGTAGTACCACCGCAGAGGCTCCACCTTGATGTGCTTGCGCAGCATATTGAACCCGCATTCCTTCATCTTCTGGATGTCATAGACCATGGCCTCGTCGCTGGCGGGGGTGTACAGGCCGTCGCTCCAGTAACCCTGGTCCAGCACGCCGGACATGAAGATGGGCCGGTCATTGAGGGCCAGGACCTTTTTGTCGTTCACCGTAGTCACGCCGAATTTGCGCATCCCGAAGTAGCTCTCCACCTTGTCCCCGCTGTTCAAAGTGACGGTGACATCATAGAGGAAGGGGTTCTCCGGGGTCCAGGGCCGGAAGTTTTCATCCGTAATGGGGAACTCCTCATACTCCCGGGAGGCGTCGTACCAGTCCTCGGCGATGACCACGCCGTCCCTGCGGACCACCACGTTGGCCCCCTCCGGGTCCCTGGCGTGGATGACAAACCGGACGCGCCTGCGGTCATAGTCCGGGGTAATGACCAGCTTCTCTACATAATTCTCCGGAACGGACTCCAGCCACACCGTCTGCCAGATGCCGCTCTGGGGAGTGTACCAGATGCCGCCGGGGTGGAAGCTCTGCTTGCCGTAGGCGTGGCGGGACCGGGAGGTGGCGTCGGTGACGGCCGCAACCAGCGTGTTCTCCCCCTCGGCGAGGGCCTCGGTGATATCGCAGGTAAAGGGCAGATAGCCCCCCTCGTGGCTCCCCGCCGGTTTCCCGTTGACGAACACCTGGCAGGACTGGTCCACCGCCCCGAAGTGGAGCAGCACCCGGTCCTTCCGGAACCCCTCCGGAAGGGTGAAGGTCCGGCGGTACCACAGCGTGTCCTCCGGCATCACCTTTTTCATCACGCCGGAGAGGAAGCTCTCCGGGGAGAAGGGGACGATAATCTCCCCGTCGTAGGCGGCTGGCTCCTTATCCTTCCCGTTCCGGATGGCGTACTGCCAGCGTCCGTTGAGGTTCAGGTAGCTGTCCCGGCGCAGCTGGGGCCGGGGATACTCCGGCAGAGGATGCTCCCGGTCCAGATTCTCCCCCCAGACGGTCAGCATGGGCCGCAGGGAGCGGAGGGCCTTGGACGGCTCCTTCCGTCGCAGCAGGGCCAAGGGGATGGCAATCAGCAGCAGCACCAGGGCCGCGGCAATAAAGATCTCCGGCGTGGGGACTTCCTTCACCACCCCCAGGTCCTCGTAGGTCTCCCCGCCGTGGCGGATGACCGCCGCGCCGATATAGGGCCCCGTCACCATGGGCAGCAGCACCTGGAACAGGATGCGGATGCCCTGGAACTGCCCGGCCTTGTGGGCCGGGGTGTGGTCCCGGATGAGGCCCTGGAGGCAGGCGGAGAGCACCATGCTGGCCCCCAGCATCACCGTGCCCGCCAGAATAACGGGGACCATGCCCCGGACAAAGAACATGGCGATGAGCCCCACGAAGGCCGTTACGGCGGCGGGGACCGCCACATGGAGCTTCCCCCGGCGGTCGATCACCCGGCCGAAGGCCACGCTGATCACGCTGGCGGCGGTGAGCACCACTCCAAGAATGACGGCGTAGTTGTCCACACCCAGGAAGCGCTGAATGTAGATGATGAGATAGGGCATATACACCTGCTGGCTGGCGGCGTACACCGCCAGGGCCAGCAGCGCCAGATACAGGGAGGGATTGGCCCAGACGACCCCCGGGCGCAGTCCGTAGAAAATATTCCCCAGGTAGTTGCCCTCCGCCCGGCGGAGGTTTTCCGGTTCCTGGATGAGCAGGTGTCCCAGGCCGCCGCCCAGCATGGTGAGATCGCCCACGATGAGAAAGAAGATCCCCCATTTCCCCTGGGCCGTCAGGCCGTCCAGCGCGCCGAAGACCACCAGCATGGCCACCAGGGGCATAATGGCCAGCACCGCCTCCACCCGGCCCCGGTTGCCGTCGTCGGTGACGTCGGTCACCCAGGCGTTGAAGGCCGCGTCGTTGGCGCTGCTGCCGAAGAAGGTCATCACGCAGTCCAGAATGATGACAAGCACCGCCGCCCCCTGGACCGCCCGGGCCGGCCCCAGCAGCCGCTCCAGACCGCTCACCCGCACCAGGGCGAAGGCCATAACGCTCAGGCCCCACAGCAGATAGCCCGTGACGATGATGGGCTTGCGCACCCCCAGCTTGTCCGACAGCGCGCCCACCGCCAGGGTGGTCACCGTGGCTACCACGGCGCTGGCCGCCACCATGGCGGCGATCATGCCGGCGTCCCCGGTGATGGTGTTGTAGAGGAACACGTTGAAGTACATGTTCTCCACCACCCAGGCGATCTGTCCGATAAGCCCGAAGCTCAGCAGCGCCGCCCAGACCCGTGCGCCCAGAGGGTGCTTTTCCTTCTTCTGTCCCATTGACGCAGCCTCCCGTCCTTCAAAAGTACCGCCGCAGTCAGCCGAAAAAGCCATCCGCTGTCCGCATGGGGCGGACGGCGGGGAGCAAACGCGGCGGCAGGCCGCCCGACCGCGCGGCAGAACCGCCTCAGATGGGCAAACCACAATATGTTGTATTATACAACCCCCGCCAATATCCCGCAAGTAGTGTTTGGCAGAAAAA
Organism: Oscillospiraceae bacterium; assembly: GCA_021768185.1. Taxonomy (GTDB): domain Bacteria; phylum Bacillota; class Clostridia; order Oscillospirales; family Oscillospiraceae; genus Pelethomonas. The sequence goes on from JAETNP010000011.1 coordinate 167,495, forward strand.
ACAAAAAACGAAAAATTTTTGATTCTCGACAAATTCCGGCAAACTTCATCACACCGATTCGCTATACTATGCGACAGAGAGCGACAGCCGCCGCCCCGATTCTCCAGCGTCTGCCTCCTTTCGCCGGGCGGCGCTGTCCCTCTTCCTACATTAAAATCCGCCTGCTGAACGGCGGGACTATTTATCCATATGGAGGAGCTGCTTAATTATGGACTATCAAAAAGAGTATGCAAGCCTTGTAGGTCAGATTGACCGGGCCATCTCCATCCTGGAGCACTACGCGCCCGGCGATCCCATCGTCCAAAAGGCGGGGGATCTGCTTCTCTCCGCCCTCTGGGAAGCGGAGGAGCACTATTTGCAGGATAGTTTCGCTCAATGAAACGGGGAGGGGACCGCGATGCGGTCCCCTCCAACTGTCACCGGAGCAGCCATAAACCGTCTTCCCATTTCCGATGATTTGTGCTATACTGAAGTTATCAAACGCGCCAAATCAACACAAGAAAGGAAGAACGATATGCCTACTCCTCACAATTCCGCCAAGCCCGGCGATTTCGCCAAGACCGTCCTCATGCCCGGCGACCCCCTGCGGGCCAAATTTATTGCCGACACCTTCCTGGAAAACGCCAAGCTGGTCAACAACGTCCGGGGCATCCACGGCTACACCGGCACCTACAAGGACGTGCCCGTCTCCGTCATGGCCTCCGGCATGGGGATGCCCTCCATCGGCATCTACTCCTATGAGCTGTTCAGCCAGTACGACGTGGACAATATCATCCGCATCGGATCCGCCGGGGCCATCAGCGCCAAGCTGAAGCTCCGGGACGTGGTCGCTGCCCAGGGGGCCTGCACCAACTCCAATTTCGCCCACCAGTACGGCCTGCCCGGCGCTTTCGCGCCCATTGCCGACTACACCCTGCTGGAGACCGCCGTGGCCGTGGCCCGGGAGATCGGCGTGGAGATGCCCGTGGGGAACGTCCTCAGCTCCGACACCTTCTATGACGCTTCCGGTTCCACCATGAAGTGGGCGGAGATGGGCGTGCTGGCGGTGGAGATGGAGGCTGCCGCCCTCTACATGAACGCCGCCAAGCTGGGCAAGCGGGGCCTGGCCATCTGCTCCATCTCCGACAGCATCGTCACCGGCGAGGAGCTGGACGCCGCCCAGCGGCAGACCACCTTCACCACCATGATGAAGATCGCCCTGGAGACCGCCGTAAAAATGGCGGAGAAGTAAGCGGAGGAGGACGTGAACATGAACATCACCTGGCTGGGCCATTCCTGCTTTATTCTGGAAGCCGAGGGCTTCCGTGCCCTGCTGGACCCCTACAGCGAGGTACCGGGCCTGCCCGACATCGAGACGGAGGCGGACGCCGTCTACTGCAGCCACGACCACTTCGACCACGCCTATACCGAGAAGGTCCGCCTGACCTCCGGCAAGCCGAACCCCTTCTCCGTCACGGAAGTCCGGACCTTCCACGACGACAAGGGCGGTTCGCTGCGGGGGACCAACGTCATCCGCAAATTCACCGCCGGCGGCGTCTCCGTGGCCCACTTCGGGGACCTGGGCCATCCGCTGAGCCCGGAGCAGCTGAAAGAGCTGGGCTCCTGCGACGCGATCCTGATCCCGGTGGGAGGCTTCTACACCATCGACGCCGGCACGGCCAAAGCCGTGGCGGACGCCGTGGGCGCGCCGGTGGTGGTTCCCATGCACTACCGGAACGGCCCGGTGGGCTTCGATGTACTGAGCACCCTGGAGGATTTTACCGGCCTGTATCCGGCGGAGCGGGTGAAGCGGTACGGCGGCACCCTGACCGTGGAAAAGGGCATGGCGCCTCAGGTCGCTGTAATGACCATCGTGAAATAACTACCCAAGCGGCAGTCAAACAGGGGACCGGCAGCAGGCCGGCCCCCTGTTTTCGACTACTTTCCGTATTTTTTGCCATTATTTTAACTTGACAAAATCAAACGGATGGCAGCTCGTTGAGGGATTTAAAGGTATATCCCATGGCTTCCCACTTGGTCAGCAGTTCGTCCAGTATTTCCGCGTTGGTCCGGGAGGTGGAGTGCAGGAGCACGATGGCCCCGTCGTGTATTCTGGGCAGGAGCTTGGAATAGGCCTGTTCCGGCGAGGGCTGCTTGTCGGTGTTCCAGTCCACATAGGCCAGGCTCCAGAAGATGGTTTTATACCCCAGCTCCTGGGCCTGCTTCAGGTTTTCCTCGCTGTATTTTCCCTGGGGCGGGCGGTAAAAACGGGAGAGGGGCTTGCCGGTGGTCTGCTGGTAGAGCTCCGCCAGGCTGTCCAGCTCTTTCTGGAAGGCCTCCTTCTGGGAGATACTGGACATATCCGGATGGTGGAAGGTGTGGTTGCCCACCACATGGCCTTCGGCGGCCATGCGCCGCACGATGTCCGGGGCGGATTCGATCATATGGCCCACCACGAAGAAGGCGGCGGGAGCGTTATGTTTTTTCAGGGCGTCCAGGATCTGCTCGGTGTTTCCGTTTTCATAGCCGCAGTCAAAGGTCAGATAGATTACTTTTTGGGAAGTATCGCCCAGATAATACGCGTCGTATTTTGCCAGATCCGCGGTTGAGGCGTTGCCGGTGGGGGCTTGTCCCTCGGTGGAGAAGGAGAGGCCCCAGTCGCCGGAGACGGGGAGGGCGGCGGAGGCGGCGGCGGGGACCGTCTCCCCGCCGTTCCAGAGGGCGAGGGCCGCCGCGGCGGCCAGCACGGCGGCAGTCAGGATACTGAAAATCAGAAGGGATTTCTTATTGGCAGAAGACATGTTCTTTTCTCCTTGTTGGTTTTTGCTAGTTTATCCCGAAGGGGAATTTCTATTCTTCTGTTGACGGGAGGGGGAAATCACCGTATAATCGTAGGCGGGCGGCCGGGCGGCCGGCAGGCCGCCGGACCGGTCGTTTAGACGCCGTAGGCGGCTAAATGACGGTCCCATGGGCAGTTTCGATTAGAGCCAATTCTATTTGCAGCCCCGGGAGCTATCCGCCCCCGGACTCCGGACCTACTTTTTGTATGAACAAAAAGTAGGCAAAAAATCACTTAAACCTGGCGGTTTAAGAATCCCTCATGTTTTGATTAGTTTTGCGCCCAAGGCACAGTCTGTTTTGTCTAAATTGACTGCCGTCCGCTTCGTTCCCCTTCTGCGTCTATTTTAGCGTGCTAGTCGGTAGCCCCTACCGTCTGGCGGGGCGAACTCCCCGGGGTGCGTGACGCTGGTCTGACCCGTTTTGCCAGAGGTCCTGGCGATGGACGAGCACTTGTTATAGAAGCGGCGCCGCAGCGAAATCTACCGTAAGAATCCGTGGGTAGCCGCAGAAGGCCGGCGGGTTCTGATGCGAGGCAACTAGAGAGTGGAGAACCAGGTTGTGCAAATAAATTCCCCCGTAATGAAGGAAGATTCTTAAGGAACGCAGTTCCTTAAGCGATCTTTTGCTACTTTTCGCTCGCGCGAAAAGTAGACCCCCGCCGGGGACCCCGGCAAGAAGAAAGGATCTGCTATGAACGAAAGAAATCTAGCCTCTCAAGTAGTCACGGAGGTAAAAAAAGCCATTGTAGGAAAGGACCCCGTCCTGGTGAAGGTCCTGGCCGCCATCCTGGCCCGGGGCCATATCCTCCTGGAGGATATCCCCGGCGTGGGAAAAACCACCCTCGCCCTGGCCTTCGCCAAGGCGTTGAACCTCCAATTCTCCCGGGTGCAGTTCACCCCCGACGTGATGCCCTCCGACATTACCGGTTTCTCTATTTATAATAAGGAGACCGGGAAAATGACCTACCAGCCCGGGGCCGTGATGTGCAACCTTTTCCTGGCCGACGAGCTCAACCGGGCTACCAGCCGCACCCAGTCCGCCCTGCTGGAGGCCATGGAGGAGGGTCAGGTCACCGTGGACGGCGTCAGCCGCCCGGTGCCCCAGCCCTTTATGGTCATCGCCACCCAGAACCCCGTGGGGGCCTCCGGCACCCAGAAGCTGCCGGACAGCCAATTGGACCGCTTCCTCCTGCGCCTGAGCATGGGCTACCCCTCCCCGGCGGAGGAACTGGAGCTGCTGCGCCGCCGCCAGTACAGCCACAGCATGGACGGCGTGGCCCAGGTGGTGGACAGGGAGTCCCTGGAGCAGATGCGCCAGGCCGCCGGAAGCGTCCACGTCAGCGAGGAGATCATGAAGTACATCATTTCCCTGGTGGGGGCCACCCGGAAGCACCCCCAGCTCATCCAGGGGGCCAGCCCCCGGGCCACCCTGGCCGTCACTGCGGTCAGCCGCGCGGTGGCCTTCCTGAGGGGCCGGGACTATGTGGTGCCGGAGGACGTGCAGACCATCTGGGTGGACGCCGTGGCCCACCGCCTGCTGATGGTCCCCGGCGCGGAGCGCACCACCACCTCCCAGGAGATCGCCCGCACCGCCCTGCGGAGCGTCGAGCCGCCCAAGGTCCGGTAGCGCCATGCTGAGACGGCGGATCGTATACGCCCTGGCCCTGGTGCTGGCCTTTCTGGGCCAGATCCTGGACGTGGGGTACATCTTCCATTTCATCTTTTTTGCCGTACTGGCCCTGCCCCTTCTGGGACTGGCCGTCAGCCTGCCCGCCATGCTGGGGTGCCGGGCCGAGCTGGGGGTCTCCGTACCCCGGATCTGCCGGGGGGAGGACGCCTCCTGGTCCCTGCGCCTGACCAACCGCTTCCGGCTGCCGGTGGCACGGGCCTCCTGCCGCCTGTGTCTCACCAACCGCCTTACCGGACAGGTCCACCGGGTAAAAGTCGTCCTCCGGGGGGCGGCCGCCGAGGAGGAACGGCGCTGGACGATGGAGACGGACCACTGCGGCATGATGGACTTCCAGACGGAGAGCCTGTGGGTGTGCGACTGCCTGGGCCTGTTCGCTCTGCCGGTGCGCCTGCCGGGACCGGCGACCCTGGCGGTGGCCCCCCTGCCGGAGCATCCGGGCCCTATAGAGCTGCCCGATGGCGTCGGCGCGCCCGTCCCCCAGCCCAAGGGGAAGGCGGTATTCGGCGAAACCTACGAGCTGCGCCCCTACCGGGAGGGGGACAGCCTGCGGATGATCCACTGGAAAATGACCGCCAAGCGGGACGAGCTGGTGACCCGGGAGCCCCCGGAGGACACCCGGCCCCTGCCGGTGCTGACCTTCAATCATTTCGGCCTCCTGGCCGAGGTGGACCGCACCCTGGACCGCCTGGAGGGGACCAGCATGGCCCTGCTGGAACAGGATCGCCCCCACGAAGTCCGCTGGCTTCATCCGGAGACCGGCGCACTGCGCGTCTTCCGCATCGGGGGCGAACGGGACTGGACGGCCTGTCTGTCCGCGATATTGTCCGACCCCGCCCCTATGCGGGGCCGCTCCATCCTGGAGCAGGCCCTGACCCGGGAGGGAGGCGGGGCCGTCTATCAGATGCACATCACCGGGAAGGAGGTTCCTCATGGGGAAGCTTGACAACGAGCACATCGAGGGGCAGCTCCTCCTGCTGCTGGGCGATACGCTTATCACCCTGCTGCTGACGCTGGGCGGGGCCCTTGCCTGGCTGTCCGTCTATGTCCTGCCCCACAATTCCCGGCTGGACCTGGGGGCGGTGATCGTCTGCTGCGGGTTGGCCTCGGCGGCCTCGGCGGCGCTGCTGGCCTGGCGGCGGGCCGTCTGGACGGCTTCGGCCTTGCTGGCGGTGTGCGGTTTCACCTGCTGGCGGCTGTGGGATCTGGTGGTGGAAAACTGGGTCCTTACCGCCCGGGGACCCCGGCTGTGGGACCTCATCGACAAACATCCGGCGGCGCTGTACCTGCTGTGCGTTATGCTGGCGCTGGTGATGGGCCTGATCGCGGTGCGGACCCGGCGGTGGTATCTGGCGGCCATGCTGAGCGTGGCGCTGGTGCTGCCCGCCATTCTGGAGGGGACGCTGCCCATGTGGGGGGCCATGCTGGCCTCCTTCTCCGCCTGGGGGGCCATGCTGCTCACCGCCTTCTTCTCCCGGAAGGACCCGGAGGGCCTGGGCCGCGCCCAGCTGCTGAGCCTCACGGGCATGTGGGCGATGATCCTCCTGCTGGTAATGGCCCTGCCCATGGAGGGCTACACCCGGCCCCAGTGGGCCACTGACGCCCGGGTGAGCTTCATCCGGGGTGTGACCGCCCGGATGGAGCGTTTTATGGATACGAAGGCGCTGGAGACGGGCCTTTTTGCGGACCTGGGGCTGGATCTCAGCATCCCCAGCGAGGGCGGGAGCGTCGCGGTCTCCGGCCCTGCCGGAACGGGGATCGGCTCCTCCGATTCCGTCGGGACCGGCGCAAGGCAGCGGGAGGACCTGCTGGCGGCGGGCCCCCGGCGCTATGCGGGCCGCAGGGTGATGCGCGTGTCCTCCGACCAGGGCAGCGGAGGACAGATCTACCTCCGGGGCGGTTCCCTGGGCATCTACACAGGCGACGCCTGGGAGGCACTGGAGACGAATACGAGGGCCGACCCCTCCCGATATCCCGCCCTGACGGTGTCGGGCGGCGGGCTCTATACCATCTCTATTCAGGACAGCGCTTTCCAGGGGACGTACTATTACCCCTACCACCTCACGGACGGCTGGGGAACGGCGGACGAGGCCGGGCGGCTCGCCATGCCCGGCGACGAGGAGGCGGACTTCGGCCGGGCCCTCCTCACGGAGCGCTATACGGTAGGCTATGCCCCCGGCACGCCGGAGGACGGATTTACGCCCCTGACCGGCAGGCTGGCGGCGGAGGAGCTGCGCTACCGGCAGGAGGTCGTGCCGGAGTATCTGGACATCCCCGCCGCCGTCCGGGACGCGCTGGACATTTATCTGAGCAGTGAAAGATGGCAGATGGTGATCGACAGTCTTGAAGCGAAACTGGAGACCGCCGGAGAGGAGGTGCGGGCGGAACTGGAGGAAAGTCTTCGGCAGCTGCGCGGGATGGCCTCCGCCGGTTCCACGCTGGAGGACTTCGGAGGTATGGCGGAACTGACGGATGACATGCCGCCTCTGGAGCGATTCCGGGCGGTGATGACCGCCGCCTCCCGCACGGCGGAGCTGCTGGAGACGCTGGCGTCCTATGACATCAGCACCTCCGCTATGGAGCGGGGTGAGGATTTTGTGACCCACTTCCTGGAGGAGGGGCGGGGCTACTGCGTCCATTTTGCCACCGCCGGGGCGCTGCTGCTGCGGATGCAGGGCATCCCCACCCGGTACGTATCCGGCTACACGGTCTGGCTGGACGGCCAGGGCCGGGGCGAGGTCATGGACAGCGACGCCCACGCCTGGGTGGAGGTCTATGTGGACGGCTGCGGCTGGTATCCCGTGGAGATGACCCCCGGCTATTCCGGCGGCGGAGGGGACGTGACCCTCTCCGGGGCTCCGGAGGCCCCTGTACCGGAGGAACCCGTCCAGCCGGACCAGCCGGAGGAAGAGGAACCCGACCGGCCGGAGGAGGAGCCCGAAGAAGCGCCGCCCCTGCCCGGCGAGGATCTCCCGGAGGAGGAAGCCACGGAGGAGCCCGCCTTCGTCTTCCCCTGGCGGGCGGTGCTGAGGACCGTCCTGGCTCTGGGGGTGCTGGCGGGCGGATACGCCCTGTCCTTCCTGCCCCGGCGGCTGGAGAGGCAGGACCCGGATACCAACCGTTCCGCCATCAGCGCCTACCGCCGGTGCCGCCGGGTGGTGGACCTGGGCGGCGCGGAGGATGAACTTCTGGAGGAGCTGGGCCGCAAGGCCAAGTTCAGCCAGCACACCCTGACGGAGGAGGAGCGGGAGACCGCCTGGGCCCGCCTGGAGGCGGCGAAAGAAGCGCTCCTCGCCCGCAGGACCGGCTGGCGGAAGCTGCTGGTCCGGCTGCTGAGGCCGCTGCTGTAGGCGGCGGGAAAGGAGGAACCTGTGGAACAACCGAAGGAACTGTCCGTCAGCGGCGTTCCCTACGCCGTAAAAAAGCTGCTGGGAAAGGGCAAGGGCGGCTACTCCTACCTGGTTACGGACGGGACGGGGGAGTACGTCCTCAAGCAGATCCACCACGAGCCCTGCGATTACTACCAGTTCGGCGGCAAGCTGGCCGCGGAGCTGAACGACTACCGGCGGCTGCGGGAGACCGGCATCCGGATGCCCCGGCTGCTGGCGGCGGACCGGGAGGCGGAGCGCATTTTGAAGGAGTACATCGCCGGGGACACGATCTTCGACTATGTGCGCCGGGACCGGATGCGCCCGGAATTTCTGGACCAGGTCCGGGAGATGAGCCGCCTGCTGGCCCCGGCGGGGCTGAACATCGACTATTTCCCCACCAATTTCGTGGTGCGGGACGGACTGCTGTACTATATCGACTTCGAGTGCAACGACTACCAGGAGCAGTGGGATTTCGAGCACTGGGGCGTTCTCTACTGGTCCCGGACGCCGGAATTCCTGCGGTACCTGGCGGAAAATCCCGCCTTGTCAAGTCCTTCCTGATATGATATACTGGACTTAGAATACCCACAGATAAGGAGGCGATTCCCATGTCAGTATGCAAGTCGCCCTTCGGCGCTGCCCGGGATGGCCGGGGGGTGGATCAATTCACTCTCCGCCGGGGCGGCCTGGAGGCGGAAATTATCACCTACGGCGCGGCCCTCCGGGCCCTGCGGGTCCCGGACCGGGACGGAAAGCCGGTGGACGTGTTGCTGGGCTACGACACCGTGGAGAGCTATGAAACCAACGGCGGCTACCTGGGCGCGGTGGTGGGCCGGTATGCCAATCGGATCGCAAACGCCAGCTGCCTCATCGACGGCCGGCGGACCGCCCTGGTGCCCAATGAGGACGGCAAGCAGCTCCACGGCGGCCCCGAGGGCTTTTCCACCCAGATCTTCGCCGCGGAGGCGTCCGGGGAAGACAGCGTGACCCTCACCTATGTCTCTCCCGGCGGGCAGGGGGGCTTCCCCGGCCAGCTGACGCTCCGGGTGACCTATACCCTCACCGAAAACGCCCTGCGCCTGCGGTACGAGGCCGTCAGCACCGAGACCACCCACTGCAACATCACCAACCACGCCTATTTCAACCTCAACGGCGGCGGGGACGCCATGGACCATGTCCTCTGGCTGGCCTCCGACGCCTACACCCCCGTGGGGCCCGACAGCATCCCTCTGGCCATGTCCCGGCCCGCGGCGGGCACGCCTTTCGACTTCTCCGCCCCCAAGCCCCTCTCCCGGGACATCGGCGCGGACGACGAGCAGCTCCATAACGTGGGCGGCTATGACCACAACTACGTCCTCTCTCCCGCCCAGGGGCTGCACTTGGCGGCCCGGCTCACCGGGGACCGCAGCGGCATCGTCATGGAAACCTGGACCGAAAAGCCCGGCATCCAGCTCTACAGCGGCAACTTCCTGGACGCCTCCGGCGGCAAGGGCGGCGTGGACTACCGGCCCCGGATGGGCATCTGCCTGGAGACCCAGTTCTTCCCCGACAGCCCCAACCATCCCGAGTGGGGCGACATCCTCCTCCGTCCCGGACGGCGGTACGACTACACCACCGAGTACCGGTTCCCGGAGGCGTAAGGGGGCGGAGCCTTGACGGAAGAGAAGAGCCTCCGCAGCCCGGAAAATCTCGCCCGGCTGGCACGGCTGCGGCTGATGGACGACGACCTCATGACCCGGTGCTTTGAGAGCGACCCGGCCTGTGTGGAGCTGGTGCTGCGCATCGTGCTGGAAATGCCGGAGCTGACGGTGCGGAGCGTGCGCACCCAGGTGCCCGCGGCGAATCTGACGGAGCGCTCCCTGCGGCTGGACGTGGTAGCCGTAGACAGCGCCGGGCGGATCATCAACGTGGAGATCCAGCGCTCCGACCGGGGCGCGGGCAGGCGGCGGGCCAGATTCCACAGCAGTATGCTCGACAGTGCGCTCCTACAGAAAAGCGAGGATTTCCAGGCCCTGCCGGAGACCTGGGTGATCTTCATCACCGAGCACGACGTACTGCGCCGGGGGGAACCGCTCTACAAGGTGGAGCGGTGCATCCTGAACACCGGCGAGTTATTTGACGACGGCGCGCATATCCTATATGTAAACGGCGCGTTCCGGGACGACTCGCCCCTTGGGCGGCTGATGCACGATTTTTCCTGCACCAAGGCGGCGGATATGCACTACGCCGTCCTGGCGGAACAGGTGCGCTACTTCAAGGAGACGATGGAAGGGAGTGATACCATGTGCAGAGTGATGGAGGAGATGTGTGAAAAGGAGCGGAAAATCGAGCGGAAGAAAAACCGGACGGAGACAGCTCAAAAGCTGCTGGCAATCGGAAAGCTCACTCTGGAAGAAATCGCTGAATGCGCCAGTCTCCCCCTTGACGAGGTCCGGCGCTTAGCAAAGGAGATGCGCCAATGAGCAGCCGGATCATGGAGGAATTACTGGAAGAAGCTCAGCTGGAGGGAGTGGAAAAAGCGCGTAAGATGCCGTTGGAGGAACTGCGCCGCAGCATCGCCGAGTATGACCGGATCAAGAAAATAGAGCTGCGCCAGCATGTCGTTTGGAAGCTGCTGACCGCCGGACCGCTTTCTATGAAAGAGATCGGGGAGCTGATTGGCGTTCCTGCGGATGAGGCGGCACGGCTGCTGAGAAAACAGGAACCGAAGAATCATACGCTCCAAGAGCTGGTTGGCGCTTCTATGGATGAAACCGAGTGGACGGCGAAAGGACAAGAACTTAAAAAATATGCAGAATAATCGTTGGCTGTTTGAAGCGACATTAGATTCCGGCAGAGACAAACAGATGCACTTTTGGTCGGATGAAAGAATGTCCGAATATGTAAACGACTTCAAGGAGGAGTGGCTGTTTACTACCATCCGCGCAGCCATATACATGCTGCGCAGCGGAAAATACAGCAGGCAAAAAATTGCTGAGACGCTCGGACTTCCGGAAAGACAGATGGAGGATCTTGAGAATGCCTTGATTCTTCCTCCGGAGGAGATTAACCCATTCAAGGTTCTTTTAGAAACGTCTGAGTAAAAATTTCCTCCACAAAACGCGCTGGGGCGTGGAACCTTCCGGGGTGGAAATACGTCTTATAGTTAGCAGGCACGGGGCGGGGAGGTTCAAATCTTCGGCCCGGATTAAGAAATGATGCAACAAGGATACAGTTTCGATACGTACTTTCCGCAACGGACTGGTATAGTACGCTCGTAAACAAATCCGTCAGGCGGAAGGCCGCCTGATGGCAGGCCCGTCGGGGCCCGCCTACATGAGAAAGGATGGATACTTTATGAAAGCAATGAAACGCAGGCTGCTGTCGCTGCTCCTGGCGATGGCAATGGTTTGCACGTTGGTGCCCACGGCGCTAGCGGCGGATAGTGGGAGCGGTACGATTTCTGCTCCAAACGCCAAAGCAGGGGTGCCTACCACGCTAACTTTGTCAAATCTATCGTTAACTGGTAACGATACGCAGGGAAATAATGGTGCATATACAGCAACCTCTACTAGTTGGTCTGTTACTCAGAGTCCTGCTGATGTTTCACAAAATCCCACTGTAGGTAGTAATGGTTCGGTTACGTTTCCTGCTGCGGGACAGTACACCGTTCAAGCAACGGGAGCGGCTAGCAAAACAGGTGACACAACTGTAACTGGTAACTATACTGTAACCGGACAGGTAACTGTAGCAGCAGCGGATACTCCTTATGTTACAGATGTTAATATCACCCCCGCTTCCGTAGAACTTACACTGGGGTCAAACAAGACCAGTCAAGTGCTGTCTGCCAGTGTGACTATGTCCAGCGGCACAGATACCCAGGGGGTAACGTGGGCTGTTAAATCTGGCGCAGACTATATTACATGGAATGAAGCCACAAAAACGGTCACTGCCAAGGCGGAGGGTACTGCTGTTATTACAGCTACAGCTGTAGCGAAGGGCCAGAATAATACTCCTGTATCGAAGGATGTTACTATTAAGGTCAATCCCGCCGCCCTCCCCACCTTCACCATTACTGCAAACCCCGCAAGCATTGCAGCCAATGGACAGACAACGCTGACAATTCCCGCCACTACATCTACGGGCGCAGCCATGCCCGCTTATAATGGCAACATAGCATGGGAAGTTACAGCAAATTCCTCGCTTGCATACTTGAACGCTTCAACAACTGCAGGAACCTCAAATACGCTGTATGGCCGTAACCAGACAAACAGCAACGGCACAGTAACAGTCAAAGCCACCCTGTCGTATAATGGGACAGCGGTTGCAATAGGTACTGTGAATGTTACGGTTAATGCTGCCAGCTCTGTCATTGTCTCTACATCAGCCAATGGACAAGATGTTACCAACGTCCCGCTTGCCGGGTATGGCAGCCAGACTACACTGTATGCCCGCTATTCAACCGGAGCAACAGATAGTACTAACTATCGCTTTGTTTGGTCTGTTACCGGCGAGAACAGCATTGTCCAGACGAACAACAGCAATCAATATTATAGCAACCAGTTGTGGGTTCAGGCTATCGGCACGGGTACTGCCACGATTGATGTTACTGCATATAACGAAGCCAACCAGGTGGTGGGTACTAAGAGAGTAACCATTAGTGTTACTAGTACCGGACTGCAGCCCTCGGTCACCGTGTATAGCGATACAGAATATATATTCTCTGATACCGATGCCAAAGGAAAGGCTTCTGTTGCGGACCAGATCTATTCCCTGGTACGTGATAACTCCGGAAGATATTTGTACTCCGTTATCTTTACCCAGACTACAAATACTTATGGTGATCTGTCTGCAACCAGAGGTGGGACATATTATGCTGATGGCGTCGGCAGCACTAGTGGAGGCCGTTTAAAGGATATCGTCTTTACCCCCAGGCAAACAGGTACGGCCACGTTCACCTTTACTGCGTACTATGCCAATATTGGTGGTACTGTCGTCTCCAATGCGCCGCTGTATGGAACCCTGTCTATCACCGTCACCGGTGACACCACCTCCGGCGACATCACCTACACCGCCTCCATCGGCGACGACGTGTACTTCGACATGGGGGACTTCGAGGACTTCTATTACACCAAGACCAGCCGGGGCACGCTGGACCGCGTGACCTTCACCATGCCCTCCGGCGGATATCTGTACAGCGACAGAAGCCGCCTGAGCTCCAGCAGCGCCACCTGCTACGTCTCCCCCCGGAGCAATGAGAACGACCTGGGCAGCGTGTACTTCTCCCCCACCGGCACCACCGCTTCCAGAGCCGGCACCGTGCGTATCAGCTTCACCGCCTACGGCAACAAGAGCAACGTCGCCGGCACCGTGGCGATCACCTACCTCAACGGCGCGGCCAAGGATATCAACTATTCCACCGTGGGCGGCTCCGTGACCCTGGACCCCCAGGACTTCATTGACGCCTACAAGGAGGTCACCGGCAAGACCGCTCCCAGCAACCTGACCATCCAGTTCCAGGAAGTGCCCTCCAACGGCACCCTGACCTACACCGGCGGCAGCAGGGACGTGGACCTCACCAGAAGCAACGTGCGCGGCAACAAGTACAGCACCAAGACCACCGGCTCCTACCGCCTGAACCAGCTGACCTACACCGGCACCAGGGGCACGGATACCATTGAGTACATCGCCTACAGCGGCAGCGCCGCCCAGTTTACCGGCAAGGTGGTCTTCAACGGCACCGCCGCCGTGCCCACCGACGTGGTGGTGACCTACGGCTCCACCGGCGGCCAGGCCGTCATGTTCACCCAGAACGACTTTGTCCGGGCCAACAGCGTCATGTCCAACGCCGTCAAAGTCCGCTTCGTAGTGCCCACCAACGGCACCCTGACCATGAACGGCTCCAACGCCGCGGGCATCGACATCGCGTCCTCCCTGCTGGGCAGCGTGAGCTACAAGCCCAAGGCCGGCTTCAACGGCACGGACCGGATCATTTTCGCGGCCTACGATTCCCGGAGCCAGCTGGTGGCCAGCGGCAGCGTGAATATCACCGTGGTAGGCAACACCGGCACCAGCACCACCACGCCCGGCGGCGTCACCGACGTGAGCCAGTTCAAGGATGTTTCCTCCACCGCATGGTACCGCAATGATCTTGCCACGCTGGTCAGCCAGGGCATCATCACCGGCAAGGGCGAGGGCAAGTTTGATCCTCTGGGCACGGTGACCTACGGCGAGGCGCTCAAGATGATTCTGGAGGCCTGCGGCTACACCGCGACTCTGGGCACGGGCAGCAACTGGGCCATCAACTACAAGAATCTGGCGGTGAGCAACGGCTGGATCAGCAGCAGCATTGAATTGAACGCGGCCATTTCCCGCAACGCCACCGCGGAACTGGCGGCCCGTGTGATGGGCGTAGCTCCGGCGACCAGCGGTTCTCCCTTCGCGGACGAGGCCAACGCCTACGCCGTAGCGCTTTACTACACGAATCCCCAGATCTTCGTGGGCGACAACACCACCGGCAAGCTGCTCTTCAAGAACGGCTCTCCCCTGCTGCGGCAGGAGGTCTGCGCGGTGATCTGCCGTGTGCGCAATTACCACACCCAGCACACCACCAACACGATGCCTGACGGCATCTAAGCGCAGCCATACAGCGAATGAAAGCCGCCCCCCGCGCCGTAAGGCGCGGGGGGCGGCTGGCTATTCTTTGCGGAAAGAAACCAGGCGGGGTGCGCATCCCGCCTGGTCATTGGTTTACTTCTGAGACATTCCGGTGATATATGCTTTGATCAGCGCCTTGATCTCCTCCGGGGTATAGGATTCCTTTCCTTCCGCAGATTCGATGATGTCGATCAAATCGTAGGCCATGGATTTCTTGATCTCATTGGATTCCCTGTCTGTCGGCATATTGCTCCTCCTTTCCATCAGGCGGCATATACGGATCTTATATTTTCAACTATATCATGCACCGGAGGCAATGTCAACTGGGGGCACTTATGAAAACCAATAGTACGCACGCTCCTCCGTCTCCCGGCGGAGCTGGCCTCCGTTGGCCTCGGCCACCCGGCGGGAGGCGGCGTTGTCCGGATAGACGGTCACCAGGATCTCTTCCGTGATGCCCATCCGGCGGGCCTCCTCCAGCAGCAGGCGCAGCAGTTCCTTTCCATACCCCTTGCCCCGGTGATCGGAGGCGACGGCGTAGCCGATGTGGCCTCCGGCCTCCCGGAGGGCGTCGGTGAGCCGGTGGCGCAGATTGCCCTGCCCCACGGGGACGCCGTCCGACATAAGCCAGAAGGTGCTGGCGGGGACCATCCAGTCCTCCAGGCCGACGCCCTGGGCCATGTCCACTTTTCTTGTGAGATAGGCGGGAAAATCGGCGTAAGGGATGCCGTAGGCGCTGTTGAGAAAGCCGTTTTCCTTAGCGCCGATGTGCTGGAGCATATCGTAGAATTCCCTGCCGTCGGTCAGGGATACGGGCTGCAAGTATAGCATGGTACATTCCTCCCAAACAGAAACCGGGCGGGTATTGACACCCCGCCCGGTTATTGAATTTCTATGGTTTGCTTTGGGTTATTTTATAATCTCGCCCCGGGCCTTCTTGGCCTCGATTTCCTTGACGGCGTCCCTATGGCTGAGGTTGACGCGGCCCTTCTCGTCGATCTCGGTGACCTTGACCCACATCATATCGCCGATCTTGCACACGTCTTCCACTTTTTCCACCCGGCGGTCGGCCAGCTTGGAGATATGCACCAGCCCATCCTTGCCGGGGGCCAGTTCCACGAACGCGCCGAACTGCATCAGGCGCACCACGCGGCCATAGTAGAGCGCGCCCACCTCGGGCACGAACACGATCTGGTCGATGGCGTGCTTGGCCGCCTCGGCGGACTCGGCGTTAGCGGAGGCGATGCGGATGGTGCCGTCGTCCTCGATGTCGATCTTCGCGCCGGTGTCGGCCACGATCTTCTGGATGACGGAGCCGCCCTTGCCGATGACGTCCCGGATGTTGTCGGGGTCGATGTGCATGGTGATCATCTTGGGAGCCCACTTGCTGACCTCGGGCCGGGGCGCGGCGATGCAGGGCAGCATGATCTGGTCCAGGATCTCGCACCGGGCGTCGTAGGTGATGTCCAGGGCGTTCTTGATGATCTCCATGGTGAGGCCGTCGTTTTTCAGGTCCATCTGGATGGCGGTGATGCCCTTCTTGGTGCCGCCCACCTTGAAGTCCATCTCGCCGTGGAAGTCCTCCACGCCCTGGATGTCGATGAAGGTGGTGAAGGAGCCGTCGTCGTCCTGGATGAGGCCGCAGGAGATGCCCGCCACGGGGGCCTTGATGGGCACGCCGGCGTCCATGAGGGCCAGGGTGCTGCCGCAGATGGAGCCCTGGGAGGTGGAACCGTTGGAGCTCACCACCTCGGATACCACCCGGATGGCGTAGGGGAACTCCTCCTCAGAGGGCAGCACGGGCAGCAGAGCACGCTCGGCCAAAGCGCCGTGGCCGATCTCCCGGCGTCCGGGGGAGCGGGAGGGCTTGGCCTCGCCTACGGAGTAGCCGGGGAAGTTGTAGTGGTGCATATACCGCTTGGACTCCTCGGGCCAGATGGTGTCCAGCTTCTGGCAGGCGGAGAGGGTGTCCAGGGTGCAGACAGAGAGCACCTGGGTCTGGCCGCGGGTGAAGAGGCCGGAGCCGTGGACCCGGGGCAGGACCCCGACTTCGGCGGCCAGGGGCCGGATCTCGTTCTTCTGACGGCCGTCCACCCGGTGGCCCTCCAGCAGCCACGCCTTGACGATCTTCTTCTGGAACTTGTAGGTAAACTCCTCCAGGTACTTGTCCATGTCGGGGTACTGCTCCAGGTACTTCTCGTGCCAGTGCTCAATCATAGCGTTCCAGCGGGCCTCGCGGACGTTCTTGTCGTCGGTGTCCATGGCGGCCTTGGCCTCGTCCATGAAATTGGCGACAATGTCGTCGAACAGCTCCTGATTGAAGTCGGCGTGGGGATAGTCGAACTTCTCCTTGCCGATCTCGGCCACCATCTGGTTGATGAGGGCCACCTGCTTCTGGTTCTCCTCATGGGCGGTCTTGATGGCCTCGAACATGACGTCGTTGGGGACCTCGTTGGCGCCCGCCTCGATCATGACCACCTTCTTGCCGGTGGAGACCACGGTCACGTCCATGTCAGAGATCTCCGCCTGCTCGGCGGTGGGGTTGACTACGATCTTACCATCCACCAGGCCCATCTTCACCGCGCCCACAGGGCCGTTCCAGGGGATGTCGGAGATAGCCAGGGCGGCGGAGGTGCCGATGAGAGCGGCCACCTCGGGGGAGCAGTCCCGGTCCACGCTCATGACAGTAGCCATGATGGCGACATCATTGCGGAAGTCGCCGGGGAACAGGGGACGGATAGGCCGGTCGATGACGCGGCTGGTGAGAATGCCCTTCTCACCGGGGCGGCCCTCACGGCGCATGAAGGAGCCGGGGATGCGGCCCACGGCGTACATTTTCTCCTCGAAGTCCACGCTGAGGGGGAAGAAGTCGATGCCGTCCCGGGGCCGGGGGGCGGCGGTGGCGGTGACCAGCACAGTGGTCTCGCCGTAGGTGACCAGGACGGCGGCGTTGGCCAGCTCGGCCAGCTTGCCGGTCTCCAGGGTGAGGGGGCGGCCCGCCAGGTCCATGGTGTACTTTCGGTAGTTGGGGAACTGCTTCTTGGTAATGATGGTAGACATAGCGTACTCCTTTTCTTTTGTTGATTTTCCGGAAGCCGCCATTTAGCACTTGATCGCACCGCCGATAGCTCGGAGGCAGGATCAACTGCTAAAGGGGAGGCTTCCCGGTTCAGGCAGGGAACGGAAAGACGGGGAGAAGGGTCCGCCCTCCTCCCCGTACTTTTTACTTACTTACGGATACCCAGCTTGGCGATGAGGGCACGATAACGCTCGATGTCCTTCTTGGCCAGATAGTCCAGGAGGCTGCGGCGCTTACCGATCATCTTGTAAAGGCCGCGGCGGCTGTGGTTGTCGTGGATGTGGACCTTCAGGTGCTCGGTGAGCTGGTTGATCCGCTCGGTGAGGATAGCGACCTGGACCTCGGGGGAACCAGTGTCGTTCTCGTGGGTACGGTTGGACTCAATGATAGAGGTTTTCTGCTCTTTCTGCATCATGGGGAATTACCACCTTTTCAAAAAATTCTCCGCTGGCTGCGCCGGGGCAGGTGCCGCCTGCGGCGAGGCCAGGGAACGCGTACTGCGTACTTGGATACTATAGCACAGCTATTTCCTATTGTAAAGCATAATTTCAGGATTATCCCCCATTTTTTCCACAATTTTGTTCCGGGGCGCTGTTCTATGGCAGAGATTTGGCTATTTTTCCCCCTGCGGCGCTGCGCGCCGCCCCGGCCCTGATCTTTCAATTAGATTCGCCCTGCCGGGCGGGGGCCTTCTTTTCGTGCGAACGAAAAGAAGCAAAAGGTCGCTCAAGGAACTACGTTCCTTGAGAATCCTCCTTCATTACGGGGGAATTGATTTGCACAACTTGGTTCTCCATTCTCCCGTCAGCTCGCATCAGAACCCGCCGGACTTCTGCGTCTACCCACGGATTCTTACGGTAGATTTCGCTGCGGCGCCGCTTCTATAACCAGTGCTCGTCCATCGCCAGAACCTCGGGTAAAACGGGGCAGAGTAGCGCCATGCACCCCGGGGAGTTAGCCCCGCTATACGGTAGGGGCCTCCGATGACCACGTTGAAATAGGCGCAGAAGAGGAACGAAGCGGACGGCAGTAAGTTTAGACAAAACCGACTGTGCCTTGGGCGTAAACTAATCAAAAAATGAGGGATTCTTAAACCGCCAGGTTTAAGTGACTTTTTGGGTACTTTTTGTTCACACAAAAAGTACCCGAGGAGTCCGGGGGCGAGAAGCCCCCGGGCCACCGACGAGAAAAAAGCTGGAGCGGCCCGCAGGGCCGCCGAAGGCATTAGCTGGCCTGCGGCCAACCCAGCCCTATGGCCGCGCACCGCGCGGCCTAACGAGAACCCCCTACTATAGACACACCCCCTTGCATTTCCCTCCAATATCTTATATAATACCCCCAGACAAAGAAAAAAGAAAGGAGCCCCTGGGATGAATGTTATTGTCATCAACGGTCCCCTGTCGGAAAGGGAACAGGACGCCTATGTCCGCCATGTGACAAGCCGCCACCCTGCCAGCGCCGTTGATAAAATCTACCTGGAAGTCCATGAGGACCACGTGGACCTCCGCTATACCCTCTACCGCTATCGGGAGCTGCGGAAAATGGGAGGCTACTGCATCGGCGAACCCGCCTCCTGGAACTGCGCCAAGCAGGCGGAGCAGCGTGACATGGTGCCCAACCGCTTCGAGGAGGAGGACCAGTGAAGCATCTGAGAAAACTCCTCCTGTTGTGTATTCTGTGCCTGTGCGTACTGACGGCCTGCGGCAGGGAGCCGGCGGAACCGGCGGAAACCGACTGGACCCCCGCCCAGATGGCCCAGGCCATCTGGGACGCCCAGCCCCCGCTGGAGTGCTATCTGCTGGATGACAGCAGCGCCGATTTTGCCCCCTATCTGCGGGACACCCTGGGAATCGACCCGACGGACGTGGCCGACGGCGCAGTCCTCTACGCCGGCGGCGTCAACGCCCAGGAGGTGGGCGTTTTCCGCCTGACGGAGGATGCGGACATGGAGCGGGTGCTGAAAGCCCTGACGGACTATGAAGCCGCCCGGGCCGGGGCCTTTGCGGGCTACGCACCGGAGCAGTATGACATTGTGGAAAAGGCCGCCGTCGCCCAGCGGGGCGATACATACGCCGTGCTGCTCATCGTCCCGGACCAGGACGCGGCCCGGGATGCTCTGGCCGCCTGCTTCCTCCTCCCTCCGCCGGAACCGGAGGAGACGCCTTCTGTCCCCGCCTCCGTTACGGCAGACCCCCCATCGGAGCCGGAACCCGCGCCGGAGCCTGCATCTGACCCTGCGCCCGAGCCGGAACCCGCGCCGGAACCTGAACCGGAACCCGAACCTGTGCCGGAACCCATCTCCGAACCGGGACCTGACCCCGAACCGGCTCCCCAGCCGGAGCCCTGGTCCTATGACCGGTCCCGCATCGTTGATGCCTGGACCTCCGGGAACCGGACGGGCCTGTACCAGCAGGACCTGGATATCCTGGCTGTGCTGGAGCAGATCTCCGCCCTTACCGACCAGGATCTGACAGACTATGAACGGGAACTGGCCCTCCACGACTGGATGCTGGACTGGGCGGAGTACGACCCCGGCGCCCTGAGCAATGCCCCCCAGGGGGAGCCTATGCCGGACAATGACAACCCCTATGGCTTCCTCACGGGTCGGAAGGGCATCTGCCTGGGCTACGCCTCCACCTTCCAGCTGCTGATGGATCTGAGTGGCATTGAGTGCCTCACCGTGGAGGGAAGTTCCCACGGCGGAACCGAGGACCACGCCTGGAACCTGGTGAAGCTGGAGGAGGAGTGGTACGCCGTGGATGTGACCTGGGACGACCCGGTGGCCTCCTTTACGATCCCCGCCTCCCTGGCCCACATGTATTTTAATGTAACAAGCGATTTTTTGCGGCGGAATGACCACTTCTGGGACCCAGAGGGCGTGCCGGAGGCCTCCGGCACCGCTCTGGCCTGGGCAGGATAGCCCCTGCGGGGCCGCTGGAAGAAAAAATCTGCGTATTCACAGAACTTTTACTTGCGAAACGGGACATGTTCGAGTATACTATTGTTTGTTGAGCCCCGCCGGGGCAATCAAAAAAGATGATCGCCGCCAGCCCGACTCTTCCGGCGGCAGAAAAGTTTGGAAGGAATGAACAACACATGAGCGCATCCAGAGAAAAGAAAAAGCGTCAGGAATTTTTAGCCAGCGGCGCGGTTGACCCCAAGGCGGCCCGGGCCGCCGAGCAGCGCGCCGCCGAGCGCAAGTCCAATATCCTCTACGCCGCAGTAGCCGGCATCTTCGTGGTGGTGGCCGTGGCCCTGGTGGTCTATAACTCCGGCATCATCCAGCGCAATCAGACCGCCGTCACCATCGACGGGGAAAAGTACAACGTAGCCGAGACCAGCTATTACTACAGCCAGGTCTACCAGAACTATGCCAGCTTCTACAGCCAGCTGGGTATGGATCCCTCCGGCTTGAAGAGCCAGCCCTACGGAGATGACGGCACGACCTATGACGATTTCTTCAAGCAGAGCGCCGTGGACAACATGAAGTATATCCACGCCGCCGTCAAGGCCGCCGGCGAGGCCAACATGACCCTGGACAGCGACGACGAGGCTGTCGTGAAGCAGAATGTGGACAGCGTAAAATCCGCTGCCGCCGCCGCGGGCTACGGCTACAGCTCCTACCTGAAGGCCCTCTACGGCTCTACCATGACCTCCAGCGTTTTTGAGTCCTGCCTGAGGGATCAGATCCTGGCCAGCAAGTATGCCGACAAGTACAGCGAGGACAACTTCGTCTACACCGAAGACGAGATCCAGGCCTACTATGAGGAGCACAAGGACACCTATGACGTAGTGGACGCCGCTTACGTCACCGTCTCCGGCGCGCCGGAGGCCAAGACTGACGACGAGGGCAACGCCATTGAGGCCACCGAGGAGGAGAAGACCGCCGCCATGGAGGCCGCCAAGGCTGCCGCCGACGAGATCCTGGCCGCCTACAAGGACGGCGGGAACCTGGAGCAGCTGGCGGCGGACCACGACGCCACTTATTCCGATGTTACCCCCGGCGCCTCCAGCGTCTGCGGCCAGTGGCTCTTTGACCAGGCCCGGAAGTCCGGCGACGCCGACGTCATCGAAGATGCGTCCGGCAGCCGGTACTATGTGGCCGTGTTCAACAGCCGGGAGCGGAACGAGGCTCTGGATTACAATGTCCGCCACATCCTGGTGACGGCGGCCAACCTGGACCTCCCCGAGGGGGAGACCGCCACCGAGGAGCAGCTCACCGCCAAGGCTCAGGAGATTCTGGCGGGCTGGGACGGCACCGAGGAGGGCTTCGCCAAGCTGGCGGAGGAGTACTCCCAGGACGGCGGCAGCAACACCAACGGCGGCCTCTATGAGGACGTGCCCAAGGGCCAGATGGTGGCTCCCTTTGAGGATTGGTGCTATGAGGCGGGCCGCAAGGCCGGGGATACCGGTGTGGTCTACTACTCCGGCACCGGCGCTCACGTGATGTACTTCGTGGGCTACGGCGACACCCAGTATTGGCACTACGGCTGCGAGAACGCTCTGCGCAGCAATGACCAGAGCGAGTGGCAGACCCAGATGACCGACAGCGTCACTGCCGAGACCAACGACGGCGGCATGAAGCTGGTGGGGTAAGAAGCAGCGGCTATTCCAATCGGACCCGGAGCAGTTCTCCGGGTCCGATTCTTCTGTAAAGGGAGAAACGCTAATGACGGAACGATTTTTAAGAAATGAGATGCTCCTGGGCCCCGCCGCTCTGGAGAAGCTGGCCCGGTCCCACGTGTGCGTGGTGGGGCTGGGCGGTGTGGGCAGCTGGGCGGCGGAGTGCCTGGCCCGCTCCGGGGTGGGGGAACTGACCCTCATCGACCAGGACGAGTACGGCGAGAGCAACATCAACCGCCAGCTGGGGGCCCTGGACTCCACCGTGGGCCGGGCCAAGGCGGAGGTCATGGCCGCCCGGGTGCTGGACATCAACCCGGCCTGCGCCGTCCACCCCGTCGTGGGCAAGTATGACCGGGGGGAGGCGGACCGGTTCTTTGCCGGTTACGACCTCCTTGTGGACTGCATCGACCTGGTGGCCTGCAAGGTGGATCTGATCTGTCAGGCCATGGAGCGGAATATTCCCGTTCTCTCCGCCCTGGGCACGGGGAACAAGCTGGACCCCTCCCGGCTGGAGGTGACGGATCTGAGCAGGACCTATGGCTGCCCGCTGGCCCGGGTGATGCGCCGGGAGCTGGGCCGCCGGGGGATCAAGCATTTGAAGGTGGTCTACAGCCCCGAGGAGCCCGCGTACTGCGCGCCCCTGGAGGCCCCGCCGCCGGGACGGCGGAGCGTACCGGGCAGCGTCCCCTGGGTGCCGCCGGCGGCGGGCATCCTGCTGGGGGGCGCGGCGGTGATGGAACTGATCGGAGACCTGATCCCCGGGAAGGAGGAACATGTATGAACATTCGCAAAGCGGAGGAGCGGGACATTCCCCGCCTGGGGGACCTGCTGCTCCAGGTGTGCCGGGTCCACCACCAGGGCCGTCCGGACCTGTTCCGGGAGGGCGGGCGGAAATACACGGATGAAGAGCTGGCCGCGCTTCTGACGGACCCCTCCCGCCCCATCCTGGTGGCGGAGGACGAGGCCGGGACCGTCCAGGGCTACGCCTTCTGCGTGGTCCAGTCCCACCGGGAGGAGACCGCTATGGAGAACTTCACCACCCTGTATCTGGATGATCTGTGCGTGGACGAGAGCTGCCGGGGACAGCACGTGGGCGGCGCGCTCTACCGTGCGGTTCTGGACCTGGCCCGGTCCCTGGGGTGCTACAATGTGACCCTGAACGTCTGGTCCTGCAACCCGGACGCCATGAAGTTCTATGAAAGGTGCGGTTTGCAGGTGCAGAAGATCGGGATGGAGACGATCCTGTAAACGCCGGATTCCGACGCTGTTACTCTTTTGTCATCAATATGATACAAAATGTTGGCTTGCTTCTGGCGGCGGGCGTGGTATACTAAGAGGGAGAAAAGCGGGACGGACCGTTCCCGCTTACAGGAGGTATTTTGCACATGAAGAGACTCACCGCGCTGCTGCTGGCCCTGACGCTTCTGTTTGCGTCCGCCTGCGCCAGCGGCAGCCAGGACGCCGCCGGAGGCACCCCCGCTGCCCCCGCCGCCGATCAGCCCCAGACCCCCGCGGACCAGCCCGCCCCGGCGGAGCCCGCTCCCGAGCCGGAACCCGAACCGGATCCTGAGCCGGAACCGGAACCCGCTCCGGTGGAAAAGGAGCCCTATGAAATCCTTGACCCCACGGTGATGCCCGAGGGCGGGGAGCGGAACGGCGTGAAATACGAGGCCTACGACGGCATCGTCGAGCATCTTTTCTTCCATCCTATTATCGCCTATCCGGAGCTGGCCTTTGACGGCGACGCTCAGGAGAAGGGACTGGACGATTACATGGTGACGGCCAACGAGTTTCAGAAAATTCTGGAAAGCTGCTACGCCAACGGCTTCGTGCTGGTGGACATCGGAGACGTGTGGAGCGAGACTACCGGGGACGACGGCCAGCCCAAAATGGTCCGCAACACCCTCTATCTCCCCGAGGGAAAAAAGCCCCTGGTGTTCTCCTATGACGACACTAATTATTACCCCTATATGCTGGACAACGGTTTTACCTACAAGCTGATCCTGGATGAAAACGGCAAGGTTGCTTCCTGGGGTCTGGACCCCGACGGAAACGAGGTCACCAGCCGGGAACTGGACGCTATCCCCGCCCTGGACAAGTTCGTGGAGGAGCATCCCGACTTCTCCCCCTTCGGGGCCAAGGCCAGCCTGAGCCTCACGGGTTATGAGGGCATCCTGGGCTACCGCACCCAGACGGACGGCGATGTGGAGTGGACCGACGAGCTGGAGGCCAACCGCCAGGCGGAGCGTGAGGCGGTGAAGCCCATCATCGAGGAATTGAAGCGCACCGGCTGGACCTTCGGCAGCCACACCTGGGGCCATATCCGCCTCAGCGGCGCGAGGCTGGGCCTGGATGCCATCAAGGCGGACACCCAGAAGTGGTTTGACGAGGTGGGCAGTCTGGTGGGCGAGACCACCATTCTGTACTACCCCCACGGCGAGCGTCCCGACGGCGGCGACTGGACCCAGACCGGCCCCATCTTCCAGTATCTGCAGAGCCAGGGTTTCCGGGTGTTCTGCTCCGTGGGCGTCGAGAGCTTCAGCTTCATCAAGAAGGACATCTGCGCCGTGATCTGCGACCGGCTCCATCCCGACGGCACCACCCTGCGCAACTCCCGGAAGCGGTACCTGCAGTTCTACGACGCCAAGGACATCATGGACCCCGTCCGCCCGGACTTCGGCGTGGATTGGGATTGAACATGAAGAGCGAGGTCTCGGCGGAGCGCCAATAAAAAGCTTCGCCGTCCCAAGGAAGGCCGCGGGGCCAGGGGCAGAGCCCTTAACCGTACGCCCAAATTTTGCACAGCCCTTGAATCTTGTATTTCCCGCGACAATGGTTTTACACTAAAGCCGCAGTGCGATGAGGTCAGGACCTACGGCCATTTCCACCTCACAGCGGGCGGCAAAGCGGTCCAAAAACTGGACGATCTCATGCGGCAGCATCATATTAGTATCATGGCAACAAAAGAAGTCCTGTAACCGCTGCGGCGCAGCGGTTACAGGACTTTTGATGCTCATTCCCACTCGTTGCTGGGCATCATATTCTAACGGATTTTGCTTTGGAAATATGATGCCATATTCTTTTGATTATTTGATATATCCGTATTATCCAGCCTATACGATGGGCTGTTATCAAATTGTTATCAGCTGTGATAACAGAAACTATTCGCTAAACATCTTAGTTACTTTTAATGCAGTAGAGTTGCTGTATCTTTCATCTTCAAAATATCGCCTAAAGCAATGTATGTATGAATGATACACTGCATAGCTTGATCTCTTGTTACATCAGAATGAACCCCCGAACTTTGCAATTTGTTTATTTGCTCCATCCAATCGACAAGATATATAATTTCACTACCAACAAGAGTGTTTTTAGCCGCTTTTGTCTGAAGTGTTTCTATGACAGCAGATAATTTATTGTTGTAGTGATCGCCAGATACATCAATTTCCACTCCGGCTTTAGTCTTAAATACCTTTTCTTTGTAGTCAGGTAAAACTTCTTCAAATAGTCGTTTTGCTACATCCTCCCACAGCCTGCGGCAAGATGTGAGAACTTGAGAATACCTCTCTGGATTTCCATCTTCCATCAAGTCCTCTATTGCGTTCAGCTTTTGAAGGGTTATTGCTGGGAAGTCAGCAAAAAATAAACTAACCTTTTCTTGATATTCCTCAAAGAATTTTTTCGCAGTACTTCCAAATTGCAAATCAATTTGCCACCTGATTGCATAGTCATAATACTGAGACTTTAGAATTGATAAACGTTTTTCGTTGGTTCTATTCTTTTGTAGCAGATTATTTGTTCCTTGCGCTACTCTCAAGGTCATTCTCTCAGTTGCTACAAGCGCATAATTACCAGAGGCTGAGAACCCTTGGGTAGAATAATTATTTAATGCGGCTTTAGTACTCTCAATGCTTTCTTCTAGTTCAGCGGCCAATTCGAGAAAAATATGTCGCTTTTTATCTTCGTTAGATATAAAACTTCTCCCGTGACGAATTGCGATATCCCATCCTGAATTTGTTACCAAGCCTTTATCAGTCTTTGGATAACCTCCATACTCATAACTAAGCCACTCTTGTCCATCAATATCATTTACAAGACGAGCGATTTTCATGCACTGAAGAAGTGCAGAGGAAACCGTAACGGTGTCATCTTCGATGCCATTGATAACTTTATCACAAGCCTCTAATGCTTGTAGCCTTTTTGTTGCAAAATCACTCATAAAAACCGCCTCTTGAACAGCTATTACATACGCATTACTGCGTACTTGAAGTTTCTGTTATTTTCGAATACTTTACTGCCTCATCAATTTTATACATTAGCATACTGGCAAATATCAGACGACGCATGGCGTCATCTTTCCCTATTTGAATATTTGCATGGGCTTTGGGGTTGCGTAGGGCAGACATTGCTCCTGCAAGCATTTCCATAAATCCTTTTTGCGTGTTAGCACCCGAATCAGTAGAGCGATCACAAAATTCAATCAAGGGGGTGTTTGTAGAAAACACAGTCTTCATTGCGGCATCACCATCAGGCACTTTCTCTCCGGGTCTTATCGCCTGAAAAAGTTTTTTAACTCGGTCATTGATTTCGATGTATGCATCACAAGCCGCATTTGCATAGCTACCATCCAAAAAGAGCTTTTTCGATACTCGCGCTATTCGGGGGTGAATAAGTTGCCACCAATCGTCGTATCTGTTAAAATTTTGTGCCAATAATATATCCAGGATTTCAATTCCTTGCCCAAAAGCAAATGGATTTATGTAGATGTGAATAATATTCCAATTTATAGGGACTTCTCTAAAAAGATTATTCTTAATCATCATCAACTGATTACTGAGGACAAATTGTTCACGCTCAATATCTTTAGCAATGAGGAGAAGCCCTTCACGAATATTAGTTACATCCGCAGTAGAAACTGGTGTATTCAAAACGTTTGGTTGATTTGATAAATTTCGCATCCAACCACATACGGCATTAATTCTATTTATATCCATACTTATCACCAAAACTTTATACGATGTTGTTGTGGCGGCTGATGATATCTGAAAGGGTAGAGTTCCTCTTTGTTTCATCAAACAGGCCATGCTTTTGAAACTAATTCCCAAGCGTTCATCATAAGCAGAGTTGTAGTTTCGTAACGATAAGGAATATTAGGCTTATTGTGAATTCCGATTGCGGCAAAGTATGCCGCCGTCGAGTTTCTTATTAGGTTATTCTGTACCATTTTCTCTTTCGCAAAATACAACTTTCCTTTCAGCAACAGGCTCTGCCTGGCCAAAGAGTGATTTCAATTTATGATACTCATTGTATGTAGACTTATTGTATGCAATACTATACCATATTTTATGGAGGTCTGCAAGTATGGATATTATCAAGGTTTTTGGATCAAATGTTAAATATTATCGTCAAGTCGTGGGGCTTTCTCAGGAAGCTCTTGCAGAAAAATGTGGTATGCACAGAACGTATATTAGTGCTATTGAGTGTTTCCGTCGTAGCATTTCCCTTGAAAATATCCAGCGGATTGCCGATGCACTTGCTATTGAGCCGTATAAATTGTTTATTGAAAATCGGGAGGAAATATAATGACTGATGAAATTAAAGAATTTCGAGATGGTATTTTCGCTTTACGCACCCGCAGATTTGGTACAGTTGCGGAACTAATGATTGAAGCGCTTTATGGCTTTACCGAATCTCACAACCAGTTTCATGACCGCTATGATGAGTGTGGTAGGAAAAGAATTGAGATTAAATTTTCCACAGTCATGAAAGCGAATGAAACAGTTATTAGTCGGTACAATGTCATTGAACAATGCAAAAAAGCCAATCTTGGAAATCGAGCCTTAAACAGCACAGATATGTACAATCATGACTTTGACTGCAATATTCAACAGGTTAAACGTTTAGAATTTGATGTGCTTTACTATGGCCTATTCTTCGCAGATAGAATAGCGATTTTCGAGATGGATTCAAATGAAATTCTTTCATGTTTCGGTTATTCCGATAGGCAGCACAAAGGTAATGCAGGAGAGGGGCAGTTCCACCTTAACCGTAGCAGTATTGATTACCATATGCAAAATCATTTCGTTCAATGGCTTACGTATGAAGAATTATATAATCTTTTGAGTCATCTATAAAGGGGACTATAGATATGAGTAAAAAGAAAGATATTGAGCAATTTAAAAGAGGAATTTTTTCTTTGAGAACAAACTTTGGTGAATTTGCACAGTTGATGATTCAAAAAGATATGAATCTGCTACCTGCCGATGATAATTCATATGACTTAAAAGATGACGAGGGTCATAGGATAGAAGTTAAATTTTCGCGAGCATATAAAAAGGATATACCATTAACTGAAAAAAATGCGATTGAACTTTGCACAAGTTGTAGTACTATGATCTATAGCTCTGATGAAGCTGAGGATACATCATCGGATTACGATTGTAATATTCAACAGCTAAAACCAGATTGTTTTGATTCTTTATACTATGGAGTCTTTTTTAGTGATAAGATAGAGATATTTTGTGTCCCTCGATCCGAATTTCCAGACAGTACCGAAAGCTTTCTAAATGATAAATCTGCTGCTCGGAAAAAGCTCCCTGGCTATGCACTTCAGCATAAAGGAGGCGAGGAATGTCAGTTTCATATCAAAAAAACCACGCATAAACATCACCGCCAGCAGTATCATATCAAAGATATTACATATGAAGAGCTCTATGATTTACTTGACCCTGAGGAATGATCTCTTTCCAGTTAATGCTGTACGAATAGTTTTAACTTGACTTGACGAGAGATTATATAAGCCCATAATTTCGTTATCTAACTCCATGTACAAACCGCTGATGTCTTCGGAAGAATTCATTATGTGGTCTACTTTTTTTATAATGGCATTCTGAATACTTGGAATAACAGCAGGTATAGGTATTTGCTCAATATGTGAACGGAGCAATTTGACTGAGTTGAATTTCTTGGAAATGAAGTATGCGGCAACGCTTGAGTTAAGTATTGCTAGAATGTATTTCATCTCAAGGCCGACGATTTCAGGCACAACAATGTTACAACTATTTAGAGAAAGTGTCTGCGCATCATCATACGCAAATACAGGCACCTCACAGATGAACCGATATAGCAGTTTTTCTTTCGCCCTATATATTTCAATTGGTGCTACTTGCTGAAATGACTCAGGTATAAATCGAATATAATTTTCGGCTTTTTTTATCCCGAATCTTTGAATATCGCTGCCTCTTAAAACGGCTTCATATCCATCCCCTTTTTTAGATGAAATGTAGTCCTTATTATTTCCCGTAACAATTCCAAGAGCAAATTTTGCATTACCTTTCAGATAGATAACATTCGGAATTGAGGAAATAGTCCGTAAACAGTCATCTTCTTCATCCGAAACATTAAAAGACAAAGTCCCATCAATAAAATCTCGCTCATGTGTAATAACAAAAGAATCCTTGTCTCTTACCACTTTGCACCCCATCACAGTTTTGGAAGAATCCAAAGATATTCCAAGAATAATAGCCGGACATTGTACGCCCCGGAACACATTACCTAAATACGACACAAATCGGAAAGAACAAGAATTAAGTAATATCTTCCTAATCGCATCATGCGCAGCAACACTCAAAACAGCCTCCGGAAGAACAAATGCTAAAATGCCGCCTGCATGAAGCATTGACAACGCCTTTTCAAGAAATATGTCGTAAGATTCCAAGTTTTTATTGCCTGCTGTTTTGAAACGACTACGGCATTTCAAAGCATCTTCATCCGAAAATTCACCTCCCCAAGGTGGATTTCCGAGTATGATGTCAAAGTCTTGCGCAAAGCTTTCAAAATAGGTGTTTCCAATTACAAAATGAGAGTACAAATCCAGGACACAAATCTCAGGAAACATAAGCGCAATATTGATACGAGCTAAATATATACTTGTGGGATCAATATCTTGTCCATAAAGGCAAGTATACCTGACTCCTTTCATAGCAAGGCCCAGCAAGAAGTTGCCTGTTCCACAGCACGGATCACAAATACTTTTGTGGAGCATTTGGCTATCAATATCATATAGATTATCAATCAGCGTATTTACAATTTTCTCCGGAGTGTAGTAGGCACCCGAGCTTTTACGATTTCCAATATCTCTTAACGAAATATAGATGAGGCCTAAAGAATCCTCTCCTTTGACAAACTTCATTCCTTTAGAAAGTATCGGCTGAAGCCTATCAATAGAAATATGGGATAATTTTTGG
Organism: Oscillospiraceae bacterium; assembly: GCA_021768185.1. GTDB lineage: Bacteria > Bacillota > Clostridia > Oscillospirales > Oscillospiraceae > Pelethomonas. The sequence goes on from JAETNP010000011.1 coordinate 197,956, forward strand.
TTTCCTAACAAATCAAAAATAAGGGCATAGAAATCATTCGTATCATTCCTTAATAAAAAGTCCAATAGAACATTGTTGTCACTGTATGGAATTCCCCTACTCTGATAAAAAAGCTGTACAGCAAAATTGGCAAGAACTATAAGCAAATCCCTTTGGTCTTGGATAATTCCAGTCTCCAATAATTCTTCAACAAGTAGTTGGTTCTCACAGGTACGCACATAATCCTTGTATAACACCCTGCCTGAAGCACTTTTCTTATTTCTCCGGCTTTTAAGTTTAGTGCTGTTTTCTGATTTAATATCTGCAACAATTTCAGAAACATAAGCTTCACTAAAGAATTCTCCGTTTATATCGGGTGTAATCCTATTCAAGCGAATCCAGTTTTTCGCGGTTGCTTTTGAAATTGACAGCGCCTTACAAAAGTCGTCAATCGTAAGAATAGTTTGAGTATTAAGGATACTCATTTGATTTTCGTTACTTACCTTTCTTCGTCTATCAAAAGGCTTGGGTGCAGTATCTGGAATGAGCCATGCCCCATCAACTATATTAGCTCCAGCAATGCGACCTTGTTCACATAATGTTTGAACCCTGCGCTTGGATATGTTAAACTTTGCTGCGGCTTCATTAACCGAAATATACATAAATGGCCTCCGACTTTTTCTGTATTGCGATTATACTCCACTTTATGAATAATGTCAAACATTAATGAACGAATTGCAAAAGGCAGGGACAAATACATCCCTGCCTTTTGCTGGATTTATAAAAATACAATCTCTGCATTTACAATCTCGGCTGCTACAGCTCGAATATTGTTCATTCGTTCCACCCACACCATAGGAGCATCGGCTTCAGTGTCTTTGTAATGCCCTAAAGGTGAAGGGGTTGCGGGTTTGGATTTTTGCGGTTTTCCGAAAAGATCATTCCCACTCGACAAATCCTATTATATGGGGCTGTATTTTCTGTGTTTTCACAGGCAAAACTTTCGCAAATTTGTTAATATTTTACCTGCTATTTTTGGCTGCTAATTTTCTTAGTATCAAAATAGTATCACAAAAGGTGGGGAAATGCAACACATTTCCCCACCTAAGTTCTCAATGCCTTATATAGTCAACCCAAGCAAGATAACTTGTATTAGCTGCTGTAATACCACTTAGGTAGCGAGATACCGCTGTGTTGGCTTCTATACTATTGAGGGATTTGGAGATTTCACTAATCTTTGCATCGCTTCGTCTAATTTCCTGTGCAAGCACCATTTGATTTCTGCTAATATCATCTAATCTATAAATAATATCATCAAGTTTGGAAAGAATTAAATTCATTCTCAACTCGCTCTCATACAAATTATACGCACCTTCATGCCCTTCCAAACAACTGCATCGGCCAGACTCAAAATATTGATAAATAGTACAGATTGGAACCATTCCTCGATAACTTGGATATATATACCCCAGATCGTAATACCTTTGCAATAGTCTTTGAGTTTCCTTGTATTTCATATCACTTTGCAATAGAATTTGTCCGAAATCTAAACGTTGCTTTTTCTTTCTTTCAATAAGGTTTTTATTCGCAGATTGCCTATCCTGAAATGCTTTTAATCTTTCAGGGTATGTTTTTCTGTTGTCCTTTCCAGAAAAAATAATCATAAGCAAACTTGCAAAAAAAACCAGTATGAAAACAATGATTGCACCTCTCTTGACGAATGGAATAAACTTTGGGGAACCATCGAATAATCTAAGGATGAACCAAATCACTCCTCCACCCACTGCGCCAAATATAGCACCAATTAGGGCAAAAAACGCACTAGAAAAGACACCTAAAATTAAATCTACAATAAATGAAGAAGGTTTAGTTATACTTTCAGATTGGGTTTGTTCAAGCGCATCAATTTCTTGTTTCATTTTTTGCGGTTGTTGTTTAAGCCTTTGGATTACTTGTGCTTGTAAATAGCATGAAACTTCTAAATCTTTTACATTTTTTAAGTATTCTGTAAGTTGAGTTGCAGTTAAGCTATTTGCCATAACACAAACGCCCCCTAAATCGAAATATCAACGAATAACATGATAACACAAGACATCTTCAAAAACAAGTTTCATCTTGCCCCTCGGCTAAACTTCCGCTTTGCTTTCCTCTGCTCCCGCTCTTGCGCCTCCCGGCGTTTAGCGTCCTCCACGACCCGCTCAACTTCCTCTGGGCCGAAAGCCCGCTTTACCCGCTCAAAGTCGGCAACTGTCCCCCGCAGGGCCTTGTTTTCCAACTTTACCTCCTGCAAACGGTCAGACAACCGCTCGTTGCCCTCCCTTGCCCGGCCATAGTCCCCCAGCAAACGCTCATACTTCCCTTTTAACTCGACATAGGCCCGGTATAAAGAGCGCAACACCTTGACGATCTGCGCCAGCAGGGGCTTTGCCTTTTTCTCCCGGTAGGACTTAGCGCTCTCCAACGGCCCAGGCTCCGGCAATATCCGCTCCGGGTCGTCAGAGAACTGCGCCGCCAACTGCTCCATGTTCCTCACAGCCGGGGCCAGCTCCTTTAGCCGTTGTTCCTGCCGCTCCACCTGTCCCTGCTTTTTGGCCTTGACCACCTCCAGCTCGGCAATCTCCTTGGCCCGCTGTTCTTTCTTGTAGTCCATCACAGACAGGTGCTTGTCGTGGGTGCCCTTGTCCTCCCACTCTATCCCGTGACGCTCCATCACGGCGGCAAGCTGTTTCTTTTCAGAGCGTACCCACTGGCTCCACTCCGTGTCGCCCCTGGTGCCGCCTTTGAAGCCCTGGGCCGCTAACGCCTGTTTCAGAGATACCCTTGTGTCCAGGCCCCGCTTGCTCCCAGTGGTGAACGGAACGAAGTCGATGTGCAAGTGGGGTGTGGCCTCGTCCATGTGGAGGTGGGCGGAGAACACCCGAAGCTGGGGATTGCGCTCCTGGAAACCCCTCATGTACTCGTCCAGCACCGCCGCCGCAAGCTGGCCGTCCTCGCCCTCGGCGCTCATGTCGTCCTTGTTCCCCACTTGCAGAATGATTTCATGGAACGGCTTTTCCTGCTTGCTGGAACGTATCTTTTCATAGTAGTCCTCAATTTTGCGGTCTGCCCTGGTCTGCTTGTCGTTGTACCGTTTGAGGGCCTCGTCAAACAGCTCATGGAAAACTGCCTTGATATTTTCGTGGCAGTAGGTTATATTCAAGTGGGAACGTTCCGGGTCAGTGTTCTTGGCGTTGAACGCCCTGCTGTTGTGTTTCACCGAACCCTGCCCCACCATGGCGCTGATTGTCCTTTTCAAATCAAATCCTCCTTTCGCCGCGAAGCGGCGGCCTTTGTTACTTTCTGCGAAAGTAACGCAAAAGCACTTTTGACGGCCTTGCGGCCATCAAAAGCGCATTTGCGCCCTACGGGGTGGAGTGGGGGCGTTGCCCCCGCCG
>JAETNP010000012.1 GCA_021768185.1 Oscillospiraceae bacterium
CCCATTCTGCCCGGGGTGGGGTTTATCACCATCACCTCTTTTCCCCCCTGGTGGGGCTTCTCCCCTTGATTAAAATATTTTCCGTAGAGTCCTTTTAAATTTTAATAATAAACCTGGGGGGTGGGCCCCCAAAAAAAAACTTTTTTTTTTATACCCCCATTGTGGGGGCGCTTAATTCCGCCGCCCCGACTCTCGCGTAAAATGTCTTCTTAATGGTATTTCCGGAAGGAAGCTTCCCGCAGTACGGTAAACCCGCACTTCTCCAGCAGGACGCAGGACCCCCGGTTCTCCCTGGCGGCCTCCGCCGTCACGGCGATGCCTTCACGCTCCCGGCCCCAGTCCGGGAGGAGGTGCACCACCTCCCTGCCAAACCCCTGCCGCCAGCGGCTTTTATGGATGCAGCAGCCGATGTCGTACACCTTCCCGTCCGGAAACGCGCAGCAGGTGCCGCTCCAGGTTCATGCCTCCCCTTCCAGCATCTCCAGCAGCAGGGCGGTCAGCTGCTCCTTCCCGTCCCCCCGCTCGGCGGAGAAGGGCACCAGCCCATCCCCCTCCCGCAGGTCCAGGGTCTCCCGGATGCGCTGCAAATTGGGCTCAATCTCCGATTTTTTCAGCTTATCCAGCTTATTGGCCACGACAGCCACCGGACATTCCGCGTCATAGAACCAGTTGGCCATGGTCACGTCGTCCGCCGTGGGCTTGTGGCGGGCGTCCACGATCATCACCCCCAGGGTGATCAGTCCGGAGGCGAAGTAGTCCTCCATGAGCCGCCCCCACCGGTCCCGCTCCGCCTTGGACACCTTGGCGTAGCCGTATCCCGGCAGGTCCACCAGGTAGGCCCTTTCATCCAGCCGGAAATAGTTGATCTGGCTGGTCTTCCCCGGCGACGCGCCCACCCGGGCGAAGTTCTTCCGGCCCACCAGACGGTTAATGACCGAGCTTTTCCCTACGTTGGACCGGCCCGCGAAAGCCAGCTGGGGCAGTCCGTCCCGGAGGAAGTCCGCGGGCTTCACGGCGGAACGGATAAATTCCACCTTATTAAAATTCAGCTCCATACCGGCTTTCTTCCCTTCTGACCTTATTGCCGCAGAGGCGCGTCCTGCACCTGCTCCATGGGCACGAAGGCGGTGATGATCGGCTGTCCGGCGGCCTCCGCCCGCTGGGGATCCGGCGGGCACAGGGCCTCCGCCAGCACGGTATCCACCGTCTCCGCCGCAACGAAATGCAGGCTCTCCCGGACCACCGGGTCGATCTCCGCCAGATCCCGCAGATTTTCCTTTGGAACGAGCACGGTTTTAATGCCGTTGCGCTTGGCGGCCATGGTCTTCTCCTTCAATCCGCCGATGGCCAGCACCCGGCCCCGGAGGGTCACCTCGCCGGTCATGGCCACGTCGGACCGGACCCGCCGGCCCGTCAGCGCCGAGGTGACGGCGGTGGTGATGGCCACTCCGGCGGAGGGCCCGTCCTTGGGCACGGCCCCCTCCGGGAAATGGATGTGGATGTCCCTGTTCTTGTAGAACTCCGGGTCCACGCCCAGCTGTCCCGCCCGGCTGCGGATGCAGCTGACGGCGGCGTGGGCGGACTCCTTCATCACGTCCCCCAGGTTGCCGGTGAGCTCCAGCTTCCCGGTGCCCTCCATCACGTTGACCTCCACCTCCAGCAGCTCTCCGCCGGCCTCGGTCCAGGCCAGGCCGTTCACCACGCCCACCGGGTCCTTGTCCAGCGCCGGCGGCTGGTAGCGGCGCACGCCCAGATAGTCCTCCAGATTCTCCGGCGCGACATTGCACCGCTTGGCCTCCCCGGACACCAGGCGCATGGCGGTCTTCCGGCACAGCTTGCCCATCATCCGCTCCAGGGAGCGGACGCCGGATTCCCGGGTGTACCCGGTGATGACGGCCCGGATGGCCTCATCGCTGACCCGCAGGGCGGACTTTTTCACCCCGTGCTCCTTCATCTGCTTGGGCAGCAGGTAGCGCCTGGCGATCTCCAGCTTCTCCTCATCGGTATAGCTGGTCAGTTCGATGACCTCCATCCGGTCCAGCAGGGGCCGGGGGATGGTGGAGGTGGTGTTGGCAGTGGTGATGAACAACACTTTGCTCAGATCCAGGGGGATCTCCAGAAAGTGGTCCCGGAAGGCGCAGTTCTGCTCCCCGTCCAGCACCTCCAGCATGGCGGCGGCGGGGTCGCCCCGGTAGTCGCTGCCCATCTTGTCGATCTCGTCCAGCAGCAGCAGCGGGTTCATACTGCCCGACTGGGAGATGGCGTTGACGATCCGCCCCGGCATGGCCCCTATGTAGGTCTTCCGGTGGCCCCGGATGTCCGCCTCGTCCCGGACGCCGCCCAGGCTCAGCCTCGCCAGCTTCCGGTTCAGCGCCGACGCCACGGAGATGGCGATGGACGTCTTGCCCACGCCGGGAGGCCCCACCAGGCAAATGATCTGCCCCTTGGCCTCCGGGTTCATCTGCCGCACGGCGATGAACTCCAGGATCCGCTCCTTCACCTTCTCCAGCCCGAAGTGGTCCCGGTCCAGGATCTTCCGGGCGGCGGCCACGCTGGCCCGCTCCCGGGTCTCCACCCCCCAGGGCATCTCCAGGCACACGTCCAGGTAGTTCCGGATCACCGACGCCTCGGCGCTGGAGTAGGGCTGCTTGGCCAGCCGGTCCACCTCCTTGAGAAGCTTCCCGCGGACCTCGTCCGTGAGCTTCAGGCCGTCGATCTTCATCCGGTACTCCGTCAGCTCGCTGTCGTCGTCCTCCCCCAGTTCCTGCTGCAAAAGCCGGATCTGCTCCCGGATGATGTGGTCCCGCTGGACCTCCACCATCTCCCGGCGGATCTGGCCCTCCAGCTCGTGCTCAAAGGAGAGCACCTCCGTCTCCCGGGCCAGCAGCTCGTTGACCTTCCGGAGGCGGATCAAGGGCCGCAGCTCCTCCAGAATGGCCTGCTTGTCCTGATAGCGGAGCATAATGTTCTGGGTAATAAAATCCGCCAGATGCCCGGGGTCCCGGTCCTCCGACGCCATAGCGGAGATCTCGTCCCCCAGCCGGGGGGCCAGGGAGGCGTATTCGGCGAAGTTGCTGTAGGTCTGCCGCAGCAGGGCCTCCAGCTGGAACTCGGAGATCCGGGTCCGGCCCTCCCGCAGGGGCTCCACGTTGCCCTGGAGATAGGGCTCCGTCTGCCATAGCCGGCGCAGGCGCGCCCGGCTCTTGCCCTCCATGATGACCCGCACGGTGGAATCCCCGACGCGCAGGATCTGCCGGATCACCGACAGGGTGCCCACGGCGTACAGGTCCTTCTCCTCAGGCCGGTCGGTGCCCGGCTCACGCTGGGCCACCAGGAAGATGTACTGGTCCCGCTCCATGGCCCGCTCCAGGGCGTGGATGGAGATATCCCGCTCCACGTCGAAGCTGAGCACGCATCCCGGGAAGATGGTCAGCCCCCGCAGGGCCAGCACAGGTATATTCAAACTAGTATTTTCAATCGTATCCATTGGTCGTGTCTCCTTTCCCCGGCAGAACTGCCGGTCAGGAAAAAGGTCGTTCTTTTTATTGGTCTCAATGCGAAGCAAGGGCCGACGAGAACACCCGGGACCCGGAAAAAGGGGGGCAGAACCCCGCCCCCCTTCTTGTCCGCATGACACACACTACACACGCCGCATCCTCTCATACTATTCCCTGACGGAAAGTGCAATACCGTTTCGGGCAGGAATGTAGGAACAGCAACAATTTCAGGCTCGAACTTAAAGTTCTTTTTGGTACTTTTTCTTTCAAGAAAAAGTATCAAGACGCGTGGTCGGTCACTTCCGCCTCGCTGCTGCGGACCAGCGTAGGCCCGCACTCCCCGTTCACACAGGCCGGGGTGATGACCACCCGGCACACCGAGGGGTCGGATGGGATTTCATACATGATGTCCGTCAGGAGGCCCTCCATCACCGCCCGGAGGCCCCGAGCGCCGATGTTGCGCTCAATGGCCTTGTCGGCCACGGCCTCCAGCGCGCCGTCGGCGAAGGTGAGTTCCACCTTGTCGAAGGAAAACAGCTTCTCGTACTGCTTCACCAGTGCGTTCTTTGGCTCCGTCAGGATGCGCACCAGGTCCTCCCGCTTCAGGGAGTCCAGGGGCGCGATAATGGGCAGGCGGCCCACCAGCTCCGGAATAATGCCGAATTTCAGCAGGTCGTGGGGCTGGACCTCCTTGAGGATGAGGCCCACGTCCCGGTCCTTCTTGCTCTGGATGGGCGCGTCGAACCCCAGGCCCCGCTTATCGGTGCGCCGCTCGATGATCTTGTCCAGGCCGTCGAAGGCGCCGCCGCAGATGAACAGGATATTCTTGGTGTCGATCTGGATGAACTCCTGCTGGGGATGCTTGCGGCCTCCCTGGGGCGGGACGTTGGCCACGGTGCCCTCCAGGATCTTCAGCAGGGCCTGCTGCACGCCCTCGCCGGACACGTCCCGGGTGATGGAGGTATTCTCGCTCTTCCGGGCGATCTTGTCGATCTCGTCCACATAGATGATGCCGTGCTCCGCCAGCTCCACGTCGTAGTCCGCCGCCTGGAGCAGGCGCAGCAGGATGTTCTCCACGTCGTCGCCCACGTAGCCCGCCTCGGTGAGGGTGGTGGCGTCGGCAATGGCGAAGGGCACCTGCAGAATCCGGGCCAGGGTCTGGGCGATATGGGTCTTGCCGCTGCCGGTGGGGCCGATCATGAGGATGTTGCTCTTCTGGAGCTCCACGTCCTCCCCGCCTCCGCCGAACTGGATGCGCTTATAGTGGTTGTATACCGCCACCGCCAGGGACACCTTGGCGCTGTCCTGTCCGATGACGTACTGGTCCATGATCTCCCGGACCTCCCGGGGGGTGGGCAGGCGCTCAGGCAGCTCTACCGGCGCGCTCCCCGCGCCTCCGGACGCTCCAAGCTCCTCCTCCAGCAGGCTCATGCACAGCGCGACACACTGGTCGCAGATGCGGGCGCCGGGCCCCTGCAGCATCCGCCGCACCTCAGACTCCCGCTTGCCGCAGAAGGAGCAGCGCACAGGCTTTTTCGGTTCGTCATTCATGGGCAGTTCCCTTCCCCCGTTATCAAAAATTTATCTGGCATAGATGACCTTGTCGATGAGTCCGTACTCCTTAGCCTCCTCGGCGGTCATGAAGTTGTCCCGCTCGCAGTCGGCGGTGACCGTCTCGATATCCTTGCCGGTGTTATCCGCCAGGATGTGGTTCAGACGCTTCTTGATGATCTCCAGCCGCCGCAGGTGGATGGCCATGTCGGTGACCTGGCCCTTGGTGCCGGCGGAGGGCTGATGAATCATGATCTCCGCGTTGGGCAGCGCCAGACGCTTGCCCTTGGCGCCGGAGGAGAGCAGGAACGCCCCCATGCTGGCGGCCATGCCCACGCAGATGGTGGACACGTCGCACTTGATATACTGCATGGTGTCATAGATGGCCATGCCGTCGGTGACGGAGCCGCCGGGGCTGTTGATATACAGCTGGATCTCCTTGTCGGGGTCCTGGGCCTCCAGGTACAGCAGCTGAGCGACCACCAAACTGGCGGTAGTGGCGTTCACCTCTTCCCCCAGGAAGACGATGCGGTCGTTGAGCAGGCGGGAGAAAATGTCATAGGAGCGCTCCCCCCGGTTGGTCTGCTCCACTACATATGGGACTAAACTCATGTTGATTTACCTCCTGAAAGATGCTTTGGCCCTCCCGGCACGCACAATATCATACCCCAAACAGGGAAAAATTAGTACAACGTTACTCCGCGGGGGTCTCCTCGGGCTTGGGCTCGGCCTTCTTCTTCCGGGTCCGCTTGGGCTTCTCCGGCTTAGGCTCCTCAGCGGCGGGTTCTTCGGCCTTGGGCTCCTCCGCCTTGACCTCCTCCGGCTTCACGGGCACGGCGTTGGCGGCGACCAGCTCCACGGCCTTGGAGCGGACGATCTGCTCCTTGATGACGGCGGTATCCAGGTACTTCTTCACGTCCTCCGCGCTCATGCCGTACTGACCGGCCATCTTGGCGTACTCCGCCTCCACGTCCTCATCGGAGGCCTCCAGGTTTTCAGCCTTCACGATGGCGGCAATAGCCAGGTCCATGCGCACCTGTCCCTCGGCGGGAACCCTGGCGTCGGCCAGGAGCTTCTCCTCCTCCATTCCGGTCATCTTCATGTACTGCTCATAGGGCACACCCTGGGACTGGAGCTGCATCCGGAAGTTGTCCACGAACCGCCGGGCCTGCTCCTCGATCATGGCGTCGGGGATGTCGGCCTGGATGCCCTGGGCCACCTTGGTCATGGCGGCGTCCTCGAAAGCGCGCTTTGCGCCCTCCTCACGCTCGGCCAGCATCTTCTCCCGCACGTCCTTCTTCAGTTCCTCCAGGGTGTCGAACTCGGACACATCCTTGGCGAACTCGTCGTCCAGGGCGGGGACCTCTTTCATCTTGATGGCGTTGACCTTCACGTGGAACACCACGGCCTTGCCGGCCAGGTCCGCGTGATAGTCCTCGGGGAAGGTGATGTCGATGTCCTTCTCCTCGCTGATGCTCATACCGATGACCTGATCTTCAAAGCCGGGAACAAACTGGCCGGAGCCGATCTCCAGGTCGAAATTGTCGCTCTTGCCGCCGTCGAAGGGCTCGCCGTTCAGGAAGCCCTCGAAGTCGATGTTGGCCACGTCGCCCTTGGCCACGGCCCGGTCGTCCACGGACACCATGCGGCTGTTGCGGTCGGCCATCTCCTTGACGCGGCCCTCCACGTCCTCGTCGGAGACGGAGACCTCGGCCTTGGGGGCCTCCACGCCCTTGTACTGGCCCAGGGTGACCTCGGGGTATACCGCCACGGTGGCCTTGAAGGAGAAGCCCTCCTTGCCCACGTCCAGCAGCTCCACCTCGGGGTAGCCCACGACCTCCAGCTCCTGCTCTTTAACGGCGGCGGTGTAGGCGTCGGGCAGGGCCTCGTTCACGGCCTCCTCATAGAAGACGCCCTTGCCGTACATATTCTCGATGATCTTGCGGGGGGCCTTGCCGGGACGGAAGCCGGGCACCCGGATGCTCCCGCGCTGCTTCCTGTAGGCCTTCTCAACGGCAGCCTCAAACTCCTCGGCGCTTACCTCCACGGTAAGAGCGACCATGCTCTTTTCCAATTTTTCACAGCTTTTCACACTCATTTTATATTTCCTCCGTTTACTGTGGCCGTATACAGTCAGCCAACTGTGTATTGTATCACAACAAGTTGAAGATTTCCAGTGTTTTTTTGCTTAATTCAAGATTTTTTTCGGGACAAAGCCCAGATAATCCGCCGCCACCAGGCGATAGGCCACGCCGCCCACCGTTCCCTCGATGGCTCGTTTGTGGGTGGGGCCGTGGAGATGGCCGTAAAAGCACTGCTCCACGCCGTATTCCTCCAGCTTTTTGATAATCTCCGGGCACCGGTAGCCGGTATAGAGGGGCGGGTAGTGGAGAAAGGCCAGGATGGGTTTTTCCTCCGCCGCTTTCAGGGAGGCTTCCAGCCTCCCCACCTCCCGGTTCAGGACCTTCTCGTTGTGGCCGGACTGCTCCTCCTCGTAGAACCAGCCCCTTGTTCCGCAGAGGGCGTAGTCTCCGTAAAAATAGCAGTTATTGTGGAGAATGTCAATGGTGGTGAGTTCATTCTCCGCGAAAAAGCGCTTCATTTTCGCGGCGGTGTTCCACCAGTAGTCGTGGTTTCCTTTCAGAATGATCTTTCGTCCCGGGAGTTTGTCGATAAATCGGAAGTCCTCCAGGCTCTCCTCAAAGTCGATGCCCCAGGAGGTGTCACCGCAGAGAACCGTCACATCATCCTCTCCCAGGCGGGAGAAGCCTTCCTCCAGCCGGGCCATATGGTCCGCCCACCCCGGGCCGAAAACATCCATCGGTTTATTTACTTTTAACGAGAGATGGAGGTCGCCGATGGCATAGAGGGCCATAAATCCTTCCTTTTTCTCCGTGTCTCTTCTGCGGCCCTTTGGGCCGCCTCCAAGCCGTTTCTTTTCGATACCCCGGGGCCTGCGCGGCCCCGGACCCCGCGGTTACTTTTGCCCCGCGGCAAAAGTAACCAAAAACGCGCTTAGGAAACTACGTTTCCTAAGAACCTTCCTGAATTACGGGGGAGTTTAGTTTTGCGCCCAAGGCACAGTCGGTCCTGTCTACCGATAGTACCGTCCGCCCTGTTCCCCTTCTGCGCCTATTTCAGCATTCTTGTCGGTGCCCCCTACCGTCTAGCGGGGCGAACTCCCCGGGGTGCTCCCCTATGGCTTGTCCTTCTCATCCGGTACCCATTCCAATATATCGCCGGGCTGGCACCGCAACATCCCACAAATCGTATTCAGATTCTCAACCGTGAGGCTGGTATCACCGCTGCGGAGCTTCTGAACAGTACCGCCCGCAAGCAGCTTATCCTTATGCAGCCGGTATGTGTTATACCCTGCATCTTTTAATGCTTCCAATACATTTATTTTGTATCGTATCATAAAACCCTCTTGACAAAAACCTAATTTGTGATTATAATCTGAATAAAGGTCATAAAGGAGGATACCACAATGCCGGACTTAATGCAAACTTTATTTGACTACATCATCGACCACCTGCATGAGACGTACTGTTTACAGACCAAGCGCGCCGCGTACAGTGTTTATCGGGATTCCCTGAGCCGCAAGTTAGAGGAGCAGCTGACAGAGGAACAGACAGAACTGTTTGAGGAATTTCAGAAGTATAGCAATCAAGTAGAAATGGAAGAACTGTACGCGATGTTTTTAGCAGCCTTCGACCAGAGCGCGGCACTTTTCAGCCGTCATACCGCCTGACCCCCGTTTCCACGAAAAAACCAGTCAGCGCATCGCCTGCCAGCGAGAGCGGCACGCCGCAAAAGGTAGGGGCCACTGACAAACACGCTGAAAGAGAAGCAGAAGTGGAACGAAGCGGACGGCAATCCGGTAGACAAAACCGACTGTGCCTCGGGCGCAAACTAAACAGATGTGGAAAGGGATTCTCAAGGGGAAGTTCCCTTCCCCTTGAGCACGCTTTTGCCTACTTTTCGCGTGGGCGAAAAGTAGGTCCGGGGTCCGGGGGTGGACAGCCCCCGGGCCATCGACGAGAAACAAGCCGCCTCGCGCCCGCAGGGCGCGAAGAACCTATTTCAGGAACTCCAGCACCTTCTCCTCCATGAGTTCCTTCTCAGTCACGTTATGGAAGCGAATCTCCTTCCCTTTGAGGGCCGCCAGCCGCGCCGGGGCGGCCACCCCGGTGACCCCCTCCATCTGGGCAATTCTCTCCAGACTGTTCTCCACCGGCTTCTCCCCGATGGAAGAAAGCACACTGTCACAGAATTTATACGGACTTGCGGTGGAAACAAAGATAGCAGGCGTTTTGTCCCCGGTCTCGTGCCGGTAATCCGTGAGCACCTTGGCCGCCACGGCGGTATGGGTATCAATAAGATACCCATACTTGTAGAGCATGTCGATGGTGGCGGCGGTCTCCTCCTCGCTGCAAAATCCTCCGTAGAAGACCTCCTGGAGCCGCTTTTTCATCCCCGGGGTGATCTCATACCGCCCGGTGTCCGCCAGCTGGCCCATGTACTCCCGGACCAATTCGTCATTGCCGCCGCTCATATCGAACAGCAGCCGCTCCAGATTGCTGGAGATAAGGATGTCCATAGAGGGCGACATGGTGGTGTGGAACTCCCGGTTCCGGTCATAGATGCCGGTGCGGATGAAATCCGTCAATACGTCGTTGCGGTTGGAGGCGCAGATGAGCTTCCCTACCGGCAGGCCCATCCGCTTAGCGTAGTAGCAGGCCAGGATGTTGCCGAAATTCCCCGTGGGCACACAGTAATTCACCGGCTCCCCCAGCTTGATCTCATGGGCGTTGAGCAGGTCGCAGTAGGCGGAAATGTAGTACACCACCTGGGGCAGGATGCGCCCCCAGTTGATGGAGTTGGCCGAGGAGAGGAAGTATCCCCGCTCCGCCAGCTGCTCCCGCAGGGCCTCGTCGGAGAAGATGCGCTTCACGCCGTTCTGTGCGTCGTCAAAGTTGCCCTTTACGGCGCACACGCCCACGTTGCCCCCCTCCTGGGTGACCATTTGCAGCTTCTGGATCTCGCTGACCCCGTTCTCCGGATAGAATACCAGAATTTTGGTCTGGTCCACGTTCGCGAAGCCCTCCATAGCGGCCTTGCCGGTGTCCCCGGAGGTAGCCACCAGAATGCAGGCAGTCTTCTTCTCCCCCGTCAGCCGCAAGCTGGCGGACAGCAGCTGGGGCAGCATCTGCAGCGCCATGTCCTTGAAGGCGCTGGTGGGCCCGTGCCACAGCTCCAGGCACCATGTCCGCTTGTCCATCTTGTGCAGGGGCGCCACCTCCGGATGGTCGAAGCGGTCCGGGCCGTAGGCGTTTTTGGTAAACAGGTTCAGCTCCTCCGGGCGGAACTGTTCCAAAAACTTGCCCATCACATAGGCCGCCCGCTTGCGGTAGGGCATCCCGCACAGGGTCTCCACCTCCAGGGCGCTGAGGCTGGGGAAGGATACGGGCGTAAACAGCCCGCCGTCCCGGCTGAGGCCCATGGTGATGGCCTGGGCGGCGCTTTTGCGCAGCGTCTTATCTCGTGTGCTCAAATACTCCATATGCTTTTATCCTCCGAAAATGCGCCCTGTCAGAACGCGTTTGTGATATACCTGATCTGCCGCCGGCCTTCCGCGCCGGCGGGATAGACCTCCGCCACATCGAACCGGCAGGGTCCGTCCCAGCCCGTCTGGGCCAGATACCAGGACGCCGCGTCCCGGAGCTTCCGCTGCTTGGCGGCGGTGACGGCCTCCCTGGGCGGCGCGATGGCCCGGGGCGAGCGGGTCTTGACCTCCACGAAGCACACCACGCCTCCGGGGTCCCGGGCCACGAGGTCGATCTCCCCCCACCGGCACCGGTACTGCCGCTCCAGGATGGCGCAGCCCCGCCGTTCCAGCCAGTCCGCCACGGCGGACTCCCCCCGGTCGCCCCGGCGCTTCCGCTCATCCATGGCGGGCGGCCTCCCACTTTTTCAGGAAGGTCAGCCGGTGAATGGGGCTGGGCCCGTACCGGTCCAGCATTTCATAATGCAGTTTGGTCCCGTACCCCTTGTGCTGCGCAAAGCAGTACTGGGGGTATTTTTCCGCCATTTCCTCCATATACCGGTCCCGGCTGACCTTCGCCAGGATGGAGGCGGCGGCGATGGAGGCGCTGCGGCTGTCGCCCTTGATGACGGTCTCGTGGGGCGTAACGAGGGCAAAGTACTTCCCTTTATCCCGGTTGCCGTCGATAAGCGCGTAGTCCGGCTGGACCGCCAGGGCGTCGATGGCCAACTGCATGGCCTTCACCCGGGCGCTGAGGATGTCCGTAGCGTCGATCTCCTCCGGGGAGACGGACGCCGCCGCCCAGGCGATGGCCGCTTCTTTGATCTGGTCAAAGAGCACGTCCCGCCGCTTGGGGGTCACCTGCTTGGAATCGTTGAGGTACGGCAGCTCCAGCCCCTCGGGCAGGATCACCGCTCCGGCGTACACCGGCCCCGCCAGGGGTCCGGCTCCCGCCTCGTCGCAGCCGCACACCAGGGCATAGCCCCTCTCATGGGCGGCCTCCTCCAGCTCCCACATGGGGCGCGTTTTATTTTGCATAGCCCGCCTCCGGTACCTCCAGCGTAAACCTTCCCAGTTTTCCGCCCCGGAACTCGTCCAGGAGGATACGGGCCATCCGCTCCGTGTCGATCTCGCCGCCCCGGAGGACGAAGCCCCGCTTCCTGCCCGCCTTCATCAGCAGATCGTACCCGGAGTCTTCCGCCTCCGCTTCCACTTTATACCGCTCCGCCAGCGCCCGGGGATACCGCTCCCCCAGATAGGCCATCAGCCGGGCGGCCAATTCCTCCAGGTCCATGATCTCGTCCCGCACCGCGCCGGTGCAGGCCAGCCGGAAGGCCACTCCCGGGTCCTCGAATTTGGGCCACAGCATCCCCGGGGTATCCAGCAGCTCCAAACTCTGGTCCACCGGGACCCACTGCCTGGCCCGGGTGACCCCGGGACGGTCCTCCGCCCTAGCGGTCTTCCGCCTCGCCACCTGGTTGATAAAGGTGGATTTTCCCACGTTGGGGATGCCCAGGATCATTACCCGCAGCATCCGCCCCGCCTGTCCCTTTTCCGCGTAGGCGGCCAGCTTATCCGCCAGCAGCGAGCGCACCGCGTCGGGGAACTGCCGGGTCCCCTGGCCCTGCCGGGCGTTGCACTCCAGCACAGCGAAGCCCCTGCCCCGGAACCAGGCCCCCCAGGCCCTGGTGGCCGCCGGGTCCGCCAGGTCCACCCGGTTGAGGACGATAAGCCGGGGCTTCCCCGCCGTCAGCTCCTCCACGTCCGGGTTCCGGCTGGAGAGGGGCGCGCGGGCGTCCAGGATCTCGCACACAGCGTCCATGTGCTTCATCTGCTCCTGAATCATCCGCCGGGTCTTGGTCATGTGGCCGGGGTACCATTGGATGTTCATCTTTTCCATGCCGTCTCCCACGTCAGTCCAGGGTGCCGATGCGGCCCCAGTCCGTCCGTTCCGTATCCGGCGTCTTGCCGGGGACCAGCAGGAGCAGCACCTTCCCCTGGAGATAGCCCACATTCACGGGCCCCAGGCGGCTGTCCCGGCTGTCGGAGCTGTGGTTGCGGTTATCCCCCATGACGAAGACCTCGTCCTCCGCCAGGGTGAGGGGGAACTGTGTGCCCGCCGAGGTGTAGGTTGGCTCTTTGATGTAGGGCTCGTCCAGCTCCTGTCCGTCCACGTAGACCGTGCCGGAGATGATATCCACGTCCACGGTCTGCCCTCCTACGGCCACGATCCGCTTGACCAGCGTCTCGTTCAAAGGCTCCTCCGCGTTGTAGTCGTTGATGACCACCACGTCCCCGGCCTTGAAGTCGCAGAACATGGAATTGAGTATCAAAAGCTCGTCGCCGGTATACAGCGTATTCTGCATGGAAGGCCCGTTGACGCTGATAAGCCGCACGCCGAAGGTAAACAGCAGCACCACGCCCACCACCGCCGTCACCAGCGCCTGGGCCCAGCAGTAGAGGGTCGCTTCCAGGGTCTCCGGCTCTTTTTCGGTCTTGGGGGAGGCGTCCTCGGGCTGAACGGCGGTCTCCTCGGTTTCCAGCTCTGTATCCCGTTTTTCTTCTGCCATGGCGGTAATCTCCTTAGCACATAACATTCCTAAGATATATTATAGCACAAATTCTCAAAAATTTCAACAAACAAGTTTATTGCAAAGTGTATGAAAAGAACAGGCGGTGACCCCGTGTTCTCCCTCTGTTCCGTACATCAAACGCAGCGGAAAACCCGCGGGCATGGTTTTCCCCCACACCCCTTTTCCAGTGCGTGTTTCCTTTCCTGTATGATTGACCGTTTCTTTTTCCGTATCATTCTCTGTTACTGTATCTGTATCTGTTTCATTAGGATACGAAAAGGAAAACCGGCGGTTTTCTCCGAAGGAAGCGTCTCCAACGGCCAAAACCGGGCATTGCATCCGCCAAAACAGGAACTTGCATTTGCCCAAACGGGAAATTGCGTTCCGCCCTTTTTCCGCGAAAACGGCCCAATGAGGGCGGCAGGCTCCCGGGGCAATCCCCCGCGGAGCCCCGCGTTCTCACAGGGCCGTCGCATATCGCTGGTTATTCGATGCTGATGATATAGTAGTACACCGGCTGGCCTCCCGGGAGGACGGACAGCTCCGCGTCCGGGCAGTGCTGGGAGAAAATTTCCTCCGCCTGTCCGGCCTGCTCCTCGGTGACGTCCTCGCCGTAGAACAGGGTGACGAACTCCGCGCCCTTCTCCGACGCCTTCTCCGCCAGCTTCTCCAGCATGACGGAAATGTCCTGGTTGGTGCCGAACAGCTTTCCGTCCAGCAGGGACAGGTAGTCGCCCTCGTTGATGGCGAAGCCGTCGAAGTCGCTGTTCCGGGCGGCGTAGGTGATCTGGGCGGTTGCCACGCCGCTGATGGAGCCGCTCATGACGCTCAGCAGCTCCTCCGGCTCCAGCTCCGGATCCACGTTCATCATGGCGGTGACGCCCTGGGGGATGGTCTCGGTGGGGACCACCACCACCTCTCTGGAGGCCAGGCCCACGCACTGCTGGGCGGCCATGATGATGTTCTTGTTGTTGGGCAGGACGAAGACCGTCTCGGCGGGCACCTTCTCGATCTCCTTCAGGATGCTCTCGGTGGAGGGATTCATGGTCTGTCCGCCGGAGATGACGCCGTCCACGCCCAGGTCCTTGAACACGGCGGCCAGTCCGTCCCCCGCGCACACGGACAGGAAGCCGTAGCGCTTCTCCGGCTTGGCGGGGGCCTGCCCGCCGCCCTCCAGCTCCTCCTCGATCTTATCCAGATCGTCCACGCTCTGGGCCTTCTTCCCGGCGGAGACGTCCTCGTACTGGGTGCGCATGTTTTCGATCTTGGCCAGCTCCAGGGTGCCGAACTTCTGGGCCTCCGTCAGGGCGCTGCCGGGGATGTTGGTGTGGACGTGGACCTTGAAGGCCTCGTCGTCCTCGCCGATGACCAGGCTGTCGCCGATGCTGTTGAGGTAGTCCCGCAGGGGCGTGAGGTTGACCTCCGGGTCGTCCTTGCGGACGATGAAGACGGTATCGAAGGCAAAGGTGATCTCCTCGTCGGAGAAGACGTTGAAGTCCGCCTTGGCCTGCTTGGGGGCCTCCTCGGTGAGCTCGGGCATGGGCTCTCCCCGCAGGGAGGCCAGCATCCCCTCCAGGATGGCCAGGTAGCCCTTGCCTCCCGCGTCCACCACGCCGGCCTTTTTCAGGACGGGGTTCATGTCGGTAGTTTGAGCGAGCACCTCATACCCCACCCGGATGGACTCTGCCAGCATGTAGTCCACGTCGTTATTTTCCCCGGCGGCCTCGACGGCCCTCTTGGCGGCCAGACGGGAGACGGTGAGCACGGTGCCCTCGGCGGGCTTCATCACCGCGCCGTAGGCGGAGGCCACGCCCTCCTGCATGGCGGCGGCCATGAGGGCCGCGTCGGCGGTTTCGTGGCCCTTGAGGACCTTGGACATGCCCCGGAAGAGGAGGGAGAGGATAACGCCGGAGTTGCCCCGGGCGCCCCGGAGCAGCGCGCCGGCGGTGGTAGAGGCCGCCTGGCCAAGATTGCTGGAGTCGGCCTTTTTCAGTTCGGCGGCGGCGGTGCCGATGGTCAGGCTCATGTTGGTGCCGGTGTCCCCGTCGGGGACGGGGAACACGTTGAGGTCGTTGATCTGCTGTTTCTGCAGGGCAATGGCGGCGGAGCCATGGAGCACCATCCGCTTGAACTGGATGCCGTCGATCGTCTGAATCATCTTTCCGTTAAACCCCCTTGGCATTGGACACAACAGAGTCTACACACACGTCCACGCTCTTCACGGGGATGCCGGTATACTTGCTGACCTTGTATTGCACTTCGCTCATAATGGAGCGGCAGACGGCGGTGATATTGATGCCGTGCTCGACGATGATATGCAGGCGGATAGAGACGGTGGAGTCCTCATTATAGATGACCTGCACGCCCTTGCTCATGGCCTCCTTGCGCAGGAGGTGGACGAGGCCGTCGGTCATGGAGCGGAAGGCCATTCCTTTTACGCCGAAGCAGTTGGTGGCGGCGTTGCCGGTGATATTGGTAAAGACGGCGTCGCTGATATTGATTGTGCCTTTTTTCCCTTGCAGCTTTATCATGAAAAACATCCTTTCAGAGGAAATAACCGGTATTTGCAGGATATGATTATATACTATTTTTTCCAAGATAACAAGTAGGAATTAGGAAATCCGCAAAATCTCTGAAAACATGGCGGTTTCCTATTGAAAATTGCGGCGGTTTGACATAATATATAGCAGGGGCTGCGCCCCTGCACCTCTTTTCTATTTTTTATATAGCAACCAAGGTTGCTGCCGCCCTCCGGCGGCGAGGGGAGCCGTTTCGTATTGAAGCCCCGGGGGCTTCTCGCCCCCGGACTCCTCGAGTACTTTTTGTGTGAACAAAAAGTACCCAAAAAGTCACTTAAACCTTGCGGTTTAAGAATCCCTCATTTTTTGATTAGTTTTGCGCCCGAGGCACAGTCGGTTTTGTCTAAACTTACTGCCATCCGCTTCGTTCCCCTTCTGCGTCTATTTCAGCGTGGTCATCGGCAGCCCCTACCGTATAGCGGGGCTAACTCCCCGGGGTGCAAGGTTTGCAGATTTGTCCGTTAGGACGTTTCCCCCTTGCAGGGGGTATCGCATTGAAAGGGCGGCAGCCGGAGTTCTACAAGCGCCAGGCCCCTAGATCAGATGCCCGTAGGACTGGAAGTTCACGCGGCACCGAAACTCTTCATCTTATCCCAATGTCCGCAAACCCCTCGCCGAGGTCCCTTGCCGACAGGCGGGACCGAGAAAGGAGTCCAGGACCATGGGTCCTGGCGCGTTTTTGGTTACTTTTGCCGCGGGGCAAAAGTAACCGCAGGGCGTCCGGGGCTGCGTAAGCCCCGGGGTATCAATACGAAACAACTACCGTTCGCCGCGCGGAGCGCGGCGAAAAAGAGACAATAATTAAAGGAGTACGACCATGCGTGTAATAACCGGCGCCGCCCGCGGGCGGCAGCTGAAAGAATTAGAAGGCTATGAGACCCGCCCCACCACCGACCGGGTGAAGGAAGGCATCTTCAATATTATTCAATTTGATATAGAAGGAAGAAAAGTCCTGGACCTCTTCGCCGGAACAGGGCAACTGGGCATCGAGGCCCTCAGCCGGGGCGCCGCCGGCGCCGTTTTCGTGGACCAGCGGCGGGACGCCGCCGCCCTCATCCGGGACAATCTCAAGCTCACCGGTCTGGAGGGCCGGGCGAAAGTCGTCTGCGGCGATGCCGCCGCCTTCCTCTCCTCCACGGGGGAAAAATTCGGCCTCATCTTTATCGACCCCCCCTATGCCGCCAATCTTTGGGAAAATACCATAAATGCCATTTCTCAGTTTGACATTTTGTCGAACCATGGTATAATAGTGTGTGAATCCCCCGTGAACCAGGATATGCCCCCGGTGGCTCCCCCCTACTTCCTGCGGCGGACCTACCGGTACGGCAAGATCAAGATCACCACCTACTTCCGGGAGGAGGCCGCCCAATGAAAACCGCCGTCTGCCCAGGCAGCTTTGACCCTATCACCGTGGGCCACCTGGATCTGGCGGAGCGGGCCGCCGCCATCTTCGACCGGGTCATACTGTGCGTCATGGTCAACGGGGAAAAACACCCCATGTTCTCCCTGGCCGAGCGGCTGGAGCTGGCCCGGGCCGCCGCCGCCCATCTGCCCAACGTGGAGGCAGCCGCCTGCGGCGGGCTGCTGGCGGATTTCGCCCGGGAGCACGGGGCCTGCGCCCTGGTGAAGGGCGCCCGGGGCGGCGCGGACTTCGACTGGGAGCTCCAGCTGGCCCAGATCAACCGGGACCTCTGTCCCGAACTGGATACAATTCTCCTGCCCGCAAGACCTGAACACCGGCACATCAGCTCCACCATGGTGCGGGAAATGCTCCGCTATGGGCAGGATCTGCGGCCCTATATTCCCGCAGGCGCTTTGAGCGCCCTCCACAGGATCAGAGAAGGAAAGGTATGACAGCACTATGGCAAACGACGTATTCTATTTAATTGATCTCCTCTATGAAATGATTGATGGAGCCAAGGGCGTGGTCCTCTCTCCGGACAAGTGCATCGTCGTCCGGGACGACGCGCTGGAGCTGCTGGAACAGCTGCGGGGCGAGCTCCCCGCCGAGCTGAAAAAGGCCCAGGACCTGATTCGCCGCCGGGACGACTATGTGGAGGAGGCCAAAAAGGAAGCCGAGCGCATCCGCCGCCAGGCGGAGCTGGACGCCAAGACCATCGTGGGCGAGAGCGAGATCGCCCGGGTGGCCCGGGACAAGGCCCGGGAAATGGTCACCCAGGCCAACGACCGCTCCAAGGCCATCATCAACGTGGCCAACGAATACACCGAGGACGCCCTGCGCCGCACCGAGGAGGCCATCCAGCAGGCGCTGGAGGAGGTACGGGACTCCCGGGCCCGGTTCCGGGCCGTCTCACGGGAAAAGCTGCAAGCCCAGCAGGCCCGGCCGGAGGAGCAGACCGGCGGAAAGTAGCCCGTTTGTTTTTGTACATATCGCCGAAAATTACCCCTCGTTTTTGTGCAATTATTTTTTCAAAGTCATATTTCGCGTTTTTGTCCGTCTGGCGCACAACATGTTGTGCATCAGACGGTTTTTTTTGCCGAATTTTATAGAACATGCGTTTTAAATTACAAAATCTTCCTCTTTTCGTGCAAAACCGCATACTTTCGCGGTGAAAAAATAAAAATTTTGTGCTTGCAATTCGCTCCCGCATAGCGTATACTAAAGCATGAAGTGGTGGAAAGTGGGGCAAAGTAGAGGCTTTTCCCTGGCACAGCCACAAAGTGGGGCCCTCTCCCCTGTCCGGCGGACAGAGGGGACAAGCCCCGCAGAAGGCCGCGAACAAGGCCGGAAAGGCGGGCGGGGAGCCGTGATCGGGCAGTATCAGCACAACATTGACGCCAAGGGCCGGCTGTTCATCCCCGCCAAGTACCGGGAGGAGCTGGGAGAGACCTTCTACGTCACCATCGGCCTGGACGGCTGCCTGTCCGTGTACTCCGACGCCAAGTGGGCGGACCTCACGGCCAAGTTCGACGCCCTGCCCATCTCCCAAGCCAGAAAGATGCGCGCCCTCTTCGCCAACGCCGCCAAGTGCGAGCCGGATGCCCAGGGACGCATTCTCATTCCCGCCAAGCTGCGGCAGTACGCCGCGCTGGAGCGGGAGGTGGTCATCAACGGCGCGTCCAAGTGTCTGGAGCTCTGGAACCCGGAGCGGTGGGCCCCCATCGAGGACGCGGGGCTGGACCCGGAGAATCTGGCCGCCGCCATGGAGGAGCTTGGATTCTAGTATGGAAGAAAACAACTACGGACACAAGCCCGTACTGCTGGAGGAGTGCCTGGAGGCTCTGGCCGTCAATCCGGAGGGGACCTACGTGGACGGCACCCTGGGCCGGGCGGGACACGCCCAGGCCGTCCTCCGCCGCCTGAAAACGGGACGCCTCATCGGCATCGACCGAGATTCCGCCGCCATTGACGCCGCCCGGGAGCGGCTGGCAGAATTCGGGGACCGGGTGACCCTGGTCCACGGAAATTTTTCCGATCTGGGAGACATTCTCCAAAATCTGGGCATAGTAGGAGCAGACGGGATGCTCTTTGATCTGGGCGTCTCCTCCCCCCAGCTGGACGAGCCGGAGCGGGGCTTCAGCTACATGCACGACGCCCCTCTGGACATGCGCATGGACCGGACGGCCCCTCTGGACGCGGGCGAGGTGGTCAACACCTGGAGCTATGAGGAGCTGCGCCGCATCCTCTACGAGTACGGCGAGGAGCGCTATGCGCCCCAGATCGCCCGGGCCATCGTCCGCCGCAGGGAGGACAGGCCCATCCAAACCACCGGAGAGCTGGCGGAGATCATCCGTTCCGCCATGCCTGCCGCCGCTCTGCGGGAGAAGCAGCACCCCGCCAAGCGGTCCTTCCAGGCCATCCGCATCGCCGTCAACGGCGAACTGGACGCCCTGCCCCCCATGCTGGAGGCGGCGGCGGAGCATCTGGTCCCGGGAGGACGGCTGGCGGTTATTACCTTTCACAGCCTGGAGGACCGCATTGTCAAGCAGAAGCTGCGGGAGCTGGCCACGGGCTGTACCTGCCCGCCGGAATTTCCGGTGTGTGTGTGTGGGAAAAAACCGAAATTGAAGCTCGTGACCCGCAAGCCCGTCACATCCGGGCCTGCGGAGCTGGAAGAAAATCCCCGCGCCCGCAGCGCCAAGCTGCGCGCGGCGGAACGCACGGAATGGTAAAGGTCCCGTCTTCCGGTCAGTAAGCACCTGCGCGGAAGGAGGATCGTTCCATGGCGGCCTATCAGAACAGCAGAAAACGCAGATACAGCGCCCCGAACGCCGCCGTGGACGGCAACCTCGCCCGGAAACTGGACAATCTGAATCGCAGCGGGCGGATGGATTTCGACGAGCTCTACGAGCGCCGTCCGGAAACCGCCCTGGAGCGCAACGCCCGCCGCCGGGCCCAGGCCAAAGCCAATCTCCGGCCCGCCCAGAAGGTTTCCGCCATGGCCCTGCTGGGATTCGTATGCACCGCCTTCATGATGGTCGTGCTGCTGCTGTGCTATGTGCGGCTGAACACCATCTCCCGGAGCATCGTATCCATGAAGGAGGAGATCAAGGCTCTGGAGGTACAGCAGGTCTCCCTGCTGACCGAGTATGAGCAGACCTTCGACCTGTCGGCGGTAAAGGAAGCCGCCCTGGCCGCAGGAATGCGGGACCCCAGTGAGAGTCAGATCTACTATATCAGCCTCCCCGGGGAAGATCAGGCCACGGCCTACCAGCCGGAAAACAACCCCCTCGAGAAATTTGCCCTCTCCTTTAATTGGGAAATTCCGTCTCTGCTGGAATAATTCCCCGTCAGGAACGTATATTTGTGAAAAATGGAATGTGTCCCGCCCTGCCGCCGGGGCAGACGGGCAAGCGGGAGCGGAGGGCATCCTCCCGCTCCTTTTTTCAGCTCAGAACAGACCAAATTAAAAGTTTCGCCCGCCTTTTCAAAGGCGGCAGGGTGCAGGGGCAGCGCCCCTGCTCGCGCCCGCAGGCGCGAAATTCCCCAAAAGCCGCGCCCAAAACAAATCTTCTCCGCAGAACAATCCCAAACCCGCGCGGCTTCAGCGCGCATTTGCGGAGCAAACAGCGCCGGGAGTTCCCGCCGACAGACGCTCCGCACCTTCATCCTTTTCCAAAAAGCAAGCATCAACAAGGAGGCAATCCATGGCCCAGAACATCAAGCCGCTGCCGCAGGGCGGCGAACCGTCCAAAAAAGCAAAGCGCAAGCCCAACTCCGCCCGGCTGGCCAAGCTGATCATCCAGCGGCGGACGCTGGCATTGCTGCTGGTGTTCGGCGTAGGGACCTTCCTGGCCCTCTTCTCCAAGGTCTACAGTCTGACCATCACCCAGCACAACGAGCTTCAGGACGGCGCTTCCAGCCAGCAGATGCGATCCACCGTCATCTCCGCCTCCCGGGGATCCATCCTGGACCGGAACGGCGTCACTCTGGCGGTATCCGCCTCGGCGGACAACGTGTTCCTGGACCCCCGGGCCATCGACAAGTACGCCGGGGAGCTGGATAAAGCGCGGGCGCAGAAGCTGGTGGACGGCCTGAAGGACGGGGAGAAGCTGCCCATGAGCGGTCAGGAGTACAAGGACATGCTGGCCGTGCGTCTGGCGGAAATTCTGGACATCACCGAGGAAAAGGTCCGCAGCGAGATGGCGAAGACCCAATACGCCTACGCCGTCCTGAAAAAGCGGGTGGAGAAGGACGTCAGCGACCAGATCCGGGCCTTCATCTCCGAAAACGACACCGGTTCGGCCCTCCAGGGGGTCCACCTGGAGGCAGACTCCAAGCGGTACTATCCCCGCGCCTCCCTGGCCTCCCACGTCATCGGGTTTCTGGACAGCGACAACCACGGGGCCTACGGGCTGGAAGCCCTCTATGAGGATGAGCTGGAGGGCACGGCGGGCCTGTCGGTGACGGCCACCGACGGCCGGGGCTCGGAGCTCATGTTCCAGTATGAGCAGTACTACGACGCCCAGGAGGGCCACAGCATCCAGACCACCATCGACAGCAACATCCAGTACTACCTGGAGCGGGGCATCGCCGATATGGCATCCCAGTTCGGGGCCAAGAAGGGCGCCTTCGGCATCGTCATGGACCCCAATACCGGCGCCATCCTGGCCATCCACTCCACCCCGGACTACGACCCCAACGCCCCCCGGGAAGTCTACACCGCCAAGCTTCAGGAGCAGCTTGCCCAGGCGGACGAGGAGAATCCCCCGGAGGAGGGCAGCGAGCACTCCCAGGCCTACTATGACCTGTTGGGCGATCTGCAAAACCTCCAGTGGCGCAGCAAGGCGGTCAACGACGGCTACGAGCCAGGTTCCACCTTCAAAATCCTGACCCTGGCCATGGCCCTGGAGGAGGGCGTCGCCGACCGCAACAGCACCTACTACTGCGGCGGCTCCGTGACCGTAGACGGGGAGCCCATCAGCTGCTCCAATAAAAACGGCCACGGCTCCCAGACGCTGAAGGAGGCGGTGGGCCACTCCTGCAACCCGGCCTTCATCAAGATGGCCCTGGGCGTCCAGTCCGCCCCCTTCTATGACTACCTGGAGGCCTTCGGCCTCTTTGACAAGACCGGCGTGGACCTCCCCGGCGAGGGCCGGAGCGTCTTCATCGACCGGGAGGAATTCTGCAGCCACGACATCGACCTGGCGGCCTACTGCTTCGGTCAGAACTTCAACGTCACCCCCATCCAGCTCATCGCCGCCCAGGCGGCCTGCATCAACGGCGGGTACCTCTACCAGCCCTACGTGGTAGAGAAGGAGCTGGACGGGGACGGCAACGTGGTCAAGCAGCACGACTCCACCCCCGTGCGGCAAGTCGTCAGCGAGGAGACCTCCGCCATGGTGCGGGAGTGCCTGGAGTACGTAGTCTCCGACGGCGGCGGCAAGAACGGCCAGGTCACCGGCTACCGCATCGGCGGCAAGACCGGCACCGCCGACAAGCGGGGCACCAAAACCGCCTCCAACCCCCGGGGCGACGTGGTAGTGTCCTTCCTGGCGGTCGCTCCCGCCGACGACCCCCAGGTCATCATGCTGCTGGGCATGGACACCCCCGCCCGGCAGGAGATCACCGGCGTATTCACCTCCGGCGGCAACTACGTGGCCCCCACCGCCTCCAAGATCATGGCGGACATCCTGCCCTACCTGGGCATCTCCCCGGAGTATGACGAGGAGACCCAGGATTCCGCCGAGGCCACCGTACCCTATGTGGTGGGCATGAGCAAGGACGAGGCGGCGGCCAAGCTGACGGACTACGGCTTCAGCTCCTACCGGGTGGTGGGAGACGGCGATTCCGTCACCGACCAGACCCCCGCGGGCGGCGCCATCATCCCCGCCGGCGCGGAGGTGATCCTCTACATGGGCGCGGAGAAATCCGACGAGTTGTGTACGGTCCCCAACGTGGTGGGCCTCTCCGCAGACGAGGCCAACCGGTCCCTGGTCAACGCGGGGCTGATCATGAGGGCCACCGGCGCCGCCGGCAGCGGCGTCAAGGTCATCACCCAGTCCCTGGCCTCCGGCACGGAGACCGCGGCGGGTACCGTAGTGACCGTGCAGATGGGACAAATGACAGATATTGACGAAGGAGCGGGTATCCGATGAAACTGAACGAACTGCTCTCCGGCATCGACGTGCTGGAGAGCGCCGCGGACCCGGCGCTGGAGATCACCGGCGTCAGCTATGACTCCCGGCAGACAAAGCCCGGGGACCTGTTCGTGGCCATCACGGGCTACGAGACCGACGGCCACCGGTTCATCCCCATGGCCCGGGAGAAGGGCGCGGCCTGCGTCCTCTGCCAGCGGAAGCCGGAGGGCGAGGACCCCTGCGTGGTGGTCTCTGACAGCCGCGCCGCCCTGGCCCGGCTGGGCCGGAACTGGTTCGGGGACCCCGCCGCCTCCATGACCATGGTGGGCGTCACCGGCACCAACGGGAAGACCACCACCACCTACCTGCTCAAGGACGTGCTGGAGAAGTGCCTGGGGGCCAAGGTGGGCCTCATCGGCACCAACCAGAACATGATCGGGGACGAAGTCCTCCACACCGAGCGCACCACGCCGGAGTCCTTCGAGCTCCAGGGCCTTTTCCGGGCCATGGCGGACGGGGGCTGCACCCATGTGGTGATGGAGGTCTCCTCCCACGCCCTCTGCCTCCAGCGGGTGGCGGGCATCCGGTTCGCGGCGGGGCTGTTCACCAACCTGAGCCAGGACCACCTGGACTTCCACGAGACCATGGAGAACTACTGCGACGCCAAGGCCCTGCTGTTCCGGCAGAGCGAACAGGGCGTCTACAATGCCGACGACCCCTGGGCGGCCCGGGTGACAAAAGACGCCCCCTGTCCCCTGCTCTCCTTCGGAGAGAAGTCCGGGGACCTGCGGGCAGAAAACATCCGCCTGTCGGTGGACGGCGTGTCCTTTGACGCGGTGTGTGCCGGGGAGACAGTCCCCGTCCGGGTGGGCATCCCGGGGGGCTTCACGGTCTACAACGCCCTGGGGGTGCTGGCGGCGGCAAAGGCCCTGGGGGTCCCCCTCCGGGACAGCGCCCGGGTCCTGGCGGAAAGCCGGGGCGTCAAGGGCCGGGTGGAGGTGGTCCCCGTGCCCTGGGACTACACGGTGCTCATCGACTACGCCGTCACCCCGGACGCCATCGAAAACGTGCTGACCACCGTCCGAGGCTTCGCCAAGGGCCGGGTGGTGATCCTCTTCGGCTGCGGCGGCGACCGTGACCGGGGCAAGCGGCCCAAGATGGGGCGCATCGCCGCCCAATTGGCGGATTTCGTGGTGGTCACCTCCGACAACCCCCGCACCGAGGACCCGGAATTCATCATCTCCGAGATCCTGCCGGGGCTGGAGGGCACCTCCACCCCCTACGTGGTGGAGCCGGACCGGGTGAAAGCCATCCGGTACGCCCTGGACCACGCCCAGCCGGACGACGTGATCATCCTGGCCGGAAAGGGCCACGAGACCTATCAGATCGTAGGCCATGAGAAGCGCCACCTGGACGAGCGGGAAGTGGTGGCGGACTATATTGCCGAACGAAAGAGGAATGCCTGACGCCGTCAGGCGCGAGGGAGAAATATGCTTATGGAAATCATTGTCGCGTGTGTGCTGAGCTTTGCCGTAACGGCGGTCCTGGGCCGGTGGGTCATCCTGCCCGCCCTGCGGCGGCTGAAGGCCGGCCAGGAGATCCGGGAGGTGGGCCCCAAGTGGCACGCCTCCAAGGCCGGGACCCCCACCATGGGGGGCCTCATGTTCATCATCGGCATCGCGGTCTCCATCCTGTTCGCCGGGATGCGGGGCATGGCGGCGGGGAACCTGACCCACATCTACCTGTTCCTGTTCTCCTCCGTCTTCGGCGTCATCGGGTTCCTGGACGACTACGAGAAGGTGAAGCGCCACCAGAACCTGGGCCTGACCGCCATCCAGAAGTTCCTGCTCCAGCTGGCGGCCGCCATTCTCTTTCTGATGCTGATGCGGCTGGAGGGGCACATCACCCCCCACCTGTACGTCCCCTTCCTCAAGCTGGACCTCCATCTGAGCTGGCCGGTCTACATGGTCTTCTGCGCCTTTGTCATCGTGGGGGCGGTGAACGCCGTGAACATCACCGACGGCCTGGACGGCCTGGCGGCCTCCGTCACCGTGCCTGTAGCCCTGTTCTACGTCACGGCGGCGGCCTGGTGGGGCGTCACCCAGATGGGGGTGTTCGCCGGGGCCGTGCTGGGGGGGCTGCTGGCCTTCCTGCTCTTCAACGCCCACCCCGCCAAGGTGTTCATGGGGGACACCGGTTCCCTGTTCCTGGGGGGCGCGGTGGCGGGAATGGCCTTCGCCATCGACATGCCCCTGATCCTGGTCCCCGTGGGGATCGTCTACATTATCGAGACCCTGTCCGACATTCTCCAGGTCGCCTGCTTCAAGCTGACCCATGGGAAGCGGATCTTCAAGATGGCCCCCATCCACCACCACTTTGAGATGTGCGGCTGGAGCGAGGTGAAGATCGTCACGGTCTTCACGGCGGTGTCCGCCGTGTTCTGCGCTCTGGCGCTGATGGGGGTCATGGCCCTGTAGCCCGTTTTGACCCAATGACTGGAGGAATCGTCCATGGCCCAAAAGAAATCACGTCCCATCCGCACCCGGAACGGCGTTCCTCTCACCCGGGACGAGTACCGGCAGCTCAAGCGCCAGAAGGAGCGGGAGGACCGGCGCAAGCGCCAGGAGGCCTGGGAGGCCGCCCGGGGACCGCTGGATATGCCCTTCCTGCTGCTGGCCCTGCTGCTGCTGGGCATCGGCCTCATCATGCTCCTCTCCGCCAGCTTCCCCAACGCCCAGGCCAGTTCCCGGCTGGGCAACGACCCGCTGTACTTCTTCAAGCGGCAGGCCGTCTTCGCAGCGCTGGGCGTAGGGCTCATGCTGTGGGTGTCCAAAATCAACTACGAGCGGTTCCGGGGACTGGCGCGGCTGGGCCTGTGGACGTCCCTCATCCTGCTGTTTCTGGTCATCATCCCCGGGCCCAAGGAGAACGGGCGGCTGCTGGCCATCAGCGCCAACGGCGCGGCCCGGTGGCTGGGCGTCCCCAACACCTCGCTGACCTTCCAGCCCTCGGACGTGGCGAAGCTGGGCCTCATCGTCTACTTCGCGGAGTCCATCTCCAAGAAGCGGGAAAAAATGAAGGAGTTCAAGGCGGGCTTCCTCTACCACATGGTCATCCTGCTGGCCATGGTGGGCATGACGGCCCTGGAGCCCCACTTCTCCGGGGCCATCCTCATCGCCGGCATCGGCGCGGCCATGCTGGTGGTGGGCGGCATCCACTGGGGATGGATCGCCGCCGGCGTGGGCGGCGTGGGTCTGGCCTCCTACCTGCTGGCCTTTACGGACGTCATTGAGAATTTCTTCAAGGCCATCAACTACAACGCTTCCCGCATCACCGTATGGAAGGACCCCTTCGGCGGGGACCTGGAATTCCGGCGGGACGCTGCCTGGCAGACCATCCAGGGGCTGTACGCCATCGGCTCCGGCGGACTGCTGGGGGTGGGCCTGGGCAAGAGCCGGCAGAAGTTCGGCTATCTCCCCGAGGCCCAGAACGACTACATCTTCGCCGTGGTCCTGGAGGAGCTGGGACTGGTGGGCGGGACGCTGATCATGCTTCTTTTCGCCCTGCTCATCATCCGGGGCTTCTGGCTGGCCATCCACGCCAGGGACCGGTTCGGCAGTCTGCTCATCGTGGGCGTCACCACCCAGATCGCCCTCCAGACCTTCCTGAACATCGCGGTGGTGACCAACCTCATCCCCGCCACCGGCATCTCCCTGCCCTTCTTCAGCTCCGGCGGCACGGCCCTGGTCATCCAGCTGGTGGAGGTGGGCATCGTCCTTTCCGTTTCCAGACAGATCCCCGCGCCAAAGGCGCGATAAAAGGGGGCAGTGACAATTAAGATCGTATTCACCTGCGGCGGCACGGCGGGCCATGTGAACCCCGCCCTGGCCCTGGCCGGGCTCATCAAGGAACGAAAGCCCGGCAGCGAAATTCTCTTCGTGGGTGCCCACCGGGGCATCGAAAAGCAGCTCATCGAGAGCGCCGGATGGCCCTTCCGGGCCGTGGAGGTCTCCAACTTCCACCGTTCCCTGGCCCCGAAGGAGATCCGGCACAACATCGTCTCCCTGCGCAATTTCCTCCGCTCCCCCGGGGAGGCCCGCTCACTGCTGGAGGAGTTCCCCGCCGACCTGGTGGTGGGCACCGGGGGCTACGCCAGCTATCCCATGATCCGGGCCGCCGCCAGACTGGGCATCCCCACCGCCATCCACGAATCCAACGCCATTCCCGGGCTCACCACCCGGCTGCTGGAAAATCATGCTGACCTCATCATGGTTGGTTTTGAGGAGTGCCGGAAAAACTACAAGCATCCCGACAAGGTGCTGGTCACCGGCACCCCGGTCCGGGGGGACTTCTTCCTGCTGACCAAGAAGCAGGCGAAGCAGAAGCTGGGCATGGACGACGGCAGGCCCCTGATCGTCTCCTTCTTCGGCAGCCTGGGCGCTGCCGAGATGAACCGGGAGATGGCCCGGTTCCTGGCCCTGGAAGCCCGCGGCGGCCTGCCCTTCCACCATGTCCACAGCGCCGGGGCCATTGGCTGCCAGCGCATGGGCGAATACCTCCGGGAGGAAAATGTGGACCTGAGCCGCACCCCGGAACTGGAGGTCCGGGAGTATATCCAGAACATGGCGGAGCTCATGCGGGCCGCCGATCTGGTGATCTGCCGGGCCGGGGCCAGCACCATCAGCGAGCTCACCGCCCTGGGGGTCCCGGCCATCATCGTCCCCTCCCCCAACGTGACCCATAATCATCAGGAATCCAACGCCCGGGTCCTGGACCACGCCGGAGGCGCGGTGATGATCCTGGAAAAGGACAGCAGCGGGCAGAAGCTCTACGACGCCTCCCGTGATATCCTCCACGACGAGGCCCGGCGGAAGGCCATGAGCGCCGCCATGTCCTCCCTGGGGACCATTGACGCGTCGGAAAAGATCCTGGACGCCGTCATGGCCCTGGTCCGTTCCGGCAAAAAGTAGCAGTTTCCTCCCTCCCGCATACCATGGATTAGTCTTGTTATCGCATGGACAAATTCATGGGCGGAGGGATTCATATGAGCCATATCACCATACAGGGCGGTACCCGGCTGGAGGGGACGCTGGCGGTCCAGGGCGCGAAAAACAGCGTCCTGCCCATTCTGGCCGCGTCCATCCTGCACCCGGGGCGCACGGTCCTCCGGGGCTGCCCCCACCTCAGCGACGTGGAGGCCAGCATCCGCATCCTCCGCCACCTGGGCTGCCGGGCGGACTGGGAGGGCGAGGAGCTGGTCATCGACGCAGGCGATCTCAGCCGGTGGGACGTCCCCGACCATCTGATGCGGGAGATGCGCTCCTCGGTGGTGTTCCTGGGCTCCATCCTGGCCCGGATGGGCTGGGCGGAGCTGAGCCACCCCGGCGGCTGCGAGCTGGGCCCCCGGCCCATCGACCTGCACCTGTCCGTCCTGCGGCAGCTGGGGGCGGACATCCGGGAGGAGGGCGGCTGCCTGCGCTGCACCGGCCAGCACCTGGAGGGCCGGGAGATTACCCTGAGTATGCCCAGCGTGGGCGCTACGGAGAACGCCATTCTGGCCGCCTGCGGCGCGCAGGGGGAGACGGTGCTCCTCAACGCCGCCCGGGAGCCGGAGATCGCGGACCTCCAGGAATTTCTCTGCGGCATGGGGTGCCGGGTGAAGGGCGCGGGCAGCTCCACCATCTGCGTCCAGGGCCGCCAGCCCACCCGGGACGTATGCCACACCGTCATGCCGGACCGGATCGTGGCGGCTACATATCTGGCGGCGGCCGCCGCCGCGGGCGGCGAGATCGAGCTCACCCGGGTCCATCACAGCCACCTCTCCACCGTCACCGCCGCCCTCCATACGGCGGGCTGCCAGATCTACAGCGGCGCGGGCCGGATCGTCCTGCGTTCCGAGGGCCGCCTGCGCTCCATCGGGACGGTGCGCACGGCCCCCTACCCCGGCTTCCCCACCGACGCCCAGGCGGTCGTCATGGCCGCCCTGCTACGCAGCCAGGGGGCCACGGTGTTTGTGGAGAACATCTTCGAGAACCGGTACCGCCACGTGGACGAACTGTGCCGCATGGGCGCGGACATCCGGGTGGCCGACCGGGTGGCGGTAGTCACCGGCGTCCCGGCGCTGTACGGCGCCCAGGTGCGGTGTACGGACCTGCGGGGCGGCGCGGCGCTGCTGGTGGCCGGGCTGGCCGCCCGGGGGGAGACCCAAATCGGAGATATCTTTCACATCCAGCGGGGCTATCAGGACCCCGTAGGCGATCTGCGCAAGCTGGGCGCGGAGATTCAAATCAGCTGACTCCGGCAATACTACAAAAGAAAGGAGCGCCCGCCATGCCCAAAAAGAGGAAAAAAAGACGCCGGCGGGGAGGTTTGGGCCGTTTGCTGCGTCCCTTGTCACTCCTTCTGGCCGCCGGGGTCGTGGTAGCGGCGCTCACCATGTTTTTCAAGGTGGAAACCATCCAGGTCACCGGCGCCAGCCGCTACCAGGCCGCCGACATCATCGCCGCCTCCGGCGTGGAGCCCGGCGACAACCTGGTGCTGCTGGACCGCTACCGGGTCTCCCAGCGGATCTACACCGCCCTGCCCTATGTCACCGACGTACAGCCCCGGCCCAAATTCCCCAGCACCCTGGAGATCGAGGTGACGGAGACCCGGGCTGCGGCCGCCATTCAGGGGGCGGGCGGCTGGTGGCTCCTCAGCACCGGAGGGAAAATCCTGGAGGCCGCCGACGGCTCTCTGGCGGCGGAGTACCCCCAGATCACCGGCGTCCAGGCGGAGGACCCCGCCGTCAGCGCCGCCCTGGCATTGCCGGAGGACAGTACCATCACCGCCAGCCGCCTCCAGGAGCTGCTGGCCGTACTGGACGCCCAGGAGGCCCTTCCGCTGGTAAATTCCATTGACTGCACCAGCCCCCGGGAGCTGGTCCTCCGCTACGACGGGCGCTTCCGGGTGGAGCTGTTCTACGATGCGGATTTCGATTTCAAGATCACCTGTCTCCTCAGCGCCGTGGATAAACTGGAGCCTAATCAGAAGGGCACTTTACGCATGACCATGTCAGACGACTACGAGGTCCGCTTCATTCCCGACAAGGAATGAGGCCGGAAATCCGGAAATCATTTCCATTGGCTCCTTTCGCCGGAAAATTTCAAAAAAGCGGGCGGTTCGCTATTGACCTGTTCCGGAAAAGGCGCTATAATGAATGAAATTGGACACTCTATCTTGGGGCAGACGCCCCGGCTAATATACAAAAGACACAATGTCTTGCAGGAGGAATTCCATTATGGCAATTGAACTGGTGACCGCTCCCGACAATATCGTTAAGATTAAAGTAATCGGCGTAGGCGGCTGCGGCAACAACGTAGTCAACCGCATGGTCAGCTCCGGTGTGACCGGTGTGGATTTTGTGGCGATCAATACGGACAAGCAGGTACTCAACGAATCCGTGGCGGCCTATAAGATTCAGATCGGCGAGAAGCTGACCCATGGCCAGGGCGCCGGGGCCGACCCCGAGGTGGGCCGCAAGTCCGCGGAGGAGAGCCGCAGCCAGATCTCCAAGGCCCTGGAGGACACCGACATGGTGTTCATCACCGCCGGCATGGGCGGCGGCACCGGCACGGGAGCCGCCCCGGTGGTAGCCGAAGCCGCCCGGGAAATGGGCATCCTCACTGTAGGCGTGGTGACAAAGCCCTTCTGGTTCGAGGGACGCCGCCGGATGCAGCAGGCGGAGGCCGGCATTGAGGAGCTGCAGAGCCGGGTGGACTCCCTGGTGGTCATCCCCAACGACCGCATCAAGCACGTCACCGACCAGAAGATCACCTTTGCCAACGGCTTCCAGATTTCCGACGACGTGCTGCGCCAGGCCCTGCTGTCCATCACCGAGCTCATCGGCAAGCCGGGGTTCATCAACCTGGACTTTGCCGACGTGACCACCGTTATGAAGGGCGCGGGTCTGGCCCACATGGGCGTGGGCTCCGCCGCCGGCAAGGGCAAGGCCGAGGAGGCCGCCCGCCAGGCCATTTCCAGCCCCCTGCTGGAGACCTCCATCAACGGGGCCAAGGGCGTGCTGGTGAGCATCACGGGCTCCAGCGACATCGGCCTGGACGACGTGGAGGCCGCCGCCGCCATGGTCCAGCAGGCCGTCCACCCCGACGCCAACACCATCTTCGGCGCGGCCTTTGACGAGAGCATGGACGACGAGATCCGGGTCACCATCATCGCCACCGGCTTTGACGAGAAGAAGGGGGCCAACGCCGTGGCCGTCTCCGGCATCCAGGGCGCCGTGGCGGGCGGGTCCTCCAAGGAAAAGTTCGACGACCTTCTGCTCCGTCCCCAGACCGAGGAGGAGAAGAAGGCCGACGAGAAGGACCCCTTCGAGGACATCCTGCGTATTTTTGACCGTTAATCTTCTACATACCGATCTGCCAAACAATTTGGAAATTACCGCCAGAATCCGCGGGCTTTTGCCTGCGGATTCTATTTTTTTGCCGTTTTACGGGCGCTGCCGGATCTTTCCTTGACAATGCCGCCGCTTTTTAGAAGCTGCTTTTCTGCGTATTCTGCCCAAAGAAGCGCAAATTAGTTTTGCTGTGGATTTCACAGCGAAATTTTTGAAAGGGGTGGTGAAATGGATGACTGGACAGAATCGCAGGCGCCGGCGGGCCGCGGCTTTTTTTCTTAGCGGGCTGCTGTGCGCCTCCCTGGCGGGACCGCCCGCCCAGGCCGCCGCTCTGGAGGCCGACTGGCTGGTCCCCGTAGGGCACACCATCGGCATCAAGCTGTTCGCCGAGGGCGTGGTGGTCATCGGCCTGGCGGAGGTGGAGACCGGCAGCGGCGTGCTCTCCCCGGGGGCGGAGTGCGGCTTGCAGGTGGGCGACGTGATCGAGGCGGCCAACGGCCAGGAGGTGGAGAGCTCCGAGCAGTTCGCCGCCCTGCTCCAATGCGGATGCAGGGTGGACCTGGACGTGACCCGGGACGGCCGGGAGCTGAAGCTGGCCGCCCAGCCGGTGCTGGGCACCGACGGCACCTGGCGGCTGGGCGCTTGGATACGAGACAGCATGGCGGGCATTGGCACGATAACTTTTTATGACCCCGCCACCGGCTCCTTCGGCGCGCTGGGGCACGGCATCACTGATACGGATACGGGGCTCCTGATGCCCCTGGGGGACGGAGCGGTGATGCGCGCCTCGGTGAAGGCGGTGAAGCGGGGCAGCGCCGGAGAGCCCGGCGAGCTGAAGGGCAGCTTCGACCTGGCCCACGATCTGGGCGAGCTGTACGCCAATACGGAGCAGGGGGTCTTCGGGTCCATGGAATCCTGCGTCTTCACGGAGGGCAGCGCCCTGCCGGTGGCCGGGGCTGAAGAGGTATGCACCGGACCCGCCGTCATTCTCTCCAATGTCAGCGGAGACCAGGTGGAATCCTACGACATTGAGATCGTCCGGGTGCTGGACCGCACGGGGGTGCAGAATCTGCTCATCCAGGTGACCGACCCGGCGCTCATTGAGCAGACCGGCGGCATCGTCCAGGGGATGAGCGGATCGCCCATTTTACAAAATGGCCGAATTGTGGGAGCCGTAACTCACGTTATGGTCAATGAACCGACAAAAGGGTATGGAATTTTGATCGAAAACATGCTTGCAGCGGCAGGAAATGACGTAAATTAACCCCGGACAAAGAAAGCACCCACTTGATGGCAATCCATCATGCGGGTGCTTTCCCTTTGGAAAAAATAGACAACGCCAGAATAAGGCCAAAATGAAATACAAAAGGAGTCCTGCCAAACCTGCCAAGAGCTGTCAAGGGCCAAAAGCGGAAAAATTTCAAGGAAATGGTTCTATGAAGCTGGGCGCAGTAAAGCAGACCGTTCTGCTCAGCCGGCCATGGAATTGGATTGAAAATCAGCGTTTATAATTCGTCACAGCTTCTCTAAATAAGCTGTGACAGTTCCATAATAGATTCTCAGGAACTAGTTCGCTGCAGCAGTCATGTAGACATAGTAGTGCTTGCCCTCCCGCCTTTTACGGTCAAGAAATTGGAAAACAGGGTCATCAGCGGGGGCGTGTTGAATGAGAAATGTCCCAATTTATACTTCTTACTGTAGTTGTCACTTGAATTGATTGTGAGATGGCCCATTTTCCTCACTGTATAACTTGGTTTGGTTGATTTGCCCATATGTAGCCCCTTTTTTTCGTCACAACAGCAGTAAAAAAAACCGTCCGAACTCTTGACACTTCGCTGCACAATCTGCTATAATCTTATTAAAATAAACGTTTATGACAGACGTTTATATATATTGTATCCACTTTTGGTTATGAATGCCAACACGAGTACATATCGTGTTGGCATTTTGTTTTTTCGGTTGAAACTGTGGACGCACGGTTTTGATACATACAGGAAAACAGCGGCAAAAGAAAGGAGAATCGACCATGGCATTGATTATTGGTTTGAACAGCGGCAGTTCCTGCGATGGCGTGGACTGCGCCCTGGCGGAAATTTCGATGATGGAGGACCAACAGCCCAGTCCTCCGCGATTTATCGATGGCATTTCCGTAGATTGGCCCGAGCGGCTGCACAAAATGATTTGGGACGCCTTTGACAACAAACTGGACTTGTTCCAGCTTTCAAAACTCAACTACGCGATTGGAGCCTTTTTCGGGGTATGCGTGAAAAAACTGTTGGCAAAAACAGGCCATAAACCCGAGGATATCGCATGTGTCGGCGTAGACGGCCAGCAGGTGTATCTGCACCAGACCAACCGGGAGGCGGCAGATGCCGTAACAGACGCCCAATATGAAGAGAATTTTGTGGATCTGTTTTTAGACGACATCTATGCCTACGGCTTTTGCTTTGGCGACGGCTGCGTAGTGGCGGATTATACAGACATCACCACTGTCTCACAGTTCCGCCCCGCCGACCACGCCCTGGGTGGTCAGGGAGCCCCGCTGATGCAGTATGTGGACTACTGCCTCTTCCGCGGCGGCAAGCCTACGATGACGCTGAACATCGGCGGCATTTCCAATGTCCATAAAGTGTACAAAGATCGCAGCAAGATGTTGGCCTTTGACTGCGGTCCCGGCAATATCATGATCGACTATATTGCCAAGAAATATTTTGGTCTTCCCTACGACGAAAACGGCGATATCGCAGCCCGGGGCCATTGTGACGCAGTACTTCTGAACGAACTGTTGACTGCCCCCTTCCTGACCCGCCCCTATCCCCGCTCTGCATGGCGGGACGACTTCGACACCGCCTACTCTGAGCGGATGCGGCAAAAGTACAGCCATCTGTCTGATGTAGACATCATGGCTACATACAATGTCTTTTCTGCGGAGTGCATCACCAGGTGCATCAAGGACTTCGCAGACCTGTCCGATACAGAGACGCTGTATGCCAGCGGCGGCGGCGCATACAACAAGACGCTCCTGCAAAACATTCAAGACCGTCTGCCCGCCCATATGCGGGTATGCACCTCCTTTGAAATCGGAATCCCGCCGCAATTCAAGGAAGCAATCAAATTTGCAACGTTGGCGTATGCGGCTATTCATTGCAGCGCCAACAATATTCCCGGCGCCTGCCGCGCACGCAGGTATGGCGTACTGGGACATATCTGCATTCCCCCGCGGCTGGCAAAAGGCACCGGCTGCTGACAGAAAGGCTGGGATGACCGGTGAACTTATTGTGATAGAATTCAAGAACATTCGCAAAACTTTTCCGGGAACGGTGGCACTGGACGATGTGAGCTTTACGGCTAAGTCCGGAGAGATCACCGCACT
Organism: Oscillospiraceae bacterium; assembly: GCA_021768185.1. GTDB lineage: Bacteria > Bacillota > Clostridia > Oscillospirales > Oscillospiraceae > Pelethomonas. The sequence goes on from JAETNP010000012.1 coordinate 35,056, forward strand.
GCTCGGCCAGAATGGTGCGGGGAAAAGCACGCTGATGAAGATCCTTTCCGGTGCCTACCAGAAGGATTCCGGCTCTATCCTGATCGACGGTACTCTTGTGGAGATTATGTCCCCGATTGATGCGGAAAATCGCGGTATCGGCATCGTCTATCAGGAATTGAGCGGCCTGCCGCACTTGACAGTCTCGGAGAATATCGTAATCGGGAGAGACCCTGTGCGGTATGGCTTTTTGGATGTCAAAAAGCAACGGGAAATTGCCGGGATGATGTTGGAGCGATTGGGGGCCAAGGACATCTCTCCAGATCAGCGGCTGGACGAGCTGAGCGTCTCACAGCAGCAAATCTGTGAAATTGCAAAGTGTATGGCCGCTAATCCCCGCATTGTGATTTTTGACGAGCCTACCACATCGCTGACCAACCGGGAGAAAGAGAAGCTGTTTGCAATCATGAAAAAAATGCGTCAGGATGGACTGACGGTTCTTTTCATCACCCACTACCTGGAAGATGCGCTGCGCATGTCCGATCAGTGCGTTATCATGAAGGATGGCCGCGTAGTCTGCTCCAGCCCCATGGTGGAAATGGATGAGAAAAAGATTGTTGGTCATATGATTACACAGCGGATGGACAGCTTTTTCCCGGAATATCACTCATACATTACGGACCACGTTGCTCTGGAGACCAGGGCGCTCTCTGATCATGTGGTTCATGACTGTAATATTCAAGTTCGCTACGGAGAGGTCCTGGGGCTTTCCGGACTGATTGGCGCAGGGCGGACAGAGCTTGCTCACCTGATTATTGGAGCCAGAAAATCGACAGATGGCCAGGTGCTGGTTGATGGCAGCGTCCGTCACATCCATGGTGTCTACGACGCACTGTGCTGCGGCATCGCATATATCAGCGAGGACCGGCGTACCGATGGATTGAATCTGTCTATGGGGATCGATTTCAACCTCTCCCTTTCCAGCCTGGTCCTCAAAAGCCAGCGGGTGATGGGCAAACCTCCTTTTGTCAGTGACGAGCGTATCTGGAACATGGCAGAGGAGATTATCGGTGCACTGGCAATCAAATGTTGGTCTCCGAAGCAGAAGGTCTCCAATTTGTCCGGCGGAAACCAGCAGAAGGTCTCCATCGGCAAGATGATCGCCAGCGGCGCAAAGGTCCTCATTTTCGACGAACCGACCAAGGGCATCGACGTTTCCGCTAAGGCGAAGGTCTATGAGATCATCCGGGAACTAGCCCGCGAGGGGCGCGCCATTATTGTGATTTCTTCCTATACGCCGGAATTGCAGGGCGTCTGTGACCGGATCTGTGTAATGTCCCGCGGGCGAATCATATCTGACTTTGCGCGGGATACCGCAGAGGAAGAACTCATGCTGGCGCAGCAGCGCTGAGAAAGGGGAATCGTCAAGAATGAATGATATAAAAAAACGGGTGGGGGCGGCGGTCAACGGCATCGGCATTATTGCGGTCCTGGTGATATTGTGTCTGTTCTTCTGCGTAGAAGCGCCAGGCTTCCTGTCCGTTCGCAATCTGTATTATGTACTCCAACAGGTGTCTGTCGTCGGCATACTGGTCATTGGGCAGACCTTTGTTATCATCACCAAGGGGATCGATTTGTCCCAAGGGGCAATCATCGGTTTTTCGTCCATTCTGTCCGCCATTATGATCGTTCATATGGGAATTCCGGTTGGCGCGACATTCTGCCTGATTATTGTACTGGGAGGAGCCATTGGTCTGATCAACGGCTTTCTGGTTGCAAAGATGAACATACCTCCCATGATTGCGACCCTGGGCACCACCAACGCGGTCTCAGCTATCGCACTGCTCAGCTGCAACGGCAGTAATATCTACAGTTTGCCTGCCTCCATCAAGGCCTTTGCCAGTATTAAACTGCTAGGCTTTCTGCCGGGTATTACCTGCATTATGTTCGCCCTGCTGATCCTCGCTCATATTGCGCTCTCCAAGACGCGGTTTGGCCGGTACACCTATGCAATTGGCAGCAACAGCGTCTCGGCCAAGTTTTCCGGGATCAAGGTGGAGCGGCATTTGATCGAGGTGTATACCATCAGCGGGTTTGTCTCCGCCATTGCCGGCGTGATTATGGTCTGCCGCTTGAACAGCGGCGTGTCCACAGCGGGCGATGGATATGAGATGAACTCCATCGCTGCCGCCGTCATCGGCGGTGCCAGTCTGCTGGGCGGAGAGGGGACCATCGGCGGAGCCCTGATTGGCGCGCTAATCATGTCCGTGCTCTCCAACGGATTGCAGCTGATGGGCATCTCCACCTACTGGCAGAAGCTGTTTGTAGGTGTTGTCCTGATCGCGGCGGTACTGGTAGACAATATCCGGAGAAAGAAAACGGTATAGAAATATACTGCTATAAACAAAATCTGTAAAAGAAAAGGAGAACCGAGATGAAAAAGTTTGCCGCATTGCTTATGACCCTTATCATGCTGCTGGCCGTAGCCGGCTGCTCCAACAGCACCAACCAGCCCCCGGCCCCCTCCGACAGCACCCAGTCCGGAGAACAGACTCCCCCCGCCAATGAACCCGCCGACAAGCCCGCCGACAAAGGTCTGACGATCCAGGTAGTACCGATGTCCACCGCCTCCGACTACTGGAACGCACTACGTGCAGGCGCCGAGGCGGCTGCGGCAGAATTCGGCGATGCCTACGGTGGTATCACCATTCTGTACGATGGTCCCGCCAGAAACGGTGACTCCCAGGGGCAGATCGACATCATGAACAACTCCGTCACCGCTGGGGTGGACGGCATCCTGCTCGCCGCGACAGACCCGGAAGCTCTCCACTCCGCAGTAGTGGATGCGGAGACGAACGGCGTACATGTCTGTACGGTGGACTCCGGTGTGGAGCCCAATGATGCCAGTTCTTTCATCTGTACAGATAACGTCACCGGGTGCCGCGCACTGGGCGAGTATATGGCGGAACTGATCGGCTATGAGGGTAAATATGCCATCATTGGTGACAACTATGCCTTTGCTGCCGGTGTAGACCGCCCTGAAGGTTTCAATCAGGGAATGCAGCAGTACGACGGCATCGAGTATCTGGGCATCCAGTTGGCCGACAGCGACATTCCAACGGCGGAGTCCTTGGCTCTGAACTATCTGACCGCCAATCCCGATATCAGTGTGATTTTCTGCTCCAATGACGCCGCCATCACTGGTGCCAGCAACGCCTTCCTTCAGGAGGGAATCAACGGCGAAGTCAAGCTCTGCTCCGTGGACGTTAGCGACGACATCATCACATACATCCGAAACGGCATGGTCTCTGCCACAGTCCTGCAAAGTCCCTACAATATGGGGTATGAGGGCGTCAAGACCATTCTGGCTCTGCACGACGGCAACAGCGTGGAGAAGCAGGTGGATGCAGGAACCTTCCTGCTGACGGCGGACAATCTGGATACTGAGGAAGCCATCACTGCCATCCGCCAGTATCTTCCCAACTACGCGCCTGCTGAGTAATATATCTCCAGACCATCTGGCCGCCCCCGTGCGGGGCGGCCAGAACACTACCAAACCGCTGAATCGTCCCGCGCTTTATCTGCTGCGGGACAGAGGAGAAACTGACATGGAGCAAAAATTTGCTGTCTCCCTGATGGGAATGGATCTGATGAATGCAGCCAGCCAGATCCAGGCGTTGAATGAGAACGCGGTACTGTATCATGTGGATATTATTGACTGGCACTATGCGAAAAACATGTGCCTATCGCCGCAGTTTATTGCACAGCTCCGCCCGCTTGCACAGCGGCCCATTGACGTCCATTTGATGGTCAATGGAACAGAAATGGAAATTGCGCAGGCCTGTATGCAGGCCGGAGCAGACATCATCTCCTTCCAGGCAGACACAATTGAGAAAAACGTATTTTCCTATATTGACCAGGTCAAAAGCAAAGGGAAAAAATTCGGCGTTGTGCTGAACCCTGCCACATCGCTGGAGAATATCCGCCCCTACATAGCTGATATTGATCTGCTGACCTTTATGGGCGTAACGCCGGGCTTTGCCGGACAGAAGCTGGTTCCTTCAGTACTGGACAAAATCCGCACTGCCGCTGCACTGCGGGAGGAGATGGGGTGGCATTACGAGACACAGATTGACGGGGGCTGCCATCCAAGCACGATGAAGGCTGTCCACGAAACCGGCGTGGACTACATTGTGCTGGGAAACACTTTTCTCTTCAGCCAGTCGGATAATATGCGTGAGGCCTGGAACAAGATGGAGGCTCTATTCCTTCAATGTGTCGCTCAGGTCTAGCTGCGTATCCGGTACGCAGTGGAGAAACAGCTTTTTATACGAAAGTATTTGTGATATAATAACTGTAGAACAACCAGGACGCGAATTGCACATGTCCCTCTCGCGTACTTGACGGCAGGAGAATTGTGCAGAATGGTGATTGAAGGAGAATGGCAAGATGAGACCGCTGCGTATTTTTATTGCAGAAGACGAAACAATCATACTCGGTACTTTCAAAATGATGGTCGAGAGGGCTGGGCACACTGTAATTGGCACTGCCCTGGATGGCATGCAGGCAGAGGAACAAATTCGTTCTCTGCTCCCGGATATGGTGCTTATTGATATCAATATGCCGAAGAAAACCGGGCTCGAAGTAATCAAATCGATCAATCAAGACCGCCTTGTCCCTTGCATTTTCATCACCGGTTACTATTCTGAACAGCTCAGTCAGCAGGCGGCAGAACTTGGCGCCTTTGGGTATTTGCTCAAACCAGTGGACGGCAAACAGCTCGAGGCTACCATTCAGATTGCGCAAGCACGATATGAGGAGTTTCAGCAGGTCTACGCCCAGGCCGATTCCCTGCGCAACGCATTGGAAGAGCGCAAGTACATTGAGCGCGCCAAGGGAATTCTTATGGATCGCTTCGGCTTGAAAGAGCCGGATGCCATGCGTCAGCTGCAAAAAAAGAGCAAGGACAAGAACAAAAAACTGGTCATCATCGCTAAAGAAATTATTGCCGCAGAAAAGCTTCTGGACGTATGAGCTTAATGAGGAGCGCTTATGTTTTCAATTGACCATCTCTGTGCAAAAACGCCCAGCGGCCGGATTCAGAACATCAGTTTTCAGCTAGACCGGCCGGAAGTCCATGCCATTCTGTGTCCTAATGTGACCTTTCTGGACGAACTGGTCAAAGTATTTCTGGATAAACGGTTAATCACATCAGGCAGTATTCAACTGGACGGACGGGATTTCTACCAGGCTGCCGCCGATGGGAGTGTGCAGATGATATCCGGCGTTGACTCTCTGTATAACAGTCTCTCCGTTATTGACAACATATTCATCAATGAGAGAAAGTTTTTCCTTTTTGGCAGGAAGCGTCGCACTGCTCTTTTTGAAAAGCTGCTGAAAGAAACCGGCTTCTGCCTGGACGGCAGCGTCAAGGTCAGATTTTTGTCTCGGGAGCAGAAAAAAATTGTGGAAATACTGAAATGCTGCTCGATTAACCCTGATCTATTGATCGTTTGGGAGGTAGAAAACTTCCTGTCCTATAAAAATTATGCCATCTACTTGAGCATATTGGACCGTCTTTGCGAAAAAGGAACAAAAATCCTCTATCTATGCAGCCAATGGGAGGATTCTGTAAAGGCCGCGGATACCATTACTATCATCTCGCACGGTGTTAATTATGGAACGTACTCCGCAGAAGAAGCGGGACGCAACCCCAAACAGATTTTTCCTGTGATGATGGGCGCTCATTATGAGGATAAAGGCGGCAAGAAAGACGAAAAGCTGGAGATCCTCCGTGCAATTAACGAGAATATGCAGGAGCTAAGAGAATGTTATGATTTACGAAAGGCACTGCATGTTTTTTCCAAGTACCTGCTCAACGAGCTGCATGCATCCAACAGTGTATTCTACCTTCTGGATCACCACCAGGGAAGTCTGATCACTGTAACGGCCCGGGACGATCCGCAGTCGGAACATCTGCGCCTCCACCAGGAACACATTCATCTTATCCTTGAAAAAGGAGAGTTTTTCTATATCAGTAAGAATCAATCCCATTTTAGACATTTTTTCGGCCGGGAGGCCAGCCATGCAACTGCGTTGTTTTATCCCTGTACCATCGGGCACAGTCGGCAGCTTCTCATCGAAGTGTGTTATGACAGCTACTATGTATACTCGGAAAAAGACGTGCTCTATCTAAAATGGATCGCAAAAGAAGCCGGCATCATCGTGGAGAACACAAACCTGATGGGCAATTCTGTCCTGTTGCAGGAAAGTCATCACCGCATCAAGAATAACCTGCAAATCATCGTCGGACTGATTGAACTGGCCAAAAGTGAGCTATCCTATAAAATCACAAATAAGGACCCCATGACGCAGGCATCACAAATTCTCAATGAAATATCTGGCCGCGTACAGAGCATTGCAAAAGCACACAATATCCTGTGTCATAAAGACGTTACCACCGATGTGATCAGTTTATATGCCATCGTCAACGAGATTGCCCGGCCCTATGAGAGTCTGGCCAGAATCGGCCTGGACTTTGATGAAATAATCGTCCCCTATGGGCATGCGGTGTCCTTTGCCCTAGTGGCCAATGAGCTAATCACCAATTCCTTGAAGCACAATAATGGAAGAACCGATCCGCTCAACATCCATATCTGTGCAGTTACTGATGCGCAGATGCAGCGATACCGGATTTCTTATCAAGACAATGGTGTTGGGTTTTCCGGTACCTCGGACTGCGAAAGTTCGGACAGTGTGGGTGCCATGCTGATCCACTCCATCATCTGTATAGAATTGCATGGAGAATATCGAACTTATAACGAAAACGGTGCTCATACAGAAATTGATATTCCTATTGAGTTTACTTGGAAAAACTTATAGAGCATGTCTCCTGTTAACGCAGAATTGAGGTGCGGCAGTATTTGCCGCACCTCAGCCTGTTGACAAAATAGGACTCTATATGGAGGAGAGTTTGCTGCAATTTCTGGAAGCAGATCGGCCAGGCTCCGCTTGGCGAATGCTTGTCTGGCCTGATACATAAATCCGGCATAACGGACTTTGCATCAGCGCCGGATGTCTGCTTTGATTATGTTTTTCGGTTTTCGAGCCATATACTGTGTATCGAAGCGAAGTATTATAGCAACAGAAAGATTTCCCCATCCAGGGTCCGGAGGATCTGCTCGCAATTTGCTCCGGCCCCGGAGAACAGCGACCGAGTTCCGACGCTTACAGACGGGGTATCCGCGTCCGTTAAGCGGGATTGTTGGGAACAGTCCCGCATTGCCGCCTGAAATATGGGGGAACGTATTCAAATATTATGCCTCGGAACTTGCACAAAGAGAAATTTGCACAACAGAAAAATACCTATATGGAACGGCACTGCTGATAGTGGCTATTCTTGTATATAGGGCCTTGATGAAAATGGCCCCAAACGCAATCCTGGATGAAAGGGCCGGGCGACCGGTTTCACCGCTCATATTTTGGACATAAATCTCTTCTATGTATTCCCAGAGCATGAGGCCCGCCAGACGCACCCAGCGGTTATCCTGCAGCAGTCTGCCGCTGAAGGGCAGAGAAAATTCCTCCAAAGATAGGTGGTTCTGATCGTTTCGGTAATACATCGCTTTTCCCCATATTCCCTGGATTTTGTGGAATCCCTCTGTTTTTGCCCCTTTTTATGATACCAGATGTTTAAACTTAATTCTACCTTTTCACGCCTTTTTCATTCCCAGTATTTCGCTTCCCCCCATCCTTATCGCGGCTTTTTGCTTTTTCAGCCGTCCCTATATAGAAGCGGCTATGATGATCATGCGCTTTAGGCGGCGAAGGGCAGTCTCCAGGAAAGCAGGAAATTGATTCCGTGCCCGACTTCTTACAATTTGTTGGAAATGGTCGGCATCAAGGCTCAATGTATTGATGAGCCCGCTGATACTTTGAGTAAAATGCTAGACAAACTACTGGTCCATCAGGAGCAGTAGACCAGTTCTTTATTTTGCTGTCAGATTTAGAACCTGTATTCACAGGTGCCGAATGCCGTCCAGGCAGGTTTTTTGCCCATCCAGCATCCCCCCGCCTATGAATATAGGTTCTTAGACCAAGAAATTTGTTGTCCCATATTGACATCACTCCTGAGCGGGTCGCCCATTTTACAAGATGGCCGAATTGTGGGAGCCGTAACTCACGTTATGGTCAATGAACCGACAAAAGGGTATGGAATTTTGATTGAAAACATGCTTGCAGCGGCAGGAAATGACGTAAATTAACCCCGGACAAAGAAAGCACCCGCTTGATGGCAATCCATCAAGCGGGTGCTTTTCCTTGATAAAATCCTCTGTTCCGCCGTTTCTGCATAAGAGCTGTTCACACATTCAAATACCCTGGAGGATGCGGCATTGGCTCTTGTTTTTTTGCGTCTGAGATGATAGAATGGAAGCCAAGACAATAAAGGAGCGTTTCCATGCGGATTTTGGGCATTGATCCCGGCGTGGCTACCATTGGATTCGGCCTTATTGAGGCGGACCGGGCCAAGGTGCGGCTGCTGCAATACGGCGTTATTACCACCCCGGCGGGACTGCCTCTCTCGGTCCGACTGCGGCAGATCTCCGAGGACATGGTGGAGCTGTTGGAGCAGTTCAAGCCTGAGGAGATGGCGGTGGAGGAGCTGTTCTTCTCCAAGAACATCACCACCGGCATTGCCGTAGCCCACGGGAGAGGCGTCATCCTGCTGGAGGCGGAGCGGGCCGGGGTGCCTGCCTTCGAGTATACCCCTATGCAGGTCAAACAGGCTGTGGCGGGGTACGGCGGAGCGGACAAGCGGCAGGTCATGCTCATGACCCAGCGGCTGCTGAAAATGAAGGAGATTCCCCGGCCGGACGACGCGGCGGACGCTTTGGCCATCGCCATCTGCCACGGGCGCAGCGCTACCAGCCTTCTGAATACCGAGCGGAGGTTTGACCCTGCGCGGTACGACACGCGGTAGTACTTTTTTCTTTTTGAAAAGAAAAACTTTTGCCGCAAAACTACTTTTTGCTAGACGGCGCTTGTCGCCGCCCGAGTAAGGGAGTATCTTATGTACTACTATGTTTCAGGTCAGGTGGCCCACGTGGAGCCCTATCTGGCGGTCATCGACTGCGGCGGGGTTGGGTATGCCTGCCGCACTACGGCTTACACCATTTCCCAGATCAAGAAGGGGGATAAGGCGAAGCTGTTTACATATCTCATCGTCCGGGAGGACGCGATGGACCTCTATGGGTTTTTCAGTCAGGAGGAGCTGAAGCTGTTTCAGCAGCTTATCTCTGTATCCGGCGTGGGACCCAAGGCGGCGCTGGCGATCCTCTCCTCCAGCACGCCGGCCAATCTGGCAATGAGCATTATCACCGGGGATGAGAAAACTTTGACCAGGGCCGCCGGGGTGGGAAAGAAAATCGCCCAGCGGGTGATCCTGGAGCTCAAGGACAAGCTGGCGAAGGGACAGACCATTTCCGGTTCCGGGGAGAGCGTTACCATGGACGCGGTGACCATCATTCCCCAGAACAAGCTCAGCGAGGCGTCCGCCGCGCTGGCGGTGCTGGGGTACTCCCAGGCGGAGATCAACGTGGCCCTGAAGGGCGTCGATATCGACGGTCAGCCGCTGGAACAGGTCATCCGGATGGCGCTGAAAAACATGGTGAAGGGGTAAGACATGGCCATTGATTTTTCCGGGAACGCCCCCTTTGTGGAGGAGGAGCCTCTGGTAACCACCAGCCTCACCCGAGAGGATGAGAACGAGTACTCCCTCCGGCCCAAGACCTTAAAGGAATACATCGGACAGGAGAAGGCCAAGGGGAACCTGGAGGTCTTTATTCAGGCCGCGAAAATGCGGCAGGAGCCGTTGGACCATGTTCTGCTCCATGGCCCCCCGGGACTGGGGAAAACCACCCTGTCGGGCATTATCGCCAACGAGATGGGGGTCAATGTCCGCATTACTTCCGGACCCGCTATCGAGAAGGCGGGGGACCTGGCGGCGCTGCTGACGAACCTGAACGAGAACGACATCCTTTTTGTGGACGAGATCCATCGGCTCAACCGCTCCGTGGAGGAGGTGCTGTACCCCGCCATGGAGGATTTCGCTATTGATATCATCATCGGCAAGGGGCCTTCCGCTAACTCCATTCGGTTGGATTTGCCGAAGTTTACCTTGATCGGGGCCACGACCCGGGCGGGACAGCTGTCCGCTCCCCTGCGGGACCGGTTCGGCGTGACGCTGCGGCTGGAGCTGTATACCCCGGAGGAGCTGGCGCTGATCGTCACCCGGTCGGCGGGAATTCTGGATGCGCCTATCGAACAAGAGGGCGCTATGGAAATTGCCCGGCGGAGCCGGGGAACGCCCCGTATCGCCAACCGGATGCTCCGGCGGGTCCGGGACTTCGCCCAGGTGATGGGAGACGGCGTTATCACCAAGGATCTGGCGGACAGGGCGCTCACCGCTTTGGAGGTGGACTACCTGGGGCTGGACCAGATCGACCGGCGGATGCTGCGGGCCATCATCGAGTATTACAACGGCGGCCCGGTGGGACTGGAGACGCTGGCGGCTACCATCAACGAGGAGTCCGTTACGCTGGAAGACGTCTATGAGCCGTATCTGCTGCAAATTGGATTCCTGACCCGGACGCCCAGAGGGCGGTGCGTTACGCCGAAGGCGTACCAGCATTTGGGCTTGACCATCCCCGGCGGGATGCCGCCCGCTATGGACCAACTGACGTTTTAAGCCGAATGAGAGAAGGCCAGGGACTTGCACTGGTCGAAGGCGGCAAGAAACATGGCCTCCAGTTCCGCCATCTGGGCGTAATCATAGGCCCGCTGGAGTTCTTCCAGCTGCGCTTTCTGCTCGGGAGACAGCTGGGCCCAGAGCTTGCGGCCGATCTCATCCCGGATTTTGCAGTTTTCGATGTATGCGGTTTGGGGATAATATTTTTCCAGCAGACGGTCCGTGATGTCATTGAATAAGGCTTGCATTGGTTCATCCATTATAGTATACTCCTTTTTGCAAGATAATTCTATTATACATTTTCTTTTGAGGATGTCAACACAAATTTTCGAGAGTCACAAAAAAATTATCATGTCGGAGTGCGTATGTTAAAGTATAGGACGAATATATTAAAAGAGTTGAAGGACGCAGGATACTCCACCTATCGACTTCGACAAGAAAAGGTCCTTTCGGAGGGAACGCTGCAAAAAATGCGCAGCGGAAATACTACAATCACACTGGAAAGCTTGGGAGTGATTTGCGATATCCTCCACTGCCAGCCGGGTGATCTGGTGGAATGGGTGGAGGACGAGTAGGACCGTATCGGCGGCTTATTCGGTTTTCAAGGTGCGCCTTGCACGACCTTTTGGTTAGCCCGGTGTGCTGCCTGGTACCCGGCGGGGTTCGACTTGCTTTCGTACATGACAACGCGGAGGTTTGTCTTCCCTCAAATGGTTTTTATTTTACTGGGAAAGTTGTCGGGGAAAGGGCAACCATCTGGGAAATTTTTCTCGCCGCCCTGCGGGCGGCACGGGGGCGGTTTCTATTTGCAGCCCCGGGGCTTACGCAGCCCCGGACCCTGCGGTTCCTTTTGTCCCGCGACAAAAGGAACCAAAAACGCGCCAGGACCCATGGTCCTGGACTCCTTTCTCGGACCCGCCTGTCCGGCGGGACCTCGGCGGGGGATTTGCGGACATTGGGATGAAATGAAGAGCTGCGGTGCCACGTGAACTAGCGGTCCTTCGGGCATCTGATCTAGCGGTCTGGTAATTGACCAACTCCGCCTGCCGGCCTTTCAATGGGGTAGAGCCATCTATGGGGATTCGTTCTAACGGACCAGCCCGCAAAAAGCACCCTCCGCAGGGACCCCCGTGCCGAGTGCCGCGAGGCAACTAGCAGTATCGTTAGAACTGTGCGCAGAAGTAAGCACTGGCATCGGCAAAATGCACTGGAAATAGACCGGTATTCTAAAGGTCGTAGCGTAACTAATCAAAAAAATGAGGGATTCTTAAACCGCCAGGTTTAAGTGATTTTTTGCCTACTTTTTGTTCACACAAAAAGTAGGCGCGGAGTCCCGTGCAGCCGCCTGCGGCGGCTAGCAGCTAAGGCGGCCTGCGGCCGCCCCACGGGGGCCGCGTAGGTCCCGGGGTACCGATAAGAAACAGGCGGCGGCCCGCAGGGCCGCGGAGAAGGAGTTTTTGATGGGCAAATTATTTGGTACGGATGGCATCAGAGGCATTGTAGGCGAAAATCTGACGGCAGAGCTGGCCTACCGGGTAGGCCAGGCGGTAGCTGTGACCCTGGCGGAGGAAAAGGGACGCCCGCCCCTGATCACCATCGGCATGGATACGAGAATATCCTCCGACATGCTGGAGGGAGCACTGATCGCGGGCATTACCTCCGTGGGCGGAGAAGTGATGCCCCTGGGGATCATCCCCACCCCGGCGGTGGCTTATCTGACCGTCAAGGTGGAGGCCGACGCGGGCATTGTCATCTCCGCCAGCCACAACCCCTTTGAGCACAACGGCATCAAGGTCTTCAACGGGCAGGGCTATAAGCTCCCGGACGCGCTGGAGGACCGGGTGGAGGAGAAAATCCTCTCCAGCGAGCCCCTGCCTATCAAGAAGGGCGGGGAGATCGGCAAGCGCATCCACGGAAAGAAGAATCTCAAATATGAATACATCCAGCATCTGGCGGGGACCGTCCAGGACGATCTGGGGGGCCTGCGGGTGCTCATTGACTGCGCCAACGGCGCGGCGGCGGCTACGGCCCCGGATCTGTTCGCGGATTTCGCCATTGAGGCCGACTTTATCCACCGCAAGCCCAACGGGGTCAACATCAACCTCAAGTGCGGCTCCACCCACCTCAACAGCCTGGCGGCCATGGTGACGGCCGGAGAGTACGATCTGGGCATCGCCTTCGACGGCGACGCGGACCGGTGCCTCATGATCGACGAGAAGGGAAACGTGGTGGACGGCGACAAGACCATGGCGGTCTGCGGGCTGTATATGCGGGACCAGGGGCTGCTGACGGGCCGGGCCATCGTGGGCACGGTGATGAGCAACCTGGGGCTCCACGAGTTCTGCAACAAGAACAACATCCGGCTCATCTGCACCCCCGTGGGGGACCGAAACGTGCTGGAGAAAATGCTGGAGTTCGGCTACCGCATCGGCGGGGAGCAGTCGGGGCACACCATCTTTACCGATTATGCCACCACCGGGGACGGCCAGCTGACGGCGCTGCAATTTTTGCAGATCCTCAAGCGCAGCGGGAAGACCGCTTCGGAGCTGGCCTCCATCTGTCCCAGCTATCCCCAGACGCTGGTGAATGTGGAGCTGGCCAATCAGCCGGGGCTGAAGGAGGCCGTCATGGGCTCCCAGGCGCTGGCGGAGGCCATCCGTCGGGAGGAGGAGGCGCTGGGCGGCGACGGCCGGGTGCTGGTCCGTCCCTCGGGTACGGAGCCGCTGATCCGGGTCATGGTGGAGGCAAAAACCGCCCAACAGGCGGATGACTGCGCCGCACGGCTGGCGGATTTGGTGAAAACGCTAAAATTTTAAGGAAACAATTCACAAATTTTTAATATTTACTTGACAAACCCAAGGGGAAATAGGTATAATAACGATGTCGATCAACGAAGCCCAAATGACCGCATATGAAGCCCTGCCGGATGAAGCTCTTTCCGATATGGCGCGGCAGGGAGACCAGGATGCGGAGGAAATTCTGATTAAGCGGTATAACCGCCTGGTGCGCCAGCTGGCCCGGCCTTACTACCTTGCCGGAGGGGACAGCGACGATCTTATTCAGGAGGGCATGATCGGTTTGATGTGCGGCGTTCGGGAATATGACGGCCAGCGGGCCGCCAGCTTCCGCACATTCGCAGAAAGATGTATCCGCAACCGGCTGTATTCCGCCGTCCGGGCCGCGGCCCGTGATAAGCACGCGCCCCTTAATCAGTCGGTTTCTCTTGAAATACCCTTCTTTGACGGTTCCTGTTTCGGTGCAATGGCGGGGGAAAACCCTGAGGACCTTGTGATTGACCGGGAACGGGTGCAGGACGCCCTGAGCGATGTTCGCAAGCAGCTGTCCGATTTCGAGGCGAAGATTTTGGGGTACTATTTAGACGGCCTGACCATCCGGGAAATGGCCAAAGCGGTTTTGCGGTCCCCCAAATCGGTGGACAACGCCGTGCAGCGCATTCGGCGCAAGGCAGCGCGGCACCTTCAAGCAGGCGATATCAGCAAAGGCTGAGCGCAATATATTTTTTTCTATTCAAAGAGAGGGTAAAATCATGTACGAAGACAAGACCTTAGTTTGTAAGGAGTGCGGTCAGGAGTTCGTGTTCACCGCCGGTGAGCAGGAGTTCTATGCCGAGCGCGGCTTCCAGAATGAGCCTCAGCGCTGCAAGGCCTGCCGTGATGCCCGCAAGAACGCTGCCCGCGGTCCCCGGGAGTACTTCACCGCTGTCTGCGCTAACTGCGGCGGCGAGGCCAGAGTGCCTTTTGAGCCCAAGAGCGATCGTCCTGTGTACTGCAGCGATTGCTTTGCCAAGATGCGCGAGCAGGGCTGATAGATGAGTGTGTTGGGGGCGTCCCGAAGGGGACGCCCCCTTTTCGTTGGCGGCGCGCAGCGCCGCTTCTGTGACCAGTGCCCGTCCATCGTTGGGAGTACGTTAGAATGGAGAGACTCCATTATGCACCCCGGGGAGTTAGCCCCGCAAGACGGTAGGGGCCGCCGATGACCACACTGAAATAGACGCAGAGGAGGAGCGAAGCGGACAGCAGTATGGTAGACAAAATAGGTCATGCCTCGGGCGTAAACTAATCAAAACATGAGGGATTCTTAAACCGCAAGGTTTAAGCGCGTTTTTGCCTACTTTTGGCGCGTGCCAAAAGTAGGCGAGGAGTCCGGGGGCGCGCAGCCCCCGGGCTATCGTATAGAAACCGCTATACTGAACGATTTCTCCATCTTTTGGGAAAATCCTCTATTCCTATTTGAAAAGTGGAGTGGTATACTAGCACCAGCAACCAGCAAAAATCAATTTTGCTTTTTTGAAGGAGAAGAACGATATGTCTATTTTGGTTTGCGGCGGCGCCGGGTATATCGGCAGCCATACCTGCGTGGAGCTCATCGAGGCCGGGTACGATATCGTGGTGGCGGACAACCTCTGCAACGCCAGCGAGGAAGCCCTGCGCCGGGTGGAGAAGATCACCGGGAAAAAGATCCCCTTTATTAAGACGGAGCTGTGCCATGAGGACGAGGTGGAAGCCCTCTTCGCCCAGCATCCCGGCATCGACGCGGTGATTCATTTCGCCGGGCTGAAGGCCGTGGGCGAGAGCGTCTCCAAGCCCCTGGAGTATTACTCCAACAATCTCATCAGCACCCTCTACCTCCTGGCCGCCATGCGGCGGCATGGGGTGAAGAATTTTGTCTTCTCCTCCTCTGCTACCGTCTACGGCGACCCCGCCACCGTGCCCATCCGGGAGGACGCCCCCACCGGCGGGACCACCAATCCCTACGGCACCAGCAAGCTCTTCCAGGAGAAAATGCTCATGGACATCTGCGCCGCCGACCCCGAGCTGAATGTGGCTTTGCTGCGGTACTTCAACCCCATCGGGGCCCATGAGAGCGGCCTCATCGGTGAGGACCCCAACGGTATCCCCAACAACCTGGTGCCCTATATCGCCAAGGTGGCGGTGGGTCAGCTGGAGAAGGTCCACGTCTACGGCAACGACTATCCTACCCCCGACGGCACCGGCGTGCGGGACTATATCCACGTAGTGGACCTGGCCAGGGGCCATGTGGCGGCGCTGAAAAAGCTGGATACCAAGTGCGGCCTTTTTGTCTGCAACCTGGGCACCGGCAACGGATACAGCGTGCTGGATGTGCTCCACGCCTACGAGAAAGCCTGCGGGCATGAGCTGCCCTACGTCATCGACCCCCGCCGGCCCGGGGATATTGCCGCCTGCTACGCCGATCCCGCCAAGGCTCGGGATGAGCTGGGCTGGGAGGCCAAGTATGGCATCGAGGATATGTGCGCCTCCTCCTGGAAGTGGCAGTCGGAGAATCCTAACGGATATAAGGGGTAAATCCTTTCAAATGGCGAAACAGTAAGCAGGGAGACTACGGTCTCCCTGCTTTTTTATGGGGCGCTCCTTGACGGGAGGGCGGGAAAAGGGTATACTGGAAAAAATGCTTTGAAGGAGGGAGCGCCTATGACTGCCCAGCAGCGCCGGGACGCAATTCTGGATGCCCTGGCCCAGGCCGCCGGGCCTGTCAGCGCCGGGGCGCTGGCGGGACGCTTCGGCGTGAGCCGGCAGCTCGTTGTGGGCGACGTAGCCCTGCTGCGGGCCGGAGGCGCCGCCATCGACGCTACCGCCCGGGGCTATGTGATCCGGCGAAGCCGGGATGGGCTCCGGCGGCAGGTGGCCTGCCGCCATCAGGCCGCGGACATGGAGAAGGAACTCCAGATCATGGTGGACAACGGCTGCACCGTGCTGGACGTAATCGTCGAGCACCCGGTCTATGGACAGCTGACGGGCGGGCTGGACCTGGCCAGCCGGTATGACGTACGGGAGTTCATCCGGCGCTCGCAGGCGGCGCAGCCTCTGTCGCTGCTGACGGAGGGCGTCCACCTGCACACGCTGGTCTGCCCCGGAGAAGAGGCATTCCTGCGGGTCAGGGAGGAACTGGCGGACGCAGGGTTTTTACTGGAATAAAGCAGCGCAGGAGGCGGGTCCCGGGGGACCCGCCTCCTGCGCTCTGTTCGCCGCTTACTCCGCCAGCAGGGCGGCTGTGTCCAGGGGCTTGCCGTCGCTCCACAGACGCTCCAGGCCATAGAACTCCCGGGCCTCAGTGTTGAACACATGCACCACCAGACAGCCGTAGTCCAGCAGGACCCAGATGCCGCCCCGGTGGCCCTCCCGGTGGAGGGGCTTCTCACCGGCCTCGGTCTCCAGCTTCTCCTCCACCGCGTCGCACAGCGCGTTGATCTGGGTGTTGCTGGAGCCGGTGCAGATGACGAAGTAGTCCGCCAGGGTGGTCAGCTCCGTGACCTCCATGATCTTGATCTCCTCGCCCTTCTTGCCGTCCAATGCCTTTGCCGCCAGGATCGCCATTTCTTTCGGTGTCATAGATCGCTCCTCACTTTCTATTTCATTTATTTTGATGCCGCTTTTTTACGTTCGATACCGGGCGGCAGATTGGGATAACTGCCGCAGCCTGGTCTCGAACTTGCCCGTCCGGCAGGACTCATACTATTCTTCGATTAAAAGCATACTTTCGTCACCGGGCCAAAATCTAGGGATAACAATGGGTTTAGGCTCGCATTAAAGCTCTTTTTGATACTTTTTCTCTCGAGAAAAAGTATCAAATTCCGTCCGGCATGATGTTGCCCTCCGGGTCGTCGGGGGGAAGTTGGGGGACCGCAGGCTCCTGGGACGGCGCCTGCTCTGTGCCGCCTTCAGGAGGAAGGCCGGGTTCGGCGGGGTCTGTGCCGGGGATTGTATCCGGCGCTGTGTCTGTGGGGATGCCGGCTGTTGTGTCCGGAGGCGTGCCGGGCGTTGTATCCGACCCCGAAGGATTGGTTGTGCCGGGGGACGCCGGGTTTCCGTCAGAGGGCGTGCCAGGCAGGTTGGCAGGCTGGCCGGGCTCGTTCTCCGGCGGCAGGATCGGTCCCGTGGTCAGGGGATTGCCCTCCTCGTCGGTATAGACAATATTCCCCTCCTCATCCAGAATGTACCAGTTGCCGTTTTCATCCTGCTCCGGCTTCGCCGGGGGCTTGCCATAGACGATATTGCCGTCATCGTCATAGTAGGCCTCGCCCCGGCGGACGGCCATGATGGCGTTATGCCGGGTGTCCCGCAGGCTGCCGGTGGAGGAGGCAATGTCGCCGTTTTTCTGGATGCTCATGGCGTCCAGCATGGAGGTGGTCACCCGCTGCTCATAGGGATTGAACTTCTCGTTGACCAGATCCACCACCTGCTTGGGGTAGATGGTGACGTAGGACTGCTCCTGATTGGTGTCCCGGCTCCAGGCGGTGCCCCAGTAGTCGCCGGGGAGGGTGCAGGTGGTAACGTCGTTCATGTTCAGGGCCGGCGTCCCGTTGAGGCCCAGCACGTTGGCCGCAAACCACACCACCGAGCCGGAGTCCAGGTCCGTCTCCACATTCTTCATGGCAAGGTCGATATACGCCTTCATCTTCCCCCAGTGCTGGATGCTCAGGCATTCTTTGATAAGAGCCTTGATGAAGCTCTGCTGGACCTCCACCCGCTTGATGTCGCCCTCGCTGTACCGGCGGAAGCGGACCAGGCCCATGGCGTCCTTCCCGTTCAGGGTCTGAACGCCCTTTTTCAGGTGGATATGGAGATCCTGGTAGGGGTCGTCGTAGTTCATATCCTGAGGAACGTCGAACTCCACCCCGTCCACCAGGTCCACCAGCTCCACGAACATCTCCAGCTCCACCTTCACATAGAAGTCCGGCTTGAAGCCGACGAGCTTCTGCACCCGGCTCGCCAGGGAGTCGATGCTGTTGCCGGTGCGGGAGTAGACGGAGTTGATCTTCTTGATGTCCCACTTCTCGTTGATCATGGTGTCCCTGGGGATGGACATGATGTTGATGTCCTGTTCCTTGGTGTCGTAGCTGACCACCATGATGGTGTCCGTATTGCCGTCGTCCTGGTCGGTGCCCACCAGAAGGAAGGTATACCACCCGTCCTTCCGGTTGCCGGAGACGGTGGGCATGTCGCCGTTGTAGCCGTCGTCGGGGTACAACTCGTCATCGGTGGGGCCGGCGGGCTCCTCCGGCTTCTGAACGGGATCGGAGGTCTGCTGCTGGGTGGGCTTTTTCTCCGGACCGGTCTGGAGGGGGATATCCGGCGGCTTGATCCACATTTTCAGGACCACGGCCACCACAATGGCGAATACTGCCAGACATCCCAGCACCGTCACCAGGATCTTGCCCTTGCCGGAGTCCCAGAAGGTGCGCCACCATGCCCCCAGGTCCGGCTTTTCCGGCTTCTCCGGCCTTAACGGCCGCTCAGGTTCCTCTGCGAAGGGGTCGCCCAAGGGGGCGGGCTTCTTCCGGTTTTTCGGTTCCTCGCGTTTTCCTTTCATCTGCGAAATCTGTCCTTTCCGTATAGGTCTCTTTATCTTGTGCGCGGCCGGAAACGCCGCGCATTTTTATTCGGGAGGCAAAACCGGCTCCGGCGGCAGGACCGGCTCCGGCGGTTCTTCCGCCGGCGGGGTCTGCTCCGGCGGCGGATCGACAGGACCGGGGTCTGTGACCGGGGCGTCTCCCTCACCGGGAGCGGGTTCCGGCGAGGGGTTCTCTGTCGGAGGCGTGTCGGGCGTCGTTCCAGGGTCCGTGTCGGGGGGTGTGCCGGCGTCGGGGCTATCCGGCGTACCCGGCTCCGGGTCCGGGAGCACGCCGGGGTTATCCGTACCCTCGTCCGGCGGGACCTGGTCGGACGGAAGCTCTGGTTCGCCGGGGGACTCCTCCGGATGCGTCTCGGGCTGCTGGTTGGTGGGAACGTTGGGGTCCGCCGTGATGCCGGTGGGGGTGGTGGTGCTTACGCCGCCGCCGGTGGTCCCTTCGGAGCTGCGCACCGGGCTGGCCCATCGGGAATCCAGCAGCTCGGCGCCGGTCACATAGCAGGAACCGTCCTTGTTCTTGACGATGATATGCAGGTCGTCCTCAGTGACCTCCCGGTTGTAGGGATTGAACTGCTCGTTCACCAGCGGGACGATCTCCGGGCCGTTGGGCAGGAAGAAGTATTCCTTCCGGTACAGGCCCAGGTCGATATAGGGCAGGGTGCTGGACTGCATGGAATCCACGTCCACGCTGATGGCCTTGGAGGCAAACCACATCATCTCCGTGAGGGTCAGGTCCGTCTCCACGTTCTCCATGAAGATATCGATAAATTCACCGATTTTCGTGATGTTCCCCAGCTGCAGGACCTTTTTCGCCATTGCTTTCAGGAAATCCCGCTGGGTGTTCATTCGTCCGGTGTCGTTGTAGCCTATGTTAGGGTCGTTGTCGTGGCGGTAGCGGAGAAGCTCCATGGCCTTCTGCCCGTTCAGCGTCTGCATTCCCTTGTTGAAGTGGATGTGCAGGTCCTGATAGGGGTCGTCGTAGTTCATGTTCCGGGGCACGTCGAACTCCACGCCGTTTACGGCCTCCACGATTCGGCCCACCGCCTTCCACTCGATGATGACGTATCGGTCCGGCATCACGCCAGTGAGGCCCGCCACCTGGGTTTTCAGACCGTCCATGCCGCCGCCGTTGGACTCCTTGGCGTTATAGACGCTGTTGATCTTCTTGTTGGACCAGGACACGTTCACGGCGGTGTCCCGGGGGATGCTCATCATGTTGACCTGCCCGTTGGGCACGTCGTAAGATACCAGGATCAGGGTGTCCGTGTTGCCGCCTCCGGCGGTGTCCCGGCCAATGAGGAGGAAGGTGTAGTAGTCGTCCTTCCGCCCGGTCACCAGACTGCCGTCTGCCGGATCGTCCGTCTCTCCCGGCTTCAGGCTGGGGTTGTTGTTGGTGACGCCGGGGCGGTCATTGTTCTTAACGTCCGGGGCCCGGACGAACAGGGCCCACCAGCCCCCGATCAGCAGCGCCAGCGCCGCCACGCAGCACAGCGCGATGATCCCGGCCTTCCGGCCCTTCCCCCAGCTGTTCCAGCCGGTCTTTGACTTGGATTCTTCCGTTTTTTCGGCCCGTGACGGCGTCTCCGGCCTAAAGGGGTCGCCGCCCTGCTGCCAGCCGCCGGAGGCGGCTTCATGCTTGCCTTTTTTCATGGTCGCTCAGTTTTCCTTTCAGATAATCCCTCGCCCGCACACTGTTGGAGTGGACCGGCACTCCTCTTTCTTTCAGGTCGCGCACCGCCATCGTCAGCCCCATGAGTACGGCCCGGTCCAGGTCCTCAAAGGCCAGCTTCCGCAATTCCGTCAGGTCGCAGAAGTCCCGGGTGGGCTCGATGTAGTCCGCCAGATAGATGATCTTCTCTAATGTAGTCATGTCCGCCTTGCCGGTGGTATGCCAGCGAATAGCGCTCTCGATCTCCGGCGATACGCCGAAGACGTGCTTCGCCACCGCCGCGCCGGTGACGGCGTGGTACAGCTTCGCCTCTCCCCGTTCCTCTTCGTCCAGGCGGATATCATATTGACGAATCAGGGCCAGGTGTTGTTCCGCGTTCAGCTTTTTTGTACAGTCGTGAAGCAGGGCGGCCCGGCGGGCCGTCTCCTCGTCCTCGCCCCAGCGGCGGGCCAGTCTGGCCGCCGTCTCCTCGGTCCCCAGGACATGGGGGACCCGGCTGCGCTTCAGCATACTCAGAGACACCGCCCGAAGGTCGTCCAGGGACAGGGCTTTCAGGTCCCGCTGTACGCCGTACAGCCCCTCCCGGAGGATGAAGCCATAGACGGCGGGGTCCAGGTATTCCTGCCCCCGGCCCAGACGCAGTTCCTCCCGCAGCTGGGTGGAGGAGATATCCACGATATGGGGCAGAGCCAAAGTGATGATCTGCGCAGAAAAGCGCTCCGCAAGAAAAGCCCGCTGGACGGAAAACAGTTCCTCCGTATCCTTCTCGCTGCGCCCGAAGGCGCAGAGGGTACACAATTCCGCAATCTCCCTCGGGTCCCGCCACAGATGGAAGGTGAGGAACATGTCCGTGCCCATCAGCAGGTAGAGCCTGGCTTTCGAGTACTGCTCATGGACCGCCCGGACGGTGTCCAGGGTGTAGCTGGGACCCTCCCGGCGCAGCTCCATGTCCGACGCCTCCGCCATGGGGCCGACGGCCTGGGCCGCCAGATCCGTCATAGCCAGCCGGCAGTCCGGGGAGGGCGCGCCGGAGGACATGGTCTTGTGGGGCGGGATGCCGGCAGGAATCAGCAGCAGCTTATCCAGCTCCAGGTATTCCGCGGCGAACCGCGCCGCCTCCATATGGCCCAGATGAATGGGGTTGAAGGTCCCGCCGTAAATTCCGATCTTCACCGAAATCCCTCCTTGGCCCTATACTCATTTCACGGGCCGGGGCTTGTCCTTCACCAGCTCGATCTTCCGCTTGCTCTTGTCGTAGTGCTGGCGGTAGAGGACGAATTTGGTCCCGATCACCTGGACCTCCTCGCTGCGGGTCAGCTTCGCAAGCTGGCCGCAGGCCTCCCGGGCCGTCAGCATGGAGTTCTCCAGGACCTTGCACTTGATAAGCTCCCGGGCCTCCAGGGCGTCGTTGGCCTGCTTGACCAGGTTGTCGCTGATGCCGTCCTTGCCGATGTGGACGATGGTGTCGATGGTGTTGGCGATGCCCCGCAGCTGGGCACGCTGTTTACTGGTCAGTTCCATTCAGCTGTTCCCTTTCAAATATTCCCGTAATTTTCCGTCAAAAACCGCCAGAGCCTTGCCTCTGTGGCTTACCGCCGCCTTTTCCTCCGGTGTCAGCTGGGCGTAGGTTTTCCGCAGCTCCGGCAGGAAGAACACCGGGTCGTACCCGAAACCGCCGTCCCCCTGGGGGGCGAAGGCGATGGTGCCGGGGCAGATGCCCTCGGCCTCAAGAGTATCCCCGTTGGGGAAGACGCAGGCGATGCAGCTGGTGAAATGGGCGGCGCGGGTTTTCGCGCCCCGCATGTTCTCCAGCAGCAGCCGGTAACGGCCCGTGTCGTCCAGGTCCGGCCCGCCGTAGCGGGCGGAGTACACGCCGGGCGCGCCGTTCAGGGCGTCCACGCACACGCCGGAGTCGTCGGCGATGGCGGGGAGGCCGCTGGCCTCCATCACCGCTTTGGCTTTGATCATGGCGTTTTCCGCAAAGGTTTCGCCGGTCTCCTCCACGTCCACGTGGAGCCCAATCTCGGATTCCAGTACCACTTCCACGCCGTGGGCGGCGAGAATGGACTGCATTTCGACAAGTTTGTGCTTATTCTGTGACGCAAGGACAAATTTCATGTCAGCTTTGGCCTCCCAATATTTCTTTCTGTTTTTCCAGCAGCTGCCGGACGCCGCCTGCGCACAGGTCCACCAGCGTCCGCTGCTCCTCTACGGTGAAGCCCCGGCCCTCGCCGGTGCCCTGGAGCTCGATGAGCTCCCCGCGGTCGTTCATCACGCAGTTCAGGTCCACCATGGCGTGGCTGTCCTCCTCGTAGCAGAGGTCCAGCAGGGGCACATCCTCCACAATTCCGGCGGAGACGGCGGCCACGTAGTTTTTGATGGGATTATTTGCAATCACGCCGTCCTCCACCAGCTTGCGGCAGGCGATGGCCAGCGCGACGAAGCCGCCGGTGACGGAGGCGGTCCGGGTGCCGCCGTCTCCCTGGAGTACATCGCAGTCGATGGTGATGGTGCGGTCGCCCAAGGCGGACAGGTCCACCGCCGCCCGGAGGCTGCGGCCGATCAGTCTTTGAATTTCCGCGGAGCGGGGGCTCAGCTTCAGCTTGCTCACGTCCCGGCGGGAACGCTCCCGATTGGCACGGGGGAGCATGGAGTACTCCGCCGTCACCCAGCCGGTGCCCTCCGGCACGTGGCTGGGAGCCCGGTCCTCCACGCTGGCGCAGCAGAGGACCTTGGTTTTGCCGCACTCGATGAGGACGCTGCCCTCGGCAAAGTCTACAAATCCTACCGTCATTTTTACAGGACGCAGTTCGTTTTCTTTTCTGCCGTCAATTCGGGTCATTGGTCTGCTCCTCTTTTTCTCTATCATCTGTGTTGCTTGTCGCAAGGTTCCCCTCCAATATTCTAACAAGAGCGCCGATGATGACATCCTTCAGCATCAGAATACTGCCAAACACCATGAAAAGCATTCCAATTTCTTCTCTCCCAAGGTGTAAGACCGCACCCCCAATAAAGACTGCCGCACCGATAATGGTGGTCCGCAGTATGGAAAATTGTTTCTCTGTCATTTCCAAATCCTTTCCGCTAAATCAGCGCCTCCACGTACTCCTTGGCGTCAAAGGGCCGCATATCGTCGATGCCCTCGCCAAGGCCCACCAGTTTCACAGGCACCTGCAATTCCTGGGCAATGGCGATGACGATGCCGCCCTTGGCGGTGCCGTCCAGCTTGGTGAGCACGATGCCCGTGCAGCCGGAAATTTCCTGGAACTGCTTGGCCTGGATGAGGCCGTTCTGGCCGGTGGTGGCGTCCAGCACCAGCAGGATCTCCAGCGCTGCCTCCGGCAGCTCACGGTCGATGATCTTGCGCAGCTTGGCAAGCTCCGCCATCAGGTTGGCCTTGTTGTGCAGCCGCCCGGCGGTGTCGCAGATGACCACGTCCACGTTCCGGGCCCTGGCGGCCTGGAGGGCATCAAAGAGGACCGCGCCGGGGTCGGCCCCCTCCTTCTGGCGGACGATCTCACAGCGGGAGCGGTTGGCCCAGATCTCCAGCTGGTCGGCGGCGGCGGCCCGGAAGGTGTCCCCGGCGCACAGCAGGACCCGTTTTCCCTGCTGGCGCAGGGAGTTGGCCAGCTTGCCAATGGAGGTTGTTTTGCCTACGCCGTTGACGCCCACCACCAGCACCACGGAGGGGCGGGTAGAGAGGTTCAGGGCGGGGTCGCCCACCCGCAGTTTTTCCGCAAGGATTTCCCGGAGGCATGCCTTTACCGGCTCCGGGCCGGAGATCTTGTCCTCGATCATCCGTTGGCGGAGCTCCTGGACCGCCTCGGTGGAGGCGGTCAGGCCCACATCCGCTAAGATCAGCATCTCCTCCAGATCGTCGAAGAAGGCCTCGTCGGCCTCACTGATGGCGGAACCGAAGACGTCGCCCATATAGATTTTCTTTAATTTTTCCCAAAAACCCATGGCAGTTCCTTTCTTCGCCATGCTGCGCACGGCGAACGGTTGTTGTTTCGAGTTGATACCCCGGGACCTGCGCGGCCCCGGACTCCGCGCCTACTTTTGCCCCGCGGCAAAAGTAGGCAAAAACGCGCTTAAACCTGGCGGTTTAAGAATCCCTCATTTTTTGATTAGTTTTGCGCCCGAGGCACAGTCGGTTTGGTCTAAACTTACTGCTGTCCGCTTCGTTCCCCTTCTGCGTCTATTTTAGCGTGGTCATCAACGAAGAGACTGGGGTAGAACCAAACCCAGTACCGTCGGAGGGAAACTAATCACCCCCGTAATGAAGGAGGATTCTCAAGGAACGTAGTTCCTTGAGCGACCTTTTGTTACTTTTCCCTCGCGGGAAAAGTAAGCCCCGCCCCGGCGAGGGGCGAATCTAATTGATAGATTAGAAGCGGAGGCGGCGCGCAGCGCCGCACATTATTGTATATCCAACTCCTCCGCCATTTCATTCATATTGATCGCAAGCATCTTGCTGACACCCTTCTCCTGCATGGTCACGCCATACAGAATGTCCGCCTCCTCCATGGTGCCCCGGCGGTGGGTAATCACAATAAACTGCGTCTTGTCGGAAATAGACCGCATATAGTGGGCCACACGGACCACGTTGGGCTCGTCCAGAGCCGCTTCCACCTCGTCCATGACGAAAAACGGCGTGGGGTGTACCTTCAATATAGAGAAATACAGGGCGATGGCGACAAACGCCTTCTCTCCGCCGGAGAGAAGGGACAGCGTTTTCAAGGTCTTTCCCGGCGGCTGCACCTTGATCTCGATGCCACAGTTGAGGATGTCCGATTTATCCTCCAGCTCCAGCGTGGCCCGGCCGCCGCCGAAGAGCTGCAGATAGGTCTCCTGAAAAGAAGCGGCAATCAAATCAAACTGCTGGGCGAAGATCGCCGTCATCTCCTTCGTGATGGCCTCGATAATCCCCTCCAGCTCCCCCTTGGCCTGCTCCACATCGTCCCGCTGACCGGTGAGATAGGTGTAACGTTCGTTTACTCTCTGGAACTCCTCAATAGCGCCCACGTTCACCGTCCCCAGGGAGGTGATTTCCCGTTTCAGCTCGGTGACGCGGCGGGCCGCTTTGGCTGTGCTCTCCAGCTCGATGCGCTGCTCCATGGCGGCGGAGTGGCTCAGCTCGTAGTTTTCCCACAGTTTGTCGAGAATCTGCTTCTCCTCCATGCCGCCGGTGTTCAGCTTCTGCTCCAGACGGCCGGCCTCCCGCTCCGCTTCCAGCAGGGCATCGTTGCTTTCCTTCAATTTTTGCCCCATGGCGGTGCGCTCCTGCTCCAGACGCAGACGGGCCTCCTGAAGGGCCTTGAGGGCCTCCTGCCGCTCCTGGGCCCGGAGGCGCAGGGAGGCGGATTCCTCCGTCCGGCGGGCGATCTCCGCCTCGCCGGAGGCGATGTCCTCCCGGTAGGCAGCCATCCGCGCCAGACGCTGCTCCCGGTCCCCCGCCAGGTCCCGGCGGGTCTGCTCCATCCGCTCCAGCGCCTCCGCGCCGGCGGCGCGCTGGGCCCGGAGACCCGCCAGCTGTTCCTTCCGCTGAGACATCTCCGTGCTCAGACGATTGGAGTAGGCCTGCAGGTCCGTCTGGCCCGCCAGCTTCTCCTGGGCGCTTTTCCGCAGGCCGGCGGCCTCCGCCTCCCGGGCCTCGATCTCCTGACGGACCGTCTGCTGCTGGAGGCGGTTGTCCGTCAGGCGCTGGGCCAGGGCCTCCTGCTCGCCCTCCAGATTCTCCTCATTGGTGCGCACACCCTCCAGCAGGACCTCGTACTGCTTGACCTCGCCCTGGTTTTTGAGGACTGCGTCCTCGGCGGCGCGGCGCTGACCCTCCGCTACCTGCAATTCATACCGGGCGGCGGAGAGCTCGCGTGCGGCCTCGTCCTTCTCCCGCTGGGCGGCGGCAAGACGTTCGGTCAGTGCCGTCTGCCGGGTTTGCAGGGCCGCCAGCTCGTTGGCACGGGACAGGACCCCGGCGCTCTTGGACACGCTGCCGCCGGTCATGGAGCCGCCCCGGTTGATGACCTGGCCGTCCAGGGTGACGATACGGAACCGGTTCTGGTACTTCCGGGCCATGGCGATGCCGCAGTCCAGATCCTCGGCCACCACCGTGCGGCCCAGCAGATTTTTGAAAATGGCGTCGTATTTCTCGTGGCAGCGGATCAGGCGGGAGGCGATGTCCACAAATCCAGGCTCCTGCTCCACGCCCCGCTCCCGGAGCTCGTCGCCCCGGATGGCTGTAAGGGGCAGGAAGGTGGCCCGTCCTCCGTCCCGCTGCTTGAGGAACTGGATGGCCCCCTTGGCGTCCTCCTCCCGGTCCACCACGATGTTCTGCATTCCGGCCCCCAGGGCCGTCTCCAGAGCCACGGCGTACTTCCCGTCGGCCTCCATAAGGCTCGCCACCGGGCCGTGGACGCCCCGCAGGGAACCCTTCTCCGCGGCCTGCATCACCAGCTTGACGGCCTTGCTGAAGCCCTCGTACTCCTTCTCCATCTCCGCCAGCATCCGGATGCGGGAGTCCAGGTTGTTCTGCTCCATGGTCAGCTTCATGTGGACATCGGCGGCGTCCTTCTCCCGCTTCTCCCGGCCTTCCATGCGCAGGGTATGGCCCTGGATGACGTTGGCGGCGGCAGCCGCCTCTTCCTGAGCGTCCTCCAGGGCGCGGCGGGCGGTTTTGGCGTCCTTCCGGACGGCCTCCAACTGGGACTGGACGGCGTCCAGCTCCTGGCGCACCGCCTCCTGGCGGGCGGTCATCTGCTCCTGGGCCGCCTCCAGGGCGGCAAGCTGCTCCCGGCCCTTGGCGGCGGCGTCGGCGGCCAAGGCTTCCCCGGCCTGGAGGGCGCTGATCTCGTCTCCCGCGGCTCCGGCGCTCTCGGCGGCGGAACGGGCCTTGTCCAGCAGCTCCTCCAGTTCGCCCTCCAAGGATGCAGTCTCATTGTCCAGTTCCTCCAGGCGGCGGGTCTGGGCGTCGATCTCCGCCTGAGCATCCTGCTGACGGCTGTCCTGCCGGGCCAGCTCGGCTTCCAGATCGGTAATGGCGTCCTGCCGGTTGCGGATGTTGGTGCGCAGAAGCTCCAGGGCGGCCTGCTGGTCCCGGGCCTGGGACGTGAGGAGGTCCATCTCCTGGCGGGTCTGCTCCTGGGAGGTGTCGTTCTCCTGCATCCGCTGGGAAAAGCGGTCGTTCTCCTCGTACAGGGCGTCCTGCCGGGACTGGGCGTCCTCCTGCCGGGCCCGGGCGGCGGCGTACTCCGCCTGCAGGCGGTTTTTGGCAGTCTTGATCTCCTCCAGACGCTCCATCCAGAGGGAGATTTCCAGGGTGCGCTGCTCGTCACGGAGGAGGAGAAACCGGCGGGCGGTCTCCGCCTGCTCCCGCAGGGGGTTGACCTGGAGCTCCAGCTCGCTGATCTTATCGTTGATGCGCACCAGATTTTCCTCGGTGCGCTGGAGGCGGCGCTCCGACTCCTCTTTGCGGTGGCGGAACTTGGAGATGCCCGCCGCCTCCTCGAAGATCTCCCGGCGGTCGGCGCTGCGGGCGGAGAGGATCTCGTCGATGCGGCCCTGGCCTACGATGGAGTAGCCCTCCCGGCCCAGGCCCGTATCCATAAAAAGTTCGTTGACGTCCTTGAGGCGGACGGACTGCTTGTTGATATAGTATTCGCTCTCACCGCTGCGGTAGTAGCGGCGGGTCACCATGACCTCGCTGCTGTCGATGGCGGGGAACATTCCTTCGCTGTTGTCCAGCACCAGCGTCACCTGGGCGAAGCCCACGGGGCCCCGCTTCTCGGTGCCGCCGAAGATCACGTCCTCCATCTTATCCCCACGGAGGCTCCGGGCGGACTGCTCCCCCATGACCCAGCAGATTGCGTCAGATATATTGGATTTGCCTGAACCGTTGGGGCCCACAATGGCGGTGATGCTTTCGCCGAAATTCAAAACGGTTTTATCGGGAAAAGACTTAAAGCCCTGAATTTCCAGCGCTTTCAGGTACACACAGCCACCCCTTTCTTTACAAAACTTCTCAAATCCCTGCGCTGCAGCGGTTTCTGCGAGCCGCGCGTTTTGGGATTGTGCTATGGGGAAGATTTTATAGATCCTTCCCGTCTGAATGCCGGCCTTCTCCACTCCGAAAAACGCTGCCTTCACTGTCTCTGCGTTTTTCTGACATAGTGACTCCTTTTCCGGAAAAGAAGAGGAATCTAACATAGCATTTTATTTTACCACATCAGATTCCCTTTTGCAAGTTTCAAGCCACAAGGTTTCAGCTGCTTTTGAAATCAGATGCAGCCGTATTTTCCCCTTGACAAATCCACTGCTTTGTCATATAGTTCACTTTGTGAACTATCGAAAAAGGGGGGTACCGCCGTTGCTGGAGGAAGAATTGCTGTGGGTCTGGCTGCGTCTCACCAGTGTGATCGACAATCAGAGGCTGGCCGCAGCCCAGTCCTCTCCGGAGGGCAGAGTCCCTCTGCCCTTCAACGAAGCCGTGGTCTGCGGCCTGCTGGCCCAGGCTCAGGAACAGGGCCGCTGCCTCACCGCCAGCGACCTCTGCCGTCAGACACGAATTCTGAAATCCCAGATGAACGCCATTCTCCGCTCTCTGGAGCGCAAAGGGACCCTCAGCCGGCGGCGGTCCGACGAGGATCGAAGGCAGATCGAGCTGCGGCTCCTGCCCGAGGGAATGGCCCGCTATCAGGAGGGCCACCGGCGAATCAGGACGCTGGCGAGCCGCCTGATCTCTGAAATGGGGGAGGAAAAGATCCGCACGCTTCTTCCCCTGCTCCGCCAGGCGGCGGATTCATTTGATGCTATGCAGCAGGAGGTAACATAAAAATGGGTATTCGCATTATCACCGATTCTGCCGCGGATTTCGATGCGGCTGTGGCAAAGCGCCGTCAGGTGGACGTGGTCCCTATGGCCGTTCAATTTGGGAACGCATCGTTTCTGGCGGGAAAGAATCTGTCCAACGAGGTGTTTTATCAGCTGCTCCGGGAGGGCAAAGAGAACCCCACTACCTCCCAGCCCACCCCGGCGGCTTTCCTCCGGTATTTTGAGGAGGTAAAGGCGGCGGGAGATCAGGCGGTCGTCATTTTGCTGTCCGGAGCCCTCAGCGGCACGCTGCAAAGCGCGGAAATTGCCAAGGAGTTGTGCGAGTATGAGCCGATCTATATTGTGGACAGCCGCACCGCCACCGCCGGGATGCAAATTTTGGTGAACTTCGCCTGCAAGCTCCGCCGCAGCGGACTGCCCGCCGCCGGCATTGCCTCGGAGGTGGAGCGGCTGAAAGACCGGGTACGTATTTTTGCGGTGATCGACACGCTGGAATACCTCCGGCGCGGGGGCCGGCTCAGCGGCTTCCAGGCGGGGCTGGGGGCGGTGACAAAATTGAAACCCACCATCGCCGTCCGGGACGGCGCGGTGGGTATCGCCGGGAAGTCCTTCGGCATGGCCGCCGCCGTCAAGCATCTGATGAGGCTTTTGGAGGAGCACCCTATCGACGATGATTTTCCCTCTTACTTTCTGTATTCGGACGACAAGGCCAAAGAGGAGCTGCTGCTGCCGAAGCTGAAGGAGCAGGGGCGGATGCCTCTGCGGCTCCACTACTGCGGGGTTGGCTCCGCCATCGGGACCCATATCGGCCCCGGGGCGCTGGGGATGGCCTATATGGAGAGGGATTCGTGATGCGGCCTGCGCGCCGCTTCCTGAATTACAAGGAGCCCCCCTCCCCTTGCCGGGAGGGGGGCGCTTATGCAGGGGATCACCGGGCGTACCGCTCAAAGAACCGGAACGTCATAGGCCAGACGCACCCAGCGGTCAGAACCATCAGGAAATACCGGATGGCGTGGGCAGCCGCGTGGCCGCCGCAGAGGGCCAGCAGTGGAGTCTTCAAGAGGCTCCGCACCAGGACCACCAGGACCAGCCCGCCAAGGAGCTTGACGGCCTGCCCCCACCAGGGGGCGCGGGTGGGGAACTGAAGGAGCCGGTTATCGAAAATACTGACTATAAGCATCCCGCTCACGGCTCCGGTCATAGAGTAGGAATTTTTCACCGCCTCGGCCAGATTGGCGGGGTCCACGTCCGCCGGGAAGGGGAAGAACTCCATAAATCCGGCAAAGGCGAGGCTGCATCCCAGCAGAACGCCCAGGATGACGTAGATCCGGTTAGGGAACCACAGGGTGCTCTCCATCAGGGGGTACATGACGAATACCAGCACTGCCGCCACGACGAAGGAGACGCCCACATCCGCCGGGGTATGGACGCCCAGGTACATGCGGGAGACGGACACCAGCAGCAGGATCACGATACAGGCGATGCGCAGCCAGAGCTGCCCGGTGAACCGGGCCACGCCGCCGAAGAAGCCCACCGCCGTCTGGGTGTGGCCGCTGGGGAAGCTGTAGCCTGTGGCCTCTGCCCGGGCGGATTCCACAATGGTAAAATTGGGGTCCTTCACCCAGGGGCGGGGGACCCGGCAGATGATTTTGAGCCACTGGTTCACCAGCACGCCCACGAAGCCCACGCTCAGAAGGTAGTAGCCTTTTCGCTTGTCCAGGCACCAGAAGACGAACAGCGCCCCCACCATGAAGAAGGTTTCTTCTCCCAGGTGGGTCACCAGGGACATAAAGACATCCAGGACAGGATTGCGGATGGATTCAAACCAATAGAGCAGTTCCATTTTGCTTCCTCCTTGCCGGAAATTTCCTGTCTCCATTATAATACGCTTATAGGGAGAAAAGCAAGAAGAAAAGCTCTCTGCGGCCCGCGGGGCCGCCGCTGCTTCCTATCTAACGATTAGATTTGCGCCTCGCCGGCGCGGGGCCTTCTTTTCCCGCGCGGGAAAAGTAGCAAAAGAGCGCTCAAGGAACGTAGTTCCTTGAGAATCCTCCTGATTACGGGGGTAATTAGTTTCCCTCCGACGATACCGGGTTTGATTCTACCCCAGTCTCTTCGTTGGTGCGCCGGACTTTAGCGTCTACCCACGAGTCCTTACGACAATGCTTACTGCTGCGCCGCTTC
>JAETNP010000075.1 GCA_021768185.1 Oscillospiraceae bacterium
AATCCTATTGAAAAATTCTGGGCCTGGCTGAAACGCTTTTTGAGGAAAATCCTCCCTTCTGCTCCTTCCTTTGATGATGCCCTCTGTACCGCTTTTCAACTATGGTGAGTATATCATACTACATCTGCAAGTGGCTTGACCGGCACAGCAAGGGCAGGTAAGCACAAAATTGGTACCCCGGGGAGCAAGCACCTCCCCGGGGTATCGTTTTGCGTGAGCAGCATGGACATATTTATCGGGTTCCACTTACATTATATCACGGCAGCCGTGATTTGGCAAGAGGAATTTTATTTCAAATTTTCACGGCTCATCCTTCAAGCCCAGCAGATAATCGGTAGAGACCTGGAAGAATTTAGCCAGGAGGATCAATTTTTCGATGGTGGTGCTGCTTGTCCCGTTCTCGATCGTACAGATTGATTTTGCGGTCAAACCAATTACTTCTCCCAATTCTTTCTGATTCAACCCGCGCTGCTTCCTCAATTTTTTTACGCGGTAAGCAAATAACTCCAAATTTTGCATAACAACCCTCTTGACTTCCGTTATTAGCTAGTATATAATTACGTTACAAGTAATATAAGGAGGAGCAAGGTAATTAAATGACCGTTATTTTTGAAGAACTATTTCATGTATGGTGCCAGCCATACCATCCCGACCTGATCCCGGACTACTTAAAAGCGGACCCGGTCCGCGCCTACGGCCAGTACACGTTTGAGGTAGGCTTCAAGCTGGCGATGCAGCTGGCGGCGTCCTGCCTTGACCCGGAGGAGCTGCGAAAAGCGGATACCTGAAAGGGCGGGCGCAAGGCCCGCCCTCAGTCCGTCAGTCTTCAAGGGTCTTTTGAAGGTTATCCAGAATCTTTTCCAGCTTGGCGTCCCGCTTTTCCGGGTCCTTTTCCTGTTTTACCTCACGCAGCGCATCCAGAACAAAACGAATAAATGCCTTGAATTGGCTATCTGGCTGCCCCATGATAACACATCCTTTCATAAAACTGACCGGTTAACTGCTTACGCCTCGATCTGCTCCATCACGAAGCACTCAATGATGTCGCCTTCCTTGATGTCGTTGAACTTCTCAATGGACATACCGCACTCATACCCGGAGGCAACCTCCTTGACGGCGTCCTTGAACCGCTGCAAAGACGCCAGCATCCCCTCGTGGATAACAATACCGTCCCGGACGATCCGCACCTGACAGGACCGCTGGATCTTGCCGTCCTGTACATAGCAGCCCGCCACGGTACCCACGCCGGACACCTTGTAGGTCTGCCGGATCTCCGCGTGACCGATGAGCGCCTCCCGGAACTTGGGGGCCAGCATACCCTTCATAGCGGCCTCCACCTCACCGATGGCGTCGTAGATGACCCGGTACATCCGCATATCCACGTTGCTCCGGGCGGCGTTGTCCCGTGCAGACGCGTCTGGCCGCACATTGAAGCCCACAATGATGGCCTTGGAGGTGGCCGCCAGCATCACATCGCTCTCGCTGATGGCGCCCACGCCGGAGTGGATGACCCGCACCCGGACCTCGTCGTTGGACAGCTTTTCCAAGCTGGCCTTCACCGCCTCGGCGGAGCCCTGCACATCGGCCTTGACAATAATGTTCAGGTCCTTGACCTCGCCGGCCTGGATCTGGCTGAACAGGTCCTCCAGAGAGACCTTCTGCACCGGCGCGGCGGCTTTCGCCCGCTCCTCGGCCTTGCGCTGTTCCACCAGCTCCCGGGCCAGACGCTCGTCGGCCACGGCGTTGAAGGGACTGCCCGCGCCGGGCACTTCGCCCAGTCCGGTGATCTCCACAGGCACCGACGGCCCGGCCTCCGTAATGCGGTTCCCCTTGTCGTCCAGCATGGCCCGCACGCGGCCCACGGCGGTGCCGGCGATGATGATATCACCGGAACGCAGGGTGCCGTTCTGCACCAGCAGGGTAGCCACGGGGCCCCGGCCCTTGTCCAGCCGGGCCTCCACCACGGTGCCCTGGGCGGCGCGGTTGGGGTTGGCCTTCAGCTCCGCCACCTCGGCGGTGAGGGTGACCATCTCCAGCAGGTTGTCGATGCCCATGCCGGTCTTGGCAGAGATGGGGCAGATAATGGTCTCGCCGCCCCAGTCCTCGGCCACCAGCTCATACTCCGTGAGCTGCTGCTTGATCCGTTCCGGATTGGCCTCCGGCTTATCCATCTTGTTAATAGCAACAATAATCGGAATATTCGCCGCCTTGGCGTGGTTGATGGACTCCACGGTCTGGGGCATGATGCCGTCCTCGGCGGCCACCACCAGAATAGCGATGTCCGTCACCATAGCGCCCCGGGCCCGCATGGAGGTAAACGCCTCATGGCCGGGGGTGTCCAGGAAAGTAATGGGCTTGCCGTTGATTTCGGTCTGATACGCACCGATGTGCTGGGTAATGCCTCCGGCCTCGCCCTTGGCCACGCTGGCGTTCCGGATGTAGTCCAGCAGGGAGGTCTTGCCGTGGTCCACGTGGCCCATGACGACGACGACGGGAGCCCGGGGGACCAGATCCTCCGGCTTATCCTCGGCGGTGTCGATGAGCTTCTCCTCGATGGTCACCACGACTTCCCGCTCCACCTTGCAGCCCATCTCCTCGGCGGTGATGGCGGCGGTGTCGAAGTCGATGATCTGGCTGAGGGAGGCCATGACGCCGTTTTTCATCAGGCTCTTGACCACCTCTGCGCCGGTTTTCTTCATCCGGCTTGCCAGCTCGCCCACGCTTATCTCGTCGGGGATCTTAACGGTCAGGGGGGTCTTCTTGGCGATTTCCAGCTGGAGGCGGCGCATCTTCTCGGCCTCCTCCTGCTTACGCTTGCTGGAGAAGGACATCTGGCCCCGCTTTTTGCTGCCGGCGTTGCGGAATTTCTCCTTGTTCTGGTCCCGGTCACGGCGGCCGCCGGACCGGCCGCTGCGGTCAGCCATATCCTGGAGCTTCTCATCGTACTTATCCAGGTTGACGTTGGTGGCCTTGCGGGTATCCACCACCTTTGTTTTAGGCACCCGGGAGGCGTTGGGCTGCTGTACGCCCGGCTGCTGCTGGGGCTGCTGAGGCTTGGGAGCCTGCTGTCCCTGGGTCTGCGCGGGCGCATCCTTGACGGCGGGAGCCTGCTGGGGCTTCCCTCCGGCCTTGGGAGGCTGGGCGGGAGCATCCTTGGCCGCCGGCGCAGCGGGCTGGACCGGCGCGGGCTTCTCCTCCTGGGGCGTATCCGCGTAAATAGCTTGAATATTGCTCACCTGGTTATTCTGGGTGAGGTACTCAAAAACGACATTCAGTTCCTGGTCGTCCAGATTCTGCCCGGACTTCTTCGGCGTAGGGAAATACTTCCCCAGGATCTCGATAATCTGCTTGGTCTGCATACCGAAGTCCTTTGCCAGCTCATTGACTTTATACTTGTTCACAATACCCAATCAGGCCACCTCCAGTGTGTGATTCCGGTTTGTACACCATAACACGCGTCCGGAGACTCACGCCCCGGGACGTCAATCCCCAGACGTGCGTTATGGTGGTTTTGCCTACTTCTTCTTATATTTGACCGGGGGACGTTTCCCGCCGCCCCGCTGCTTCCGTTCCCGGGCGGTCTTATCCCGCCGCTGGGCGGCGCGCTCCGCCTTGACCCGCAGCCGCTCCGTTATTTCGCCGTAGCGCTCCGGGTCGCCCTGGGCCAGCTTACCCGCGACAGCCTGCGCCAGTCCCAGATCGGTGACCGCCGCCATGGCGCAGTTCTTCCGTCCCAGCGCAGCCCCCAGCTCCTCCTTGGAGCAGGGGATCTCCGCCAGCAGGCACTGTCCCTCCTCCGCGAAGTGCATGGCCCGCCGCTGAGCCCCCTCCCCGGCGTCGGAGGCCAGCAGCAGCAGGCGGCAGTGTTTCAGCCGGCAGGCATCGCCGGCGGCCTCGTCGCCCACCTCCAGCCGTCCGGCCCGGAGGGCCAGGCCGATCATGGACAGGGTGTTATCCATGGCTTTCTTCCCTCATCTGCTCCTCCAGCTGTCCATAGACCTCCGCCGGGACAGCGGTCTCGAAAGCCCGCTCCAGCGCCCGGCTTTTTCTCGCCTTGGCAAGGCACCCGGGGTCCGGGCAAACATAGGCCCCCCGGCCCGGCTTTTTGCCCTTGAAATCCAGGGAAATCTCCCCCTCCGGGGAGCGGACCACCCGGATGAGGTCCTTTTTATTTTTCATCTCCCGGCAGCCCAGACACTGGCGCTGTGGGATCTTTCTGGGTTTCTGCATACTGGGTCCTTTCTCCGACTACCGGTCCAGCTCGAAGGGCGCGGGTCCGGGATAGCGGATGTTGTTGAAGGCTTCCTTCTTGGGAATGACGGACTCCATGTCGATGCCGCAGCAGTTGGCGATAGCCAAGGCGTAGTACATCACATCCCACAATTCCTCGTCCACGGTCTCCCGGATATCGCCGTCCGGCCCGGGCCGCAGCCCCTTCCGCATGGCTCTGGCCAGCTCGCCGGTCTCCTCCGCCAGCTTGAGGAAGTAGTCCTTCGCCAGCTCCGGACGGCAGTCCTTGGACTTGATATAGGACTGCAAATAGGCAATGGAAATCCTTCCGTCCACGCCTTACTCCTCTTCCTTATAACTCTGAGGCTTGATGTCGATCTTATACCCGGTAAGCCGCGCGGCCAGCCGGGCGTTCTGGCCCTCCTTGCCGATGGCCAGGGACAGCTGGTCGTCGGGCACCACCACCCGGCACATCTTCCCCTCGTCGGACAGCTGCACGTCCACCACGTCGGCGGGAGCCAAGGCGGCAGCGATGAACTCGGCGGGGTCCTCGCTGTACTTGATGATGTCGATCTTCTCGCCCCGCAGCTCGCTCACAATGCTGCCCACCCGCTGTCCGGCGGGGCCCACGCAGGCGCCGATGGGATCCACGGCCTCGTCGCTGCTCCACACGGCCATCTTGGTCCGGCTGCCCGCCTCCCGGGCGATGGACTTCACTTCCACGATGCCGTCGAATATCTCCGGCACCTCCAGCTCGAAGAGCCGTTTCACCAGTCCTGGATGGGTCCGGGAGATGAGCACCTGGGGCCCCCGGGTGCTGCGGCGGACCTCCACCACGTACACCTTCACGTGCTGGCCCTCCACCAGCTCCTCGGTCTTGATCTGCTCGCTGGCGGCCAGCATGGCCTCCGTGGACTCCGGCCCCGTGCCGATGCGCAGGGACACGTTCCCCGTCCTGGGGTCGGTGCGGCTGACCACGCCGGTGAGGATCTCGTGCTGCTTGGAGTTGAACTCGTCATAGACCATACCCCGCTCGGCCTCCCGGAGGCCCTGGATGATGACCTGTTTGCCGTTTCCGGCGGCGATGCGCCCGAATTCCACGTTGTCCACAGGGATATTCACCACGCCGCCCAGGTCCACCCGGCCGTACTTAGCCCGGGCCTCCTCCACGCTCATCTGGGTACCGGGATTTTCCACTTCCTCCACGATCTCCTTCTGGACGTACATCCGCAGGTCCTTCTTCACCTCGTCCACGTCCACGACCACGTTTTCCACGCCCTCGTGGTCCTTCTTGTAGGCGGTGGTCAGGGCCTGGATGATCTTATCCATCATAAAGGTGGGAGAGATGCCCCGCTCCTTCTCCAGCATATCCAAAGCGGCAAAAATTTCATCACATTTCATGCTCTTACTCCTATTATATTTCCAAAAAGGATGTTGGTTCCATCAGTTTATTAAAACTCGATCCTAAGCCTGCACAGCGCCACGTCCGCCTTGGCGAAGGTCATGGCGGTATCTCCCACGGTAATGGTCACGTCTCCGTTGTCGTATCCCGAGAGGACCCCAGCGAACTCCTTCCGGCCCCCCTGGGCCTTGTAGAGCTTGACGGTCACGGGACTGCCCATGAACCGCTGAAAATCTCCGGGCCGCTTCAGGGGCCGCTCGGCCCCGGCGGAGGACACTTCCAAAGTATAGCTGCCCTCGATGGGGTCCGCCTCGTCCAGCAGGTCGCTGAGGGCGCGGCTGACCTTCTCGCAGTCCAGGATGTCCACGCCGCCCTCCTTGTCGATATAGACCCGCAGATACCAGGTCCCGGCCTCCCGGATGTATTCCACATCCCACAGCTCACATCCGGCCTCCTCCACCACAGGAAGGGCCAGCTTTGCCGCCAGTTCCGTAACTTTTGCCATTGCATCTCCTCATTTTCCGTCGCAGCGTCACACTTGTCCGCAGCTCATGGAATTCATCCCAATGAAATTAGGTCAAGAAAAAGAGCGGACCGTAAAGTCCACTCTGGTCTACTTACACTAACAAGGGGATTGTACCACAATGGCCCGGAAAATGCAAGCATTTTTTCCAAATCCGCCCGGGTTTTCCGAAACTTTTTCCTCCGGGCGGGGCCTCCGGCGGCGCGGCCTGCCGCCGGGGACCGTTTTACCCTCTCTGCAGCCCGTCCAGCGTCAGTCCGAAGGCCTCGGCGAACCGCTCCAGGAACCAGGAGACCTCCTCCATTTTCATTTCCTTCAGGGCTTCCAGGGTCTCCCCGGCGGCGTCGCCGAACTCGTTGTTGCCGGCCTCCAATTCTTCCAGGCATTTGATGTAGGCGGAGAGCTTATCGGCGGCCTTGACGATCCGGCGGACCTCGCCGTCCTCCTCCCGGAGGAGGGGGGCATAGGCAGGGCGCAGTTCCTCCGGCAGCATCCCCAGGAGTTTTTCCGTTGCCTCCGTCTCCACCTGCCGGTAGGCGTCCCGGATGGCGGGGGTATGGTATTTGATGGGGGTAGGCAGGTCTCCGG
This sequence comes from Oscillospiraceae bacterium, assembly GCA_021768185.1. GTDB lineage: Bacteria > Bacillota > Clostridia > Oscillospirales > Oscillospiraceae > Pelethomonas. The sequence continues at coordinate 6,744 of JAETNP010000075.1, forward strand.
TAAAGATCTCCGAAGCGTCGTGGAACAGCGCTGCCGCCGCGCAGGCGTCGGGGTCGCAGGGCTTATGGAACACGTCCCGGCGGATCACGCCCAAGGCGTGGGCAAGTACAGCCACCATGTGGCTGTGCTCCTGGATGTTCTCTGATACGCTGTTGCGCATCAGGGACCATCTTGTAATATATTTCATTCGGGAAATATAGGCGAAGAATTTATACATAGACGATAGTTCCTTTCTTCTCTGCCGCCCTCCGGGCGGCACGGGAGCCGGTTCGTATTGCAACCCCGGGGGCTTCTCGCCCCCGGACTCCTCGCCTACTTTTTGTGTGAACAAAAAGTAGGCAAAAAATCACTTAAACCTGGCGGTTTAAGAATCCCTGAATTACGGGGGAGTTTAGTTTTGCGCCCGAGGCACAGTCGGTTTTGTCTAAACTTACTGCCGTCCGCTTCGTTCCCCTTCTGCGT
>JAETNP010000076.1 GCA_021768185.1 Oscillospiraceae bacterium
GCTCTCGGCGCCGGCGGTAGCCATAAGCGAAAGGCTCATGACGAGGGCCAGCACCAGTGCGAGAATCTTCTTCAGATTTCTCATGGTGGATTTTTCCTCCTTCTAATTTTTTGAGGCGGAATATCTCGATTTTGGCAAACTCTTGAAAAAGTTACGTACTTTTTTTACAAGACGGCCCTTATCAAGCCCCTTATGCAAAAAGGCGCTTCCTGAAACCCTTGCGGCGCAAGGGTTTCAGGAAGCGCAAAAAAAGTTTGGTAGACGATTTTTCAGGTTTGGTAGCACAGGTTCAGCTTATGTCAACTATTTTCATTATTTTTCACCAATTTGCAATTGGTAGCAGCTACAAAAGGCTTGGTAGCAGGTTGGTAGCGTTTTCATAGGATGTTTACAATTGGGTTGTTAGATTCAGGAATATTGACTGCTTCCTGCTTGATTTTCAGGAAATAAAGGCACAAATTTATGACTTAACAATCCGGTTTACGTAACGCCGTTTTTGAGAAAATAGTTAGGGAGACTGCATCCTGTGACACAATCGTTCAAATCTGTCAAAACAGCATCTCCCCTACATAAGAAAAATCTTTATCGTCTGAACCGTCACATTCTCTGATGGGCAGACAGTAACAATATACCCCTCCAGCAGTCCCTCCAGACACTGACACAGCGGGTCCGGCTCCATGGGCCGCAGCAGAACGGCGACGCCCAGTCCGCGCCGCTTGATCGAGGCTTCTCTGGCCGTCCAGAGGCGGAAGAATGCCTCGTCATCCAGCCCGCCTGCCAGCCGCCGGGGCGCCGGACGCAGCTTTTCCACATCAATCCCCACCGGCTTGTCATGGAGAGCGCAGACAGCGGCGCCGTGGGAATGGCTGAGATTAAAACAGATATCCGGCCGGCTGGGAAAGTATGGTTTTCCACCCGCCTCCCGGGCGATCTCCGGAAGTTCCGACAGGCTCAGCTCCCGCTCCAGCGCCGCCGTCAGAAGACGGCGAGCTAAATTGCGCTCCGTGCCCTCCGGCCCAAGAGCCGCATAAACAATCATGTCCATTTCACAATACTCCGCAATTTCTGGATGCATGATATCATAGCACTTTTTCTGCCAGAATAGTAAATTTAGCGCCCTTTGGGAGCAAATTCCCGCTCGGGAAAAATATTTTCAAAAATTTTTGCCTGGAAAAAAGGATTTTTGCCTTCTCCGTTGTATAATGTATTAGATTGATTTATAGAATAGAGGAGGTGCAGACTCCATGGCGTTTCCTCAGCGGTTTTTGGACGAGCTGATTGACCGCAGTGACATTGTGGATGTTGTTTCCTCCTATGTTACACTGAGTAAAAAGGGCAGCAGCTATTTTGGCCTGTGCCCCTTTCATAATGAGAAGACGGGGTCCTTCTCCGTGGCGCCGGATAAACAGATCTATTACTGCTTCGGCTGTCACCACGGCGGGGGCGTCATCCATTTCATCATGGAAATCGAAAATCTGGACTTCCCGGATGCGGTGCGGTTTCTGGCAAAGCGTGCCAATATGGAAGTGCCGGAGGACAACGCCGGACTGGAGGAGTCCCGCCGCCGCCAGCGGGTGCTGGCCGTGAACCGGGATGCCGCCCGCTGGTTCTACCAGAATCTCTCCCGACCGGAGGGAGCGGCGGTGACCGCCTATCTGGAAAAACGAAAGATCAGCCGGAAAACTGCTATGGACTTCGGCCTTGGGGCCTCGCTGGACAGCTGGGATGCGCTGCTCACGGCTATGCAGGAAAAAGGATACACCAAAGCGGACCTGCTGGCGGCGGGACTGGTGGTGGCCAACCAGAAGGGGCGGATCTACGATAAGTTCCGAAACCGGCTCATGTTCCCCGTCATCGACGTGAAGGGGGATGTGGTCGCCTTCGGCGGCCGTGTTTTGGACAAGTCCGAGCCCAAGTATATGAATACTACGGAGACCATCGTTTACAGCAAGCGCCGGAACCTGTACGGCATCAATCTGGCAAAAAAAACCAAGCGGCCCAATTTCATCCTCTGTGAGGGCAACATTGACGTCATTACCCTCCATCAGGCGGGCTTTGACAACGCGGTGGCCTCCATGGGAACGGCCTTGACTACGGAGCAGACCAAGATCCTCAGCCGGTATACCAAGGAGCTGGTCCTCTGCTTTGACAACGATACCGCGGGACAGCTGGCTACCCAGAAAAACATTGAGCTTCTCAAGGACAGCGAGTTCACGGTCCGAATTCTCCAGCTCCCCCGCCGCCTGGTGGACGGGGAGTATATCAAGCAGGATGTGGACGATTTCATCAAATTCCAGGGCGCGGCGGCCTTTGAGGCCATCCTAAACGGCAGCGCCAATCAGATGGACTACCGCATGGAGGCGGTGGCCGCCAAATATGACCTCAGCGACCCCGAGCAGAAAATTGCCTACGGCAGCGAAATCAGCGAGCTGATTGCCTCTCTCTCCAACGCGGTGGAGCGGGAGGTGTACGCGGGGCGGGCAGCCGAGACGGCAGGGATTTCCCGCACGGCCATGCTTACCGAGGTGGAGCGGGCCAGGCGAAAAAAGAAGGGCCAGGAGCGCAGGACGCTCCAGCGGGAAAACCTGAATACCGCCGCGCTGCGGCAGCCCAGGGACCGGACGATTCGGTATACTGATCTCCGTTCCGCTATGGCCGAGGAGGGCGTTGTCTGCCTGCTCCTGCTGGACGGTGCGCTGGCGGACAAGTGCCGGGGCCTGACGGAGGAGGAATTCAGTTCTCCGTTTTTGGGCAGGCTGTATAGACTGCTGATGGAGGCCTGGGCCGAGGGGCGGACCCTGTCGGCGGCATCTCTGTCGGCCCACTGCTCTCCGGAGGAGATGAGCCATTTGTCCGGTATTCTGCAGAGGCCGGAGTCCATGGCTCATGCGGAGAAGGCCCTGGAGGACTACATACAGGTGATACGGCGCTCCGCAGAGAAGCGGAGGGGGGAGGGACCTGACGACCCCCTGCTGGCGGCTGTGGAGAAGTATAAGAAGGCAGACAAACAGAAAAAGGGTAATGGAGGAAAGCAATTATGACCAAAAAAAAGGACGAGCTGACCACGGGAGCGGAACACGCCGCCGAGACCAAGAAGGCCGAGGGCGAGAAGAAGTACGCCCGCCTGCCGGACAAAGTGGTGTCTACGCTGCCCGCCGCTCCCATCCTGCTGGCCAACGAGAAGGTCATGGACCTGTTTGCCCGGGGGAAGAAGCGTGGCCGTCTGGACTCGGCGGAGATGATGGAAGTCCTGGACGAGATCGAGCTGGACAGCGACCAGATGGAGAAAATATACGACTCTCTGGAGGCATTGTCCATTGAAATCGGCAGCGAGGAGGACATCCTCCCGGAGATCCCCGACGATATGGACCCGCCCCTGGATGAGATTGCGGACATCGAGGAGGAGGAGCTGGTTGACCCCAATACCCTGGTGGACAGCTTTGCCATCGACGACCCCGTCCGTATGTACCTCAAGGAGATCGGAAAGGTCCCCCTGCTCTCCCCCGAGGAGGAGATCGACCTGGCTCAGAAGATGAGCAGCGGCAACCTGGCACAGGAGCAGCTGGACAGCGCGGAGGAGAGCGGTTTTTCTGACGAGGAGCTGGCCCAGCTGAAAGCTCTGATCAAGGATGGCGAGAAGGCCAAGCAGAAGCTGGCCGAGGCGAACCTGCGTCTTGTGGTGTCCATCGCCAAGCGGTACGTCGGCCGGGGTATGCTGTTCCTGGACCTCATTCAGGAGGGCAACCTGGGCCTCATCAAGGCGGTGGAAAAATTTGACTATACCAAGGGGTATAAGTTCTCTACCTATGCTACCTGGTGGATACGGCAGGCAATCACCCGCGCCATTGCCGACCAGGCCCGGACCATCCGCATCCCCGTGCATATGGTGGAAACCATCAACAAGGTCATCCGCGTCTCCCGCCAGCTCCTCCAGGAGCTGGGGCACGACCCCTCTCCGGAGGAGATCGCCGACGAGATGTCCATGCCCGTGGATAAGGTGCGGGAGATTCTGAAAATCGCCCAGGAACCTGTCAGCCTGGAGACCCCCATCGGCGAGGAGGAGGACAGCCACCTGGGAGACTTTATCCCGGACGAAGGCGCCAGCGAGCCCAGCGAGGCCGCCAGTTTCACGCTGCTGAAGGAGCAGCTGGTGGACGTTCTGGGCACCCTGACGCCCCGGGAGGAGAAGGTGCTGAAGCTCCGCTTCGGCATTGAGGACGGACGCACCCGCACCTTGGAAGAGGTGGGCAAGGAGTTCAATGTGACCCGGGAACGAATCCGCCAGATCGAGGCCAAGGCCCTGCGGAAACTCCGCCACCCCAGCCGCAGCAAGAAGCTGAAGGACTTCCTGAATTAAGGAACGGCCCAAAAGAAAAGGAGAAGCATCCGCGGATGCTTCTCCTTTTCTCTATGTACGCTTACTTCTCCTCCACGGAGAGAATGCCCATGGGGCAGGCCTTGGCGCAGAGGCCGCAGGCGATGCACTTGCTGGGCTTGGCGCCCTCCGCCTTGGGCATGGCCATCACCTGCATGGGGCAGGCCTTGACGCACTCGCCGCAGCCCACGCACTTGCGCTTGTCGATCATGTAAACGCCCTTGGCGTTCTGGGTAATGGCTCCCTCCGGGCAGGTCCGGGCGCACTTGCCGCACATGATGCAGTTCTGCACCTTGGGTTCGCCGTCGGGCTTGGCAATGATGCGGATGCAGCTGAGGTCCGGATCAAACTCCTTATAAAACGCCTCGGAGCAGGCCCGGACGCAGCTGAGACATGCCTTGCAGGGATCGGTCTTACTGACAACCAGCTTCTTCATATGAGGATGACCTCCTGTTGTTGAATGATTACCCCTCTATCCTACCAGATGTATTGTTAAAATGCAAACTATATTTTTGCCCGAGCGGGACAAATTCTGCCTTTTTCTGCACGGACTACCTTCCGCGCCCCCTCCGCCCTTGTTTTGCGGCTCTGGAAGCGCCGTGCCTGTTCTTTGCCTCCGGCTTTCCCGAACGAGGAGACTGGCGGCCTGCCCGCTTTGCCTGCGGCCCGGCCTGCCGGGGACCGCCCCCCGATCGCTCTGCTGCCGGGCGTTTGGCCGGCGCGTCCGTCTTAGAATGCGCTAATGGACGCACCAGACAGTCCTTTCCGTAACCGATCAGGTCCTCCCGGCCCGCCTTGTGCAGCGCTTCCACCACCAGCCGCCGCATCTCCGGGCGCTTCCATTGCAGCAGCGCCCGCTGGAGGGCCTTGTCGTGGGGGCTCTTCGCCACGTACACCGGTTCCATGGTGCGGGGGTCGATCTCCGTATACCACATGCAGGTGGACAGGGTCCCCGGCGTGGGGTAGAAATCCTGAACCTGCTCCGGCTGACGGCCCGTCTTGTTCAGGAATACCGCCAGCTCTACCGCGTCGGCGAGGGTACAGCCGGGGTGGCTGCTCATGAGATAGGGCACCAGATACTGCTCCAATCCATAGCGCTGGTTGAGGCGCTGGTACTTCTCCCGGAAGCGCTCGTACACCTCGAAATGGGGCTTGCCCATGTAGTCCAGCACCTGGGCGGAGCAGTGCTCCGGGGCCACCTTCAGCTGCCCGGAGACGTGGTAGCGAACCAGCTCGGAGAGAAACTCACTGTTCTTCTCGCACAGCAGGTAGTCGAAGCGGATGCCGCTGCGAACAAACACCTTCTTTACCCCCGGCACCGCCCGGACCTTCCGCAGCAGGGCCAGATAGTCGGCGTGGCTGGGGTCCAGGTTCTTGCAGGGGGTGGGCGCCAGGCAGGAGCGGTTTTTGCACATACCGTTCTTTAATTGCTGCTTGCAGGACGGATGCCGGAAGTTGGCCGACGGTCCGCCCACGTCGTGGACGTAGCCCTTGAATTTGGGGTCCCGGGTGAAGCCCTCCACCTCCCGGACCACGCTCTCATGGCTGCGGGAGGTGATCATCCTGCCCTGATGAAAGGCCAGAGAGCAGAAATTGCATCCGCCGAAGCAGCCCCGGTTGTGGGTGACGGAGAAGCGGACCTCCTCGATGGCCGCCACGCCGCCCAGGGCGTCGTACATGGGGTGGACCTCCCGGGCGTAGGGCAGCTCGGCCACGAAGTCCAGCTCCTCACGGCTCAGGGGCATGGCGGGGGGATTCACCACCAAGGTGCGGTCCCCGTGGCGCTGGAGGATAGCCTTGCCCCGGACGGGGTCGTGCTCCTCATACTCGATTTTGGTGGCCAGCGCATAGTCCCGCTTGTCAGAGACCACCGCCTCAAAGGAGGGGACCGCGACATTCTCGAACCGGCAGTCCGGCTCCTTCGCCGCATAGGCCGTGCCCCGGATGTCCGTCAAGTTGTCCGCCGCCTCCCCTCCGGCCAGACGGCGGGCGATTTCACGGGTGGCCCGCTCGCCCATGCCGTAGACCAGCAGGTCCGCCTGGGCGTCAAAGAGGATGGAACGGCGCACCGCGTCGTCCCAGTAGTCGTAGTGGGCGAACCGCCGCAGACTGGCCTCCAGCCCGCCGATAATGACCGGCGTCTCCGGGAATGCCTCCCGGGCCCGGTTGGCGTAGACGATGGTAGGCCGGTCGGGGCGCAGGCCCATTTTGTTCCCGGGGCTGTAGGCGTCGGAGGACCGGCGCTTTTTGGCGGCGGTGTAGTGGGCCACCATGGAGTCGATGTTGCCGCCGCCGATGAATACGCCGTAGCGGGGCCTGCCCATAGCCCGGAAGGCGTCCGCGCTGTGCCAGTCCGGCTGGGCGAGGACGGCCACCCGGTACCCTTCCGCCTCCAGCACCCGGGCGATGATGGCCGTGCCGAAGGAGGGGTGGTCCACGTAGGCGTCGGCGGTGACCACCAGGAAGTCATAGTACCACCAGTCTCTTTGATTCATTTCCTCCCTGGAGACAGGGAGGAAATCAGAACGGTCTGCCATAGAAGCCTCTTTTCTTTACCGCATAGGCGGCGCGTGCGCCGCCGGACCGGTCGTTTAGACGCCGCAGGCGGCTAAATGACGGTCCCGGAGCAGTTTCCATTAGAATTGTTTCCATTTGATAGCCCGGGGGCTTCTCGCCCCCGGACTCCTCGCCTACTTTTTGTGTGAACAAAAAGTAGGCAAAAAGTCACTTAAACCTGGCGGTTTAAGAATCCCTGAATTACGGGGGAGTTTAGT
>JAETNP010000077.1 GCA_021768185.1 Oscillospiraceae bacterium
TCGCCGCCGTACCAGGTGTTGAGGATGACCTGCTCACGGGAGGTGATGTTGAAGATGGCGGCGGTCTCGGAGTTCAGGCCCAGCTCCTTGTAGTTGGTCAGCTTGGCCTTGGAGGCATTGTAGGAGATGAAGTCAGGCTCGAAGCTCTTCAGCTCCTCCTCGGTGGGCTGGATGAACATGTTCTTGACGAAGTGGGCCTGCCAAGCCACCTCCATGATAAAGCGGATGGCCATGCGGGTGTCGGCGTTGGTGCCGCAGTACACGTCCATCACGTAGAGCTTCTTGTTGGACAGCTCCTGGATGGCCAGGTCCTTGCAGGCCTTCCACGCCTCCTGGGAGGCGGGCTTGTTGTCGTTCTTGAACTCGTCAGAGGTCCACCACACGGTGTCCTTGGAGTTCTCGTCCATGACAATGAACTTGTCCTTGGGGGAGCGGCCGGTGTAAATGCCGGTCATGACGTTGACCGCGCCCAGCTCGGTCATCTGTCCCTTCTCAAAGCCCTCCAGGCTGGGGTCCATCTCCGCCTTGAACAGCTCCTCAAAGCTGGGGTTGCGGACGACTTCCTTGATACCGGTAATGCCGTACTGTTCCAATCCGTAAGTTTCCATAGATGTGTTTCCTCCTTATGGAAAAGTGGTTATTTATTCGGACTTTTTTTATTTTACCCTTTTTTTTGCAGAAAGGCAAGAGTGAAACGGATGAAAAAAGCGAAATGGGCAAAACTCTCAAACCTCCCCCCTGGAAAGGCGGAGACAATTGGGCAAATTGAAGCACAGGAGCCCCTCTTCAGGGGATTTTTCAGGGGACAAGCGGCGTTCCGGCGCCCGCGGCGGTCACCACTCCCGCCTGATCTCAGACGCCTCCACCTGATACCGGCGCAGAAACTCCTGAAAGTCCCCGTCGTCCCGCAGGAGCATCATCTCCTCAAATCTGCCGCTGACGGGGTCCTTGAAGCCCGCCGTCTGCTCTCCCGTGCAGATGCTGGAGCGGATGACGGGAACTCTGCCGCCCCTGTCAAAGGGGGCGGCCGCCTGCTTCTTTCGTCTTCCAAACATCAAAAGCACTCCTCTCAATGCAATGCTATACTTTCCGCTTCGCGTACTTTTCCTTTGCGCATTCGTATGCTTCCCAGATAAGCGGCTTCAATTCCTCAAAACGCTCCTCAGATGGGTTCAGCACGCAGGCCCAGCTCATCCACCCGTAGACCGGATGCGGCAGAAGAACGTTCATGGCGGCGAAATCAAAGTCCATATCAACAGAACATCCCTTGGCGGGACGCTTGGGAGGCGGGCCGAACAGCCTGGCAAACGTACCTCTGCGAAGGCCCAGATTTACCCGGAAAACACCCTCCCGGTCCAGCCTTGAGCTCTTGTCGTTCGCGCCGTCCTTTTCTTTGACGGTCAGAACATAGACTCCCCGCTTCAGTCTGCCGCCCGGATTGTAAAATATCCCCCGCTCGCCCCAGCTGTCCACCGGAACGACGCCGTCCAGCGTTTCGAGGCAGTATTGCAGGATTTCATCTGGCGTCATGACGTTTTCCCTCCAAAGTCCGTCTCTGCATCTGGTGCTCCGGCAGCGGGTCCGCTCCCGCCAGAAAGTAGTCCTCATCCTGAAACTCCGTCATGGTCTCCCAATAGCGCTTGGGCATATTGCTCATGCGGAGCCCGGGGTTGCGGCGTTCCTTGATCTCGATGGTGTCGTAGAATCGCTTCCACAGACGGCGGTACTGAGCCTCCTCCGCTGAGGGCGCGGCCATCTTGAACGACTCCAGGGGAATGATCGCCCATTTCCCGGTCTGGTGGACCAGCGCCTCCCGGTGGGTCCGGTCGTAGAGCAGAAAGGTCTCATTGTACATCCTGTCGCAGAAATGGGGGCGCAGCAGGGGCAGGACCCGGTTTTTCGGCCGGATCTCCCCCGCCAGTGTCCCCTCAAAATCCGAAAAACGCACGAATCCCTTGAGCAGGTGGACCTCCCCGTCCAGGTGCCGCACGGCTTTGAGCAGAGGCAGCACCGCCTCGTCGCTGAGCTGCCGCAGCAGAGGCTTGCCCACCGCATAGAGTGAACGGATAAAACGATAGATGATCCTTTCCCGCTCCGGCGCGCAGGTAAGGAATCCCTTGACCACCAGTTCTCTGGCATACGGGTCGATCTTTCCCAGGCTCACCAGCACCCGCTGGGCGTGGCGGAGGTCCGTTCCCACCCACCGGGCGGGGAAAAGGGAACCCGCAATATGGGCCTCGTCCTGAAAGGCGGTTGGGTATTCCTTGTTTACATAGCTGTCAAATACGCAGCTGAGGAAACCTTCAAAGGTCCCGTCATAACGGTAAATGATTTCCATAGTCCAAATTCTTCTTTATCCGCCATTCCGGTGCGGGGCCGATATCGCCCCAGTACTCCGTCATTTGAACGATTTTTCCATCTCGCCACTGGTAAAATGACACCGCCCGGGCGGCGGTCCCTTCCGCCGGCCAGACTCTGGCCACCGACCAGCTGCCATCCACGGCGATCTTTTCCACCTCGCCGCTCCACTGTCCGGGATAGTCGCAGTTGGCCCGGAGATACCCCTCCAGGTCAAAGCTCTCATCCGTATTGGGCCAAAGGATTCGCGCGTCCGGCGTAAAAAACCGGGTCAGCTTTTCCTCATCCTGTTCTGCAACCGCCTGCCACAGGTCTCGGATGGTATCTTCCGGCATCCGCATTCCCTCCTCACTTCCGGCACAGGCAGAAGGGATGCCCCGCCGGGTCCAGCATCGTTACGAACTCGTCCCCGCCGAACTGGGCTCCCGCCTTCACCGCGCCCAGCGCCTCCGCCTGCTTGATGGCCTCCGGAACGCTCTCCACCTGGAAATCGAAGTGCATCTGTTTCTGCTGCCGCCCTTCCTCTTCCGGCCATACCGGCGGCACATAGTCCTCCTCCCGGGCGAACAGGAACACGACCCCGCCGGAGCTGCGCACGGCGGGACAGCCGTACATCCAGCATTGCTCCCAGCCCAGCAGCTCACCATAAAACCCCTGCAGCCGCTCCGCGTCGCCGCAGTCCACCATGACATTCCCCAGCAAAATCTCTTCCATTACAGCTTTCCTCCCGCAAAATTCTGATAAAGCTCTCTTCCTTTAACCTCAAAAACCGGCTCTGGCCCGCCGGCATACGGGTCGTACTGCTCCGGTTCGCAGCAGTATTCCATCAGACCGGCGATCTTGCCATCCTCTGTCCAGCGCACAACGGAAACGCCCTCGAATCCCACAGGCTTATCCTCCCCCATCCGGCACTGGAAATACCATGTCGCCGCCGTTTGGTCCCCGGCATGGAAAAACCGGTGGATATCCCAGACCAGCACCCGGCCCCGGGTGTTCCACTCCCGGAACCAGCGGGCAATCGCTTCCGTGCCGTGGTAGACCGGACCCCAGCTCTCGGTGTAGACCGCGTCGTCCGCGAAGATCTCCCGGATACCCAGGTCCTCCTTCCGCAGCCACATGGCAAGCCACCGGCGGATGATCTCCTCCCGTTCGTTCACCGCAAAACGCTCCTTTCCGCTATCCCGCCTGCTCGAACAGGCTCAGCTGCTCCAGCTCCGCACCCGGCAGGGCCGCCCGCTCGGCGGCGATCAGTCCCCGCAGGATGCTGTCCTGCTGCAGCTTCAGCCCGTCCAGTATTTTTCCTTTACAGGTAATGAAGTACTGCGCTCTTTTCATAACAATGCCCATTTTCCGCAGGTCTTCATGCTCCAGCTTCCTCGCCCGGCGGGCGTACAGAATCCGTTTCACCGACACGGTGCCTACGCCTGGCACCCGCAGCAGCTCCTCCCTGCTGGCGGTGTTCACCTCCACCGGGAAAAATTCCGGATGCTTCAGCGCCCAGCTGCATTTAGGGTCCACCAGCGGGTTGAAATTGGGGTCGTCCTCGTCCAGCAGCTCCTCCGCTCGGAAGCCGTAGAACCGCAGCAGCCAGTCCGCCTGATACAGACGGTGCTCCCGCAGCAGGGGCGGCTTGGTGTCCAGGGCGGGCAGCAGCGTGTTCTCCACCACGGGCACATAGGCGGAATAAAACACCCGCTTGAGGCTGTATTTGTCGTACAGGGACTGGGTCAGGGACAGGATATGCCGGTCCGAATCCGGCGTGGCCCCGATGATCATCTGGGTGCTCTGCCCCGCCGGGGCGAACCGGGGCGCGTGGCGGTACTTCACCAGCTCCTCCTTGTTCTCCTTCAGCGTGTTGGTGATGAGCCCCATGGGCCGGAAGATGGCCTTCCGGGTCTTGTTGGGAGCCAGCGTGGTCAGGCCCTGCTCCGAAGGCAGCTCTATGTTCACGCTCAGCCGGTCCGCCAGCAGTCCCAGCCGGGTCACCAGCTCCTGACTGGTCCCCGGGATAGCCTTGGCGTGAATGTAGCCGTTGAACCGGTAGTGATTGCGCAGCAGGTCCAGGCACCGGATCATCCGCTCGGTGGTGTAATCCGGGCTGACCAGCACGCCGGAGGATAAAAACAGCCCCTCAATATAGTTCCGCCGGTAAAACTGGATGGTCAGGTCCGCCAATTCCTCCGGGGTGAACACCGCCCGGCGGGTGTCGTTGGAACAGCGGTTGACGCAGTATTTGCAGTCGTAAACGCAGCAGTTGGTCATCAGCACCTTCAGCAGCGTCACACACCGCCCGTCCCCGGAAAAGGTATGGCAGCACCCGGCGATGGAGGACGAGGTATTGCCGATATGCCCCGCCTTATGCCCCCGCTGCGCCCCACTGGAGGTACAGGCGGCGTCATACTTGGCCGCGTCGGTCAGGATGGTCAATTTCTCCATGACATCCAAAGTCCCCGCCCTCCTCACAAAAACATTCGTTCTGGTAATAATATAGAACAAACGCTCGGAAAAGTCAATAGGAAATTAAGAAATTTCCTATTGACAAAACGAACGATTGTTAGTATGATAACCCCATACTAACGATCGTTCGTCCGGAGGCAGATATGACAACCAAAGAAAGGATCGTAGAGACGGCTCTGGAGCTGTTCTCCCAGCGGGGGTATGACGGGGTGTCGGTCCGGGACATCGCCCGGGCGGTGGGCATCCGGGAGAGCTCGCTGTATAACCATTTTGAAAATAAGAGGGCTATTTTTGACGGCATTGTGGACGTCTGCGTCCGGCAGTCGGAGGTTTACTTTCGGGAGAGCGCCCTGCCCTTCGACCAGGGGGACGACACCTCCGTTTACCGGGGAATCGGACTGGAACATTTGCAGGAGCTGATCGAACGGACCTTCCGCTTCTTCTTCGACGACCCGTGGAACGCCCGGTTCCGGCGGCTGCTGCTGGTCAGCCAGTACGCCGAGCCCCGCTGCCGGGACATCTACCAGCAGCTGTACCGGGACAAGTGCATTGCGGTACAGGCGTATATTTTTTCCGCCCTGATGGACGCCGGGGAGATCCGCCGGGAGGACCCGCTGGCGGTGGCGGCGGAGTTTCACGGGCCCATGTTTATGTGGATTCATACCTGCGACAGCTTTGAGGAGGCCCGGCCTCTGATTCGGGAGCATGTGGAGCAGTTTCGGAAAAACTACGAATGGAGGCCAACACCATGAATATCTGCGTCATCTATGGCACCGAGCGGAAGGGATGCACCTGGCATATCGCTCAGGAGGTCCTCTCCCGCCTTCCGGAGGCAGAGGTTACAGAGTTTTTTCTTCCCCGCGACTGCCCGGACAGCTGCATTTCCTGCTTCCGGTGCTTCCATGAGGAAAATCATTGCTATCAGAGCGAGGCGGCGCGAAAAATCCAGGACGTCATGCTGGCGTCGGACGTTATCGTGCTCACCTCGCCGGTATATGCCCTGCACCTCTCCGGGCAGATGAAAACCTTTTTGGACCACTACTGCGGCATGTGGATGGTCCATAAGCCCAACGGCGGGATGTTCGGCAAGCAGGGTGTGGTCATCGCTTCCGCCTCCGGCCCGGTGTACCGTGCCGCGCTGCGGGAGATGAAGGACAGCCTGGATTTCTGGGGCGTGGCCCATACATACAAGCTGGGCTTCACGCTGATGGAGATCAGCTGGGACCGCCTCTCCCCCAAGCTGAAGCAGAAAATCGCCCGGCAGGCGGAGCGGACCGCGGCAAAGATCCGCCGGGGTGTCGCCAGACCGGGGTTAAAGGCGCGGATGCTTTTTTATGGTATGCGGCTGGCCCAGAAGTACATATGGAAGGACACGCCGGACAGAAGGTGGTGGCAGGAGCACGGATGGCTGGACCGGGAGCGGCCATGGAGGTAATTTGCGCCTTCGGCGCAAATTACCATCCCGGCGGCCCGCCGGGACGGGGGCGCACTTTTCCCGCGCGGGAAAAGTACCAAAAGGGCGCTCAAGGAACTACGTTCCTTGAGAATCTTCCTGAATTACGGGGGTGATTATTTCCCTCCGACGTACTTTGGGTAGTTCTGTCGTTCATTTCTTCGTTGGTGCGCCGGTCTTCTGCGGCTACCCACGAGTTCTAATGGAAGATTTCGCTGCGGCGCCGCTTCTATAACCAGTGCTCGTCCATCGCCAAAAGTGCAATAGAATGGAGAAGCTCCCATCACGCACCCCGGGGAGTTAGCCCCGCTAGACGGTAGGGGCCGCCGACACGCACGCTAAAATAGACGCTGGAGATGAACGAAGCGGACGGAAGTAAGTTTAGGGAACCTCTGAATAAAGCCAGGAAATACAGGGATGGATTGAAATCGTGGCAGAATAATCCGCGGAGAAGGCAAATATTGCCACAAATCGCAGGTTTTATCAGCGAATAAGT
>JAETNP010000116.1 GCA_021768185.1 Oscillospiraceae bacterium
ACGGCTCACACCGGTTTTATGGCTCTTGAGGAGCTGTGAAATAAATCATTTACAGGAGGAATTGAATTTATGCCAAGAAAGAAACTCATGGAGCCCGAGGAAGTGGAGCAGGCCGTGAGCCCGGAGCAGACCGGCCTGGTCGAAGAGAACGGGGATGCCGCCGTTGGTTCGGACGAAAGCAGCGCCAGGGACAGCGCCGCTGGCAATGCCGCAGAAGAACCGGCAGGCGCCACACAGGAGAGGGAGCCTCCTCCCAACGCAGAAACGGAGGTTGTCGATGTTGGACTGCCTCCGGCGGACATTCCGGAACCGCAGGCGCTGGAACTGCCGCCCGAGGTCCCGCCCGAAGCGGAGATTCCGGCAGAGCCTTCTCCGGCACCGGAGAAGAGCGACCGGCAGGCGTTCTTTGATCTGAACTTCAACGAGCTGGATCGTGGCCTGACGGCGGAGGAACGCCGGGAGTGGAACTCCATCTATGCCTCCTACCGGGGCCGCAGCGCCCTCACCGGGAAGATCATCGGCGTCGATCCGTTATCCATCAGCGTCCGGAATAAGCAGACCGGAAACGTGGAGCGACAGACCATGTACTGCGCCGTGGTAGTCCCCTACCGGGTGCGGATCGTCATTCCCGCCTCGGAGATGTGGGAGAGCGGCCAGGAGCGGCCCGACTTCGTGCTTCAGAACATGGTGGGTCCGTGGGGCCCAGGCGGTGTCTTGTGGAGTGCTTCGGTCATGACATCAACCTGACCCAGCGGGATCTGCGGTATACCGCCATTCCCGACCTGCGGGACGCCTACCATCCCGGGGAGGAGCTGGACTGCATCGTGAAAAGCTATGATGCGGGTAACGCCGCGCTCAGGATTTCGGTGAAAGAAACAGAATCGAACCCCTTTGAGGGCGCGGAGCTGCGCCATCCGGTGGGCAGCAGGCGGCAGGCACGCATCGCCGGGAAGTACGGCGGCGGTGTATTCTGCAATCTGCCGGATGGAACGGTCTGCATGTGCAGCTACTCCTATCAGCACGAGGACGCCGACTTCATGGTGGGTGATACCGTAATCCTGGTGGTGCAGAGGTATGACGCCGAGAAGCGGCAGATGTATGGGAAGATCCTGAGTAAGTGGTGAGAATAAGGGGGCCAGCACCGTGAATATGCGGTGCTGGCCACATTGCCTTATGGACGATTCCCGGTCTGATATACTCACCATAGTTGAAAAGCGGTACAGAGGGCATCATCAAAGGAAGGAGCAGAAGGGAGGATTTTCCTCAAAAAGCGTTTCAGCCAGGCCCAGAATTTTTCAATAGGATT
>JAETNP010000013.1 GCA_021768185.1 Oscillospiraceae bacterium
GACTTATTCGCTGATAAAACCTGCGATTTGTGGCAATATTTGCCTTCTCCGCGGATTATTCTGCCACGATTTCAATCCATCCCTGTATTTCCTGGCTTTATTCAGAGGTTCCCTAGGGGACTGGTACTTGTAGAACTCCGGCTGCCGCCCTTTCAATGCGATACCCCCTGCAAGGGGGATACGTCCTAACGGACAAATCTGCAAATCTACACCCCGGGGAGCTAGCTAAGTCGAGACGGTAGGGGGTTCCGACAACCACGCTGAAATAGGCGCTGGAGAGGAACGAAGCGGACGGCAGTAAGTTTAGACCAAACCGACTGTGCCTCGGGCGCAAAACTAATCAAAACATGAGGGATTCTTAAACCGCTAGGTTTAAGCGCGTTTTTGCCTACTTTTGCCGCGCGGCAAAAGTAGGCGAGGAGTCCGGGGGCGAGAAGCCCCCGGGCCATGATAAGAAGGAATCCCCCTCGCGCCGGAGGCGCGAAGAAACCGCGAGAGAAACGAGGAATAAAAGATGAAACTATGGGGCGGACGGTTCCGCAAAGAGACCAATTCCCTTGCCAATGATTTCCAGTCCTCCATTCAATTTGACCAGCGGCTGTATCGGGAGGATATTACAGGCAGCATCAACCACGCCGCCATGCTGGCGGCTCAGGGCATCATCTCCCAGGAGGACGCGGCGGCTATCCACGATGGCCTTGTTGGTATCCTCACGGATATTGAGGACGGGAAGGTCCAATTTTCTGCTGACAATGAGGACATCCATATGAATGTGGAAGCCCTGCTTACCGCGCGTATCGGCGATGCCGGGAAGCGCCTCCACACCGCCCGGTCCCGAAATGACCAAGTGGCTTTGGACTTCCGTATGTATGTCCGGGATGCCGTCGGGGAGTTGATCGGCCAGCTCCTGGAGCTGGAGCAGGTGCTGTGCCGCCGGGCGCGGGAGCACCAGAACACCGTCATGCCGGGGTATACGCACTTACAGCGGGCGCAGCCCATCTCCTTTGCCCAGCATTTGCTGGCTTACGGCGCTATGTTCCGCCGGGATGTGACCCGGCTGGAGGACTGTAGGAAGCGCTTGAACGAGTGCCCCCTTGGATGCGGGGCCTTGGCAGGGACCACGTACCCTATTGACCGCTGGAAGACGGCAGGGGAGATGGACTTTGACCGTCCCTGCGGAAACTCCCTGGACGGGGTGTCCGACCGGGACTATGCTTTGGAACTGCTCAGCGATTTGTCCATTCTTATGATGCACCTGAGCCGCTTTTCTGAGGAAATTATTCTCTGGTGCTCCTGGGAGTTCAAATTTGTGGAATTGGATGACGCTTACTCCACCGGTTCATCCATCATGCCCCAGAAAAAGAATCCGGATATGGCGGAGTTGGTGAGGGGCAAGACCGGACGGGTCTACGGCGACCTGATGGGACTGCTCACCGTAATGAAGGGACTGCCCCTGGCTTATAACAAGGATATGCAGGAGGACAAAGAGCCGGTTTTCGATGCGCTGGACACGGTGAAGATTTGTCTGCCAGTGTTTACCGGGATGCTCGACACTATGCGGGTCCTGCCGGAGAATATGCGGAAGGCCGCGGGCCGTGGATTCATCAATGCTACCGACTGTGCCGACTACCTCGCCAAGAAGGGCCTGCCCTTCCGGGATGCTTACACCGCTGTGGGACGGCTGGTAGCGGACTGTGCGGCAAAAGGGAAAACTTTGGAGGAATTGTCTCTGGAGGAGCTGCGGGCGGTTTCGGACCTCTTTGAGGAGGATGTGTACGAGGCGCTGAATCTGGAGACCTGCATGGGCCAGCGCAAGAGCTACGGCGGCCCCGCCGTGGAGGAGACCGGCAGGCAGATCGAGGAATTGACCAAATTTATCGAGGAGTACAGTCATGGGTAAACCTGTTGTATATATCGACGGCAAGGAGGGCACCACCGGCCTGCAGATCTACGACCGTCTCGCAGACCGGAAAGATATTGAACTCCTTCTTATCGACGAGGACAAGCGGAAGGATGCCGCTGAGCGGAAGAAGCTGATGAACGAGGCCGACTTGGTCTTTCTTTGCCTGCCGGACGCCGCCGCCGTCGAGGCGGTGGAACTGGTGGAGAACCCCGCCACCCGGATCATCGACGCCTCCACCGCCCACCGGACCGCTCCCGGCTGGGTCTACGGCTTCCCGGAGCTGGGCGCGGAAGCGCGGGAGGCCATCCGGACGGCGAAGCGGGTGGGCAACCCCGGCTGCTACGCCACCGGCTTTATTTCCCTTATCGCCCCTCTGGTCCGCCGGGGCCTGCTGCCCCCGGACGCACCCCTTACCTGCCACGCTGTCTCCGGCTATACCGGCGGCGGGAAAAAGGCCATCGCCCAGTACGAGGCGGCGGAACGCGAGCCCGAACTTGTCAGCCCCCGGCACTACGCCGTGACGCTGGAGCATAAGCACATCGCGGAGATGATGAAGATCTCCGGCCTGACCAGAAAACCCATCTTCATGCCCATGATCTGCGACTTCCCCCAGGGCATGGTGGTGACGGTGCCGCTGTATCTGGATATGCTGGCGGGCAGCCAAAGTCCGGATACCCTGCGGGCGGCCTACCGGGATTTCTACGCCGGGGCCCGATTCGTGGCGGTCCGCCCGGACGACGCCCCCGCCTGCGGCTTCATCGGCTCCAATAATCTGGCGGGGACCAACGATCTGCAAATATTTGTCTGCGGCAATGAGGAGCAGGTCATGCTGGCCGCCCGACTGGACAACCTGGGCAAAGGCGCCTCCGGCGCGGCGGTGCAAAATATGAATATTATGCTGGGTCTCCCCGAGGAGACCGGGCTGATCGGACAGGAGAGTTAACATGAGTCAGATGATTTCCGGCGGCGTGTGCGCCGCCCAGGGGTTCCGGGCCGCGGGGCTCCACGTGGGCGTAAAGACCCACGCCACCTGGAAGAAGGATGTGGCGCTGATCGTCTCCGACGCCCCCTGCACGGCGGCGGCCATGTTCACTAAAAATGTAGTAAAGGCGGCGCCCATCCACGTCACCATGGACCACCTGGCAAAGGGCGGCGTCCGGGCCATTATCGCCAACAGCGGCAACGCCAACGCCTGCGCTCCCCACGGCGAGGAGAACGCGGAAAAGATGTGCGCGGCGGCGGCAAAGGCCATCGGCTGCGCCAGCGAGGACGTGTTGGTGGCTTCTACCGGCGTCATCGGCCAGACGCTGAATGTGAAGGTCATCGAGGACGGCGTGCCGGAGCTGTATGGCCTGCTGGAGCACAGCGACGAGGCCAGCGACGCGGCGGCACACGCCATCATGACCACTGACACGGTGAAGAAGGAATTTGCTATTGAGGTGTTCATCGGCGGGCAGACCGTCCATATCGGCGGCATCGCCAAGGGCAGCGGCATGATCCACCCCAACATGGGCACCATGCTGTGCTTCCTGACCACCGACTGCGCCATCTCTCAGGAGATGCTCACGGAGGCGCTTCATGAGGTGGTGCGGATGACCTTCAACCGGATCAGCGTGGACGGGGACACCTCCACCAACGACACCTGCTGCATCCTGGCCAACGGACTGGCGGGCAATCCGGTGATCGCTGAGAAGAACGACCGGTATGTGGACTTCGTCATGGCGCTCCATGAGGTATGCTATCTGCTGGCCCGGTCCATGGCCAAGGACGGCGAGGGGGCCAAGCACCTCATCACCTGCACCGTCCGGGGGGCAGCCAGCGAGGAGCAGGCGGAGACCATCTCCAAGTCCGTCATCTCCTCCACCCTCACCAAAGCGGCCATCTTCGGCTGCGACGCCAACTGGGGACGGGTACTGTGCGCCATGGGCTACTCCGGAGAGAAATTTGATCCGGAGAAAGTGGACGTATCCTTCGCCTCTGAGGCCGGAGAAATTCTGGTCTGCCAGGCCGGACGTGGGCTGAGCTTCGATGAGGAGCTGGCAAAGAAGATCCTCACCGAGGACGAGGTGGACATCGACATCACCATGGCCGAGGGGGACGAGTCCTGCACCTGCTGGGGATGCGACATCACCTACGACTATATCAAGATCAACGGCGACTACCGCACATAAGGAGAGGGTGCTATGAATCTCAATCACAGCGACCGGGCCCAGGTGCTGGTGGAGGCGCTGCCTTACATCCAGCGGTACTATGGGAAAACGGTGGTCATCAAGTACGGCGGCAACGCCATGATCTCCGACGAGCTGCGCAAGGCGGTCATCAGCGACATCATCCTGCTGCGGCTGGTGGGCATCAACGTGGTGGTGGTCCACGGCGGCGGGCCGGAGATCAATGAGCTGCTGAAAAAAACCGGCAAGGAAAGCCGGTTCGTCAACGGACTGCGGTACACCGACGAGGAGACCATGGAGGCCGTACAGATGGTGCTGTGCGGCAAGGTGAACAAGAATCTGGTCTCCACCCTCAACCGGGCGGGCGGGCAGGCCGTGGGCCTGTGCGGCCTGGACGGCGGGATGCTCAAGGCCGTGCGGCGGCAGGAGGACGGGGTGGACTACGGGTTGGTGGGCGACATCACCGAGGTTGACCCCAAGGTGATCCAGGACGCCATCCACGACGGGTTCATCCCGGTAATCTCCACTGTGGCCCAGGGGACCGACGCGGAGACCAGCTACAATGTGAACGCCGACACCGCCGCGGCCAAAATCGCCATCGCGGTAGGTGCGGAGAAGCTGATCCTGCTGACGGACATCCGGGGTTTGCTGCGGGATAAAAATGATGAGAGTACGCTGATTTCTCAGGTGCGGCTGCCGGAGGTGCCGGAGCTGGTCGGTCAGGGCATTATCTCCGGGGGCATGATCCCCAAAGTGGCGTGCTGTGTGGACGCGGTGGAGAACGGCGTGCGGAGGACCCACATTCTGGACGGAAGGATCCCCCATTCTATTTTGATCGAGGTCCTGTCCCATGCGGGCATCGGGACCATGATCTGGTGACACAAGATGGATATGGAAGCTGCGGTCTCTTTGCTGACAGGCGCAGACAACAAACGGGCTTATCAGGCGCTGAAGGACCTGATCGCCGCCAGCGAAGAGAGCGGCGCGGTCTATCCCTATTTTGAACGATTTGTCCAGATGATGCGCGAGCCGGACAATTCCTATGTCCGGACGCGGGGGCTGCGGCTGATCGCTTACAACGCAAAATGGGATACGGAAAACAAGGTCAACGGCGTTATTCATGAATATCTGAGCCATATCGAGGATGAAAAGCCGATTACGGCAAGACAGTGCATCAAAGACACCGCAGTGATCGCCCGGTATAAGCCGGAACTGATCGACACCATTCTGGCCGCCCTGGAAAAGGTCGGCCGGGTCTATGACGAGAGTATGCAGAGTCTGGTCTATAAGGACCGGCAAAAGATTATCCGGCAGATACGGCAATATACATGGTAAATAAGGAGTGATTTTCCTATGAATTTCCAAGAAATCAAAGCCCTGGACGAGGGTTATGTCCTCCAGACCTACGGAAGAAACCAGATCGCCATCGACCACGGAAAAGGCGCTTCCCTCTGGGATACGGAGGGCAAAAAGTACATCGACTTTACCTCCGGCATCGGCGTATGCTCCCTGGGCTACGCCAACGAGACCTGGGCAAAGGCCATCTATGACCAGGCCATGAAGGTGGGGCATATCTCCAACCTGTTCTACACCGAGCCTTACGCCCTTTTGGCCTCCAAACTGGTCCCCGCCGCCGGGATGGCGGCGGCCTTCTTCGGCAACTCCGGGGCAGAAGCCAACGAGGGCATGATCAAGACCGCCCGGAAGTACTCCTATGAGAAGTACGGAGAGGGGCGGGCCACCATTATCACCCTGAAAAATTCCTTCCACGGGCGGACCATCACCACCCTGAAGGCCACCGGGCAGGACCACTTCCATGAGTTCTTCTTCCCCTTTACCGAGGGCTTCCGGTACGCCGAGGCCAACAGTATGGACAGCCTCATGGCCGCCGCCGGAGACGACGTGTGCGGCGTGATGATGGAGCTCATCCAGGGCGAGGGCGGCGTAAATCCGCTGGACCGGGACTACGTCCAGGCGGTGGCGAAGCTGTGCGCCGAGAAGGACTGGCTGCTGCTGGTGGACGAGGTCCAGACCGGCGTGGGACGGACAGGCACCCTGTTCGCCTATCAGCAGTTCGGTATCCAGCCGGATGTGGCCACCTTTGCCAAGGGCATCGCCGGAGGACTGCCCTTCGGCGGCTTCCTGACCAACGAGAAGTGCCGGAACGTCCTGCGCGCCGGCGATCACGGCAGCACCTTCGGCGGCAACCCCATGGCCGCCGCCGCCGCCAACGTGGTGATGGATACGCTGACGCCGGAATTTCTGGAGGATGTGAAGAAAAAAGGTCAGTACCTCCGGAAGGGCATCGCGGGACTGAACAGCCCCTGCGTATCCGGCATCCGGGGCATGGGCCTGATGGTGGGCGTGGGCGTTCAGGGGATGACCCACAAGGAATTGAAGGATAAGCTGATGGCGGAGGGACTGCTGTGCCTGACCGCCGGGAAGGATACCCTGCGGCTGCTGCCGCCGCTGGTGATCACAAAGGACGAGATCGACAAGGGGCTGGAGATCATGGCCCGGGTCATGAAATGATCCCGGTCCTGTTTCAGGACAGGGAGTTGGCCGTCTGCTGCAAGCCGGCGGGAGTCCTCAGTCAGGACGGGACGGGCGAGACCCTCCCTTCCCTGCTCAGGACGCAGCTGGGCGGCGAGATCTTCCCCGTTCACCGGCTGGACCGGGAGGCGGGCGGCGTGATGGTTTATGCCAGGACCAGCCGGGCCGCCGGGGCGCTGTCGGGCGCGATGGCCCTGGGAGAATTCCGGAAGGAATACCTCTGCATCGTCCGCGGGCGGCCGGAAGCGAACGAGGGGACCTATCGGGACCTGCTGCTCCACGACAAGGTCCGGAACAAGAGCTTTGTGGTGCAGCGGGCGCGGGGCGGCGTGAAGGAGGCCGTGCTGGACTACCGGCTGCTGGCGGAGCGGGACGGACTGTCGCTGGTGCGGGTCCGGCTCCACACCGGGCGGACCCATCAGATCCGGGTGCAGTTCGCCAGCCGGGGCACGCCTCTGGCCGGCGACGGGAAATATGGCGGCGGAGGCGGAGCAATGGCACTGTGGAGCATGGCGCTGGAATTCCCCCACCCCAACGGGAAGCCGATGGCCTTTCGGGCCCTGCCGGAGGGCGGACCGTGGGAAACGTTCGCCCCGGCGCTGGCGAACTTGAAATGAGAAAGAAAGAGGGTATATTATGCCTGTCAACATCAGAGGAAGACATTTTTTGAAGCTGCTGGACTACTCGCCGGCAGAGATCCGGTACCTGCTGGACCTGGCGAAGGATTTCAAGTCCATGAAGCAGGCCGGGACCCCTCACCGGTATCTGGAGGGGAAAAACATCGTGCTGCTGTTCGAGAAGACCTCCACCCGGACCCGGTGCTCCTTCGAGGTGGCGGGGCACGATCTGGGGATGGGCGTCACGTACCTGGACCCCGGGTCCTCCCAGATGGGGAAAAAGGAATCCATCGCTGACACAGCCCGGGTGCTGGGGCGGATGTACGACGGCATCGAGTACCGGGGATTCAGCCAGGCGCTGGTGGAGGAACTGGCGAAATATGCCGGGGTGCCGGTATGGAACGGCCTGACGGACCAGTTCCACCCCACCCAGATGCTGGCGGACCTGCTGACTATGGAGGAGAAGTTCGGGACGCTGAAAGGGCTGCGGTTTACCTACATGGGCGATGCCAGGAACAACATGGGCAACTCCCTGATGATCGCCTGCGCGAAAATGGGGCTCCACTTTACCGCCTGCGCCCCCAAGGAGCTCTTCCCCGCCCCGGAGTTGGTGGAGACCGCCAAGGCCATTGCCGGGGAGAGCGGCGGTTCGGTCACTCTGACTGAGGATGTAGAGGCAGGTACGCGGGATGCCGATGTGATCTACACTGACATCTGGGTGTCCATGGGTGAGCCGGATTCGGTCTGGGAGGAGCGGATACGGCTGCTGCGGCCCTATCAGGTCAACGCCGCCGTGATGGCAAACGCAAAGGATTCCGCCATTTTCATGCACTGTCTCCCCTCCTTCCACGACACCAGGACCACCATCGGGGCCGAGATTGCGGAAAAATTCGGCGTACCGGAGATGGAGGTCACGGACGAGGTGTTCGAGTCCTCCCGGTCGGTGGTGTTTGACGAGGCGGAGAACCGGATGCACACCATCAAGGCCGTGATCTACGCCACACTTTGCTGAATTTGTTCCCTTTTAAAGAGACGGCACCTCCGTGCGCACCACTCAGCCGGCGCGCACGGAGGTGTCTATTTTGCACAAAAAATCCGGGTAAACTTTCACGTCTTCACCATGGCTTTCACAAAAAAAGCTGTTGTTTTTTTCCCTGAAAAATGGTAGTATGGCATCAGATGGAGAATGGGCGGAACGTCTTTCCGCCTGCTCCGCAAATTTGAGGAGGATACATACATGAATGCCTATGTCGCCAGCGTGATCGAAAATGTGAAGCAAAAGCATGGCAATGAACCGGAATTTGTGCAGACCGTGGAAGAGGTCCTGACCTCCATTGCCCCGATGATAGACAAGCATCCTGAGTATGAAAAGGTGGACCTGCTCAATCGGATCGTGGAACCGGAGCGGATGTTTACCTTCCGGGTGGTCTGGATGGACGACAATGGCAATTACCATACCAACACCGGCTACCGCTGCCAGTTCAACGGCGCCATCGGGCCCTACAAGGGCGGACTGCGGTTCCAGAAGAACGTGTACCCCGGCATTATCAAGTTTTTGGGATTTGAGCAGATCTTTAAAAACAGCCTGACCGGGCTGCCCATCGGCGGCGGCAAGGGCGGCAGCGACTTCGACCCCGCTGGGAAGAGCGATGGCGAGATCATGCGCTTCTGCCAGAGCTTCATGACCGCCCTCTACCGGTACATCGGGCCGGACATCGACGTGCCCGCTGGAGACATGGGCGTGGGCGGCCGGGAGATTGGCTATCTGTACGGCCAGTACCGGCGGCTGAAGGGCACCTTCGAGAACGGCGTGCTGACCGGGAAGGGATTCAGTTACGGCGGCAGCCTCACCCGGCCGGAGGCCACAGGATACGGCGCTATGTACTATCTCCAGGAGGTGCTGGCACACGAGGGCGAGGACATCAAGGGTAAGACCATCGCCTGCGCCGGCTTCGGCAATGTGACCTGGGGCATCTGCAAGAAGGCAAATCATCTGGGAGCCAAGGTGGTTACCCTGTCCGGGCCGGACGGATATATCTATGATCCCGACGGCGTGTCCTCCTCCCAGGAGAAGATTGATTATCTGGTGACGATGCGGAATTCCGGACGGAATCTGGTAAAGGATTATGCGGACAAGTTCGGTGTGGAGTTCCATCCCGGCGAGAAGCCCTGGGGCGTGAAGGTGGACGTGATCATGCCCTCCGCCATGCAGAACGACGTGCATATGGAGCACGCAAAGCAGATCGTAGCCAACGGCGTAAAGTACTACATTGAAGTGGCTAATATGCCTACCACCAATGACGCGCTGTTTTATCTCATGCAGCAGCCCGGGATGATCGTGGCCCCCTCCAAGGCCGTCAACGCCGGCGGCGTGGCCGTCTCCGCGCTGGAGATGAGCCAGAACAGCGAGCGGCTGGTCTGGTCCGCCGAGGAAGTGGATGAGAAGCTCAAGGGCATCATGAAAAATATTCATAAGGTCTCCGTGGAGGCCGCCGAGGAGTATGGATTGGGATACAATCTGGTGGCCGGGGCTAATTTGGCTGGGTTCAAGAAGGTGGCTGAGGCTATGATGGAACAGGGGGCGTTCTAACTCTCTTTGCCGCCGCTGCGCGGCGGCACGGGACTTTCTTCTTTAATCGGCCCGGGGGCTTCTCGCCCAAGATTTTGCAACGGCCACATCGAGTGGCCGTGCAAAATTAGATTGTGCATGACCCCTCGATGGGGTCATTGCACAATCGCGGACCCCGCGGGTACTTTTTGTGTGAACAAAAAGTACCCAAAAAGTCACTTAAACCTTGCGGTTTAAGAATCCCTTATTTTTTGATTAGTTTTGCGCCCGAGGCACAGACGGTTTGGTCTAAACTGACTGCCGTCCGCTTCGTTCCTCTCCAGCGTCTATTTCAGCGTGCGTGTCGGCAGCCCCTACCGTGTAGCGGGGCGAACTCCCCGGGGGGCGTGATGGGAGCTTCTCCATTCTATTGCACTTTTGGCGATGGACAAGCACTGGTTATAGAAGCGGCGCTGCAACGAAATCTTCCATTAGAACTCGTGGGTAGCCGCAGAAGTCTGGCGCACCAACGAAGGTATTAACGACAGAACAAATCAAGGTCCGTTGGAGGGAAACTAATCACTCCCGTAATCAGGAGGATTCTTAAGGAACGTAGTTCCTTAAGCGACCTTTTGGTACTTTTCCCTCGCGGGAAAAGTACGTCCCCGTCCCCGCCCGGCAGGGCGAATCTAATCGAAAGATCAAAGTGGCTGCGGCCCGCAGGGCCGCAGAGAAAAGCTCCGCGCCGCCTATTGGCGGCGCGGGGCTTTTCTAGTCGATAGAAAAATCTTCTTCCCGCAGGCGGGAGGTCTCCAGCTTTATGGGCCGGGGAGGCACCCTTTTCAGGGGGTCGTACCGGAACCGGCCGCAGTGGTACTCCATAGCTACTACGCCCTTCCGGGGGCAGACTACCTCCCGCTCATTGATGACGCTCCCCTTCTCACAGTACGCGCACCGGGGTTCGATGTTCTTTCGGAACAAGTTCATCTCCGGTCCTCCTCCCTTCTCTCCGCCGGATAAAAGAAACTACAGCGCGCGGATGACGACCCGGTCCTCCTCCGCTGTGGCGGAAATCTGGCTGACGGGATTGTCATAGCTGTTAATGATCTCCAGGGCCAGCGCGTCCTCTACCTCTTTCTGAATGGTGCGCCGCAGGTTGCGGGCCCCATAGGAGGCGGAATAGGACTTCTTGACCAGGTACTTCACAAGCTCCTCGTCGTAGCTGAAAGTCAGTCCCTTCTCCTTCATGCTGGCTTTCAGCTCGTCCAGCATCAACCGGGCGATGGGCCGGAAGTCCTCCTCACTGAGCTTGTTGAAGCAGACGATCTCGTCCACCCGGTTGATGAACTCCGGACGCAGGAACTGACGGAGAGCCTTCATGGCCCGGTCCCGGTCCAACTCGTTGGCTGACTTATTGAAGCCCACCGTCCCCTCCTTCCGGTCGCTGCCGGCGTTGGAGGTCATGACGATGACCGTGTTCTCAAAGTTCACCTTCCGGCCGTGGGCGTCGGTGATCTGGCCGTCGTCCAGGATCTGGAGGAGTACGTTCAGTACGTCGGGGTGTGCCTTCTCGATCTCGTCAAAGAGGACTACCGAATAGGGCTTGCGGCGGATCTTCTCCGTCAGCTGGCCCGCCTCGTCATAGCCCACATAGCCCGGAGGGGATCCGATGATCCGGGATACGGAGTGCTTCTCCATGAACTCAGACATGTCCAGACGGATGAGGCTCTCAGGGGCGTTGAACAGGTCGTCCGCCAGCTGCTTCACCAGCTCCGTCTTGCCCACGCCGGTGCTGCCTACAAAAATGAAGCTCACCGGCTTGTGCTTGGGAGAGATGCCCACCCGGTTGCGGCGGATGGCGGCGGACACGGCGTCGATGGCCTGGTCCTGGCCCACTACCTTCTTTTTCAGGCGCTGGTCCAGCTCGCTCAGGCGCTTGAACTCCTCCTCCCGGATCTTGCTGGCGGGAATCTTGGTCCACAGCTCGATAACCCGGGCCAGATTGTCCATGGTCAGCTGGGGCTGGCCCTGGGCGTTCAGTTCGCCCAGCTCGGTCTGGAGCTGGAGCTCCTTGCTCTTGATCTCCGCCAGACGCTCAAAGTTGGGCTCCTCGGCGGCCTCCAGCAGCTCCCGCTCCTTGCCGTAGTCCGCCAGCTCCCGGTCGATCTCCTGGCGGCGGTTGATGCCCGCGTCCTTCAGGTTCATGTCGGAGCAGGCCTCGTCAATCAGGTCGATGGCCTTGTCGGGCAGGAAGCGGTCGGTAATATACCGCTCGGAGAGCAGCACCGCCTGCCGCAGGATGCCGTCGGGGATCTTGACCCCGTGGAAGGTCTCGTAGTAGTGGGCGATGCCTCGGAGGATCTCCATGGTGTCCTCCACGTTGGGCTCGTTCACCGTCACCGGCTGGAAGCGGCGCTCCAGAGCGGTGTCCTTCTCGATGTGCTTGCGGTATTCGGTAAAGGTGGTGGCGCCGATGACCTGGATCTCCCCCCGGCTCAGGGCCGGCTTGAGGATGTTGGCGGCGTTCATGCTGCCCTCGGCGTCCCCCGCGCCCACGATGCTGTGGACCTCGTCGATGACCAGGATGATGTTGCCGCACTTGCGGATCTCCTCGATGAGGCCCTTCATCCGGCTCTCAAACTGGCCCCGGAACTGGGTGCCCGCCACCAGGGCGGTGAGGTCCATCAGATAGACCTCCTTGTCCCGCAGCTTGAAGGGCACTTCCTTGTTGGCGATGCGCTGGGCCAGCCCTTCGGCGATGGCGGTTTTGCCCACGCCGGGCTCGCCGATGAGGCAGGGGTTGTTCTTCTGGCGGCGGTTCAGGATCTGGATCACCCGCTCGATCTCCTGCTCCCGGCCCACCAGATGGTCCAGCTTCCCGGCCTTGGCCCGCTCGGTGAGATTGATGCAGTAGCTGTCCAGATACTTCCGCTTTGCGGGCTTGTCGGACTTGCGCTCCTTGGCCTCATGGGTCCGTCCGGCGTTTTCGCCGGCGGGGGCCGGCGTCTCCTGAGAGCCGCCGAAGAGGCGGTTGAGGAAGGGGAAGGTGGCGGTCTTGCCGTCCTCGCTGTCCTCGTCGCCGGAGTCCTCGTCCTTGGGAATCAGTCCCTCCATGGACTCCGCGCCGCCGAAGGCGCTCATCATCTCATCGTTGATCATATCCAGATCCTCGTCGGTGATGCCCATACGGCGCATCATCTCCCCTACCTGAGGAAGGCCAATCTCCTTGGCACATTTTAAGCACAGTCCCTCGTTGACGGACTCGCCCTTCTCCATCTTCGAGATAAACACCACGGCGATCCGCTTCTTACATCTCGTACACAGGGTCGGTTGCATAACTTCTACCTCCACTGCCGTCCCAAGGGACGGCATACGCAATATATCTTATTCTTTATATCAAATCATCTGCATGATAGCATGAACAATTTGAAAATTTTCTTACTTTTTTATTTTCCAATCCCGCTGATCCATCCGGGCAGAAGGCCCAGCGCTATGGAGCCAGCTGCCATCTCCGGCGTCAGGACGCCGGTCTGCCGCAGCACCCAGACCGCCAGACACACCAGGATCAATCCCTTCCCCAGGCCCGCCAGCGCGCCGCCCAGTTCGTTGAGCTCCCGGACGCCCGGTATTTTTTCCACAATCCGGAGGACCCTGGCAATCAGCCGGAACAAGACATTGAGGACCACAAACAGCGCCGCGCACAGAATGGATTGCAGCACGTCCCGTACCAGCGTATCCAGCACCGCGTCCGCCATGTCCTTGCCCAGCTCCTCCAGGGGCATCAGAAATGCGCCGCCTATGGGCTCCCCCAGGGGAAGCGCATCATCCAGGGCATCCTGGGCCCGCTCCCGAATGAAACCGCTGGGAATGGCGTCCAGAATCTGGTACAGGTTCCGGCGCAGCTCCTCTATGGAGGAAGATGCCCCCGCCTCCCTGGAAAGCTCCTCCGCGCGCTCCTCAATGGCGGCATAGGTGGCGGGACGAAGGTACCGGTCCACGATCTTTGGCGCTGCGGCCCGGGCCAACTGCGTTGAGAGCGCGACCGCCAGCACCATGGCCGCCAAACCCACCAGGCTGCGGATCAAACCATTTTTCCAGCCTGCCGCGGCGAAAAGAATCAGCACCACGGCAATCACGATGTCTATCATAACAGATATGTGCAAAAAAGGCCATCCCCTTTCTTATGGAAGCTAGGGCAAATACCGCCAGGCGTAGGACCCTGAGATCAGCAGCACCGTGCCGTCCTCCTCCACCCGGAGCTGCCCGGCGTAGTCCGTATCCGTGAGGCGGGACACCTCCGTCAGGTCCCGCCGGTAGAGCACCATTCCATCGCCGTAGAGCACTGCCAGGTAGTCCCCTCCGGCGGCGATGTCCAGCACCTCCTCCGTCAGCTCCAGGGAGGCCAGCTCCTGACCGTCCAGATCGTAGGTGGTGAGGGTGCAGATGTTGCCCGCCTCATACCGCCCCAGCAGCAGGGCGCAGAAATCGCTGCCATTCAGGGCGTAGTCGTGGAGATGCAGGTTTCCATAGGCACGGTCCAGCAGGGTCTCCCCATCCAGGGTGGTGATGGTCAGGCGCTTGTCGCACAGGCTTACCACACGGTCGCCGGTACAAATGAAGTCCATTACCAGACCGTCCCGGATGACCGCCTCGCCGGCGGGCTGGCTGCTGCCGCTGTTCAGGTCATATGCCCGCAGGCGGCTGGCAAAGGCCCCGTCCTGGACGTCCAGCGTCACCACCAGCAGGCGGCGGTCGTTCTCCATGACCACAGCGTCGCTGAGATAGTTATCGTGGGAATCAAAGCTGAACAGCAGCGCTCCTTCTTTATCGTAGACGGAGACGGAGGTTTTGTACCCCGACTTCTGCTCCGTCACCGCCAGATAGTCCGAGCCGTTGAGGCGGGCGGAGAAATACTGGAGGCCGCGCTCCGTCTGCAGGGTGCGGCTGACGCCGTTCTCGTCCAGGATGTAGATCGTGCCGCCGCCCACGTCGCACACGGAGGCATACCGCTTCCCTACGGACAGCTGAGGGCTGGTCATCTGCAGAGGCAGGTCGTAGATGACAGAGCCGTCGTCCGCGATCAGCTGGGCGGTGTTGGGATTCACCACCAGCAGGTTTGTGCCAAGCTTGCCGTAGCGGTTGGCGGAGTCGGCGGCATAGGTGTAGATATCCTTGGCGCCGCTGCCGTCCCCGTACATCAGCCAGCGGCGCAGGGAGGCCAGCCGCCCGTCTTTCTCCATGGCGGTCATCGCCGCCACCGCCAGCACCACGCACAGGACCAGTACCAGCGTGACGATGCGCCCCAGCAGGCTTCGCTTCTTTTTTTCCGGCTTCCCCGCCGGGTCCGTCCTCTCAGTCTTCGTCGTCATTGAGCCGTTCATCCTCATACCACAGTTTCGTCAGGTACAGTCCGCCGGGAGGCACCGTGGGGCCCGCCAGGGTCCGGTTGCCGCTGGCCAGAATCGCGGGAATGTCCTCCGGCGTCAGTTTCCCTTCGGCGGCGTACAGCACGGTGCCGGTAATGGCTCGTACCATATTATACAGAAACCCGTTGGCGCATACCTTCAATTCCAGAAGGTCGCCGCTTCGGGTGACATGGCAGTAGTAAATGGTGCGCACGGTGGTTTTGGTTTCCGTGCCCACGCTGCGCACGGCGCGGAAATCATGGGTCCCCTCGAAGGCCCGGGCCGCCCGGTCCATGACGGATTCGTCCAGTCTCTTGGGATAGAAGTAGGCCCGGTGGACGTAGAAGGGGTTGCGGATACGGGAGTTGAAGATCCGGTAGGTGTACTCCTTTTTCAGGCAGGAGCCGATGGCGTTGAAATCCTCCGCAACGTCGAAGGCTTTGCATACTACGATGTCCTCCGGGAGCCGCCCGTTGGCGGCCAAGGGAAAGCGGTCGCAGGGAATTGTCGAGTTTGTGCGGAAGTTGGCCACGTAGCGCTCGGCGTGGACGCCGGCGTCCGTGCGGCCGCAGCCCGTTACCTTGATCCTTTCACCGCAGAGGGCGGTGAGGGCCTTTTCTACCGTTTCCGCTACCGTTATTTCTTTTTTCTGGACCTGCCAGCCGTGGTAGGCAGTTCCGTTGTACATCAGCTTAATGGCTATGTTTCTCATTGGCAGTTCTTTCTGCGGCCCTGCGGGCCGCGGACAGCGGTTTCTCATTGATGGCCCGAGGGCTGTCCGCCCCCGGACCCCGGACCTACTTTTCGCACCCGCGAAAAGTAGGCAAAAGCGGGCCAGAACCATATGGTTCTGGACTCCTTTAATTACGGGGGAGTTTAGTTTTGCGCCCGAGGCACAGTCGGTTTGGTCTAAACCTTACTACCGTCCGCTTCGGAGGTCTTCTGCGTCTATTTCAGCGTGGTTGTCGGCGACCCCTACCGTATAGCGGGGCGAACTCCCCGGGGTGCAAGTTTGCAGATTTGTCCGTTAGGACGAATCCCCGCAGATGGCTCTACCCCTTTGAAAGGCCGGCAGGCGGAGTTGGTCAACTGCCAGTCTACTAGATTAGATGCCCGAAGGACCGGTAGTTCACGTGGCACCGCAACTCTTCATTTCATCCCAATGTCCGCAAACCCCTCGCCGAGGTCCCTTGCCGCCAGGCGGGACCGAGAAGGGATTCTTAAACCGTAGGTTTAAGCGCGTTTTTGCCTACTTTTGCCGCGCGGCAAAAGTAGGCGAGGAGTCCGGGGGCGAGAAGCCCCCGGGGTTTCGATACGAAACAACTCCCGTGCCGCCGCGAAGCGCGGCAAAGAGACTACAGTCCGAAATGGGCCAACACCAGCACTGCGATCAAAATCGCAGCATAGGCTAAAAGGACAAGATAGTCCCTCCTCTGATAATGAAGCACATGGAGCTTCGTCCTCCCCGCGTCGCCGTGATAACACCGGCACTCCATGGCAACCGCCAGCTCGTCCGCCCGGCGGAACGCGCTGATGAACAGCGGCACCAGGATCGGCACCAGAGCCTTCGCCCGCTGTAAGAGATTTCCACTCTCAAAATCCGCGCCGCGAGCCTTTTGGGCGGACATGATCTTATCCGTCTCCTCTATCAAAGTAGGTATGAACCGCAGGGCAATGGACATAATCATCGCCAATTCGTGGACCGGGACCCTGATCTTCTTTAAGGGACCCAGCAGTGTCTCCAGACCGTCTGTCAGAGCAATAGGACTGGTGGTGTAGGTCAGAAGAAACGTCCCCATAATCAGCATGGTGATCCGGAGAACCATGAAAAAGGCGGTGAAAATCCCCTCTTTTGTAATCCGGAAGATCCAGAAGGTAACCAGCGTCTCGCCGGGAGTATAAAACAGATTCAAAACCGCCGTGAAGCAGATGATGAACAAAATGGGCTTTAATCCCCGCACCAAAGCCTTGGGCGCTACGCCGGAAACCTTTACCCCCGTGATGAGCAGCACCGCAACCAAAGCGTAAGAAACGAAACTCTTGGCACAGAACAAGGTTACAATATACAGGACCGTCAGTAATATCTTTGTTCGGGGGTCCAGCCGGTGGGCAAGGGAATTCCCCGGGAAATACTGGCCCAGGGTGATGTCATTCAGCATCAGGCCCTCCCCCCTTTCAGCGCCGCCAGAGCGGCGCGCAGGTCCGCTACGGTATAGACCGCCGGGTCCACGGGCACCCCCTGCTTCACCAGTTCCATGGCCACCTGGGTCACCTGGGGCACGTTCAGACCTACATCCATGAGCTCCTGAGCCCGGCTGAACACCTCGTGGGGCGTGCCGGACATCACCACCCCGGCATTGGCCAGGACCACGATCCGGTCCACGTTCTCCGCCACCTCGTCCATGCTGTGGCTCACCATGACGACGGTGGTACCCCGCTCTTTATGGTAGGTGCGGATGTTTTCCAGCAGGCTCCTGCGGCCCGCAGGGTCCAGACCCGCCGACGGCTCGTCCAGGATCAGGACCTCCGGCTCCATGGCGATGACCCCCGCGATGGCTACCCGGCGCTTCTGCCCGCCGGAGAGGTCAAAGGGGGATTTCTCCAGCAGTTCCTCCTCCAGTCCCGCAAAGGCGGCGGAGGTACGGACCCGGCGGTCGATCTCCTGTTCGTCCAGGCCCATGTTCTTTGGGCCGAAGGCGATGTCCTTATAGGCGGTCTCCTCAAAAAGCTGATACTCCGGATACTGGAACACCAGCCCCACCCGGAAGCGGACGTCACGGATTTTTTTCGGGTCCTCCCAGATGTCCCGGTCCCCCAGGAGGATCCTTCCGCTGGTGGGCTTCAGCAGGCCGTTGAGATGCTGGATGAGGGTGGACTTGCCGGAGCCGGTATGGCCAATGACGCCCAGGAATTCCCCCTTGTAGATCTCCATATTCACGTCCTTTACCGCGCTGCGGCAGAAGGGCGTATTTTCTCCATAGGTGTGGGTCAGATTTTCCACACGGATGATCGGTTCCAAACTTGTTACCTCGCTTCTACTTTCTCAGGCACGCCGCAATGGCGTCCGCGCAGTCCTTGACGCTCAGGGCGTTCAGGGGGACGTCGAAGCCGTCCTGCCGCAGGCCGTGGAGCAGCTCCACCGTATGGGGCGCGGCCAGGCCGATGGCCCGGAGCTCCTCCACCCGGACCAGGACCTCCTCCGGCGTGCCGTCCATGACCACCCTGCCGCTGTCCATCACCACCACCCGGTCCGCCATGGCGGCTTCGTCCATATGGTGGGTGATGAGGACGATGGTGATGCCCTTCTCACGGTTCAGCTTTTTGACCGTATCCAGCACCTCGCGGCGGCCCAAGGGATCCAGCATGGCCGTGGATTCGTCCAGGACGATGCAGGCGGGCTCCATGGCGATGATCCCGGCGATGGCGATGCGCTGCTTCTGCCCGCCGGAGAGGTGGTGGGGCGCGTGAAGGGTGAATTCCTCCATGCCTACCGCCTTCAGGGAGGCGGCGACCCGTTTCTGGATCTCCTCCGTGGGCACGCCCAGGTTCTCCGGTCCGAAGGCCACATCCTCCTCCACCACGTTGGCGACGATCTGGTTGTCAGGGTTCTGAAACACCATGCCCACCCGGCGGCGGATCTCCAGCAGGAGGTCCTCATCGGCGGTATTCATGCCGTCCACCCAGACCGTGCCGCCGCCCGGCAGCAGGACCGCATTCATGTGCTTGGCAAGGGTGGACTTGCCGGAGCCGTTGTGGCCCAGGATGGCGACAAAGCTGCCCTGCTCGATGGCAAGGTCGATGCCCCTGAGCGCGGGGACGGGCTCTTTCCCCTCGTCGGGGGGATAGGAGAAGGTCAGATTTTCCGTTTTGATGATATCACTCATTGGGTTTCCTCATTCTCACTTGATGGCAATCCAATACCGGCGGATCCGGCCGGAGTTTCCAATGCCGGGCGTATCCTCCACCTCGTTTTCCAGCACGCCGCCGTTGGCGAGGATGGTTTTCTCCGAGCCGGGGTTTCCCTGATGGTCGCAGGTCACAAGGACCTTCTCTTCCCCTGCCTTCCGGCATTCTTCAAGGGTCAGGCGCAGCTGCTCCTTGGCGTATCCCTTCCGGCGCTCGGTGGGACGAATGCAGTAGCCGATATGTCCGCCGTACTGGAGCAGGAACTCCGACAGAGGACTGGGACGGTAGTTGATGATACCCACCACCTGGCCGTCGGACTGCCGGACCGTCAGCCAGGTGCGAGAAGGCGACCGCCCCTTTTTCTCCTCCCGGCCCCGGAAGTCCAGCCACTCCTCATAGGTCTCCACTTCTCTCAGGCCGTTGCAGCCGTCGAAGTCGCTGCCGTACTCCAGCATCTCGGCTTTGAAGGCCATGACCTGGTCTTTATACTCCATAGTTGGTTCGACTAATTCTAAAATATCCATAACTTGAAATCTCCTCGCTAATCGGGGCGCAAACTTTTTCAGCAGCTTCCACAGCAGATAGCCGCAGAATACGCCCAGGGTGTTCAAAATAATGTCGTCAATATCAAAGGCGCGGCCTACGCACAATTGCCAGCACTCTACAGCTCCGGTGATACAGAAACCGGTCAGCAGCGCCCGCTTCCAGGTATACCCCCGCCACAGCAGCGCGGCGAAAAAACCGAAGGGCACGAACATAATGATATTCCCAGCCAAATTGAAAAGGGACCATCCGTCTGTTTGAAACGTCTGCAAAGGAGTAAAATTAACCCCTCCCAGCTTGAAAAATGGAGCTCCGCCCGCATTCCAGCGATACCCGTTCGCCAGGTCCACCAGGGAGGCGGACACCCAGTAGGGCGTCAGCGCCAGCAGGACCATCCCGCCGCAGTACATCCACAGCAGCGCCATCCCTGCCTCACGGAATGCCGGGCTGACGAGCCCCTTTTGCCGGAGTTTTTTGCGCCGCGGCGGCAATATGCAGAAAAACAGTACAAGAGCTGGAACCGCGCCGCAGAAAAGGGTGAATAAATATCGGAACAGTCTGCTCATCCTACCGGTCCCCTGTCCACCGCCCCGTGGACCCGCAGGGCAGGACCAGGCCCGTCTCCGTCACCGGCAGGCCGATCTCATCGCTGACGGTGCGGCCTCCGAATTTCCGGGAGACCACCGTTTCCAGGATGTAGGTCAGCACGCTGGGGGCAAGGCCGGTGGTGTAGGAGTTGATGATAATAAACAGAGGCTCGTCCGAGAGAACGCCGGCGCACAATTCCACGAAGGGGTACAGGTTGTCCTCCAGCTTCCAGACTTCGCCGGTGGGACCCCGGCCATAGCTGGGCGGGTCCATGATGATGGCGTCGTAGCGGCGGCCCCGGCGGATCTCCCGCTCCACGAATTTGGCGCAGTCGTCCACGATCCAGCGGATAGGGGCCTCCTCCAGTCCGGAGGCCTTCGCGTTCTCCCGGGCCCACTGGACCATACCCTTGGCCGCGTCCACGTGGCACACGCTGGCTCCGGCGGCGGCGCAGGCCACGCTGGCGGCCCCGGTGTAGGCAAAGAGGTTCAGCACGTTCACCTTCCGTCCGGCGGCGCGGATCTGCTCCTGGGCAAACTCCCAATTGACCGCCTGCTCCGGGAAGAGGCCGGTGTGCTTGAAGTTCATGGGTTTGACCTGGAAGGTGAGGTTTTTATAGCGGACCTGCCACTGGCCCGGCAGCTTCCCCTTTTCCCAGCTGCCCCCTCCGGCGCTGGAGCGGAGATACCGTCCGTCGGGATGCTTCCAGCCATTGTGACGGCGGGGCGTGTTCCAGATGGCCTGGGGGTCCGGGCGCACCAGGATCTTGTCCCCCCAGCGCTCCAATTTTTCTCCGCCGCCGCAGTCCAGCAGCTCATAGTCCTTCCAGCCCTCCGCGATCCACATGGCCTTTTCCTCCATCTATAGAAACTCATCTTATTATATACCAGGTATTGGCAACCGTCAACAAAAGAAGTTTAATTATCTTGGACGATTTTACAAGAAAAACTGCTTGTTTCTTTGACAAGGCCCCCGGGGCTTTGCGCAGCCCCCGTGCCGATTGAAGAAGAAACACCCGCCTTGAAAATTTATTTTTCCCCTTGACATTCCCTGAAAAATAAGGTATGATAACCAAGCGTGTAAAGCTCAGCCGCTTTACATGGAGGAGGGCGCACCGTGAAAAACCAAACTTACCGCATGACAATGCTGTTCGATTTTTACGGAGAGCTTCTGACCGAGAGACAGCGTGAATTCTTTGACCTCTACTATAATGAAGACCTCAGCCTCTCCGAGATCGCGGAGAACAGCGGCATCAGCCGCCAGGGCGTCCGGGATGTGATCGTACGCGCCGAGGCGGCCATGCAGGAGGTGGAGGACAAGACGGGGCTTATCCGCCGCTTTCTCCAGATGCAGGAGCACATCGCCGCCATCGAGGAGGCCGCCGGCGAGCTGAAGACCATCAACTACCGGCAGTATGAGGACCCCCGCATCGACCAGCTGGCGGACGCCGTCACCCAGGCGGCCCAAGCCCTGAAGGAATAAGGAGTGACAGTCCATGGCATTTGAAGGTCTTTCCGAAAAACTGAACGCCGCGTTCCGCCGCCTGCGGGGCAAGGGACGCGTTACCGAGGCCGACGTCCGGGAGGCCATGAAGGAGGTACGTCTGGCCCTGCTGGACGCCGACGTCAGCTACGGCGTGGTCAAGGACTTCGTGGCCAAGGTCACCGAGCGGGCCGTGGGCACGGACGTGCTGGAGAGCCTCACCCCCGCCCAGCAGATCATCAAGATCGTCAACGAGGAGCTCACCCAGCTCATGGGCGGCGGCAATGAGAAGATCCATTTCGCCTCCAAGGGGCCCACGGTCATCATGATGGTGGGCCTCCAGGGCGCCGGTAAGACCACCAACGGCGCCAAGCTGGCGGGCTACCTGAAAAGGGAGCACGGCAAGCGGCCCCTGCTGGTGGCCTGCGACGTGTACCGCCCCGCCGCCATCACCCAATTGCAGGTAGTGGGCCAGCAGTTGGACATCCCCGTCTTCGCCCTGGGCCAGGTCAACCCGGTCCAGATCGCCCAGCACGCCGTCCGCCACGCCCGGGACAACGGGTTCGACACCGTGCTGCTGGATACCGCCGGACGGCTCCACATCGACGAGCAGCTCATGGACGAGCTGAAAAACATCAAGTCCGCCGTCACCCCCGATGAGATCCTCCTGGTGGTGGACGCCATGACCGGCCAGGACGCCGTCAGCGCGGCCTCCGCCTTCGACGAGGCGCTGGGCATCGACGGCGTACTGCTCACCAAGCTGGACGGCGACGCCCGGGGCGGCGCGGCCCTGTCCATCCGGGCGGCTACCGGCAAGCCCATCAAGTTCATCGGCACCGGCGAAAAGCTGGACATGCTGGAGCTGTTCCATCCGGACCGCATGGCCTCCCGCATCCTGGGGATGGGCGACATGCTCTCCCTTATCGAGAAGGCCGAGCAGAGCTTCGACGAGAAGAAGGCCGCGGAGCTGGAGGAGAAGCTGAAAAAGAACCGCTTCACCCTCACCGACTACATGGAGCAGATGGCCCAGCTGCGGAAAATGGGCGACCTCAACCAGATGATGTCCATGTTCCCCGGACAGCTGGGCAAGCAGATGGCCGGCGCGCAGATCGACGACAAGATGCTCAACCGGCAGGAGGCCATTATCCTCTCCATGACCCCTAAGGAGCGCAATAACCCCTCCCTGCTGGACGCCAGCCGGAAGCGGCGCGTGGCCGCGGGCTGCGGCCTGGAGGTGGCCGATGTTAACCGGCTGCTCAAGCAGTACGAGATGATGCTCCAGCTCACCAAGTCCCTCTCCAAGGGGAAGATGCCCTTGGGGCTGGGAAAGATGCCTCAGCTGGGAAAAATCGGCGGCATGAGCAAAATGCACGGCTTTGGCCGGAAGAAACGGCTGAAATAATTTGTCGTAAATGCCCCGGCATTTATCATACACAAAAATCAATTTAATTTACTAAACTGGAGGAACAAACACCATGGTTAAGATCAGACTGCGCCGCATGGGCGCGAAGAAGGCCCCTTATTACCGCGTCGTCGTGGCCGACAGCCGCTATCCCCGTGATGGTCGTTTCATTGAGGAGATTGGCACGTACAATCCCTGCGTCTCCCCCGCTGAAATCAAAATCGACGCGGAGCGCGCCAAGGAGTGGATCAAGACCGGCGCTCAGCCCACCGATACTGTCCGCGCGCTGCTCAAGAAAGTTGACGTGCTCTGATGGGCGAGGTCAAAGAGCACAGCGCCAAGGACCTGCTGCTCTATATCGCCAGAAGCCTGGTGGAGAACCCTGATGCCGTCACCGTGACGGAGGTGGAGGGGGACCAGGAGCTGACGCTGGAGCTGCGTGTCGCCCCCGAAGACATGGGCAAGGTGATTGGCCGTCAGGGCCGCATCGCCAAGGAGATCCGGACCCTGGTCCGCTCCTGCGCCCAGCGCACGGGTCAGAAGGTCTCTGTGGATATCGTTGATTAAAAGAACGTCCCTCCGGCAAAAGCCGGAGGGACGTTCTTTTATATGCAGGATCTCTCCGTGCGGATCAGGGATTGACGGGAACTCCCGACGCTGTTTGCCGCTTTAGCGGCAAACGCGCTTAAAGCCGCGCGTGGTTTGGGATTGTTCTACAGAGAAGATTTTTTGAGCGCGGCTTTTGGGGAATTTCGTGCCTTGCGAGGCACGACCAGAGGCCCTGCCTCTGGACTCTGCGGCCTTTGTAGATTGTGCAATGACCCCGTCGAGGGGTCATGCACAATTGAATTTTGCACGGCCACTCGATGTGGCCGTTGCAAAATCGTGGCCGGCGAAACTTTTATTGAGGGCTGCCCTTTAGTTCCGGTACACCGCCGACATGCCCTTATAGGTCATGTAGCAGTCCAGCCTGGCTACCACCTCGAAGGGGGCGTGCATGGCCAGCACCGGCACGCCGGCGTCCAGAGTGTCGATGTTCCGGTTGGCCATGTAGGCCGCCACCGTGCCGCCGCCGCCGGCGTCTACCTTGCCCAGCTCCGCCATCTGCCAGACGACGCCGTTCTCGTCAAAGATGCGCCGGACATACGCCACCAGCTCGGCGGAGGCATCGGACGCGCCGCCCTTGCCCCGGCTGCCGGTGTACTTGCACAGGCCGATGCCGTAGTTCAGGAAAGAGGCATTGTGCTTCTCATATACATCCCCGAAATTGGGGTCGAAGGCCGCCGTCACGTCCGCCGACAGGCAGAAGCTCTTCTCCAGGCAGGCGCGGACAGGCACGCCCTGGGTCTCGCACAGGTCCTCCATGAAGGTGTCAAAGGCCGCCGTCATCATGCCGCTGACGCCTACGGAACCGATTTCCTCCTTGTCCGCCAGGACGCATACCGCCGTCTTGCCGGGGACCTCCTCCAGGTCCAGCAGGGCCTTGAGGGCGGCGTAGCCGCACACCCGGTCGTCGTGGCCGTAGGCGCCGATCATGCTGCGGTCCAGGCCGATGTCCGTGGCGTTCACCGCCGGCACCGCCTCCAGCTCGGCGGAGATGAAGTCCGCCTCGGTGAAGCCGTACTTCTCGTACAGCAGCTTCATCACCGCCAGCTTCACCCGGTCCTTCTCCTCGCCTTCCATGGGCTCGCTGCCCACCAGGATGTTCAGCTGCTCGCCGGCAATGCCCTCGTCCAGGGTCTTCTTGCTCTGCTCCTTGCCCAGGTGGGGCAGCAGGTCGTTGATCACCAGCTTGGGCTCCTCCCCCTCGCCGATAGCCACGGTGACGGTGCTGCCGTTTTTCAGGGCGACTACGCCGTGGAGCTCCAGGGGGATGGTCACCCACTGGTACTTGCGGATGCCGCCGTAATAGTGGGTCTTCAGATAGGCCAGCTCATCCGCCTCATAGAGGGGCGTGGGCTTCAGGTCCAGCCGGGGGCTGTCGATATGGGCCGCCGTGATCTGCGCGCCCTCTGCCAGAGACTTCTGGCCGATGACCGCCAGCAGCAGCATCTTTCCCCGGTTGTCCAGGTACACCTTGTCCCCGGCTTTCAGCTCCATCCCCCGGCGGTAGGGACGAAAACCCTTCTCCTCCGCCAGGCGGACGCCCTCCCGGACGCACTCCCGCTCGGTCTTGCCGGCGTCCAGAAACGCCTTGTAGCCCTCGCAGTAGCGGTCCATGGCCTCCCGCTCCTGGGCGGGCATCCGGTCATAGCCGTTCTTTTTTTCCACAAGAAGTGTCTTCTTCCACTCTTTCGCTTCCATTTTCATGTTCTCCTTCTGTCCTGTAATAAGCTCCAAAAGATTTTGGAAAAAGGAACGCATCAGCTCCTGACAGGCGTCCCAGTCCTCCTCCTGGTTCTCCAGGAGGAAGGTGCAGTGCTCCCGATACCAGAGCTCAGGCTTTTGGGCGTCGATTCTGGCGCGGGCCTGCTCCTCGGTGAGCCCGTCCCGGACCATGATGCGCTTCAAGCGGATGGCGGGCGCCGCCGTCACAGCTACCGTGGCGCGGCACAACCGTCCCATCCCGGATTCTACCAGATTGATGGCATCAATAGCAAGTCCTTTTTGTGAACAATTTTGAATTTTTTGTTCCACCGCCGCAGACACTGCGGGAAATACGATGCCGTTGAGCTTATCCAGCTCACGCCGGTCACCGAACACCCGCTTTGCCAGCGCCCGGCGGTCCAGGCCGCCGTCCGGCAGGAACACCGGCCCGAAGGCGTCCTCCAGGGCCCGCCGCAGGGACTGGTCCGTGCGGAGCATCCGGTGGTACAGCGCGTCGCAGTCCACGATCTCGAAGCCCATCTCCGCCAGGACGTCCAGGGCCGTGGTCTTCCCCGCCCCGGTGGGGCCGGTAATACCGATGACGATCATGTCGCTGCCTCCCCTGTGTCCACCACCTGAAAGCCCGCCGCCTTTTTCAGCCGGTTGGCTACCGCCAACCCCAGGCCCCCGTCCCCGGGACACTGGGCGTAAATGGCGTCCACGTCCGTCTCATCAAAGGCCCGCAGGGCGTCGAACACCCGCCGGGCCTGCTCCGCCTTGTCCCCGGCGGAACCGATGGCCTCCACCACGCAGCCGGGGAAATCCCCGGCAAACTCGTCAAAGCAGATGACCCCGGTGTGCTCCCCCAGATGCCGCCGGATATACCGGGCGGTACGGCGGCTCTCTCCGGTGACCACGGTGACGGGCGCCTTGGGGGCGTAGTGGCGGTACTTCATGCCGGGGGCGCGGGGCTTCTCGCCGGCGGCGAGGGGAGCCAGGACGGCCTTGTCCACGGCCACCTCCCCCAGAACCTCCCGCAATGCCTCCAGCGGCAGTCCGCCGGGACGCAGGAGACGAGGGACGGAGGCGGTCAGGTCGATGATAGTGGACTCCACCCCCACGCCGCAGGGGCCGCCGTCCACGATGGCCTCAATCCGTCCCTCCATATCCTCCAGCATATGGGCGGCGCAGGTGGGGCTGGGACGGCCGGAGAGATTCCCGCTGGGGGCCGCCACCGGCACCCTCGCCGCCCGGATGATCTCCAGCGTCACCGGATGGTTGGGGCAGCGCACGCCCACGGTGTCCAGACCGCAGGTGACAATGTTGGGCACGTTCACCTTCCGCTGGAGGATCATGGTCAGCGGCCCGGGCCAGAAGCGCTCCGCCAGCATATACGCCTCCGGCGGGATGTTCCGGCAGTACC
Organism: Oscillospiraceae bacterium; assembly: GCA_021768185.1. GTDB lineage: Bacteria > Bacillota > Clostridia > Oscillospirales > Oscillospiraceae > Pelethomonas. The sequence goes on from JAETNP010000013.1 coordinate 26,846, forward strand.
GCTCCAGCCACCCGGCCTCTGGGATGTGGAGGATGAGGGGGTTGTCCTGGGGGCGGCCCTTGGCCTCAAAAATGCGTCGCACCGCCTGGGCGTTGAGGCCGTCGGCCCCCAGGCCGTAGACCGTCTCCGTAGGGATGCCCAGCAGGCCGCCGTCCCGGAGGACGGCGGCGGCGGCGGCGATGTCATGTCCGGTCAGAAGCTGTGTTTTCATCTTTTCGTTTCAGCTCCATTGTTGTAAAATCATAAATTCCGCCGTTGGCGGGCCCCTAACAAACGAACCATCTCCCGTCACGCTCCCCGGGGAGTTCGCCCCGCCAGACGGTAGTGGCCGCCGACTACCACGCTAAAATAGACGCAGAAGGGGAACGAAGCGGACGGTACCTTCGGTAGACAAAACTTACTGTGCCTCGGGCACAAAGCTAATCACCCCCGTAATTTAGGAAGGTTCTTAGGAAACGTAGTTTCCTAAGCGCGTTTTTGCCTACTTTTGCCGCGGGGCAAAAGTAGGCGCAGGGCGTCCGGGGCCGCGTAGGCCCCGGGGTATCGAATAGAAGTAAGCCACCTCGCGCCCGCAGGGCGCGAAAGGACCTACTCCCCCGCCTCCGCCAGCTTCGCGGCCTGCTCGGCGGTGGTCAGAGCGTCGATGATGGGGTCCAGGCCGCCGTTGATGACAGCATCTATGGCAAAATTCTTGTTGTCCCCCGTCAGCCGGTGGTCCGTTACCCGCCCCTGGGGGAAATTATAAGTCCGAATGCGCTCCGAGCGGTCGCCGGACCCCACCTGGCTGCGCCGCTGGGCGGCGATGGCGGCGTTCTGCTTCTCCAGCTCCGCCTCGTAGAGGCGGGAGCGCAGGATCTGCATGGCCCGGTCCTTGTTCTTGTACTGGCTGCGCTCGTCCTGGCACTCCACCACCACGCCGGTGGGCAAGTGGGTGATGCGGATGGCGGACTCCGTCTTGTTGATGTGCTGGCCCCCCGCTCCGGAGGAGCGGAAGGTGTCGATCTTCAGGTCGCCGGGGTCGATGTGGAAGTCCACCTCCTCCGCCTCCGGCAGCACCGCCACCGTGGCGGCGGAGGTCTGGATGCGGCCCGAGGATTCGGTCACCGGCACCCGCTGGACCCGATGGGCCCCGCTCTCATATTTCAGCCGGGAGTACGCGCCCTCCCCCTCCACGATGAACTCGATGGTCTTGATGCCCCCCAGCTCCGTCTCGCTGCGGCTGGTGACCTCCAGGGACCAGCCCCTGCTCTCCACATACATGGCGTACATCCGGAAGAGGTCGGCGGCAAACAGCATGGCCTCCTCGCCGCCCACGCCGCCGCGGATCTCCATGACCACGTTCTTCCCATCGTTGGGGTCCCGGGGCAGCAGCAGAATTTTCAGCTCCTCCCGGAGCCGTTCCATCTCCGCCTTGGCCGCCTGCATCTCCTCCTGGGCCATCTCCTTCATCTCCGGGTCGGACAGCAGCTCCTGGGCGGAGGCCAGGTCCGCCTCCGCCTGCTCAAAGGCCCGGTAGGCCTCCGCCACCGGTTCCAGCTCCTTCTGCTCCCGGGTCAGACGGCGCAGAAGGTCCGGGTCGGCGTAGGTGGCCGGGTCCTCCATCTGGGTGATGATGGCCTCCAGACGGTTGGCAATCGCCCGCAGCTTATCCAGCATGATCGGATCTCTCCTTTCCGGCCTCCCGGACGCTGGTCAGGAATTCGTCCCGCCAGAAGGTGGACCCCACCGTGTTGGGCCGGATGGTGACGGCGGACACCCGGGGAGATTTGACGTACAGGTCCATCTGGTCGAAGACCTCCTCATAGCGCACGTCGCTGCTGCGGGTGACCACATAGGCCGTGCGCCGCAGCTCCTCGCCGTACTGCATCAGAAAACTCCGCACCGGGGCGGAGCACCGCCCCGCCCACACGGGCGTGCCGATGATCACCAGGTCGTACACCCCCAGGGGAAAGGCCGTTTTGAGGGGCTTCACCGGAGGCAGGCGGCGGGCCATGGCCTGCATCCCGCTGCGCATCCAGCCCCCCAGGCCGGAGCGGTCCACACCGTCGTCCAGCTTGACGATCTCACATTTCAGCTCGGCGGCGATCTCCCGCATGAGCTTTTCCGTGTTCCCGGTCCTGCTGTAGTAAACACATAGGATATAGGGCATTGTAGTATCCTCTCTTTGTTGGTATGCAATCTCTGAAATGGCAAAACACTTTACAAGGTCTGGGGCTCAGAAAAACATCTCCGCCGCAATGCCGAAGGCCTCGCGGATGTAGTAGTTGACGGTCAGCGGCAGATATCGGGCGGGCATCCGCGCCGCCACCGGGACCATGTCACCACCCAGGTGCATCGCCGCCCGGCAGAGGTGGTAATCGCTGGATACCACGGCGATATTGCCCGCAATATCCAGCTTCTCCAGAAGCTCCAGGGAATAGCGGATATTTTCCTCCGTATTTTCGGCGCGCTCCTCGAGAATGATCCGCTCGGCTGGGATGCCGTGGGCGGTGAGCCAATCGTACATGCACCGGGCCTCGGAGATCTCCTCCCCCCGGCCCTGTGAGCCGGAGACCACGATGGGAATGTCCGGCTTGTCCTGGACATACGCCAGCGCGGCGTCCAGACGGGTCAGCAGGCTCAGGGAGGGCGTTCTGCCGTTGACCCCGGCCCCCAGGACGATGACCGCCGAAACCGGCGTTTCATTGTCCGTCCGGGCCCAGGAGAGCACCCGGCATTCCAGCACGGCAAAAAGAGCAAATCCAGCCGCCAGCAGCGCCAGAAGCCCCCGGCGGGCCCACAGCGCCCAGCGGTGCTTCTCCCTCCAGCGGGTCAGCAGCGCGAACAGCGCCAGCACCGCAGCGGCGCACCAAAAGAGGAAACCGGTGAACCGCACCGCCGTGAACACAAACTGCATCAGCGCCCCCAGGAGCAGGCACAGGACCGCCAGAATACAGCATATCTTCTCCGTCCGCTTCACGCCTCAGCCTCCTCCGCCAGCTTCTCCCAGCGGTCCATCAGCTCCAGGAGCTGGGCGTCCAGCTCCTCCTTTTTGGCGTAGGCCGCGCTGTACTTCTCATAGTCGCAGGCGTTTGCCTCCATCTCGGCCTCGGCGGCCTTGATCTCCGCCTCCAGCTTCTCCATGTCCCGCTCGCAGATGGTCAGCTGCTTCCGGGCGTTCTGCTGGGCCCGGCCGCCCTTGGGGGCGGATTTGGGCTTTTCCTCTTTCTTCTCCGTCCTCGTCTGGGACTGGGCCAGGGTTTTGTCCCGCTCCTTGATCTCCCGGTAGCGGGGGAAAGAGACGGGATAGTCAGTGATGACGCCGTTCTCCAGTTCCCAGATGCGGGTAGCAAAGCGGTTGATAAAATAGCGGTCGTGGCTGACGAACAGCAGCGCGCCCTCGTAGGCCTCCACCGCCTCCTCGATCCACTCTCGGCTGGCAATGTCCAGATGGTTGGTAGGCTCGTCCAGAATGAGGAGGTTGATCTCCTCGTCCATGAGCATACACAGCCGCAGGCGGCTCTGCTCCCCGCCGGAGAGGACGGACACGGGCTTGAACACGTCCTCCCCACGGAAGTTGAAAGCCCCCAGCCGGTCCCGGGCGGCCTGGGTGGTGATGCCGTGCTTGGCGTAGAGCATAGTGTCCACCAGATTGCGCTGGGGGTTGTCAAAGTGGATGATCTGGGGCAGATAGGCTATGCGCACCGTGGGGCCGAAGCGGACCCGGCCCTCGTCGGGCTGCTCCTCCCCCATGAGGATTTTTAATAGAGTGGACTTCCCCGTGCCGTTATCCCCGATGAGGGCGATGCGCTCGCCGCCCTCCACCAGGAGGTTCAGGTCGTGGAACAGGCGGCGGTCCCCGAAGGATTTCTCCAAGTCCTTGATGTGCATCACCTCGTCGCCGGAGAATTCCCGCTCCCCGAAGCGCTCTTTCATAGCGCGGGCCTTGGTGGGCTTCTCCGTCTGGCGGATACGCTCGATGCGGCGCTCCATGGAGAAGGCCCGCTTGTGGAGCTTGTCGGCTCCCATGAAGGCCCAGAGGTGGAGTTTATCGGCTGCCTCCTGGAGCTGCTTGATCTTGGCCTGCTCCTTTTCGTACTGTTTGAGCTTTTCCTGGTAGCGGCGCTCCTTCTCGATGGCGTAATAGGTGTAGTTGCCGGGGTAGAACTCGGCCTTGCCGTCCAGGATCTCGATCACCCGGCTGATGGTCCGGTCCAGGAAATAGCGGTCGTGGCTGATGGCCACCACAGTCCCCTTGAAGCGGCGGACGTACTCCTCCAGCCATTCCACGGCGTGGAGGTCCAGGTGGTTGGTGGGCTCGTCCAGCAGGAGGATATCGGTGTCCTCCAGAATGAGGCGGCCCAGGTTCACGCGGGTTTTCTCCCCGCCGGAGAGGCTGTCAAAGGGCTGGGAGCGCATTTCCGGGGGAATGGAGAGGCCGTTTGCCACCTTGTCAACAGCGGTATCCGTGTCATAGCCGCCGATGCCCTCGAATTTGGCGGAGAGTTCGCCGTAACGGCGCAGGGTCTGGGGACTGCTGTCCCCCGCCGCCATGGCGGCGGCTAATTTCTCCATCTCTTCCGCCAGTTTTTGATGCCGGGCGAAAGCGGTATGGAGGACATCGTCCACGGTATAGCCCTCCGGGTAGACCGGGATCTGGGAGATCAGGCCGACGCGGCTGTTTTTGGCGATAACGACGCCGCCCTCGTCGGGCTCCAGCTCGCCGGTAAGGATCTTAAAGAGGGTGGATTTTCCCGCACCGTTGCGGCCCAGAAGACCCACTCGTTCTCCGGTTTCTATCTGGAAGGTAATACCATCTAAAATGTTATTTCCTATTTCAAAGGATTTTTTGATATTGCTTACACTGATTTCTATCATTGTCGATACCTATCTTCTTTGCCGCTAGGCGCTCGGCCAAAGGCCGAGTGCCGGGACGGTCGTTTAGACGCCGAAGGCGGCTAAATGACCGTCCCCTGAGGCAACCCGTTTAGATTGTTCTATGCTGGTGCCCCGGGACCTGCGCGGCCCCGGACTCCGCGCCTACTTTTTGTGTGAACAAAAAGTAGGCAAAAAGTCACTTAAACCTGGCGGTTTAAGAATCCCTTATTTTTTAATTAGTTTCGCTACGACCTTTAGATTCTAGGTCTATCTCCAGTGCACTTAGCCGATGCCGGTGCTTACTTCTGCGCACGGTCCTAACGATACTACTGGTTGCCGCGCGGCACGCGGCACGAAGGTCCCTGCGGAGGGTGCGTTTTGCAGGCTGGTCCGTTAGAACAAATCTCCACAGATGGCTCTACCCCTTTGAAAGGGCGTCAGCCGGAGTAAGTTAACCACCAGAGCATAGATCAGATGCCCGAAGGGCCGCTAGTTCACGTGGCACAGCAACTCTTCATCTCCACAGCAGTCCGCAAACCCCTCGCTGAGGTCCCTTGCCGATAGGCGGGACCGAGGAAGGAGTCCAGGACCATGGGTCCTGGCGCGTTTTTGCCTACTTTTGCCGCGTGGCAAAAGTAGGCGCGGGGTCCGGGGGCGAGGAGCCCCCGGGCCAAAGGGCAGAACCGTGCTGCCAATCAGAAGGGATACTCCCTTAAAAAATCCGCCATTAAATCAAACCGCCCAAAGAAATGGGAGGCCTTTAATAAAAGCGCATCTCCAGGGGCAAACAAATCCAAAAGATCGCTCTTGACCGCTTCGCGGTCAGGGTACCAGCGGACCTCGCCGCAGCCCGCCGCCTGGGCGGCGGGAACCATATATTCCCTGCTCCGGGGACCCACCGCCAGCAGCACGTCAATCCCCAGCTGTCCTACCAGCTCCCCGACCGACTGGTGGCCCGGCGCCTCCGCGGCGCCAAGCTCCGTCATGTCGCCCAGCATGGCAATCCGCTTGCCCCCCCTGTGCTGGGCCAGAATCGCCACGTCCGCCCGGACGGACCGGGGATTTGCGTTATAGCTGTCATTGATCATGACCCGGTTGCCGGGGAGGCGCTCCACCCGCAGGCGGTTGTCCGCCGGGGCGTAGGAGGCGACCCCCTGGACGATCTCCTCCTCCGTCAGGCCCAGGCGCTCCGCTACCGCCACCGCCAGGGCGGACAAAAGCGCCATATGGACGCCGGGGGCCGGTATGGACAGCGGATAAGCCTCCTGATCCGTCACCACCGTACACCGCACGCCCTCCAGCCCCAAATCCTCCAGCTCCGTGACGCGGACGGCGCAGCTCTCCGAGCGGCCGCACCGAATAGTATCGCACCGGGGCTGGAGCGTATTGAGCAGCACGTCGTCCCCATTGAGCACCGCCAGTCCGCCGGGACGGAGATTCTCCAGGATCTCCGCCTTGGCCCGCAGGATGTCCTCCCGGCTGTTGAAATGGGCGAGGTGAACGTCATCTATAATGGTAATCACCGCCGCGTCCGGACGAATGGCCTGACCCAGCCAGCGGATCTGGCCGAACTCGTCCATCCCCGTCTCGATCACCGCCGCCTGATGCTCAGGCGTCAGGGACAGCAGGGTCAGGGGCGCGCCGATATCGCCGTTGAGATTGCCAGGGGTCTTCAGGGTATGATACCGCTGAGAGAGAATGCAGAAAAGCAGCTCCTTGAGGGTAGTCTTTCCCATACTGCCGGTAATCTGAACGATGGGAATATCAAACTGATTCCGGTACCAGGCCGCAAGGTCCCGGAGGGCCCGCTTGGTATCCTCTACCAGGATGTAAGCCCGGTCGTCACGTACCTCCCGGGGCAGCCGGGTGCAGAAGCAGCCCGCCGCCCCCTTCTCGATGGCCATAGGGATATAATCGTGACCGTCAAACCGCTCCCCCGCCAGAGGAACGAACCACTCCCCCGGGGCGATGGTGCGGCTGTCGGTGGAAATGCCGGTGATAACAGTCTCCTCGCTGCCAAACAGGACGCCCTGTACGGCCTTGCAGATCTGAGCGGTTGTAGTAGGGGTCATGTGTCGCTCCTCCTGTCCTTCTCTTCTTCTTCCCGCCGGGCGGCAAAATAAGCGTCGCACCAATCGTGCCACTTTTCCTTCTGCTCCTCCGGACTGTAGAGGGCCATATCCCGGATATGGTAAATCCCCCGTTTTCTGGCCTCGGCGACAAAATCGCCCAGCGTATTCCAGCCGGAAACCTCAAAAATCATCGCCGCAGTGATGCCCCGCCGCCACGCCTCGTACAGCCGGGTGTGACCGTCCATCACGCACAGCGAGCCGTCCTCCAGCCTGGTCACCGGGACCACAATATCCGCGGCGCTATGAATGAAATGTCCCACCGCAGCGCACTTCTCCCGGTCCACAGAGAACTGGGAGGGCTGGAGTCCGTCGATGTCCGCCTCCCATCGCTCCACAGGCGGCAGCTCCAGAAGACAGCTTCCCGCTTCATCATAAAACTTGGTGATATGCTCGGCATAAAAACGGAAATCCTCCGCCGCCTCCGCCAGCGCACCCCGGGTCAGGCCCTCCCCGCTGACCACGGCCTCATGGTCCGAGATCACGCGGAAAGACCAAGGTGCGCCGTCCACCAGAAAAGCGCCGTGCTGATAGAGCACCTCCAGGGGAAAACGTGGGTCGGTATAACCGTCAATTCGTTGAATTTCCATAGGCTTTGCTCTCCTATTGCGGACAATCATACAGAAAACAGTATATCACACGGAATTGGAAAATACAACCGGAACGGACAATTTTAGCACTCTCTTGTGTTGAGTGCTAAAATTCATAATCTGGACATATTCTTTGCAAGATTTGTTCATAATCGGAGAGCATACTATAGGCATAAACAAAAAAGAAATTGGAGGTTTTGAACCATGTTTGAAATGATGCCTTTTACCCGCAGCCACGGTGTGGACCTGTACCATCCCTTCCGGGATCTGGAGGAACTGGAGCGCAGTATGTTCGGTACCAACGGCGTGAATGCTTTCCGGACGGACATCCGGGACACCGGCGATGCCTATGTGCTGGAGGCCGACCTGCCCGGCATGAAGAAGGAGGACATTCACATTGACATCGACGGCGATCGGCTGTCCATCAGCGCCGAGCGCAGTGCCAGCAAGGAGGAGAAAGACGAGAACGGCGGCTACATTCGCTGCGAGCGGTCCTACGGCTCCTTCTCCCGGAGCTTCGACATCTCCGGCATCCGGGGCGAGGAGATCTCCGCCGCCTACGAGGACGGCGTACTGAAGCTGACCTTGCCCAAGCAGACCAAGACCGTGCCCGCCAGCCGGAGGCTGGAGATCCAGTAAAGCGGAGCGAAACTAAAAGTTTCGCCGGCCAGGCAGCCAACGGCTGCCGGGACAGTCGTTCGGCCAGAGGTCGAATGACGTCCCAAGAAAGGCCGCAGGGCGCGGAACTCTTCAAAAGCCGTGTATAAAATATCTTCTTCATAGCACGATTTCAAATCGCGCGGCTTTAAGCGTATTTGCGCCTTAATCCCCGAAAGAAAGTCCGTACCGCTGTCTGCCCGGGCTGAAGTGACCCTGAAAAGTTAGACAGAATATAGTCAAAAAAGTTCAAGCAGCTGAAAGGGCTTGTTGTCTGTGCAAAGCAGGCGGCAAGCCCTTTAGTTTTGCCTTGATACATAGTAAAATGCGGCACGGGGCAGTTGAGGGATAGAAAGCAGAATCTCCAGTTTATGTTTTTGCCTCAGTTCTTGAACTACCTGCGTTTTTTCCGCTGGCGTCGCTCGTTTCCCAAAACCAAGGCCTGCAAGTTTTTTAGGTAGTCATTCTCCGCACGCAGCCGCCGTACCTCTGCCAGCAGGTCTTCCTCCACCTTTTGAGCTAGTTTTCCTGGTCTGCCGGTAGTGCTGCGTCCCCGGCGTTCCACCCAGAACCCCTCTGGTCCTTCTGTCAGATAAATCCGTTCCCATGCCATCATCCGCTTATGGTCATTGATCTCAAATCGACGTGCTGTCTCGCTGTAACTCAGTCTTTCTTCCATCATGGTTTCTATGACTGCTCTCTTGAACTCCGCTGCATATCGTTTGTTCGGCACTCCCTTTGGCATAATAAATCACCCCACTTGTTAGATAGTATATCATACTTGCCTAACAAATGGGGTGCAGTTCAATGCCCGCAGGGCGGTTCTATCGTCAAAGCGCTTACCAGATGGCGGTAGCGAAGTAGTCCTCCGGCGTCTCCGCGCGGCGGATCAGCTTCACGGTGCCGTCCTCCCGCAGCAGTAGCTCAGCGGAACGGAGCTTGCCATTGTAGTTGTATCCCATGGAATGCCCATGGGCGCCGGTGTCGTGAATCACCAGCAGGTCTCCCCGCTCCAGCGCGGGCATGGGCCGGTCCACGGCAAACTTGTCGCAGTTCTCGCACAGGGACCCGGTCACGTCCACCACCTGGGTGCAGGGTGCGTCCTCCTTCCCGGCGGCGGTGATGTGGTGGTAGGCTCCGTAGACGGCGGGGCGCATCAGGTCGGCGGCGCAGGCATCCACCCCCACGTACTCCTTATAGATATGCTTGAAATGGAGCACCCGGGTCACCAGACACCCGTAGGGCCCGGTCATGAACCGGCCCAGCTCGCCGCAGAGCTTCACGTTCCCCATTCCGGCGGGGACCAGGATCTCCTCATACTTCTGCCGCACACCCGCGCCGATGAGGGCGATGTCGTTGGCCTCCTCCTCCGGGCGGTAGGGGATGCCGATGCCGCCGGAGAGATTGATATACCGGATATCGCATCCGGTCTCCTCCTTCAGCTCCACCGCCAGACGGAACAGGATGCCCGCCAACTCAGGGTAGTAGTCGTTGGAGATGGTGTTGGAGGCCAGGAAGCAGTGGAGGCCGAAGGTTTTCGCGCCCTTGGCCTTGAGGGCCCTGAACGCCTGGGCGATCTGGGGGCGGGTCATGCCGTACTTGGCGTCGCCGGGGGTGTCCATGACCTGATGGCCGTCCTTGCTGGCTCCCAGGGTGAACACGCCGCCGGGGTTGTAGCGGCAGAAGATGGTCTCCGGAATGTGTCCAATGGATTCCTCCAGAAAGTCCACGTGGGTCAGATCGTCCAGATTGATGATTGCACCCAGACGGTCCGCCAGACGGTATTCCTCCGCCAGGGTGTTGTTGGAGGAGAACATGATCTCCTGCCCGCGAAAGCCGCACTTTTCCGCCAGCATCAGTTCCGTGAGGCTGGAGCAGTCCGCCCCGCAGCCCTCCTCCCGGAAGATCTTCAGGAGGGTGGGGTTGGGGGTCGCCTTGACAGCGAAATATTCCCGGAACCCGGGGTTCCAGGCAAAGGCGGCGTTCACGCGCCGGGCGTTGGCCCGGATGCCCTTCTCGTCGTAGAGATGGAAGGGCGTGGGGTAGGTCTTGACGATCTCGTCAAGCTGGGCCTTTGTTACAAAGGGTCTCTTCATTGGTGTTACCTCAATTCAGTGGGGTTGCGGAAATTGTCAAAGCGTGGTATGCTTCTGTTGCTGCCCTTACATTCTGGCATCAGAAAGGGGGTGAGCAAATGGAACTCATAATAGGCTTTTTGGCATCGGTCGCAGCAGGTGTAGCTGCCAACTATATCTGCAAGTGGCTTGACCGGTCCGGCAAAGATCACAAGGGACAGTAAGCCCACTCTGGCGAAAGGCCCCCGGAGAGCTGCCACTCTCCGGGGGCCTTTTTGCTGGGGATGAGTTTAATGAAACTCATAACAGGCATCTTTAGTATACCACGTTCCCGCGCTGTTGACAAGAGAAAATTTCATTTTCTCCACCCGGAGTATATGCAATTAGAAATCCGCCGTGCCTACCGTGCGGGGATGGGGCAGGACGTCCCGGATGTTGCTGATGCCCGTGAGGTACATCACCATCCGCTCGAAGCCCAGGCCGAAGCCGGCGTGGCGGCAGGAGCCGTAGCGCCGCAGGTCGCAGTACCACCAGTAGTCCTCGGGGTTCATCCCAAGTTCCTTGATCCGGGCCTCCAGGATGTCAATGCGCTCCTCGCGCTGGCTGCCGCCGATGATCTCCCCGATGCCGGGCACCAGGCAGTCCGCCGCCGCTACGGTCTTCCCGTCGTCGTTGAGGCGCATATAAAACGCCTTGATCTCCTTGGGGTAGTCGGTGACGAAGACGGGGCGCTTATAGATCTGCTCGGTGAGGTAGCGCTCGTGCTCCGTCTGGAGGTCGCAGCCCCAGTCCACCTTGTAGTCAAACTTGTCGTTGTTCTTCTTGAGGATCTCCACCGCCTCGGTATAGCTCACCCGGCCGAAGTCGGAGGAGGCCACGTGCTCCAGACGCTCGATGAGGCCCTTGTCCACAAAGCTGTTGAAGAAGGCCATCTCCTGGGGGCACTTCTCCATCACCGTGCGGATGATATGCTTGATCATGGCCTCGGCCACGTCCATGTCCCCCGCCAGGTCGCAGAAGGCCATCTCCGGCTCGATCATCCAGAACTCGGCGGCGTGGCGCTGGGTGTTGGAGTTCTCCGCCCGGAAGGTGGGGCCGAAAGTGTACACGTCGCCGAAAGCCATGGCGAAGTTCTCCGCGTTGAGTTGGCCGGACACCGTCAGGTTGGCCCGCTTGCCGAAGAAGTCCTGGCTGTAGTCGATCCGGCCGTCGGGGGTCCTGGGCGGATTCGCCAGGTCCAGGGTGGTCACCTGGAACATCTCCCCCGCGCCCTCGCAGTCGCTGGCGGTGATGATGGGGGTGTGGACGTAGACGAAGCCCCGGTCCTGGAAAAAGCAGTGGATAGCGTGGGCCGCCACGCTCCGCACACGGAAGGCGGCGGAGAACAGATTCGTCCTGGGCCGCAGATGGGCGATGGTGCGCAGATACTCCACGCTGTGGCGCTTCTTTTGCAGGGGATAGTCCGGGGAGGACACGCCCTCCACCTCGATCTTCTCCGCCTTGACCTCCAAGGGCTGCTTGGCCTCGGGAGTGAGGACCAGTTTTCCGGTAACGATGAGGGCCGCGCCTACGTTCTGGGCGGCGACGTCCTTATAATTGTCCAGGGTGTTGGCGTCCATGACCACCTGCAAGTTCCGGAAGCAGGAGCCGTCGTTGAGCTCGATGAAGCCGAAGGTCTTCATGTCCCGGATGGTGCGGGCCCAGCCGCAGACCGTAACGGTCTGACCATCCAGCTGTGCGCCGTCGGCGTAGACCGCCGCGATCTTGATTCGTTCCATATCATTTCACCTGCGTTTCATTAAATTGGTGTAAAAATCCAGATTAGGTGTATTATACCGCGTCAACCTGCGTTTTACAAGGGGATCTTATCGGTTTTTTCGCCATCCGCACAGTCAATTTCCCCAAAAAAAGCGGGGCGTTTCCGGTCTCCCCCCGGCAAACCGCCCGTTAGACCGCCCACAGGAAAATTTATGTATACTTTTCGTAAAAGCTGTGGTATACTATATCAAATGGTTCTCTGCGCAGGCGCTGCGCGGGACCCCCTTTTTCTGTTTTTCCCAGGCCGCTGCGGGCGGGCCTGTGATAAAAATAATTCGTACCTGCGTTCCCAACAAGCCGTCTTACGCGGCTGCCGGGGAAGGACGGTACGCGAAAAGTGATCCGGTGCAAAACGGGCAGCGGCCCCCGGTTGACCCACGATGTGAGGTGCGGTCAAAAAACGGGTGCCCTTCCCGTCTGTTCGTGTTGCGCTTTTCACCAACCTTTCTACATCAAATGAACAAAAAGGAGACATTTATCTTGGCAGAAAAAATGAAAATCATTCCCCTTGGCGGCCTTAACGAGGTCGGCAAGAACATGACGGTCTATGAACACGGCGGCGAGATCATTGTGGTGGACTGCGGCATGGGGTTCCCCGACGGGGACATGTACGGCATTGATCTGGTGATCCCCGACGTGACGTATCTGGTGAAGAACAAGGGGCGCATCCGGGGCCTCTTTATTACCCACGGACACGAGGACCATATCGGGGCCATCCCCTACATCCTCAAGCAGGTGAACATGCCGGTGTACTGCACCCGGCTCACCGCCGGGCTTATCAAGCTGAAGCTGGAGGAGCACGGCCTTCTCAAGCAGACCAAGCTCATCACCGTGGAGGCCGGAGAGATGATACGGGTGGGCAAGTTCTACGTGGAATTCATCCACGTCAACCACTCCATCGCCGACTCGGTGGCTTTCGCCATCCACACCAGCATGGGCGTGCTCATCCACACCGGGGACTTTAAAATCGACTCTACCCCCATCGACGGGGACGTCATCGACCTGGGGCGCTTCGGCGAGCTGGGCAAGGAAGGCGTGCTGGCCCTGCTGGCGGACTCCACCAATGTGGAGCGCCCGGGCTACACCATGAGCGAATCCATCGTGGGCCGGACCTTCGACCGGCTGTTCACAGGGTGCAAGCAGCGGATCATCGTTACCACCTTCGCCTCCAACGTCCACCGGATCCAGCAGGTCATCGACGCGGCGGCCGCCTGCGGGCGGAAGGTGGCCGTGTCCGGGCGCAGCATGGAGAATATCATGAAGGTGGCCACGGAGCTGGGGTACATGAAGCTGCCCAAGAACACGCTGGTGGACCTGAACAAGATCAAGTCCCTGCCTCTGGAGCAGCAGGTCCTGGTGACCACCGGCAGCCAGGGGGAGGAAATGAGCGCCCTGTACCGCATGGCCTTCTCCCAGCACCGGCAGATCGACGTGGGACCCGGGGACCGGGTCATCATCTCCGCCTCCGCCATCCCCGGCAATGAGAAAACCATTGGACGGGTCATCAACGAGCTGTTCCGGAAAGGCGTGGACGTCATTTACGACCGGTCCGACCCCCTCCACGTATCCGGCCACGCCTGCCAGGAGGAGCTGAAGATCATCCACGCTCTGGTACGGCCCAAGTTCTTTATCCCCCTCCACGGGGAGCAGAAAATGCTCCGGCGGCATATGAATCTGGCCATGGAGATGGGCATGAACCGGAAGAACATCGTCCTGGCGGACATCGGCAGCGTCATTGAGCTGACCACCAAGACCATCAAAATCGCGGAGGCGCCGGCGCCCTCGGGGTCGATCCTGGTGGACGGCAGCGGCGTAGGCGACGTGGGCGCTGTTGTCCTGCGGGACCGGAAGATCCTGGCCGAGGACGGCATGGTGGTCGTTATTTTGAACATCCAGCATGGACAGCTTTTGAGCGAGCCGGAGATCATTACCCGGGGATTTATTTACGTCAAGGAGTCCGAGGACCTGATGCGGGAGCTGACGGAGGTGGCGTCCTCCGCCGCCTTTGCCGCCCTTGGCAAGGGCGGCCGGGACACCGGCGAGCTGCGCGGGGCGGTAAAGTCTGCTGTCAGCGGGTATCTCTTTAAGCACACCAGGAGGAGTCCTATGGTTATTCCGGTGGTCAACCGGCTATAGGTTCTCTGCCGCGCTCCGCGCGGCACGATACTGGTTTCTATTTGCCACCCCGGGGGCTTCTCGCCCCCGGACTCCTCGGGTACTTTTTGTGTGAACAAAAAGTACCCAAAAAGTCACTTAAACCTGCGGTTTAAGAATCCCTTCTCGGTCCCGCCTGTTCGGCGGGACCTCGGCGAGGGGGTTTGCGATGGTTCGGTGGAGATGAAGAGCTGCGGTGCCGCGTGAACTTCCGGTCCTTCGGGCATCTGATCTGGTGGACTGGTACTTGTAGGACTCCGGCTCGCCGCCCGTTCCATGCGATACCCCCTGCAAGGGGGATTCGTCCTAACGGAACATCTTTCCCCAAAGCACTCTCCGCAGGGACCCTCGTGCCGCGTGCCGCGCGGCAACCAGCAGTATCGATAGAACCGTGCGCAGAAGTAAGCACCGGCATCGGCTAAGTGCACCAACCATAGACTTAAAATCTAAAGGTCGTAGCGAAAATAATCACCCCCATCATTCAGGAGGATTCTTAAGGAACGTAGTTCCTTAAGCGACCTTTTGCTTCTTTTCGTTCGTACGAAAAGAAGGCCCCGCCCGGCAGGGCGAATCTAAACGATAGATTAAAGCAGGACCGCCGCACAGCGGCGGCAAGAAACTCTACAGAAGAAAAGCGGAGGCGGCGCGCAGCGCCGCCGGGATCGGAAAGGAGGAACCCCCATGTTGGATTTGGAAAACAGCCGGATCATGGAAGAAATTGAAACCCTTTCTTCCCGAAAGCGATGGCAGGAAATCCGAGACATGCTCCTCCTCTTCGAGCCCGCCGACACCGCCGCCATTCTCGCTGAGCTGCCGGAGGATCGGCTCCCCTTGATCTACCGCCTCCTCCCCAAGGAGCTGGCCGCTGAGGTCTTCGTGGAGATGGAACCGGAGGAGCAGGAGCTGCTGATCCGCTCCTTCTCCGATACGGAATTGAAGGAAGTGCTGGACGAGCTGTACGTGGACGACACGGTGGACCTCATCGAGGAAATGCCCGCCTCCGTGGTCAAGCGCATCCTCCGGCACGCCGACCCGGAAACCCGGCGCAGCGTCAATGAAATCCTCAAATACCCCGAGGACTCCGCCGGGTCCATCATGACCACTGAGTTCGTGGACCTGAAACGGGACATGACCGTCGAGGACGCCCTCAAGCGCATCCGGCGCACCGGTATCGACAAGGAGACTATCAACATCTGCTATGTCACCGACCCCAGCAGGAGGCTGCTGGGTCTGGTGTCCATCCGGACGCTGCTGCTGGCGGACCAGGAGGATATTATCGAGGATATCATGGAGACCAACGTGGTCTCCGCCACCACCATGGAGGACAAGGAGGACGTGGCCCAGGACCTGAGCAAGTACGACTTCCTGGCCATGCCCGTGGTGGACAAGGAACAACGTCTGGTGGGCATTGTCACCATCGACGACGCCATCGACGTTATGGAGGAGGAAGCCACAGAGGACTTCGAGCTGATGGCCGCCATTACGCCCACGGACAAGCCCTACCTGCGGGCCGGGGTGTGGGATACGGTGAAAAGCCGCCTGCCCTGGCTCATGCTGCTGATGCTGTCGGCCACCTTTACCGGAGTGGTCATCTCCAGCTTCGAGGATTCCCTGGCGGCCTGCTCTGTACTCATTGGGTTTATTCCCATGCTCATGGGAACGGGTGGCAACTGCGGCAACCAGTCCAGCGTAGCCGTCATCCGCGGGCTGAGCCTGAACGAGATCGACTTCAGCGACCTTTTCAGCGTGGTTTGGAAAGAGAGCCGGGTAGCCCTGCTGTGCGGAGTACTGCTGGCGGCAGGAAATTTCGTCAAGCTGCTGCTGGTGGACCGGCTGCTGCTGCATAACAGTGAGGTGACAGCCCTAGTGGCCCTGGTGATCTGTCTGACGCTGGTGTGCACGGTGTTCTGCGCCAAGGTGGTGGGGTGCCTCCTGCCTCTGCTGGCGGAAAAGATCGGACTGGATCCGGCGGTGATGGCCGCGCCTTTTATCAGCACTATTGTGGACGTGCTGAGCCTGTTGATCTACTTTCAATTCGCCACCCATCTGTTGGGAATATAGACCATGTGACATGCGGCCTCCCCCGTTTTCGGGGGAGGCCGTAAACCGTTGGGGCACAAGGGCTTCCCAAATGGTCGAGTGGGAAAAACGGCGGTTTTCCTTGACTTTTTTCCGCGCCTGGCCTATGGTGAGGGCAGGACTTGCAAGCCGGAAAATATCCTGAAAAGGAGATGTGCCATGGAAAACAAAAAGACCTTTGGGGAGTACATCCGGGAGCGGCGGAAGGCGCTGTACATGACCCAGAAGGAATTCGCCGAAAAACTGTATGTCACCGAGTCCGCCGTCTCGAAATGGGAGCGGGGCATGAGCTACCCCGACATCACGCTGCTGCTGGACATCTGCGCCGTGCTGGACGTGACGGAGCATGAGCTGCTCACCGCCAGCGTGGACACCCAGAAGCGCGCCGCCGAGCGTCTGGCAGAACAATACCAGCGCTTGACGCGGAATTTCTGCGTCTTTATGTGCATTATTTTCGGCGGGGTCCTGCTGGGCTTCGGCATTGCGGCCATCGTCAACCACGATCTCTGGCTCCTCCCGATCGCGGCGGCGTCGGTGATGATCGCGGCGTCCCTTACGGTGCTGCCCTTCCTGCTGGCCAGGAACCCGAGCCGTGAGCCGTACAAATGGGCCGTATCCCTGGGGTGCATGGTGGGCAGCGTGGAGCTGCTGATCCTGCTCTGCTGCCTGCGGTCCGGGTCCATGCCCTGGTTCCCGATGGTGGCGCTGTGGGTGCTGTTCGGGAGCTGCCTGGTCATCCTGCCGGCCATTTTGCCCATGCTGCCCCTGCCCGTCTGGTGGCGGGAGCGGAAGGCCAGCCTGTGTCTGGCGGTGGATACCGTTCTGCTGCTGCTGGCGCTGATCGCCCTTGGTATTGTGTCGGGATACCCACCGTGGTGGTTCCTGATTGCCACAACAGCGGTGCCCTTCGGAGCAGGGTTTATCGCGCTGCCGGTTTTCCTGCGGCAAATGCCTCTGCCGGAAAGGCTGCGGCGGTGCAAAGCCTCCCTGTTTCTTGGCGTTCAGACCGTTCTGCTGCTCCTGATGCTGACAGCCTGCCTTTCAGACGGAGGGGTGGAGTACTGGCCGGCGGTAATGTCCGGCGTGGTTTTAGGGCTGAGCATCGTATTTCTGCCGGTCCCTCTGCGGCAGCTCCCGCTCACGGAGGGGGTACGGCGGCACAAAGCGCTGGCGTACTTCTCCGTCAATACGGCGCTGCTGTTCGTTCTGCTGGCCGTCACGACCGGACGGTGGTTCTTCCCCATGAGCATACCTGTCGCGCTGGCGGGACTGACGCTGCCTTGGGGGCTTATGGGGATCATCCGGTATCTGCCGGTGAACGGATGGTTCAGGGCGTCGCTGTGCTGTGCGTGGACGGGACTGTGGAGCTGGGTGTTCCCGTGGGTAACGGACAAGATCCTGCTCCTGAACGGCTGGCCCAACAGCACGCCTTACCAGCTGAGACTGCCGGTGGACTTCTCCCGGTGGGGAGACCCCCGGACGGTGGGATGGAATATTTTCCTGCTGGTGCTGGTTGGACTGGGCGTACTGGCGGTTGGACTGGCGGTGGCCGGGATTTTCCGGAGACGGCAAAGAGCACGATAACAGGAAAAGGCGGGGGCTTGGCCCCCGCCTTTGTGCGTCAGTATTCCCAGTTTGCCGGATCGTCAACGCCGATCCGGCCGCCATCCGCAGTGATTAGCTCTCCCCAGTCGGTTTCTATGGAGTAGGGCACCCCGGCAAAGACAAATTCCCGGTCATATTCGTCCGTTACAACAGCGGAGATAGTAAAAATATCTCCCTCCTCAGGGACGACGGAGACAGGCGGGAACTGGTAGAAGTCGCTGTCTTCCTCACCATGGTAATTCGCCGGCTTCTCGCAGGGGGTCAGCCAGCCCAGCAGCTTCCGGTTCCGAAACAGGCCCACACGCAGGCTTCTGGCCTCCGCCCGGTCGATCCGATTGTCCGCAGTATAGGACGCCGAGGTTGATGCAGAGGTTTCAGAAGGAGGCCTGACACTCACCGCATACTCCCCCGACCAATCCAGCTCGCCCTTCTCATTCAGTTTCTTCCACATCATCGCCATATGGCCGTCCATAGCATCAAAGTTTACCTCTGCCAAAGATTCACTGTACAGACCGATGTAGTTCTCCAGCAGCTGGGTCTCCCGCACGTCGCCGGTGATAAATGCGACTGAAATGCCGATACCGTCGGTCAGGGCGCAGGTCAATTGGGCGGAAAAGGTGTGGTCCTCCCCCAACTGGCCGGGGACCTCCACAGTACTGGTACCGTCGTCCGCCAGGAAAACCGCCGTCATGCCCTCAGTGTAGGTTTTGGGCGCGGCATAGGCGGAGAAGGTCACCGTATTGGCAGCCAGGTCGGCGGAGAGGATCTCCGCGCCGTAGCTGACGGTGAGGGTGTTCTGGTTTTTCAGAACCGTCTCCACCCGGCTGGCGATGCCGCCGATCTGGCTGTCCACAGAGTAGGTCACGTTGGTAATGGAATTTTGCAGGCTGTTATACTGGTCCTGCATAGTCCGCAGTTCTCCACGCAGATTGCTCAGCACCACCAGCAGCGCCAATCCCGCCGCCGCGCCCAGGGCCCAGGGCCACCGGCGCTTTTTCGGCGGCTGTTGGGCCGCCAGATAGCGGTCCACGATCTCCTCTACCATTTTTAATTGCGTCTCCGTCAGCTCGGCGCTTCCGGCCTCGGTTGGCTGGGCGGGGTCCCCTCCCCTGCTCTCCGCGCTCTCCTCCACCCCCAGCAGCCAGCCGATGGTCACGCCGAAAAGCCTGCTCAGGGCGATGAATTTGTCTATTTCCGGCAGAGAGGAATCGCTCTCCCATTTGTACACGGACTGGCGGGATACGCCCAGGGCTTCCCCCAGGGTCTCCTGGCTCAGGCCCCGCTCCTTCCGTTTCTGTGAAATGCGCTGTCCTACGGACACAGACATCCGCCTCCTTTCCCCTTCAGCATAGCAAAACCGCCCCGGCTGGTCCACCAACCGGGACGGGATTTTTGCTAACCGGCGGTTTACATTTCGCCGGAACCGGCCCTATTTGCCGTTTTTCAGCACTTCCCGGCGAATATAGGCGATGGTATGTTCCTCCCCCTCGTCCCGGAGCATGAGGAGCAGTTTTTCCAGCAGGGCCTGGGTGTTGGGATGGATGATGTAATGGTCCAGGCTTTTGGCGTAGTAGTCCCAGGGGGAGGCGTCGGTATATTTCTCCTTCTGGTAGATCTGGCAGGCGGCGATCCGGTCGCAGAACATTTCCACCACGTAGTTGACCGGAATCTCCATGCCGCCCATTTTGTATCCCAGCTCCGGGGCGTAGTCAATCCAGTACTCCAGATGGTGTTTGTTTCTTCCCTTGTGGTGGAGCCAAGCGGCGGAATATCCCTTCTCCAGACGCTCCATCTCGTTGGGGCTCCGGTTGCCCTGGTAGTATTTTATCCCGGGGAGAAATTCGATTGGAGTATATTTGCTCAGGTCGTGGAGAAGGCCCTGGCGGTAAAGGCCCACCTTGAAGCAGTATTTCATGACGCGCAGTTTATGGGTGGTGATGGTTTTGAAATGGCCCCAAAGGTTGGACATACTGCTTCCTCCTTTTTCCCAGGCTCCTTGCGGCCCCTGCGGGGCCGCCGCCACATGTTTCTCATTGACAGCCCGGGGGCTCCTCGCCCCCGGACTCCGCGGGTACTTTTTGTGCAAACAAAAAGTACCCAAAAAGTTGCTTAAACCTGGCGGTTTAAGAATCCCTCATTTTTTGATTAGTTTACGCCCAAGGCATAGTCGGTTTTGTCTACCGCACTGCCGTCCGCTTCGTTCCTCTTCTTCGCCTATTTCAGCGTGGTCGTCGGCGGCCTCTACCGTATAGCGGGGCTAACTCCCCGTGGTACATAACGAGGGCTTCTCCGTTTTACCAGAAGTTCTGGCGATGGTGACAGACTGTGTGTAGAAGCGGCGCCGCAGTAAGCACTTCCATAAGGTCCCGTGGGTAGACGCAGAAATCCGGCGCACCAACGAAGAATTGAGGGTAGAACCATCCCCGGTACGTCGGAGGGGAAATAACCTCCCCCGTAATCAGGAGGATTCTCAAGGAACGTAGTTCCTTGAGCGACCTTTTGGTACTTTTCCCTCGCGGGAAAAGTACGCCCCCGTCCTCGCCCGGCAGGGCGAATCTAATGAAAAGATCAGAGCCAAGGCGGCCCCGCAGGGGCCGCGTTACACCTTGTCCGGTATTTCGAGAATATATCTCTCGTAGGCGTTGATAATCGTGGTCTCCCCCCGCTGGAGCGTCCGGGGCCGGTCGGCCCCGTAATTCAAATGCACATGCCCATGGACAAAATAACGGGGCTTATACTTGTCCAGAAAAGGAAGAAAACATTCAAACCCCCGGTGAGCATAGTCCTCCCCGTCCCCGTAGCCCTGGGCGGGAGAATGTGTGACCACAATGTCTACCCCGCCGGCCCGCCAGATACGAAACCACAGCTTCCGTATCCGGCGGGTCATCTGATGCTCCGTGTATTGGTGGGGCCCCCCGCTGTAAACCGGACAGCCCCCAAGGCCCAGAATGCGCAGGCCGTTCACTGTCACTACCTTGTCCTCAATGCAGTCGCATCCTTCTGGGGGACGGCGCTCGTAGGTCTGGTCGTGATTCCCGTGGACGTACAGCACCCGGGCCCGGCCCATGGTGACCAGAAAGGAGAGATACTGAGATTTTAAATCGCCGCAGGCAATGATGAGGTCAATATCCGCCAGCCGCCCCGGCTGGTAGTAATCCCAGTAGTAGGGGCTCTCTTTGTCGGAGACAAGAAGGATCTTCACAGCACCGTGCCCTCTTTCTCCGGCGGGATCTGGTCGCGGTACACCCCCTGCAGCCGGACAAGGGTGCGGGACACAGGCAGCAGCTGATCGTAGGCGGGAATACTGCCCTCTACACCATCGCACAGCCAGTCCATATGCAGGATCTCCTCCGGGGAGAACCACTTCTCCCCGTCGTTGCGTACCTGCCCGTCCTGGGAGCGAATGGGTCGGCGGAATGGCTCAATGGAGCCGTCGATGATCCCCTTGCGCAGGATCTGGACCAGCTGCGTCACCCCCGCCGGCAGATCGGGGCTGAGAAGAACGTCCACCGTCCGGCTGCTCATGCCCCACCAGTAGTTCACCGCCCGTTCCTCCTCCTGGATATTCAGCTCGTCCCAGCCGCCGCTGAAAATGCTGCGCACCAGCTTGACGTAAAAGTTGCCCCAGTGCCAGTAGGGCGAGGCCAGAAAATGCAGCGTGCCGTCAGGCTCCGCCTGACACAGGCCCCAGGGCTCTCCCATCCGGTCGGGAGCCGGGATATCCCGGTTGGAAATGATCTCCGTCCCCTCGGCGGCCAAGGCGCTCATGGCGCCGTCCTCCACGCAGAACCACCGCAGTTTGATCCGGGCCCGGGGGTTGGTCAGCCGGGCCCCCAGGGCAAAAGCGTTGATGCTGGCCGGTACGCCGAAAATGGGGTTGGAAGCCACATAGCCAATCTCCCCGTCCCGGCTCATGGCTCCGGCAATGGCCCCGGTGATGAACTTCCCCTCATAAATCCGGCTGTAGTAGGTCCGCACGCCGGCGTAGGGCATGGCCGCGGAGCAGTTGAGCACCCGGATGCCGGGGTACTTGGCCGCCAGCTTCCGGCAGGCGCTGATAAGCGTGGGCGTGGTGGCGAAGATCACCTGGGTGCCGCTCTTGGACGCCTCCAGCATGGCATTCTCCGCCGCCTCGCCGGAGCGGACGCCGTTGAACACCCGGACGGTCACCTTGTCCCCCATCACCGCCTCCAGATACTGCCGGCCCAGGTCGTGGGCACGGACCCAGGTGCTCTCCTCGGGAGTGTATTCGTTGACGAAGGCCACGTTCAGGTGGTCGGGGAACACCGCGTGGAGCAGACGGCCGAAAAGATTGGGAGAAGGCGCGTCCTCCGTCTTCTGCTCCTCGGTCTCGGTGCTGACGGAGATGGGCTTGTCGGCGGCAAAGAGCTTGATATCCGGCCAAACCGCCGCCACCGATTTGTTCAGCTCCGCGGAGCTGAAGCTCCACAGCTGCTCAAAGGAGTACACCCGCAGCCACACCAGCAGGGCGTCCGAAGGCGTCACCGGCAGCTCCTCGGGACTCTGCTTGCGCAGCGCGTCCCGGAAATAGGTCAGGCCCGCCACAAAGTGCTGGCGCTCGTCCGCCGTCCAGACATGGTCCGGCTCGAAGCCCAGGGCCGCCTGAAGCTTGGCAAAGCTGCCGGGCCGGCTGAAATACACCCGGTACAGGCCCGTCAGCTGATAGGAGGCCATGAAGTCATAGTAAGCCCGGATCGCCGGGTCGTCAGACCAGGCGGGCACCACCCGGATCACATAGCCGGGAATCGTGGGCGCGCCGTAGCTCTTGAGAACGCTGACCCGCTTGTTGCCCTCCTGAACGTAAAACCGGCCCATGTACTCATAACACCGGATGGGATCCCGGATGCCCTCGTCCCCCAGATGGGCCTCGCACAGGGCCATCCACTTCTGGGCAAACTCCGTATCGGGGTCCAGCAGGGGCATGAAATCGGACGCGAAGGCGCTGCGCCGCCCGGCGCTCTTGGTGCCCACGATCTGCTCGGTGGGCACCTCGATGACCCCCATATCCACACGGCCCGTCACCATATGCTCATCCAAAATCTCATCCAGCACCTGTGGATAGGGATAGCGCCCCCGGATAATACACTCCTTATAGCTCTTCTGGCCCTGCTTCAGGGCTTTACTGTATTGCTCTGCAGCTTCCTGTCTGCTCACAGCCGCTCCTCCTTCCTGACACTCACACGTATTCCCGCAGCACCAGCTCCGTGGCACCCTGGTTCAGGCCAACCTCCAGGCGCTTCACCCGGGGATGCCTGGCATAGACACGGCGGACCATGTCCCGCAGCTGGGTGCCCCCGCGGTAGCCGTGGACTACCTCCAGCCGGTAGACCGACCCCCCCGCCCGGCGCAGAGCCGCGTCAATGGCCGCCTGGGCCTGAGCGCAGTTCATCCCGTGGATATCCAGCCGGATTGTCCCGCTCTGCATGGCCCGCCGCCTCCTTATTGTATGAAAGATATATCTATTTTAACAGCTTCCGCCGCCGCCGTCAACCGCCCTTTGACAGTCCCTGGCAAATCAATACGTATTGCTCCGGGCGTCGAACTTTTGAACTTTTTCAGAATCCTGTTGACAATCTCCCCGGCGTGCCGTATAATAAACTTGTATCAAGTCCCACAATTGAATACCTTATCAAGAGTGGCGGAGGGAACGGCCCGATGAAGCCACGGCAACCTGCACATGCAAGGTGCCAATTCCGGCGGTCAGCGAAAGATGAGGAGCACCAAACCCTTCCAAGCACGCCGCCAGGCGTGCTTTTTCTTTTGCACGCCAGCACAAAAAAACAACGAAAGAGAGGAACACATTATGGCAAACCGCATCTTTACCTCCGAGTCCGTTACCGAGGGACATCCCGACAAGGTCTGCGACCAGATCTCCGACGCCGTCCTGGACGCCATCCTGGCCCAGGACCCCACCGGCCGGGTGGCCTGCGAGACCATCACCACCACCGGTATGGTGACGGTCATGGGCGAGATCTCTACCAAATGCTACGTAGACATCCCCCACATCGTCCGCCGCACAGTGGACAAGATCGGCTACAACGACCCCGCCTACGGCTTTGACGCCCGGTCCTGCGCCGTTCTCACCGCCATCGACGAGCAGAGCGGCGACATCGCCATGGGCGTGAACGGCGACAGCGACGAGACCATCGGCGCCGGTGACCAGGGCATGATGTTCGGCTACGCCTGCGACGAGACGCCGGAGCTGATGCCTGCCCCCATCTCCCTGGCCCATCAGCTCTGCCGCCGCCTGGCCGCGGTGCGCAAGAGCGGCGAGCTGAACTGGCTGCGCCCCGACGGCAAGAGCCAGGTCACCGTGGAGTACGACGCCGACGGCAAGGTGCTGCGCTGCCCCGCTATCGTGGTCTCCACCCAGCACAGCCCCGACATCTCCATTGAGGACCTGCGGGAGGCCATCGTCGAGACAGTGGTCAAACCCGTCATCCCCGCCCAGTACATCGACAAGGACACCAAGTTCTTCATCAATCCCACCGGACGGTTCGTCATCGGCGGCCCCGTGGGCGACAGCGGCCTCACGGGCCGGAAAATCATCGTGGACACCTACGGCGGCTCCGCCAGCCACGGCGGCGGCTGCTTCTCCGGCAAGGACCCCACCAAGGTGGACCGCTCCGCCGCCTACATGGCCCGCTACGCAGCGAAGAACGTGGTGGCCGCCGGCCTGGCCCGCCGCTGCCACATCGAGCTGGCCTACGCCATCGGCGTCAGCGAGCCGGTGAGCGTGCTGGTGGACAGTCAGGGCACCGGCGTCATTTCCGATGAGCGGCTCAGTGAGATTGTAAAGAACCTCTTTGACCTGCGCCCCGGTAAGATCATCGCCCACCTCGGCCTGCGCCGCCCCATCTACGAGCAGACCGCCGCCTACGGTCACTTCGGCCGCACGGATGTAGACCTGCCCTGGGAACACCTGGATATGGTGGATGCCCTGAAGGCCGCCAAGTAATTATGTGCCATGTTTTGCGGTTGCCGCCGTTTACGGCGGTGAGCAAAACGGCTTGAATCAAATGTGTTATTTCCGAATTTTAAATGCGGAAATAACATCACGATCGAGGCCGGACTGCAGGAATAAACCGCAATACCATTTCTATATGGGAACAGGTTATGTTCGCAGGCAAAACACATCGGGAGGCAGGCGCATGACGCACGAAGAACAACGCCGCTACTTGATCCGGGAGCTGTTGGCGGAAGATGCTCAGTACCAAAGCATCGTGATCCCGGAGGATACCCAGGGGCAGAAAGATTTACTCCGGGCGCTGATGAACGTGCGCCCGCCTATGCCGATTGGTCAGGACTTTCTGACGGTGCAGGATGAGTACCTGTCCATCGAGCGGGATATGGAGGGAGTGGAGGACGTTCACTCCCTCCCACCCCTCCGCTGTGATGAGCGGCTGGTGTTATGGCAGGGTGATATTACGACTTTAAATGCGGATGCTATCGTCAATGCGGCCAACAGCGGTATGAGAGGCTGTTTCCACGCCCTCCATTCCTGCATTGATAACATCATTCACACCAAAAGCGGCATTCAGCTGCGGCTGTACTGCGATGAAATGATGAAACAACAGGGGTATGAAGAACCCGCCGGGCAGGCCAAAATCACCCCGGCTTTCAATCTGCCCAGCCGGTATGTCCTGCATACGGTTGGCCCGATTGTCGAGGGACATGTTTCCCGGCGCGACCGTGAGCTGCTGGCCTCCTGCTATCGCTCCTGTTTGGAACTGGCCGCAGAAAACCGGCTGGAAAGTATTGCGTTCTGCTGTATTTCCACCGGGGTGTTCCACTTCCCCAACCAGGATGCCGCTGAAATCGCAGTGAAAACAGTCGCCGGCTTCCTGCAGGCCCCATCTTCTATTCAAAGGGTGATCTTCAATGTCTTTAAGGATACCGACAAGCAAATCTACCGGGAACTTCTCGGCCCAAACGCAGAAGCTGAAACAGCTCATTGAAAAAGCGGGTGCCGTCATGCTCGGCGCGGGGGCCGGGCTGTCCGCCTCGGCGGGGCTGACCTACTCCGGAGAGCGGTTTGAGCGGTATTTCAGCGACTTCCAAAAGAAATACGGCATACAGGATATGTACTCCGGGGGGTTTTATCCCTTTGAATCATTGGAGGAATATTGGGCGTGGTGGAGCCGTCACATTATGGTAAACCGCTATGAACGCGCTCCCAAGCCGGTCTATGACGATTTGCTGAAGATGGTGGAAAACAAGGACTACTTTGTGCTGACCACCAATGTGGATCACCAGTTTCAGTCCGCGGGCTTTGATAAAACGCGGCTGTTCTATACCCAGGGAGATTATGGCCTGTGGCAATGCTCTGAACCCTGCCACCAGGAGACGTATGATAATGAAGCCGCCGTACGGCAGATGTGGACGGAGCAGCGGGATATGCGGGTGCCCTCGGAATTGATCCCCCGCTGTCCCCGGTGCGGCAGACCCATGACGATGAACCTCCGGGCGGATGACACCTTTGTGCAGGACGAGGGCTGGTACGCCGCCGCCCAACGGTATGATGATTTTGTTCAGCGCCATAAAGACTGCGCCGTTCTCTACCTGGAACTCGGAGTGGGCATGAACACCCCCGGTATCATCAAATACAACTTCTGGCAGCAAGTCCATCGGAACCCGAAAGCAAGCTATGTCTGTATCAATCAGGGACAGACCTGCGCGCCCCAGGAAATTGAGAGCCGAAGTCTTTGCATGGATACAGACATCGGAAGTGCATTGACAGAATTAAAAAATTTATAACTATTTGCCGTCTTTTCCTGATGAAAAGGCGGCTTTTTCTATGCCCGTACATAGCTGTCTGTTTCGCCGCAGGCGGCTATGACTACATCCAAAGAAAGTCTGCAGAAACCCATGAACAGCCCTCTTTCCTACCGGCGTACTTGGTGCAGAGGCGGCGGTCCACATGATCCGGCTTATATTGGAATGTGCCGCTATACAACGCGCTTCTCCTTTCCCGGACACGAAAAAACCGGGCAGAGAAATCTGCCCGGTTTGCCTGTCCCATATTGGGTTTGCGTTCCTGGCTGCGCCGGCTCTTCTTCTGCCACGCCTCCAGCAGGATATTTCTTACGCCTCCATCTTTCATACGCAGCATTCCGAGTATGCCGCAGCTGCCTATCAGATCGGCCAAACGCTTGCCGCCAATCGGCGGCTAGTACATACGAATAGAGGCCGATGATATGCAAATCATACCCGCGCCCCGCCGTGAAGATCGTGTCCTGCGGTTTTGAACATGTTGTGAATCAGCCCAATTTATGCTACAATACCGGCACTGAAAAATGCAAGAGGTGATATTGTGTATAAGCAAACACAGACGGTCAGAAGGGCGCTGCGCTGCGCCTTCCCCTACACCATCCCCATCTTTGCGGGGTTCTGGTTCCTGGGGCTGACCTATGGCATCTACATGAACGTGTCGGGATTCAGCTTCTGGTATCCTATGCTGATGAGCCTGACGATTTTTGCCGGTTCGGTGGAGTTTGTGGCGGTAAATATGCTGCTGGGATCATTTGACCCGGTGCAGGCTCTGGTCATGACGCTGATGATCAACGCCCGCCATCTGTTCTACGGTATTTCCATGTTGGACAAGTATCGGGGAACAGGCTGGAAAAAGGTCTATCTGATTTTCGGAATGTGTGACGAGAGCTTTTCCATCAACTATACGGCGGACATTCCGGAGGATGTGGACCGAAACTGGTTCATGTTCTTTGTAACACTGCTGAATCACTTCTACTGGTTTTCCGGCGCAACCCTGGGCGGCCTCTGTGGTTCCATGATCCACTTCAACACTGAGGGGCTGGACTTTGTTATGACTGCCATGTTTGTGGTGATTTTTATGGAGCAATGGCTGAAAGAACAGCGGCATACCAGCGCGCTGCTGGGAATCGGACTGTCGCTGCTGTGCCTGCTGGTATTTGGTTCCGGCAATTTTATCATCCCCGCAATGCTGGCGATCCTCGCCGCTCTGACCTGTCTGCGGGGACGCCTGGAGGAGGGACAATCATGACATTGACACAGCAGATCATCATGATTGGAATGGTGATTTTAGGAACAGTTCTGACCCGGTTTCTTCCCTTCCTGGTTTTTCCCGCTGAAAAACCGACGCCAAAGTACATTCAATATTTGGGGACGGTACTGCCTTCGGCTGTATTTGGGCTGCTGGTCGTGTATTGCCTGAAGGATGTAAGTCTCTTTGCCGGAAGTCACGGCATCCCGGAGCTGATTTCGATTACAGTTGTCATCGGCCTGCATATCTGGAAACGTCAGATGCTGCTTTCCATTGCCGGAGGAACCCTGTGCTATATGCTGCTGGTGCAGTTTGTTTTTTAGCGCTTTCTGCTTTGGCAAACAGGTTCTTCACCCGGCCCCGCCGGTGACCAGGGCCGTCTTGCCTGCAAGGGAGAACAGTTTCTGCATGTCCGGGTCGTTTTTCCTCACTTTCAGCGCAGTTCCGTGATGGGAATGTTGTCCATGTCGTCGAAAGCCTGATTCTCACCGCCCATGGCCCAGATGAAGGTGTAGCTGCCCGTGCCGCAGCCGCAATGGATGGACCAGGAGGGGGAGATCACCGCGTCATAGTTCTGCATGACGATGTGCCGGGTCTCCTGGCCCTGGCCCATCATATGAAAGACCACGTTGCCCTCGGGGATGTTGAAATAAGTGTAAACCTCCATCCGGCGCTCGTGGGTGTGGGCGGGCATGGTGTTCCACACGCTGCCGGGGGACAACTGGGTCAGGCCCATGGACAGCTGGCAGGTGGGCAGCACGTCCGGGTGGATGAACTGGTTGATGACCCGGGCGTTGGAGGTCTCCGCAGCGCCGCAGGGACGTTTGGCGGCGTCCGCGAACTTCAGCAGGCGGGTCTCATAGCTGCGGTGGGCGGG
>JAETNP010000014.1 GCA_021768185.1 Oscillospiraceae bacterium
GTTATTGTCTGGCGCAAATTCTTGCGCGTTCATTGCTAATTGGGACTTCTTTCCACTTCACTGGCGCAAATCTTTCCTCTGCGCTCCTTTAGTTATTTACGGATAGGCTCTTAGTCTAACGGAACATTCTACAAATTTGCACCCCGGGGAGTTCGCCCCGCTATACGGTAGGGGCCGCCGATTACCACGCTGAAATAGACGCAGAAGGGGAACGAAGCGGACGGCAGTAAGGTTTAGACAAACCGACTGTGCCTCGGGCGTAAACTAATCAAAAAATAAGGGATTCTTAAACCGCAAGGTTTAAGCGCGTTTTTGCCTACTTTTGGCGCGGGCCAAAAGTAGGCCCGGGGTCCGGGGCTGGGAAAGCCCCGGGCTATCGAATAGAAACAAGCGGAGGCGGCGCGCAGCGCCGCAGATCAACTTGACTTCCCGCCGGGATAGGATTATACTATCGCCACAAACCTGCGCTAAACAGGAGATTTATTATGGAAACTGCCAACATTTTTGATATCCCCCATCTGCGCCCTCTGGGCCGCTTCCATGAGGAACGCGCCCGGGCGGCGGGGGCGCTGCCTCTCCTCTGGGCCTGCTCCGGCTGGGAGGTCCGCTTCACCGGCTCCGCCCTGGAGGTGCTGCTGGAAGCGGACGATCAGGGCAAAGAGCCCTGGATCGCCGTGGACGTCAACGGCGCGCCCCTCATCCGTACACCGGCCGTCCGGGGGCAAAGCGTCCTCCCCCTCTTCCAGGGTATGACGCCCGGCGCCGTAAAGCACGTGCGCTTCTGGAAGGACACCCAGCCTATGGGCCAGGACGGAGACCCCGCCCACCGGCTATGGGTCCGGGGACTGCGCTGGGAGGGCGGGGAATTTCTGCCCCTGCCGGAACCGGCCTGCCGCCTGGAGTTCATCGGCGACAGCCTCACCAGCGGCGAGGGACTGGCGGGCGCTCGGGAGGAAACCGATTGGATCCCGGCCTTCTTCCACCCCAGCCGGGGCTGGCCCCGCCTGACGGCGGACCTGGTCCAGGGGGAATTCCGCCTGGTGAGCCAGAGCGGCTGGGGCATCCGCTCCAGCTGGGACAACGACCCGCGCCACGCCCTGCCGGACTGGTACGAGCCGGTCTGCGCCACGGCGGGAGAGGCGGACCAGACCATGGGGGCGGGGGAGCCAAACGACTTCGCCGCCTGGAGGCCGGATGCCATATTTATCAACCTGGGCACCAACGACATCAACGCCATGGGCATCTCTGCCTGGCACGGGCCCGACGGGACCCGCTTCAAGCAGGAGGATACCCCCGCCTGCCGGCGGCTCATCGAGGAGGCCGCCCTGGCCTTCCTCCACAAGCTGCGCCGGCTGAACCCCGGGGCAAAGCTGGTATGGGCCTACGGCATGGCCGGGGATACCCTGCGGCCCCAACTGGAGGGCGCGGTGGATCGCTTCCGTGAGGAGACCGGGGACCGGGAAGCCTACTATCTCCCGCTCCCGGAGGTCACGGAGGAGACAATGGGCTCCCGCCTCCATCCGGGACCGGCCTGCCATGAAGCGGCGGCCCAGGCTGCTGCGGCGCTTTTGAAAGAAATCCTGTAAGCGGCAAAAAGCCTGCCCCCGCAGGTTTTCCTCCTGCGGGGGCAGCGTGTTGTTTCGTTATGGCAGGATCGTCCGAGTTGCGACCAGGTCCACACCTGTGCCGCAGAGATCGGCCAGCACTACGTCCCCGGTCTGGACGGGAGCCTCCACGTCCACCCGGCACAGCGCCCGGGCAGCCTCCGGCAGCTTCTCCTTGGGGATGGGGCCACGGGTCTTTACCGGGCACCGGGGAAGGGACGCGCCGTGAAGACGGACTGTTCCTGTGAGCACCCGGACGGGATGGAGGATCTCGTTTTTGCCGTATTCCTCCCCGCGGGGGCAGGAGTTGCCGGTCACCCGGCAGCCGTTCTTCTCGTCCACCCGCAGGCGGCAGCCGTTGGGACAGACGATGCAGATCAGTTCCTTCATGCTTCCGCCTCCTCTGCGCTGACGGTGATGGTTTCGCCCTCCGCCAGGGCCAGCAGCTTCTCCGGCAGGAAAATGCGCTCCATCTCCCCGGGGGCCATGTGCTCCCGCTTGAAGCGGGCGATTTGTTTCTCTCCGGCGGTAACGGTGACGGCGGATTTCTCAAACACCCGGTTCACCCGGAAAAACACCTGTACGCCTTGATCCACCGCCTCCATGCGGATGCGCTGGGGGACGGTATAGCTTACGGCGTTCCCGTTCTCCACCGTCAGAGTGCGGCGGGAGGCGGTTTCGCCGTTTTGGATGTAATCCGCCGCAGCCGCGCCCGCCCGGGCGCTCTCCTCGCTGACGAAGTCCACCAGGTCGTGGACCTGCAGCACATTCCCGCAGGCGAACACCCCGGGGATGGAGGTCTCCATGTTCTCGTATACCGCCGCGCCGTTGGTCCGGGGGTCCATCTCCGCTCCCAGCGCGCGGGTCAGCTCGTTCTCAGGCAGCAGGCCCACGCTCAGCAGCAGAGTGTCGCACTCGAAGGTCTGCTCTGTGCCGGGAATGGGGCGGCGATGCTCATCTACGGCGGAAACCACCACCTTCTCCAGCCGCCGGTCTCCGATGATGTCGGTGACGGTATGGGAGAGGAGCAGGGGAATGTTGAAATCTTGAAGGCACTGGACGATGTTCCGGTTCAGGCCGCTGGAGTAGGGCATCAGCTCCACGCAGGCCAGCACTTTCGCCCCCTCCAGGGTCATCCGGCGGGCCATGATGAGCCCGATGTCCCCGCTGCCCAGGATCACCGCCCGGCGGCCTACCATTTTCCCCTCGATGTTGATGAACCGCTGGGCCGCCCCGGCGGTGAGGATGCCGGAGCACCGGGTCCCCGGTACGGAGATGGCCCCCCGGGTACGCTCCCGGCAGCCCATGGCAAGCACCACGGCTCCGGCATGGACCGTCCGGCAGCCATCCGCCGGACTGACGTAGCGGACCGTCCTGTCGGGGGAGACCGACAGGACCATGGCGTCGGTCTTCACCCGGACGGCGGTGCTCTCCAGCAGTTCGACGTACCGCCCGGCGTACTCCGGGCCCGTGAGCTCCTCTTTGAAGCGGTGGAGGCCAAAGCCGTTGTGGACGCACTGGTTGAGGATGCCCCCCAGATATTTGTCCCGCTCCAGCAGGAGAATGTCCGTTATCCCCGCCTCCCAGGCGGACAGGGCGGCGGACAATCCGGCGGGGCCGCCGCCGATGACTACCAGTTGGTGCTCCGTCATGTCCACGCCTCCTTTGTCTCTCCGGTGAGAATGTATGAGCCAGGCTCCTCTAAAGGAACTGCCTCCGGGGGAACCCCCAGCTCCCGGGCCAGGATCTCCTGGACCCTGGGGCCGCAGAAGCCCCCCTGACAGCGGCCCATGCCGGCCCCTACCCGGCGCTTGACGCCGTTGATGCTGGCGGGCGGGATGGGAGCGCGGAGACAGGCAATGATTTCTCCCTCCGTTACCGTCTCGCACCGGCAGATCACCCGGCCATAGCGGGGGTCCGCCGCGATGAGGGCATTTCGGGCCCCGTCGTCCAGTTCGTGGAAGCGGACACGGCGGCGGGTGTCAATAAACTCTTCCTTTTCCTCCAGCGCCAGGCCCTTCTCCGCCAGGAGAGCCGTCAGTTCGTCCGCGATGGTGGGGGCGGCGCTGAGCCCCGGCGAGCAGATGCCCGCCGCGTTGAAAAAGCCGGGGACGGCGGGACTCTCCTCCAGGATGAAATCCCCCCGGTCGGAACTGGCCCGGACGCCGGCGAAATTCCGGATATTCTCCCGGAACCGGACGCCGGGGACGCTGCGGACCGCCAGATCCCGGACCTTCTGCAGTCCCTGGGCCGTATTGGACGTGTCCTCCGGACCGGAGGGCTCCGCCGTGGGGCCCACGATCAGGTTGCCGTGGACGGTGGGGGAAACCAGGACGCCCTTCCCCTTGGGGTCGGGGCACTGGAAGATCACCCGGCTGACCCGGGTCCCCTCGCTCTTGTCCAGCAGGTAGTACTCCCCCTTGGCGGGGCGGATGGTGAAATTTTTCTTCCCGATAAGCTCGTGGACATTGTCCGCGTGAACCCCGGCGGCGTTGATGATGTACTGGCTGTGGAATACGCCTTTGGGGGTGGTGACGGCAAAGCCGTCCCCCTCCCGGGTGATGGCGGTCACGGGACAGCTCAGGTGGAGTTCCGCGCCGTTTCGGACAGCCGTCTCCGCCATGGCCAGGGCGTACTCCCAGGGATTCACAATGGCGGCGGAGGGGGCCAGCAGGGCCTCCTGCACCTCGCCGCTGAGCTCCGGCTCCAGGGCCCGGGCCTCGTCCCCGGAGAGCAGGTGCAGGCCGGTCACGCCGTTTTTCTCCCCCCGCGCCAGCAGGGTCCGCAGGCAGGAGCGGTCCTTTTCGTCAAAGGCCAGCACCAAGCTGCCGGTTTTCCGATAGGGTACGTCCAGCTTGGCGCAGATCTCCTCCGCCAGACGGACGCCCTCCACGTTCAGCCGGGCCATCAGCGTGCCCGGCTCCGGGTCGTAGCCCGCGTGGAGGATGGCGCTGTTGGCCTTGGTGGTGCCCCCGGCCACGTCGCTGAGGGCTTCCAGCACCGTGAGGCGCAGCCGGAACCGGCTCAGGCGGTAGGCGCAGGCCGCGCCCACTACGCCGCAGCCGATAATGATGACATCCTGCATAGATTTTTACCTCATCTCATGTTCCCCGTCGGACGGGCGGGGAATGGATGCCCATATTTTATAGCAAAATCCCCCGCCGGTCAATGCTGAAAATATGACTTCTGCTCCTACAGCGGCCCGGCAATGCCCGCCCCGGTATTGGGACGCAGCAGGGACAGCGCCCAGTCCAGAGCGAACAGCAGGCCCACCCCCCGGCACAGCAGCCCCCGCGCCCCGGGGGACATCTGCGAGAAGCGGCGCAGCAGGGGCTCCCGCCACCGGGAGGCCAGCCATCCCGCCAGGGCGAAGCCCAGCAGGCTGGCCAGACAGACCCGCCCCCGGATGCTGCCCGCCCAGCCGGTATAGTCCCACCAGCGCCGGTGGTACCATCGCTCCAGAACTAAGGCGGTGCCGTACTCCACCGCGCCTCCCAATAAAGCGCCTAACGCCAGCGCGGCGGCAGGGTGCCGCCGGAATCGTCCCAGCGCCGCCGCCAGCAGCACCCCGCCCGCACCGTATATCGGCAGCCAGGGCCCGTGGAGCAGGCCCCGGTTGACCCAGCACCCCGTCGCGGCGGCGGTGAGAAGGACCTCCCACAGCCACCCGGCGGCGGAGCAGACGAAAAACAGCAGAAGCCAGTTTTCCAGCACTGCCGTCCGGCGGGTAGGGGCGGCAAAGCGGTCCATATCAGCCCTCCTCTTTGACAAATTTATACGTAATTTGTGCGAGAGAGAGAAAATCTATGCAGACAGGAGAGATCATCCATGAAAAAGAAACATCGCGGGGACCTGCTGCTGGCAGGAAGTATCCTGCTGCTGGCGGGCGTCCTGCTTTTCCTGTTCCGCCCCGGCGGGCAGGGCGCCTGGGTAGTGGTGACGGCGGACGGCGCGGAGATTGCCCGGTACCCGCTGGACGAGGACCGGACGGTCCGGCTGGGGGATGACACGGACTACAACATCCTGCAAATTGCCGGAGGCGCGGCGGCGGTGGTGGAGGCCGACTGCGGCGACCACACCTGCGTCCGCACCGGGGAAATTTCCCGGGAGGGGGAGCGCATTGTCTGCCTGCCCCATAGGCTTATTATTCAGATCGAGGGCGGCGATGGGCCGGTCTTCGACGCCAGCGCAGGATAGGAGGTGCGTATGGGAAAGCAAGTCGCGCGATACGCGCTGCTGGTCGCTCTGGCCATGGTGCTGTCCTGGCTGGAGAGCCTGATCGTTTTTCCGGGACTTCTGCCGGGGATGAAGGTGGGGCTGACCAATCTGGTGGTGATCTTCGCCCTGTACCGGATGTCCCTGCGGGACGCGGCGGCCATCTCTTTGGTACGGGTGCTTCTGGTCTCCATGACCTTCGGCAGCGCCTACAGCTTCGCCTACTCCCTGGCAGGAGCCGTCCTGAGCCTGGCGGTCATGGCGGGACTGAAAAAGCTGGACAAATTTTCCATCCTGGGCGTCAGCATCGCCGGGGGAGTTTGTCATAACATGGGGCAGCTGCTGGTGGCCATGGCCGTGCTGGGCACGGCCCGGCTGGGGTGGTATCTGCCCTGGCTGCTGGTGAGCGGCGTCGCGGCGGGGACCGCCACCGGCGCGGTGGGAGGGCTGGTGGTGAACCGAATAAAACCGGGGATCTGAGCCGGGGCCCGAAGGGGCGGCAAAGACTACTTGCCATTTTCAGGGAAACAGGTTACAATATTACTTCCGAACCGAAAGGCCGGAAGTAATATATGCCATGTTTTGCGGTTGCCGCCGTTTACGGCGGCGAGCAAAACGGCTTAAATCAAATGTATTATTTCCGAATTTTAAATTCGGAAATAATATCTCCATCCGCAGAAAAGGAGAATTACCGTGGATCAAAGATTGGAACGCATCCTCCCCCGGGTGCAGAAACCCGCCCGGTACACCGGCGGGGAATACAACGCGGTCATGAAGGACAAAAGCCGGGTGGACACCCGCTTTGCCTTCTGCTTCCCGGACACCTATGAGATCGGCATGTCCAACCTGGGCTTCCGCATCCTCTACGGGGTCCTCAACCAGATGCCCGGCGTGTGGTGCGAGCGGGTGTTCACCCCCTGGCCGGACATGGAGGAGGAGCTGCGCAGAAATCACATCCCCCTCTACGCCCTGGAGTCCGGGGACCCGGTGGGGGAGTTCGACATCATCGGTTTTTCCGTGGGCTACGAGATGGCCTACACCGCCATGCTGAACATGCTGGACCTCAGCGGCCTGCCCCTGCGGGCAGAGGACCGGCCGGGGCTGACTCCGCTGGTCATCGCCGGAGGCACCGCCATGTACAACGCCGAGCCGGTGGCGGACTTCATCGACCTGGCCCTCATCGGCGAGGGGGAGGATCTGCTGCCGGAGGTGGTGGAGCTCTACCGCCGGGCCAGGAGGGAAAACTGGGACAAGCCCCGGTTTCTCCGGGCGGCGGCGGAGATACAGGGAGTATATGTGCCGTCGCTTTATAATGTTTCGTATCATGAGGACGGTACCATTGCCGCCATTACCCCCCTGGACGGCGCGCCGGAAAAGGTGGTCAAGCGGGTGGTCCACGATATGGACAAGTCCTACTACCCCGTGAAGACCATCGTGCCCTCTACGGAGATCGTCCACGACCGGGTGACCCTGGAGGTGTTCCGGGGGTGCATCCGGGGCTGCCGGTTCTGTCAGGCGGGGTACGTCTACCGCCCGGTGCGGTGCCGAAGCAGGGAGCAGCTGGCGGAGTACGCCCAGGCGTCCGTCCAGGATTCCGGGTATCAGGAGATGACCCTCAGCTCCCTGTCCACCAGCGACTATCCGGAATTGGTGGGATTATGCGACGACCTGGAGGCGTTCTGCGGGAAGAACCACGTAAACCTGTCCCTGCCCTCCCTCCGGGCGGACAATTTTTCCATGGAGCTGATGCAGCGGCTGCAAAAGGGCCGGAAGGCGGGGCTTACCTTCGCCCCCGAGGCCGGGACCCAGCGGCTGCGGGACGCTATCAACAAGAACGTCACCGAGGAGGAGCTGACCGAGAGCCTGAAAACCGCCTTCTCCGGCGGATGGAGCGGTGTGAAGCTCTATTTTATGCTGGGTCTGCCTACGGAGACAGACGAGGACGTGCTGGGCATTGCCGAGATGGCCAACCACGCCGTCCATACCTGGCGGGAGTACGCCAGCAATAAGAACCGGGGCCTGCGGCTGACGGTGTCCACCTCCTGGTTCGTGCCAAAGCCCTTTACTGCTTTTCAATGGGAGGCCCAGATCTCCCGGGCGGAGTACGAGCGCCGGGTGAAGCTCCTCCGGGAGGCCATCACCGCCAAGGCCGTCACCTACAACTGGCACGACGGGGATACCAGCTTCCTGGAGGCGGTGCTGGCCCGGGGCGACCGGCGGCTGGGGAGAGTGCTGGAAGCGGCTTTTCGGAGGGGGGCGAAGCTGGACGCCTGGAGCGACTACTTTGATCTCAGCCGCTGGCTGGAGGCCTTTGACGAGTGCGGTCTGGACCCGGAGTTCTACGCCTGCCGGGAGCGGAGCCGGGAGGAGATCTTCCCCTGGAGCATGATCTCCTGCTATGTATCCGACGACTATCTCTGGCGGCAGCGGGAGCTGGCCTACCAGTCCGTTACCACCCCCGACTGCCGGACCCGGTGCTCCGGCTGCGGGGCCAACATCGTGGAGGGAGGGGAGTGTCACCGTGGGTAAGCTGAGGCTGCTTTTCGTCAAGGAGGGCCGGGCGGTGTATATCTCCCACCTGGACCTGCTGCGGACCTTTCAGAGGGTGTTCCTCCGGCAGGGGCTGGTGCTGCGCCACTCCCAGGGGTTCCATCCCCACCCCATCATTTCCTTTGCGCTGCCTTTGAGCGTGGGGCAGGCCAGCGACTGCGAGATCCTGGATTTTGAGGTCAACGAGGATATGGACGGCGCCGGGCTGCCGGAGGCGCTGAACGCCTTCATGCCTGAGGGCATCCGGGCTGTGGACTGCTATATTCCCGTCCGGCCCGTCCGGGAGCTGGCGAGGCTCCGCTGCCGGGTGGATCTGGTCTATGACGGCGGCGTCCCGGAGGGAGCGGCGGAGGAGATAAAAAAGCTGCTTCTGGGGGAGAGCGTGGTCATTCAGAAGCGCACCAAGCGCAAGGCAATGGCGGATATTGATATCCGGCCTATGCTCCATAGTCTGGATATTTTGGAGGCTCCGGGCCTCCTGACGCTGGAGGCGGTGGTCTCCGCCCAGAATCCGGGGATGAATCCCGCCCTGCTGGCAGCGGCGGCGGAGGTCCATTTGCCGGAGTTGGCGGCGGACTTCGTCCGTGTCAGAAGGCTGGAGATGTTGGATGAAAAGGGAGAGATTTTTCGGTGATCTGCGGTTCCGGAGGCAGCCTCGATTAGAACGAATACAGGTTCTCAAATCGTACTCCCTGCCGGTCCGCTTGCCCGTGCCCTCCAGATGGGGGGTTACCTTACTTCCCTTTTCGGGCCTCCGTACCCCCTTTTGATACGCCCCCGTTCACAGAGAATTGCAAATCAACAAAAACCCCTTTTCCCCCTTTACAGTTTTCTCCTTCTATGGCATAATATAAAGTGAAATAAAATGGAGAAAGAGGATATCTATGCCTATCATCGAATATGATGCCTATAAACAAAAATTAGCCGCCATTGGCCCCCGGCTGGAGAAGCTGGCGGCGGCCCTGGACCTGGAGGGCGCCCGCCGGGAAGTGGAGGAGCTGGAGGAGAAAACCGGCGACCCTAACTTCTGGAACGACGTCGCCGCCTCCCAGAAGGTCCTTCAGCGCACCAAGCAGCTGAAAAACAAGCTGGAAAACCACGCCCGCCTGTCCGGACAGTGGGAGGATCTCACCACCCTGGTGGAAATGGCCATGGAGGAGGACGACGAATCCCTCCTCCCCGAGGTGCAGGAGGGCTATGACAAGCTGGAGGCCGCCCTGGAGGAGGCCAACCTGACCACCCTCCTCACCGGGGAGTACGACGCCAGCAACGCCATTCTTACCCTCCACGCCGGAGCCGGCGGCACCGAGGCCCAGGACTGGTGCCAGATGCTCTTCCGCATGTATACCCGCTGGGGCGAGCGGCACAACTTCACCGTGAAGACTTTGGATTACGAGGACGGCGACGAGGCGGGCATCAAGTCCGCCGCCATCTCCATCGAGGGCGAAAACGCCTACGGCTTCCTCCGCAGCGAGAACGGCGTTCACCGCCTGGTCCGCATCTCCCCCTTCGACGCCAACGCCCGGCGGCAGACCTCCTTCGCCGCTGTGGAGGTCATGCCGGAGATCGAGGACGATAACTCTGTGGAGATCCGCCAGGAGGACATCGAGATGCAGGTCTACCGGGCCTCCGGCGCCGGCGGACAGCACGTCAACAAGACCTCCTCCGCCGTGCGGCTCATCCACCGCCCCACCGGCGTGGTGGTGTCTTCACAGCAGGAGCGCAGCCAGGTCCAGAACCGGGAAAACTGCATGAAGATGCTCCGGGCCAAGCTCATGGAAATGAAGGCCCAGCAGCACGCGGAGAAGATCTCCGACATCAAGGGCGTGCAGATGAAGATCGAATGGGGCAGCCAGATCAGGTCCTATGTCTTCATGCCCTACACCCTGGCCAAGGACACCCGGACAGGGTTCGAGAACGGCAACATCACCGCCGTCATGGACGGGGATCTGGACGGGTTTATCAACGCTTACCTTACCGCCAGCGCCACGGGGGAGCTGAAAAAGTAGCTCTTGCGCCGTACAGGGCAGAGAGAATAGTCAAAAAGGCGGCCACTCAAATCGAGTGGCCGCCTTTCGCTGTCTGGATATGGACTCAGCCTGCCATGCTGTCGTAGACGCTGCCAAAATTGGAGGTCTCAATGGAGAACAGATAGGTGCTGGTGGTCCGGTTGGCATCCACAATGCGGAAGCTGACAGTACCCGCTTCCTTCATAGCGGCGATGACATCCCCAACATAGGCATCATCAATAAAGAGCCGGTCCCCGCCGCAGTACATGGTGCCGGTCATTTCATGGTCGGTGCCGTCCGATGCGCGCATGGTGATGTTATACTGGTCCACCGATTGCTCGGAGGAGTTCTTGACCATGGTGCGGCCATACTCCCACAGGAAAATGGCAATGCGGTCCCCGCCGGTCTCCTCGTCTTTATCTATCGCCATCTGCGCGTTCAGCTGGGATTTGGTGGTGGCGCTGTTGCTGAAATTGCCGGTGACGGAGTTGTTGGTGGTGATATACCACTGGTCAGTGGGCTGGTCGAAATCGTCCACGTAGTAATTCACCGCCCAACTCCCCTCAGCTGCGGGAGCGCTTCCGGCGGCATCGCCATCGGCAGGGACAGCATCGCCACCGGCCGTGATGCCGCTGGTAAGGGCATACAGATGGTCGGTCTCCACCGTCTGCGTGCCGTCGCTGTTGAAGATTGTGGCGGGGATGGACAGGTCGTCGTTAAACCCAATGGTGAAAGTGACGGTCTCAAATATGCCAGCCAGCTTTTCGGGGATGTTGATGTAGAGCACGTAGTCCAGATCGGTGTACGCATCAATTTCAAAATATTTGTCCCGGATAAAATGGAACCGCACATCGTGGCCCTCCACCGTATAGCTATCGTTCACAACGGCGGAGCGGACCAGGGAGCTGTCGGAGATCGGCCCGGTGGACTTGTTCTCGAAGTGTCCCTTCACGACCACCAGCTGGTAGCCGTTCTCCACATAGAGGGAGGTACTCGAATACTCGCTGGTCTGGTAGGAGTATTCGGGGAGCAGCTCCACGGAATCAAAGGTCATTTTGAAGTTGTCGTTGTCGATGCTGTCCCCGCACTGAAGGGGAATGGCACTGGGTTCTTCCGGCTCTGCCGATTCTTCCGGCGCCTCGGTACCGGCGGTATCTTCTGGCGCGGCGTCCTCCGCGGGAGCGGGGGGATCGTCCTTCTCCGGCGCAGGCGCGTCATTCCCGCCGCCGCAGGCAGCCAGCACCAGAGTCAGCGCCAGTGCCAATATCAGGGCAAAAAATTTCTTCATGCTTTAATCTCCTTTTTATATATGTAGGTATCAAGGGCTGGAAGCATGATAGTACATTGGCAGAGGCAAAACAATATCTCAGCTGCATAGTATCAATAGATTATATACTTCTTTACGCAATATATCATCTTATCGCAATTGTTTACACAATGTGCGGCATTGCCTGAAAAGATAAATTTTGCAGACGGTTTCTATCGCATTGTGTATAATGCCGATTTTATTTTTTTCCGGTATGATGCGAATCTTCCCCGAAAAGCACAGAAAGGGACGCGAAACCAACCGGTTTCGCGTCCCTTTTCATCTCTGTTTATTTCCGCTCCTTGGAATCCACTACCTGCCGCAGCATGGCGGAGAACGCTTCCAGACTCATGGCCCCCAGGTCGCCGTCGGCGCGGTGCCGGACGGAGACGGTGCCCGCCTCCATGTCCCGGTCGCCTACCACCAGCATGTAGGGGATCTTTTCCAGCTGGGCCTCCCGGATCTTCTTGCCGATCTTCTCGTTGCGGCCGTCTACCTCCACCCGGAAGCCCTGGGCGTCCAGCTTCTCCGCGATATCCTTGGCATACTCCGCAGCCCGGTCGGTGACGGGCAGCAGCTTCACCTGCACCGGGCTCAGCCAGGTGGGGAAAGCCCCCGCGAAGTGCTCGGTGATCACGCCGATGAACCGCTCGATGGAACCCAGCAGGGCCCGGTGGATCATGATGGGCCGGTGCTTCTCGCCGTCCTCGCCCACGTACTCCAGCTCGAAGCGCTCGGGCATCTGCATATCCAGCTGGATGGTGCCGCACTGCCAGGTCCGGCCCAGGCTGTCCGCCAGATGGAAGTCCAGCTTGGGGCCGTAGAAGGCGCCGTCGCCGGGGTTGATCTGGAAGTCCTTGCCCAGCTCCGTGATGGCGGCCTGGAGGGTGTTCTCGGCAAAGTGCCAGACCTCCTCGTCGCCCATGTGGTCCTCGGGCATGGTGCTCAGCTCGATCTGGTAGGTGAGGCCGAAGGTGGAATACATCTCGTCGAACAGCTTCACCACGTTCTTGATCTCGTCCTTCATCTGCTCCGGGGTCATGAAGATGTGGGCGTCGTCCTGGGTGAAGCAGCGGACCCGGAAGAGACCGTGGAGGGCCCCGCTCATCTCGTGGCGGTGGACCAGGCCCAGCTCCGCCGCACGGATGGGCAGGTCGCGGTAGGAGTGGGGCTCATTCTTATAGACCAGCATCCCGCCGGGGCAGTTCATGGGCTTGACGGCGTAGTCCTCGCCGTCGATGACGGTGGTGTACATGTTGTCCTTATAGTGGTCCCAGTGGCCGGACTGGTGCCACAGGTGCTGGTTGAGGATGATGGGGGTGGCGATCTCCACATAGCCGTAGCGCTTATGGCACTCCCGCCAGTACTCCAGAAGGGTGTTCTTCAGCACCATGCCCTTGGGCAGGAAGAAGGGGAAGCCCGGGCCCTCCTCGCTCATCATAAAGAGGCCCAGCTCCTTGCCCAGCTTCCGGTGGTCCCGCTTCTTGGCCTCCTCGATACGGGCCAGGTACTCGTCCAGCTCCTCCTTCTTGGGGAAGGCCACGCCGTAAATGCGCTGGAGGGTCTGACGGCTGCTGTCGCCCCGCCAGTAGGCGGCGTTGCAGGCGGTGAGCTTGATGGCGTTGCCCTTGATGCGCCCGGTGGAGTCCACGTGGGGGCCGGCGCAGAGGTCGGTGAATTCGCCCTGCTTGTAGAAGCTGATGACCGCGTCCTCGGGCAGGTCGTTGATCAGCTCCACCTTGTAGGGCTCGCCCTTCTCCTCCATGAACTTGACGGCTTCCTCCCGGGGCAGCTCGAAGCGCTCCAGCTTCAGCTTCTCCTTGCAGATCTTCCGCATTTCCGCCTCCAGCTCCTCCAGCTGGGTCTCGGAAAAGGGCTCCGGGGTGTCGAAGTCGTAGTAAAAGCCGTTGTCGATGCTGGGGCCGATGGCCAGCTTCACCTCCGGGTGCAGGCGCTTCATGGCCTGGGCCAGGACGTGGGAGCAGGTGTGCCAGTAGGTCTTGCGGTAGGTCTCGTTTTCAAAAGTGTACAGGTTTTCTTCGCTCATGGTAATGCGCTCCTCTCTTGATTTAGGGGCAAAAAAATTCACCCCTGACGAAAATTTCAGGGGTGAAGCTTAAAAACTCCACGGTTCCACCCTGCTTGCGGCGCAACGCGCCGCCGCTTGTGTCCCTCTGTAACGGGAGGGGCCCGTCCCGGTCGTCCCGGGCGGCTCAGGAGTGGTACCGCCGGTGCTCCGCGCAGGGGCCTTCCACCAAAACGGTCCCCTCTCTGTGCGCCGCCCTCCGGCTTCGTCTCCGTCAATGCTGATTTCTACCTGCCAATATAGCACCGGTGCGGGCCCCTTGTCAAGGGGGAATTGCCGGAAAGCCACAGAAAAGACCTTTTTCATCCCTGCTTGCGAAAAACCCAAACCTGTGCTATGATGAAAAAAATGCTGAGGAGGACTGCTTGTGAGCGGAACACTATATCTGATTGCCACTCCCATCGGGAATCTGGGAGACCTGAGCCCCCGGGCCGCCGCCACGCTGGAAAGAGCGGACTTTATTGCCGCCGAGGACACCCGGGTGACTATGAAGCTCCTCAGCCACCTGGGACTGAAAAAACCCATGGTCAGCTACCACGAGCATAACAAGGCCTCCGCCGGTCCGGCCATCCTCTCCCGCCTGCTGGCGGGGGAGAGCTGCGCCCTGGCTACCGACGCCGGCACCCCCGCCATCAGCGACCCCGGAGAGGACCTGGTGAGATTGTGCGCCGAAAACGGGGTGGCGGTGCAGGCCGTGCCGGGGTGCTGCGCGCTGATCTCCGCCCTTGCGGTCAGCGGACTGCCCACCGGACGGTTCGTTTTTGAGGGGTTTTTGCCGGTGAACAAGGCGCAGCGGCGGGAGCGGCTGCAAGGACTGCTGGGAGAGGAACGGACCCTCATTTTCTACGAGGCCCCACACCGGCTGCGGGCCACGCTGGACGATCTGCTCTCCGCCTTCGGGGACCGGAGGATCGCCCTCTGCCGGGAGCTGACCAAGCTCCATGAGGAGACCCTGCGCACCACCCTGACCCAGGCGGCGGAGTGGTACCGGGAGAGGGAGCCGAAAGGGGAGTATGTCCTGGTGCTGGATGGAGCGGAGCGGCGGGAGGAGAGCGCCGTTACGCTGGAGCAGGGCGTGGCACTGGTGCTGGAGCGCCGGGCCAGGGGCGAACGGATGAAGGATGCCGTGCGGCAGGTGGCCGCCGACACCGGGCTGGGCCGGAATGAGCTGTATGACGCCGCTCTGGAGGCGTCCAGGGAAGCGTAACAGGACAAAGAGGACCTCCGGCGTTTTGATACGCCGGAGGTCCTCTTTACTATATCGCCAGATTGGCGTAGGCGTTCAGGCTGCTGTCTGCCCGGGTCCCCGCCAGGTACTCGTAGTAGGCCTGGCTGCCGATCATGGCGCCGTTGTCGCCGCACAGGGACAGGGGCGGCAGATACAGCGTCAGGCCGTTTTCCCGGCAGGCGGCCTCCAGGTTTGCACGGATGGTCCGGTTGGCGGCGACGCCGCCGGCGGCTGCAAGGATTTTCCGGCCTGTACGGCGGGCGGCCTCCATGGTCCGGGGGATCAGCTCGTCGCTGACAGCCGCCGTCACGGAGGCGGCCAGGCTGGGCAGGTCCAGCACCTCCCCTTTCTGGGCGGCGTTGTGGATGAGGTTCACTGCCGCCGTCTTCAGGCCGGAGAAGGACATGTCCAGATCATGCTCCAGCTTTGCACGGGGAAGGGGATATTTTGTGGGGTCGCCCCCCTGGGAAAGGTCGTCCATGGGCTTCCCGCCGGGATAGGGCAGGCCCAGGACCCGGGCAATCTTGTCAAAGCATTCCCCGGCGGCGTCGTCCCGGGTGGCCCCCAGGATGGTCATATCCGTATACCCCGCCACATCCACGATCATCGAGTTGCCCCCGGAGATGCACAGGGCCAGGAAGGGGGGCTCCAGTTCGGGAAAGGCCAGATAGTTGGCCGCGATATGGCCCCGGAGGTGATGGACCGGGATCAAGGGCTTTCCCAGGGCCAGGGCGGCGCTCTTGGCGAAATTCACCGCCACCAGCAGCGCCCCG
Organism: Oscillospiraceae bacterium; assembly: GCA_021768185.1. Lineage (GTDB taxonomy): Bacteria > Bacillota > Clostridia > Oscillospirales > Oscillospiraceae > Pelethomonas. Next base: position 15,772 of record JAETNP010000014.1, read on the forward strand.
ATGAGGCCGGGGCCGTAGGTTACCGCCACCGCGTCGATGTCCGCGCGGGTGACGCCCGCCTCCGCCAGGGCGCGGTCCGCCAGACCGGCGATGGACTCGATGTGCTTCCGGGAGGCGATCTCCGGCACTACGCCGCCGTAGAGGGCGTGGACGTCCACCTGGGACAGGATGGCATCGGAGCGGATAATGCGGCCGTCCTCCACCACGGCGGCGGCGGTCTCGTCACAGGAGGATTCAAAGGCTAAGATCAGCATGACGTTACTTCCCCAATTCTCTGGTTTTTTCCACGGCGGCGATGACCGCGTCCATGGCCGCGCCGCGGAACCCCCGCGTCTCCAGCGTCCGCACGCCGGCGATGGTGGAGCCGCCGGGGGAGCAGACCGCGTCTTTCAGCGCACCGGGATGGGTCCCGGTTTCCAACTGTAAAGCGGCGGTCCCTTTCAGCATCTGGGCTGCATAGAGCAGAGCCTTCTGGCGGGGCAGGCCGCAGGATACGCCGCCATCGGCCAGGGCCTCCAGCAGCAGGCAGGCAAAGGCCGGGCCGCAGCCGGCTACGGCGCTGCCAGCGTCGATGAGGCGCTCCTCCAGACGGTCCAGGACGCCCGCGCCGGAGAGGCCGTTTGTAAATTCGGACTGCTCCTCCGCCGTCACCAGCGAGTTGGCATCCCAGAGGACCACGCCCTCGCCTACGGCGCAGGGGGTGTTGGGCATGATGCGGATGACAGGATAGGCCCCGCCAGCCATGGCGGCGATGCGCTCCATGGTCAGCCCCGCCGCCATGGTGACAAGGACGAACCGGTCCGTCCGGGCGGCGAGGATGGGGGCGATCTCCGAGAGGAGGGCCGCCATCATTTGGGGCTTGACCCCAAGGAAGATGTATCTGCCGTCTCCCGCGGCCCGGCTGACCGGGCCTGCGGCGCAGCCCAGTTCTTTTGCCAGAGCTTCCGCCTTGGCGGCGGTGCGGTTGGACAAAAGCACTTGTTCCGGCGGCAGCTTCTTGACTGCGGCCCGGGCCAGAGCCCCGCCCATATTGCCGGTGCCGATGAAGGAAAAGGTAAAGGTTAGCATATTTGACCTCCCGGAGAGCGGAATTTTCGCCGCCGGAGCGGCGAAATAAGTTCTAATCGTTTTTCCGGGGGCGTGTACCTCGGAAAAACACTTTGCGGGCCGCGCTCGGCCCGGTCCTTCCCCTTCAAAAAAGATGCACAGCATCTTTTTTGAAAAATAATCGAACCCCGCCGCCAGTGCTGGCGGCGGGGATTCATATAGAAAGATGCGCCGCCGAAACGGGATCAGGTCCGCCTAAAGCCGGCTAGATCATTAAGCGAGGCCCGTCCCCGCGCCGGACGGCGCGCGTTCCTTCCCCGGAGGGAAGGAGGGCTTCTGAAGGTATCATACCACATTCAAGCCCGTTCGGCAATAGGTAATTTTCGTATTTGCCCTTTACCAGGAAACGCTTTCAGTTTCTATATGGAGTCTGGGCCCCCGGCCTTCCGCGAAGTCTTCCGTCCAGCGCTCCGCGTTCTCCTCCGTCAGATAGCCCAGCTCGATCAGAGCTTCTACTGTGTTCTTCATCTGCGGATGGATATAGACATCCTTGTACCTGTAGGTCCAGCTGCCGTCCCAGGGGCTGAGGGGGACGCGGTATTCGATATTGAACCAGAGGGTGCTGGCCTGGCGGCTATAGTTGAGCAGCACGTCCTTGGCGGGGATGTTGCCCTCGTCCGCGTCCTGCTGGAGAGCGGCGTACAGGGTTTTCGCGTCCTGCGAATTCCGTTCGCTGGTGTTGATGCTGTATACCCCATCCTCCATGTAGTCGGAGAACACCTCAATGCTGTTGATATCGGTGTTTTCAGGGATCGTCACATCGCACCGCCGGACCTTCGGGTCCTGATAAAAGGCCGACAGCAGATTGTCATAAGTGCCCGCCGTTTCCACCCGGTCCTCGGTGATCCACAGGTCATATTGCCGGCTCAGGGTCGTGCCGTCGGTCAGCTCATAGGTCAGCCAGATATAATGGCTGAACGCCTTCCCTTCCTCATGGTCCCAGTCGGGATGATAGCTGCGGATATAGTTCCGGTCCTTCACCAGGGCCTGGTGAAAGACGCGGATGGCCTCTACCTGCTCCGGGTCTTCCTCCGGATCGAAGGGGCCGGAAACGATGCCCCGGTCCTCCAGCCGGACGCTCTTAATTTCGTCCATGTCCGGCACCCGGCGCTCCACGCCGAACACGTCTACGCTGACCAGCAGGCACAGCACCGCCGCGCCCGCACAGACAATGCCCGCGCCCAGGAGGCTCCCGCGAAACACCCGCCGGGTCTTCTCCAGCAGCATGGACGCGGCGTAGAACCCCAGCAGTCCGCCCAGGGCCACGCAGACGAACAGGGGCAGCACGTCGGCGTAGCTCCCCTTCTGGAACAGGCTCTCCCACAGAAGGTAGTAGAGCAGCCGCCCTACGGTCAGCCCGCTCAGCAGGGCTACGCCGTACCGGAACACGGGCCGCAGCCACCGGAAAGCTACCACGTCTCCGGCCCGCTCGCTGTGCCGCCTCTGATAGAGGAACCACGCAAGAGCCAGCATGGCCACGCCCGCCAGGGCGTACAGGGCTACCACCCACAGCCCGCGGAGGGCCGCCGTCTGGTCCCCGTCGGAGGTATAGCGCTCAAAATACGCGCTGAAGCTGGTGTAAATCTGGACGATGGGCGAGAGGGCGTTGAAGCGGTTCGCCGCGCTGCCCACGCCCACCAGAAACTGCTGGGCCATGTTGAAAATCAGGCTCTCCAGAATGGGGGAAAGGAAATTCACCAGCAGATAAAAGGCCGGAAGGGCGAAGATATTTCCTGTCAGCATAGCGCACAGCGTCGCCAGCCCGAAAAAGGTCACCGCCAGGAGGATCACCGCCAGAATGGTGTTCACCGCTGCCGCCAGATGGAAGAATCCCCAGCAGGCCGCCAGCAGGCAGAGCAGAAGCCCGGTCACCGCGTAGGGGATGGCGATCATGGTCAGTCCCGAGAGGGCGTTGGTGACGAACAGGCACGTCCGGTCCACCGGCAGGGAATGGAACAGGCTGACGGACCGGGGATTGTACAGGTATCCCCACACCAGCATGGCGCAGAGGATGGCATAGGCGGCGGTAAAGCCGGGAGCGAAGATGGTTACTGCCTGGTACAGCCCCGCCGCGAAGTCGGAGGGCAATGGGTTCAGGCTCCCTCGGGGGGCTTGGATCAGCTCCAACAAAATGTATAGGGGAACCATGGCTCCCGCGATGCTCAGAAGGACCCACAGGGGCCAGGAGCGGCTCAGATTCTTCCGGAACAGGGTCCGGTTAAAGAAGGATCTCTTTGACGGCATACTGCTCACCTCCCAGCTCATAGATAAAGATCTCCTCCAGGGACAGAGGCAGCGCCTCCAGCATCAGGGGCTGGAACCGCCCCATCTGCTCCGTCACCGCCGCCGCCGTGCCTCGGACGATGTAGGTGTAGACCCGGCCCACGTGGGAGGTGTGAAGCACCTCCATGGGCGCGGACAGCGCCGGGGCCTCGCCGGGCTTCCATACCGCCTGGAGCTTGACGATGTTCTCCTGGAGATCTGTGAGGCTCCGCTCCAGCAGGACCTTGCCCTTGTTCATGATGCCCACGTGGTCGCACACATCCTCCAGTTCCCGGAGATTGTGGGAGGAAACCAGTACCGTGGTGCCGTGTTCGCTGACGTCGCTCATCATGAGACTCCACACCTGCCGGCGCATCACCGGGTCCAGGCCGTCCACCGGCTCGTCCAGGATCAGATACTTGGGGCGGCAGGACATGGTCAGCCAGAAGGCCGCCTGCTTCTGCATCCCCTTGCTCATGCGGCGGATCAGGGTTTTCTCCGGGAGGGAAAAGACCTCTTTGAACTTCTCATAGCGGGTCATGTCGAAGCAGGGGTAAAATCCCCGGTAGAATTTCATCATATCCGCGATGGTGGCGGAGGGGAAAGCGTACCAGTCGTCGGGGATGGAGGCGATAAGGGCCTTCTTCTCTGGGTTCTCGTAAATCGGCGCGCCGTCCGCCAGCACCTGGCCGCTGTCAGGGCGGTAGATGCCGGTAAGATGGCGGATGACGGTGGATTTCCCCGCGCCGTTAGGCCCCACCAGGCCGTAGACCCCGCCGTCGGGGATGGTGATGTTGGCTCCGTCCAGAGCGGTGAAGCCGTCGAAGGTCTTGACCACGTTCTTTACTTCGATCATTGTCCCACCCCCTCGTTCATCAGCGCGATGATCTCGCCGTCTTCCAGTCCCAGGTAGCGCAGTTCGGCCACCAGCTCCCGCAGACGGCGGATCAGCTCCCGTTCCCGGGCCGGACTGGCGGCGGACCGCCGGGAAGCGTCCCCACCCCGGGCGGTATAGCTCCCCTTCCCAGGGACGGAGTAGATAAAGCCCTCCGCCTCCAGCTCGGCGTAGGCCCGCTGGATGGTGTTGGGATTGATGGCCAGATCCACGGCCATGGCCCGGACGGATGGGAGTTTCTCCCCCGGCTCCAGAGCGCCGGAGATGATCATCCGCCGCAGACCGTCCTTGATCTGCCCGTAGATGGGCTGTGAATCCCGGTAATTCAGCGTCAGCAAAGCGTTTCCCCCCTATCCTTTCTTCCGTATCGCCAGCGCTGTGAAGTAGATCAGCGCGAACACGGACAGTATGCCTGCCAGCAGCAGATGGATGGTTTCCACAGATATCCCCCCTGAACTGTACTATTTTCTCTAGTACACCTCACTATACAGGATTCTTTTTTCTGATACAAGGGATTTTGGCGGAAGATTGTTTTAAGGATTCTTTAAGGGAGAGGCTTTCCTGCGGGCCGCCGCGCCTGCCTTGCTGCTTTCGGTGTCCGGACATGAATAAACGCCGCAGACTTCTTTCAAAATCCGCGGCGTTCGCCGGGACGCAGAAACGGACGGTGCCTTGCCGGCATCGCCCGCTTTCTGCGCTGTTGTTCACTTGTTTTCACGCCCGGTATCCGCTGCCCTTAAAAAGCATTGATTTTATTATTTCCGAATTTAAAATTCGGAAATAATACTTTTGATTTAAGCCGTTTTGCTCGCCGCCATAAACGGCGGCAACCGCAAAACATGGCATATATTACTTCCGACCTTTCGGTTCGGAAGTAATACTGAGCCTTCCCATGTTTTCTTATGGAACCACGGCACGGCTGCCGGCCCTTTGTCATGTATGTTCCTGCTCAGCCCTCGTCCCCGAAGAACTTGTCATGGACCGCCCGCACGGCGGCTACGGCATCCTCCTCGTCGATGAGGACGGAGACGCGGATCTCGCTGGTGTTGATCATCTGGATGTTGATGTTGGCGTCATAGAGCGCCTCGAACATCTTCGCCGCCACGCCGGGGGTGGTCATCATGCCCGCGCCCACAATGGACACCTTGGCGATCTTGTCCTCCACAGTCAGGTGGTCGAAGCGGAGGGCGCCCTTCTGCTCTTCCAGCACCCGCACGGCCTCCTCCACGTCGGCCCGGGGCAGGGTGAAGCTGATGTCCTTGCTCTCTCCCCGCCCGATGGACTGGATGATGGCGTCCACGTTGATATTGGCCTTGCCCAGCAGGGAGAACACCCGGAAGGCAACCCCCGGATTGTGGTCCAGTCCCACCACCGCGATGCGGGCAATACTGGTATCCTTCGCCACACCGGCGATATTGGTCTTTTCCATTTTGACAACCTCCTTGACTTTCGTGCCGGGTTTCCGCTCCAGACTGGACACGACTTCCATATTTACATGATATTTTTTTGCCAGCTCCACGCTGCGGTTGTGGAGCACCTGGGCTCCCTGGCTGGCCAGCTCCAGCATCTCGTCATAGGTGATCTCCTCCAGCTTCACCGCGCCGGAGGCCACCCGCGGGTCAGTGGTATACACGCCGTCCACGTCGGTGTAGATCTGGCACAGGTCCGCGCCGAAGGCGGCGGCCAGGGCTACGGCGCTGGTGTCGGACCCGCCCCGGCCCAGGGTGGTCACGTCGCCGAAGCGGTTCACGCCCTGGAAACCCGCTACCAGAACGATCTTGTTCTTGTCCAGCTCCCGCTGGACGCGCTCGGCGTCGATCCGCTTGATGCGGGCGTCGGAGTAGGCGCTGGTGGTCTGGATGCCCACCTGCCAGGCGGCAAGGCTCACCACCGGCAGGCCCATGCCCTCCAGGGCCATGGCGCACAGGGCGATGGAAATCTGCTCGCCGGTGCTCAGGAGCATGTCCATCTCCCTCTTGGAGGCCCTGGGGTTGATCTCACGGGCCTTTTCGATCAGGTCGTCGGTGGTGTCGCCCTGGGCGGACAGGACCACCATCACCTGATTTCCCGCTCTATAAGTATCAGCGATGATGCCCGCCACATTCTGGATGCGCTGGGCGTCCCGGACGGAGCTGCCGCCGAATTTCTGTACAATCAAACTCATATGGGTACTTCCTCTCTCATAGGCAAATTAGGGGACACTCTATTATAGTGCAAGCAGGGGCTGAAGGTTATTCCAAAACCGGCAGCAGGGCTTCCGCGCCCAGACGCTCCGCCAGAGCGCCCGCTTCCGCCGCGGTCATGGGGCCGGCAATCACCGCGCCGCCGGACAGGACCTCGCTTCCCTCCGGCGCGGGGAAGTTCCCCCGGAGGTACCATTTCATGGACAGTCCGCCGAAGTCCGCCAGGTCCGCGCTCTCGCTCCAGCCCAGATCCCGGCGCTTGGCGCGGTGCTGGAGGGCGTCCATCACGTCGCCCATGACGGCGGAGGCGGTGGGCAGGTCCCCGGCGCCCCGGCCGTAGAACATCACGTCGCCTACGGCGTTGCCCCGGATCATGATGGCGTTGAACACGTCGTCCACTGCGGCGACGGGGCAGCTCTCGGGGACCAGATGGGGGGCCACATAGGCGGCCTGCCGTCCGTCCTCCAGGCGCAGGGCCCGGCCCAGGAGCTTCACCCGGTATCCGGCCTCGCTGGCAAGGGCCACGTCCCGGAGGTCCAGGCCGCTGATGCCCTGGGTGTGAATGCGATCCGGCAGGACTTCCTTCCCCCAGGCCAGGTCGGAGAGGATGCAGATCTTCCGTCCCGCGTCCAGGCCCTCCACGTCGGCGGCGGGATTCTGCTCGGCGTAGCCCTTGGCCTGGGCCTCCTTCAGGGCGTCCTCAAAGGAGACGCCTCCCTTGACCATCCGGGTGAGAATATAGTTGGTGGTGCCGTTGAGGATGCCCACTACTTCCTCGATCTGGTTGCCAGCCAGGCACTGGAACAGGGGGCGCAGCACGGGGATGCCTCCGCCCACGCTGGCCTCGAAGAGGTAGTTGACGTTTTTCTCTTTGGCGATGGCAAGGAGTTCCTTGCCGTGGGAGGCTACCAGCTCCTTGTTGGAGGTGACCACGTGTTTTCCGGCCATCAGGGCCCGGCGGGTGAACTCAAGGGCCACCTTGGCCCCGCCGATGGACTCCACCACTACCTCCAGGTCCGGGTCGTTCTCCAGGACGGCGAAATCCTTTACCGCAATATCCCCGTAGGGGGTGGCGGATAAGTCGCGCACGTCCAGAATATATTTCAGGTTGAGGGGCTCGCCCAGCTTTTCGGCGATGGATGCGCCGTTCATGCGGAGGACCTCCGCCACGCCGCTGCCCACCGTTCCAAAACCCATAATCGCAAAATTCGCCATTGTTTTTCTCCTTCTCCTTTTTCCTGCGGCCCTTCGGGCCGCACGGGACTTTCTTCTTTAATTGGCCCGGGGGCTTCTCGCCCCCGGACTCCTCGCCTACTTTTTGTGTGAACAAAAAGTAGGCAAAAAGTCACTTAAGGAACTACGTTCCTTAAGAATCCTCCTGAATTACGGGGGAGTTTAGTTTTGCGCCCGAGGCATAGTCAGTTTGGTCTAAACCTTACTGCCGTCCGCTTCGTTCCTCGCTGCGTCTATTTCAGCGTGCTTATCGGCAGCCCCTACCGTCCAGCGGGGCTAACTCCCCGGGGTGCATTTTTGCAGATTGTTCCGTTAGACCAAATCCCCGTAGATGGCTCTGCCCCTTTGAAAGGCCGGCAGGCGGAGTTGGTCAACTGCCAGTCCACTAGATTAGATGCCCGTAGGACCGGAAGTTCACGTGGCACCGCAACTCTTCATTTTATCCCAATGTCCGCAAACCCCTCGCCGAGGACCCGCCGGTCAGGCGGGGCTGAGAAGGGATTCTTAAACCGCTAGGTTTAAGCGCGTTTTTGGTTACTTTTGCCGCGCGGCAAAAGTGACCGCAGGGTCCGGGGGCGCGGAGCCCCCGGGGTGGCAAATAGAAACAACTCCCGTGCGACGCACAGCGCCGCAGATCACCCCGCCAGAATCTCGAACTTCACAACCCCCTCCAGCCCTGCGGCCTGCCCGATGAGCTCCTCCAAAGAAATCTCCATATCGGAAGTCTCCGCCGAGATGGTCACCGCCGCGCAGCCGTTGGTTGGAATGGATTGGTTGATTGTCAGTATATTCGCCCCGCTCCCGGCAAAAATAGCAAGGACATTGCTGAGTACCCCGGGATTGTCCTTCAGCATGGCGTAAAAAGTAATGATCCGCCCCGATTTCATGTTGTTGAAGGGCTGCACCGCGTCTTTATACTTATAAAAGGCGCTGCGGCTGATGCCTACCAAGCGGGTGGCCTCCCCTACGGTGGCCGCCTCCCCGGACAGCATCATCCGCTTGGCCTCAGCTACCTTGATGAAAATCTCCGGCAGCGCCGAGGCCGCCACAATATAAAACTTGGTCGGTGTTCCCATGGTGTATCCCCCTTGCGGTCACATGTCCTCGAATGATGCTAGTGTAACACACCCGCCCCCCTTTTACAACCCTAAATTCCCTGGAAAATTCCACAATCTTTCCTGGCGCCCAGGAGGAAAAGAGGTACCATTTGTCTATATGTCACAACTAAGTGTCTTTTTACAAAGGACAATTACCGCCCTGCTCTGGCTGGGTGGGGCGGTGGTTTTCTTTAAGTGGCTGCTGGCGCCGCTGCTGCCCTTTCTGCTGGCCCTGGCCCTGAGCGCTATGGTGGAGCCGGCGGTACAGCGCCTGCGGCGGTGGATGCGGGTGCGCCGGGCCTTCGCCGCCGGAGTGGTGACGACGGTGCTTCTGCTGGTATTGGGCGGCGGTGTGGTACTGTTGGCGGTCCGGCTGGCCGTGGAGCTGCGCCAGTGGTCCGACCGGCTGCCCCAGCTTATCGAGGGCTTTCCCGCTATGTGGAACGGGATGCTGGACAAGATCGAGGGCTGGTACGCTGCCAGCCCCTCCCCTATCCGCTCCGCCCTGGACCTGCTGGCCGGACAGCTGATGGAGGAGGGACCCTCCATCGCCGGCGCTGCGGGGACCCGACTCATGGGGGTGGCGTCCTCCCTGCTGGCGCGGCTGCCGGACGCGGGCCTCTTCCTGGTGACCACCGTGCTGGCAGTCTATTTTACCAGCCTCAACTATCCCGCTATCCTGGCCTTTTTAAAGCGGCAGCTGCCTCTGGCGTGGCAGGACAAGTGCCGCCGGGCGGCCCAGTGCTTCCGCACCACCATCCTCAAGTGGATGCGGGCGGAGGCCCTTCTGATTCTGGCCACCTTCGGCGTACTGCTGGCGGGCTTTCTTTGGATGGAGCTGGACTACGCCCTGCTGGCGGCGGTGTTCATCGCCCTGGTGGACGCCCTGCCGGTGCTGGGAACGGGGACGGTCCTGTTCCCATGGGCCCTGGGGTGCTTCCTCACGGGGAACATGGAGCAGGGGCTGGCCCTCCTGGCCCTGTACGCCGTGGGCCTGATCGTCCACACCCTGCTGGAGCCCCGGCTGCTGGCGGGGCAGGCGGACCTGCCTCCTATCACCGCCCTGCTGGCCATGTATCTTGGCTTCCGCTTTCTGGGCGTGGGAGGCATGATCCTCTTCCCGATAGTTCTGCTGCTGCTCAAGCAGTTCCAGGACGCGGGGGTGATCCACCTCTGGAAATAGCGGAGGCCCGCCGTTGACAGGCCCCCTCTGCCGTGCTATAGTCAAAGCAGTTGAAAAGAAGTAAAAGACTTCTTTTCAACTCTGCGGCGTTTTGCGCCGCAGGAAGCCGCCAAAGCGGCTTCTGCTGAAGACTTCATAGTCAACACAGCGGCGCATACTGTGCGCCAATGGGCCAGCGGCCCATTGATTGAAAAAGCGCATGTGCGCTTTTTCAACTGTGTTGACTATATGATGGCGGAAAAAGGAGGCGTTTTTTATGAGAATTTTCGGTCTGGTCCAGGACTCCATTGTGGACGGTCCCGGCTTTCGGTTTTCCTGCTTTGTCCAGGGCTGCCCCCACCACTGCCCCGGGTGCCACAACCCCGACAGCCACGACCCCGCCGGCGGCCGGGAGATGACAGTGGACGAGGTGGCCAAAGAACTGCTGAAAAATCCCCTCACCGACGGCCTGACCCTCTCCGGCGGCGACCCCTTCGCCCAGCCGGAGGACTGCCTCGCCCTGGCGAAGATCGCCCACAAGCACAAGCTGAACGTCTGGGCCTATTCCGGCTGGACCTTTGAGTACCTGCGGGACCAGGGGACCCAGGCCCAGCGGGCGCTGCTGGAGGAAATCGACGTGCTGATCGACGGCCCCTTTATCCTGGAGCAGCGGACTTTGGCCCTGCCCTGGCGGGGCAGCAGGAACCAGCGGGTCATCGACGTCCCCGCCTCCCTGGCGGCGGGAGAGGCTGTGATTATCCCTGACGAGCGCTAAAACGCTGTGCTTCCTGCCTAAATTTTTGTAGACAACGGGGAGGTGTTATGGTACAATAGCCAAAAGGCGGCAAAACCATATGCGGCCTGTTTCTTTTTATCCATTTATCCCATTCACCCACACGGAAAAGGAGGATTTCTCTATGGGAGCTGAGAGCTATACCGGCAGGATCAACCGCAAGCTGAGCAAGAAGCTGCGGATCGTAGAGGTAGCCGCCGGGCGGGAAAAAGCGGACCTGGTTCTGAAAAACACCACCTACGTCAACGTCTTCTCCAACGAGCTCTGCCATGGAGATATCGCCGTGGCGGAGGGCCTTATCGTGGGCATGGGGGAGTACAGCGGCCGGCAGGAATTCGATATGGCCGGAAAGATCGTCCTCCCCGGCTTCATCGACGCCCACATCCATCTGGAGAGCGCCATGGTCTCCCCCCGGGAGTTCGTCAAGGCGGTGCTGCCCCATGGCACCACCACCGTCGTCACCGACCCCCACGAGATCGCCAACGTCATGGGGGCCGACGGCATCGAGTACATGCTGCAAGCCACCGAGGGCCTGCCGGTGGACGTGCGCTTCATGCTGCCTTCCTGCGTCCCTGCCACCCCCATGGACGAGAGCGGCGCGGTGCTGGACTACCGGACCATCGACTCCTTCTACGATCATCCCCGGGTTCAGGGACTGGCGGAGATGATGAACTACCCCGGCGTCATCGGCGCGGACCCCCAGGTCATCGAGAAGATCGTGGCCGCCCAGGCCCACCACAAGAAGATCGACGGTCACGCCCCCGGCCTCACGGGCGCCGACCTCAACGCCTACATCGCCGCCGGGGTCTACTCCGACCACGAGTGCTCCGACCCCGCCGACGCCATCGCCAAGCTGGAGCGGGGCCAGTTCATCATGATCCGGGAGGGCACCGCCGCCCGAAATTTGCAGGCCCTGCTGCCCCTGCTGACGGAGAAGTACGCGGACCGGTGCATGTTCTGCTGCGACGACAAGCACCCCAGCGACCTGTTGGAAAAGGGGCATATCGACTTCAACATCCGGGAGGCCATCCGCCAGGGGGTGGACCCCATCGTGGCGGTGAAGGTGGCCTGCCACCACGCGGCCCGGTACTTCCTGCTGAACAACCGGGGGGCCATCGCCCCGGGATACCTGGCGGACTTCGTGGTCATCGACAATTTCCAGGACTTCAACATCCTGCAAGTCTTCAAGAAGGGCGAGGAGATGTACGACGGCAAGGCCGTCCGGGACTTCGCCGCCCCGGAGATCGACCCCTACCTGGCGGAGAAGGCCCACGACACCTTCCACCTTTCCCGGCTGACGGCGGAGGACTTCGCCGAACGGCGGCCCCGGGGCATCATCGGCATGGTGCCCGGGGAGATCGTCACCGTGGACCAGGGCTACTCCGATCACATCGACGCCGAGTGGGACATTCTCAAAATCGCCGTCATCGAGCGCCACAAGCACACCCGCCATATCGGCATCGGCTACCTCCAGGGCTACGGCCTCAAGCGGGGCGCGGTGGCTACCAGCGTCTCCCACGACTCCCATAACATCATCGTGGTGGGGGCCAATGAGGAGGACATGGCCGCCGCCGCCAACCGGGTGGCCGAGAACAAGGGCGGCATTGTGGTCATGGAGAACGGCGAGCTGAAAGGCGAGGTGGTCCTGGCCATCGCGGGCCTCATGAGCGACGACACCCTGGAGCACGTGAACCGTGACCTGGAAGCGGCCAAGGACGCCGCCTTCGCCCTGGGGGTCAACCGGGAGATCGACCCCTTCATGACCCTCAGCTTCATGTCCCTGCCGGTGATCCCCACCCTGCGCCTCACCACCCGGGGCGTCATCGACGTGGCGAAGCAGCAGTACATTTAAGAAAGTGTCGGAGAAACCGCGCTCAGGGTCGATAAGGTCTTGACATTTCCCTATAATACGATATAATCTTGTTAACCATATTACTTGAGGCGGTTTTTGAGATGACGTACAGATTGATCTGCGACAGCTGCACCGATCTTCCCTCCGAGCTGGGTGCGGACCCCCATGTAAAAAAAGTCCCCCTGACGATTCAGGTGGGGCCTGAGACCGTGGTGGACGGGGAGGATTTCCGGCAGGGAGAGCTGCTCCAGAAGATGCGGGCCTGGCCCGACGCGCCCAAGACGGCCTGCCCGTCTCCCTCCAAGTACCTGGAGCAGTTCCTGGAGGAGGGAGACAGCTACGTGATTACCCTGTCCGGACTGCTGTCCGGCTCCTACAACGCCGCTATGCAGGCACGGGCCATCTATCAGGAAGAGGGCGGCAAAGGGAACGTCCACGTGTTCAACTCCCGGTCCGCCTCCGCGGGGCAGGCGCAGATCGCCCTGCTGGTCCGGGAGCTCGCCGGACGGGGTCTGCCCTTCGCCCAGGTGGTGGAGCAGACGGAAGCCTATATCGCCCGGATGCAGACCATGTTCGTCCTGGAGAATCTGGATAATCTCCGCAAGAACGGCCGCCTGACCCGGATGCAGGCACTGGTGACCGGGGCTTTGCGGGTCAAGCTCCTGTGCGGGGCCACCCGGGAGGGGGAGATCCAAAAGCTGGGACAGGGCCTGTCCATCCGGCAGACCCTGGCGAAGATGGTCTCCCGTATGGCGGAGGACCCGGGCCACGCGGAGCGGCGGCTGGTGATCGCCCACTGCAACTGCCGGGAGCGTGCGGAGACCGTCCGGGAGATGATCCAGAACCGCTGCCGGTTCGGGGAAATCCTGATCGTGCCTACCGGCGGCATCTCCACGGTGTACGCCGACGACGGCGGCATCGTGGCCGCGTATTGACAAAAGACAGGCCCCGGCGCGGAAGCGCCGGGGCCTCATCTGTTTTTCCACGCTTGACAAACCAACGCCTTCGCTTTATAATAAAAACAGAAGGGCGTCGCTGCGGCGGTCAGCCCACGTTATCTGTCAACAAAACGTTGACCGCTCGGGGGCTATCCGGGCGGTCAACACGCTTTTGTGGTAAGTAACATCATCGTCAATGCCGCAAAAAATAATATTCGCAGCATCTGGATAACTGTTTTTCTCCACATTCACATCACCCCCCTCGAAAAATTTCGCCGGGGAAGTGAGCTGACCGCCTTATATGCAGCGACGCCTTCTGTCCCATCTGGAGGATGGGCATATTTATTATAGCTTACTTACATAATTCTGTCAATTCCCCCATTTTCCCCTTGCTTTTTCCCCCAAATCCCGCTATACTGAAAGCGAAATCATTGCTTGAGGAGGGCGGGCCCATGGAGCGCGTCAGCAAAGAGAACTACTACCTGGATATTGCGGAAACCGTCATCGGCCGGGCCACCTGCCTGCGCCGCTGCTATGGCGCGATCATCGTCAAGAACGATGAGATCATCTCCACCGGCTATAACGGCGCGCCCCGGGGACGGAAAAACTGCGTGGATATAGGCCGCTGCACCCGGACGGAAATGAACGTCCCCCAGGGCCAACGCTACGAGCTGTGCCGCTCCGTCCACGCCGAGGCCAACGCCATCATCTCCGCCGCCCGGCGGGACATGGTGGGCGGAACCCTCTATCTGGCCGGGAAGGACGCGGCTACCGGCCAGCTCCTCCACGACACCTCCTCCTGCTCCATGTGCCGCCGCCTGATTATCAACGCCGGACTTGCCAAGGTCATCTGCCGCACGGGTCCCGGCACCTATAGCGTCACCGACGTCCGGGATTGGATCTACGGCGACGATACCCTGCCTGTAGAGCAGGCTTGACATTCTTAATATGGAAGAGCCGCCGGACATTTTGTCCGGCGGCTCTTTGCGCTACAGGTCCTGCTCCGACAGCCAGGTCAGAAAGCTCCGGGCCAGGTTCAGCTGCTTTTCGTCCATATTCCGCAGCAGCTCCGCCACGTTCTTCCAGCCGCCGTCCTCGTGCCGGGCCGTGCCCACCAGGAATTCATCCGGCGTGGTCTCCAGGGCAATGGCAATTCGCATGACAACCTCGGTGGAGGGGATAGAGACCGCGCGTTCAATATTGGACATATATTTCTCGCCAATTTCTGCCCGTTCAGCAACCTTTGCCTGCGTCAGATTCATCCGTTTCCTCCGTTTGGCAATCCTCTTCCCGATCTGAGAATAATCAAGTTCCATTTAATCTCCTCCTTTTCTAGGAATATGATAAGGAGAAGGATTCCCAATTAAAAACATATTTATAGTTCTTTACCCACTTGACATGACTAAAGTTGACTATTATAATAGGAAATCATACCACTGGAGGGGGAACGCTATGTATAAGAAAATGTATTTCTGCCTGTTCAACGCCATCACGGACGCGCTGGGCGTGCTGGAAAAGGGAAACATCTGGGATGCAAAACGCCTGCTGATGGAAGCCCAGTGCGCGGCAGAAGAAATGTACATTTCCGCCGAAAATGACGAGGAAAGCAGCCAGATTGTTGAGATTTTTGGAGAAACTGGCGAAAGCCAATAAATTCTCTTGACACCGTCCCCGCCTCGTGCTACAATTTCAAACAAGCAATTTTGCGAAATGCGTGGAAGGCGTTCAGTCAATGCGGGACCCTCTCAGAGAACCGGCGGGTGGTGCGAGCCGGGGTGGGCTGGATTGACGGCTGGCGCCGGAGCGGGGTACCCCAAAGGGAAAGCAATTTTCTCCGGTAGGGCGCCACGGGTTTGCCTCCGTTATCCGGGCAGGGGCTTGTTGGAGCCCTTTGAGCGCGCGTCCTGCGGGGCGCGAAACCGGGTGGTACCGCGGTAAGAAATTATCGTCCCGGGAGCAGTTACTCTGCTCCCGGGACGTTTTGTTATGTCCCAGCGGGAGCAAAAAAACCAAAAGGAGATCGAGTTTATGAAAACCATTCAAATTTCCGACGTCACCCTGCGCATGGCGGAAGCCTCCGCCCTGAGCTTCAAGGAGCGGGTGGAGATCGCCCGCACCCTGGACCGCCTGGGGGTGGACGAGATCGAGCTGCCCGCCCTCCGGGACGGCAAGGCCGGGGCCCTCAGCAACAAGACCATCGCCTCCGTGGTATCCTCCGCCCGTCTTTCCGCCGCCGCGGGCATGACCGCGGAGAGCGTGGAAGAGACCTGGGAGAGCGTGAAGGCGGCCCGCCAGGCGGTGCTTCATATTATGCTGCCCGCCTCCTCCGTTCAGATGGAATATCTGTGTCACAAGAAGGCTCCCGCCATTCTGGAGCTGGCAAAGGAGCTGACCGCCAGGGCCCGGTACTATACCGAGCATGTCGCCTTCTCCGCTCTGGACGCCACCCGAGCGGACCCGGAGTTTCTCCGCCAGCTGACAGCCGCCGCCGCCGAGGCCGGCGCGGAGGCTGTGACGGTGTGTGACTCCGCGGGAATCATGACCCCTGATGAGTGCGCTGAATTCATCCGGGAACTCCGGGAGCAGGCGCCCGCTTTGCAGAAGGTCCGCCTGGGGGTGGAGCTCAGCGACGGCATGAAAATGGCCTCCGCCTGCGCCGCCGCCGCCGTGGACGCGGGCGCGGAGATGGTCAAGGCGTCCCTGACGCCCATGGGCGTGCCCTCCGTGCAGGATCTGGCGGCCTATCTGTCCGCGAGGGGCGAGGAGAAGGGCCTGCGGTGGAACCTGCGGACCACGGAGCTGAACCGTGCGGCGGGGCAGCTGCAATGGCTGATGCAGACCCAGCGCAGCGGGGGCTCTCCCTTTGACAGCGGCGTGGACGAGGGTACGCCCACCGTGTGCCTCACCGCCGGGGACGGCGTGGAGGAGGTGGTCAAGGTGGTGCGCCACCTGGGCTACGACCTCACCGAGGAGGATAACGCCAAAGTATACGAATCCTTCCAGCGCATCGCCGCCAAGAAGCATTTTGTGAATACCCGGGAGCTGGACGCCATCGTGGCCAGCACGGCCATGCAGGTGCCGTCTACTTATCGGATCGTCAATTATGTTATTACCTGCGGCAATATGACTTCCGCCATGGCCAGTCTGACGCTGGAGAAGGACGGCGGGAGGCAGCAGGGCGTGTGCGCCGGCGACGGTCCCATTGACGCGGCGTTTTTGGCCATTGAGCAGATTATTGGCCACCACTATGAGCTGGCAGATTATCAGATTCAGACCGTCACCGAGGGACGGGAGGCTATGGGATCCGCCCTGGTGAAGCTTCGCTCCAATGGAAAGCTCTATTCCGGCAACGGGATTTCCACGGACGTCATCGGCGCAAGTATCCGCGCCTATATCAGCGCCCTTAATAAGATCGTCTACGAGGGGAATTAACTTTGCCGCCCTCCGGGCGGCACGGGACTTGTTTCTATTTGCAACCCCGGTGAGTTCGCCCCGCCAGACGGTAGGGGTTGCCGACACGCACGCTGAAATAGACACTGGAGAGGAACGAAGCGGACGGCAGTCAGTTTAGACCAAACCGACTGTGCCTCGGGCGCAAAACTAAACTCCCCCGTAATTCAGGGATTCTTAAACCGCCAGGTTTAAGCGCGTTTTTGCCTACTTTTGCCGCGCGGCAAAAGTAGGCGCGGAGTCCGGGGGCGCGCAGCTCCCGGGCCAATTCAAGAAGAAATCCCCCCTCGCGCCGGAGGCGCGAAGAAAGAGGTATCCATATGAAACTATCCTTTTCCATAAAATACTGGTCAAAAATGGACTGGACCGCGGCCTGTCAGGCCGCCTCTGATGCCAAGCTCAACGGCCTGGAGATCGACAGCGTCAAGAACCCCGTCCTGACCACGAGAAACAGCCCCACCAATCCGGAGATGGCCGTAGCGGCCCGCCGCCAGCTGGCGGCGAAGGACCTGACGGTCCCCTGTGTGGGCACAGCCGCCGACCTGATGGCCCCGGAAGCGGAGGACGAACTCCCCGCCGCCGTGGAGACGGCGGCCAACCTCCTGGTCCCCTATGTAGTGGTCCATACCGTCTGCGACGACGGCCAGACCGTCATCGAGAAGCTGGCCCCCTTTGTCGCCATGGCGGAAAAAACCAATGTCACCCTCCTGTTGGAGAGTACCGGCGCTATGGCCGATACAAAAAAATTAGTGGAGGTATTGGACTACTTTGCCTGCGACCATCTGGCCGCCTGCTGGAGCGCCCACAGTACCTGCCTGATGCAGAAGGAGACCCCGGAGCAGACCATCACCAACCTGGGGGCCTACGTCCGCCACGTGCGCCTCACCGACGGCGCGGACCTGGGCTCCCCGGAGCTGGTGGGCGAGGGCGCGCTGCCTATGCGGGACCTGATGAACGCCCTCGGCAGCGTCAACTATGACGGCTTCATCTCCCTGCTCTGGGACCCCGCCTGGATGGAGGGCCTCGATGATGCCGAGATGATCCTCACCCACTATGCCGTCTATATGTCCCGCTTCGAGCGGGAGGGACGAAAAAGCCACCTCTACTACAACACCGCCGGGACGGGCCAGTACGTATGGAAGAAGGACATCGTCATCGACTGCACCTTCCCCCAGGTGCTGGACAGGATGGTGGAGGAGTTCCCGGACCAGTACGCCTTCAAGTATACCACACTGGATTATACCCGCACCTATAGTCAGTTCCGGGACGACGTGGACCAGTTTGCCCGGTCCCTCATCGCTCTGGGGGTCAAGCCCGGCGACAAGGTGGCCATCTGGGCCACCAATGTCCCCGCCTGGTTCATCACCTTCTGGGCCACTACCAAAATCGGTGCGGTGCTGGTGACGGTGAACACCGCCTACAAGATCCACGAGGCGGAATACCTCCTCCGGCAGTCCGACACCCACACGCTGGTGATGATCGACAGCTACCGGGACAGCAACTACGCCGAGATCATCGCCGAACTGTGCCCCGAGCTCCAGACCGCCCAGCCGGGCAAGCCCCTGCACTGCAAGCGGCTTCCCTTCCTGCGCAACGTCATCACCGTGGGCTACCGGCAGGCCGGATGCCTCACCTGGGAGGAGGCTGCGGCAATGGCGGGCAGGACCTCCCCCCAGGAGGTCCGCCGCCGCGCCGCCGCCGTGCGGCCCCACGACGTAGCCAACATGCAGTACACCTCCGGTACCACCGGCTTCCCCAAGGGCGTCATGCTGACCCACTACAACGTGGTCAACAACGGCAAGTATATCGGAGACCACATGGACCTCTCCACCGCCGACCGGATGATGATCCAGGTGCCTATGTTCCACTGCTTCGGCATGGTGCTGTCCATGACGGCCTCTATGACCCACGGGACCACCATGTGCCCCCTGCCCTACTTCTCCCCCAAGCCCGCCCTGGCCTGCGTCCACCAGGAACGGATCACCACCTTCAACGGCGTGCCTACCATGTTCATCGCCATGATGAACCACCCGGACTTCGCCTCCACCGACTTCTCCCATATCCGTACCGGCATCATGGCCGGGGCCAACTGTCCCCCGGAGCTGATGCGCAAGGCGGCGGACGTGATGAACATGAAGCAGATCATCTCCGTCTTCGGCCAGACGGAGGCGTCCCCCGGCTGCACCATGAGCAGCTTTGACGATCCCCTGGATGTCCGCACGGAAACCGTGGGCAGCAGATTTGCCAACGTGGAGTGTAAGATTATCGATCCGGACACCGGGGAGGAGTGCCCCCGTGGGGTCAGCGGCGAGTTCGTAGCCCGGGGCTATAACATTATGAAAGGCTACTACAAGATGCCCGCCGCCACCGCCGCCGCCATCGACGCCGATGGCTGGCTCCACTCCGGGGACCTCTGCTGCGAGGACGAGAACGGCAATTTCAAGGTCACCGGGCGGCTGAAGGATATGATTATCCGGGGCGGCGAAAATATTTATCCCCGGGAGATTGAGGAGTTTTTGTATACCCACCCCAAGGTGAAGGACGTTCAGGTCATCGGCGTCCCTGACGAGCAGTACGGGGAGGAGATCATGGCCTGCATTATCCTCAAGGAGGGGGAGACGTCCTCCGTGGAGGAGATCAAGGCGTTTGTGCTTTCCCACATGGCGAAGCATAAGGTCCCCCGGTATATTGACTTTGTGGATGCCTTCCCCATGAACGCGGCGGGGAAGATCTTGAAATATAAAATGCGGGAAGAGGCGGAAAAAAAGCTGGGGTTATCGAAATAAGTTCTTTGGGCCGGGGCGCTGCCCCGGCCCTTTTAGCCGTTTCTCATCGAAAGCCCGGGGGCTCCGCGCCCAAGATTTTGCAACGGCCACATCGAGTGGCCGTGCAAAATTAGATTGTGCATGACCCCTCGATGGGGTCATTGCACAATCGTGGACCCTGCGGTCACTTTTGCTGCGCGGCAAAAGTAACCAAAAACGCGCTTAAACCTAGCGGTTTAAGAATCCCTTCTCGGTCCCGCCTGACGGCAAGGGACCTCGGCGAGGGGCTTGCGATGGTTCGGTGGAAATGAAGAGTTGCGGTGCCACGTGAACTAGCTCCAGCAAAAACGCACCCCGGGGAGTTCGCCCCGCTATACGGTAGAGGCTGCCGATAAGAATGCTAAAATAGACGCAGAAGGGGAACGAAGCGGACGGCAGTAAGTTTAGACCAAACTGACCATGCCTTGGGCGCAAAACTAATCAAAAAATGAGGGATTCTTAAACCGCCAGGTTTAAGTGACTTTTTGGGTACTTTTTGTTCACACAAAAAGTACCCGAGGAGTCCGGGGGCGAGAAGCCCCCGGGGCTTCAATACGAAACGGCTCCCCTCGCCGCCCGAAGGGCGGCAAAGAAAGCGCTTTTCCTCTCCAATAATGTCAATTTATCACCGAAACCCCACTGAAGCAAGAAAAATCTTGTATGGATTGGCGGTTGAAATCAAAAAATACATGGTATACAATAAGCAGGTTAAAAAAGAATTTATTTACTCCAACCAAAGAGAGAGGTTTTTTGCTTGAAAAATGAGAAATTGAGAAACGTCGCCATTATCGCCCACGTGGACCACGGCAAGACCACCCTGGTGGACGAAATGCTGAAACAGGGCGGCGCCTACCGTGAGAATCAAGAGGTGGTGGACCGCGTCATGGACTCCGGCGACCTGGAGCGGGAGCGCGGTATCACCATCCTGGCCAAGAATACCGCCATCCAGTACGGTGACACCAAGATCAATATCGTGGACACCCCGGGCCATGCCGACTTCGGCGGCGAGGTGGAGCGCATCCTGAAAATGGTCAACGGCGTTATCCTTCTGGTGGACGCCGCCGAGGGCCCCATGCCCCAGACCCGGTTCGTTCTGTCAAAGGCCCTCGAATTGGGCCACCGCGTGATCGTGGTGGTCAACAAGATCGACCGCCCCGACCAGCGCATCTAC
Organism: Oscillospiraceae bacterium; assembly: GCA_021768185.1. Taxonomy (GTDB): domain Bacteria; phylum Bacillota; class Clostridia; order Oscillospirales; family Oscillospiraceae; genus Pelethomonas. The sequence continues at coordinate 36,719 of JAETNP010000014.1, forward strand.
GAGGTCATCAACGAGTGCGGCGACCTGCTCATCGACCTGGACGCCACCGACGAGCAGCTGGACAGCCCCATGCTCTTCTGTTCCGCCCGGCGGGGCATCTGCTCCTACCACCCCGAGGACCTGGGCACGGACCTCAAGCCCCTCTTTGAAACCATCCTCAATTATATCCCCGCCCCCGAGGCGGATGTGGACGCGCCCTTCCAGATGCTGGTCAGCTCCATCGACTACAACGAATTTGTGGGACGTATCGCCATCGGCCGCATCGAACGGGGTACCATCAAGCAGAACCAGGAGATCGCGGTGTGCAACTACCATGACCCCGACGCCGCCCCCAAGAAGGCCAAGGCCGTCAGCATCTATGAGTTCGACGGCCTGAGCAAGAAGGCCGTCACCGAGTCCTCCGCCGGCAACATCATCGCCATGAGCGGCATCGGCGACATCACCATCGGCGACACCATCTGTGCCGCCGCCAGCCCCGAGCCCCTGCCCTTTGTGAAGATCTCCGCCCCCACCATGGAGATGACCTTCTCCATCAACGATTCCCCCTTCTGCGGCCGGGAGGGCAAGTTCGTCACCTCCCGCCAGATCCGGGACCGCCTGTTCCGTGAGACGCTGAAGGATGTATCCCTCCGCGTCACGGAGATCGAGGGCGCTATGGACGCCTTCAACGTGGCCGGGCGCGGCGAGATGCACCTGTCCATCCTTATCGAGACCATGCGCCGGGAAGGCTACGAGTTCCAGGTCTCCCCGCCCCGCGTGCTCTACCAGGAGATCGACGGCGTCCGCTGCGAACCTATCGAGCGGCTGGTGGCCGATGTGCCCGCCGACAGCGTGGGCGCGGTCATCGAGAAAATGGGCTCCCGGAAGGGCGACCTGGTGGAGATGACCCCCGTGGGCGAGCGGATGAAGCTGGAATTCCTGGTGCCCGCCCGGGGCCTCTTCGGCTACCGCAACGAGTTCCTCACCGATACCCGGGGCGAGGGCATCATGGCCTCCGTCTTTGACAGCTATGCCCCCTATAAGGGCGACCTGAGCCGCCGGAACACCGGCAGCCTCATCGCCTTCGAGACCGGCGAGTCCATCACCTACGGCCTCTTCAACGCCCAGGAGCGGGGCGCGCTGTTCATCGGCGCGGGCGTGCCTGTCTACGCCGGCATGGTGGTGGGCGTGAGTCCCAAGCAGGAGGACATTACCGTCAACGTCTGCAAGAAGAAGCAGCTGACCAACATGCGGGCCAGCGGCAGCGACGAGGCCCTGCGTCTGGTGCCCCACCGGGTCCTGAGCCTGGAGCAGTGCCTGGAGTTCCTGGCGGACGACGAGCTGCTGGAGGTCACTCCCAAGAGCCTGCGCATCCGCAAGCGGATTCTGGACCATGAAAAGCGCATGAAGGCCCTGAAGGGCGGGAAAAAATAACAAACCGGTAACAAAAAGGCGGCGATTGATACAACGTGGTATCAATCGCCGCCTTTCTTTGCATTGTTCGATTACAAAAAGTATTTTTTTGGCCGAACCTTCAAAAATAATTCAAATTTCTCAGCCAAGGATACCCGAATGGCAAAACCAAAAAAATTCCGTCTGTGACGCCAATTTCAAAATCTGCCATATCCGGCCAGAAACTCGGGAAATTCCACTGTTTTTGTTGGCCTTTTTTCAGCATTTTTGTTGTGTTCGATTTACATAAGTATTTCAATAATTCCAAGTACACACAGTTATAAACATTTTCCACAGAGTTTTCCACAACCGTTTTTCCCCTTTTCCCAGCGGCTGGAACCAATTTTCAACAGCCGGTGGAAAACGCTGAAACCCTAGTTTTCCCCTGAAGCCACCCCCGACATTTGTTTACATAACGACATTTTGTGCAAATCTGCGGCATTTCCCCGCCTTTCCCGATGGGAGAGAACGGGGAAATGCCGCCTCAGCAGATCATTGCAGGACCGGTTCCCGCACCTCTTGGAGCAGCCGCTCCAGATCCTCCGCCGAGCGGACCGGCGGCGCACAGGCCCCCTCCCGGCACAGATAAAGAACTTCCCCCTCCGCAGGGATAGGGTACTGATCCGCCCGGGGCGACAGCAGAGCCAGCCCACGGCTGTTTTCCGGCGTCTTTGCCAGGACCGCCAGCCGGCCCCGCTCCCCCGTCTCCGCCAGCCAGGCCGGAATGGCCTCCGCAGATACGCGCACCAGATCCCGCCTTGGATACAGCGCCTCCATCATGGCCAGCAGGGAGGCGCAGTACGCCTCGGGCTGCCGTCCTGCCTCTCCGGCCAGCCAGTTTATCTGTCTCTCCGCCAGCTCCCGGAGATTCTCCCTCCCGGTAAGCCGGGCCAGCCGTACCAGCGCCAGCCCCGCCATGGCGCCTCCGGAGGGCATTGCCCCGTCGAAGGCGTCCTTCTGCCGGACGATCAGCCGCTCCGCTCCTGCGGCGGTGAGATAAAACCCGCCTCCGGCCTCATCCCAGAACAGTGCCTCCATCTGCTTTGCCAGTCCTACCGCTTCCCGCAGGCAGGAGACAGAAAAATCGGTCTCATACAGCTCCACCAGCGCCCAACAGTAGAAGGCATAGTCGTCCAGCTGCCCCTCCACGGCGCTCTCCCGATCCCGCCAGCGCAGCCAGAGGCGGCCGTCCGCCATCGTAAGCCGTGTTTTCAGAAAGATCCGGGCGGTTTGGGCGGCCTTCAAATACTTTTCCTCTCCCAGCACTCTGGCCGCTTTCGCCAAGGCGGCGATCATCATGGCGTTCCAGCTGGTAAGCACCTTGTCGTCCCGATGAAGGCTTCCCCGCCGGCGCCGGAAGTCCGCCAGCCGGGCGCATTCCGCCCTGTGCTCCTGCCAGAAGTCCGCGTATTCTGGATCATCCAGCAGCTGAGGAATGCTCCTTTCCTCGCCGATGGACAGCCGCTGGCAGAATTCCCCGGCTTCTCCGACCCCCAAAGCCTCCTCCACGTCGGCCCGGGAGAGGAAATAGAAGCCCCCTTCCACGCCGCCGCTGTCCGCGTCCTGGGCGCAGGCGAAACCTCCGCCGGGCAGTCTCAGCTCCTCCAGCGCGTAGTCCAGGGTGCGCCGGGCAATCTCCCGGCAGTAGTCCGAGCCGGTCTGCATATAGGCCTCCAGATAGGCGTATGCCAGCAGCGCGTTGTCATAGAGCATTTTCTCAAAGTGGGGCACCCGCCACTCCCTGTCTGTGCTGTAGCGGCAGAACCCGCCGCCTACCTGATCGAAGAGCCCGCCCCGGGCCATCCGGGTCAGCGTGAACAGGGCGGCTTCCCGGGCCGCCTCATTTTTTTCCTGCCGCCCGTATGCCAGCAGGAAGAGGATTTCCTGGGGCACAGGAAACTTCGGCGCGCCGCCGAACCCTCCGTATACCGGATCGAAGCGGTCCAGCAGCACCTCCGCCGCCCGGTCCAGCAGGGGGATGGAGGGCCTGCTGCCAGGCCCTTGTTCCCGGCTGCGAGAAATGTGCGATGTGACCTTCTGGCCCAGCTCCAGCAGTTTCTGGCGGTCGGCGTGCCACAGCCGCCCCGCCTCATCCAGAAGATCCGCCAGGCCCAGCCGGCCATCCCGGCTTCTGGGGGGCAGGTAAGTCCCCGCCCAGAAGGGCTCCTGTTCCGGTGTCAGCAGGAGGGTCAAGGGCCAGCCCCCGGACCCGGTGAGGGCCTGGCAGGCCGCCATATAGACTCCGTCGATGTCGGGCCGTTCCTCCCGGTCTACCTTAATGGGGATGAAGTCCCGGTTCAGCGCCGCCGCCACATCAGGATCCTGGAAGGATTCTTTTCCCATGACGTGGCACCAGTGGCAGGTGGAGTAGCCGATGGAGAGGAAGATGGGTTTATCCTCTTTTTTTGCCTCCAGCAGCGCCCCGGGGCACCAGGGGCGCCAGTTCACAGGGTCCTGGGCGTGCTGGAGGAGATAGGGGGATTTTTCATATTTCAGGAGGTTTTCTCCTTGTTTTTCCATCAATGGCATAGATTTTCTTCCTTCTGCAATTTAATCTGCGGCCCTGCGGGCCGCCCCCAGCGGTTTCTCATCGAAAGCCCGGGGGCTATCCGCCCCCGGACCCTGGACCTACTTTTCGCGCCCGCGAAAAGTAGGCAAAAGCGGGCTTAAACCTACGGTTTAAGAATCCCTTCTCGGTCCCGCCTGACGGCAAGGGACCTCGGCGAGGGGCTTGCGATGGTTCGGTGGAGATGAAGAGTTTCGGTGCCACGTGAACTAGCGGTCCTACGGGCATCTAATCTAAGCTCTGGTAGTTGACCAACTCCGGCTGCCGCCCTTTCAAAGGGGTAGAGCCATCTACGGGGATATGTCCTAACGGACAAATCTGCAAGACTGCACCCCGGGGAGTTAGCCCCGCTATACGGTAGGGGCCGCCGATAAGAATGCTAAAATAGACGCAGGAGGGGAACGAAGCGGACGGCAGTAAGTTTAGACAAAACCGACTGTGCCTCGGGCGCAAAACTAATCAAAAAATGAGGGATTCTTAAACCGCCAGGTTTAAGTGGCTTTTTGCCTACTTTTTGTCCATACAAAAAGTAGGCGCAGAGTCCGGGGGCGCGGAGCCCCCGGGCTTGCAAATAGAACCGGCTCCCGTGCCGCGCGGAGCGCGGCAGAGAACCCCTGGTGTCAGCTGTTTTTCCTGCTGATGGGCTGCCGGATCAATAACCTCCCCAGCGCCTTGCCGTCAAAGGGACAAATGGGATACAGATACCCCCGCCCCAGAATCGGCTTGGTGGAAGCCAGCAGAATAACCCACCCTATGATGCCGCCCACCAGGCCCCAGACGTCAAAGAGAGCCACCAGGATCAAAAACATCATCCTCGTCAGCTTCAGCGCATATCCTAGCTCAAAGGACGGCTGGGCAAAGTTGGCAATGGCCACAAAGGCCATATAGACCAGCACCTCCGGTACCAGCCACCTCGCCTGTACCGCGAAATCTCCCAGGATCAGCGCCCCCAGCATACTGAACGAGTTGCTCAGCGCGTCCGGCGTATTCAGACTGGCCAGCTTCAAAAGGTCCACCACAAAATCCAGCAGCAGCAGCTGTATCAGCAGCGGCACGCTCCCCGGCTTCTCCGGAACGATAAAGCTGAGATACTCCGGCACCCGTCCGGCGTCCTTTACCAGCAGATACCACACCGGCGTAATGAACAGTGCCAGCAGCATCACGATCACCCGCAGCCACCGGAGATAGGTCCCCACCAGGGGCGGGAAATAGTAGTCGTTGGCCTCCTCCATGAAGTCGAAGAGAGAGGTGGGCATCAGCATTACCGACGGGGAGTTGTCCACCAGCATCACGATGCTGCCCTCCATGATGCAGGCGGTGGCGGTGTCGGGCCGCTCGGTATAGCGGACCTTGGGAAAGGGATTGTACCACTGGGGCTTGACGATGGCCTCCGCAATGCTCTCCTGGCTCATGGCGACGGAGCCTACGTCGATGGCGTCCAGCTTACTCCGCAGAGCCTCCAGGTCTCCCTGGTTCACCTGGTTGTTCATATAGGCCAGCACCACGTCCGTCTGGCTGCGCCCTCCCACCTTGTGGTTTTCCAGCGTGAGGTGGGGGTCCCGGATGCGGCGGCGGAGTAGGGCGGTGTTCTGCACCAGGGTCTCGGTGAAGCCGTCGTGGCTGCCCCGGAGGACCTTGCCGTCGCTGGGCTCCTCCACGCTCCGCCCCGGGAATTTCTTCGCGTCGATCATGGCGCAGTGGTCGAAGCCCTCCAGCAGAAGGATGGTCTTGCCGATAAACGCCCCGGTGAGGATCTTGTCAATCTGATTCTCGCAGTCCACCTCGCAGAAGGTGACGCACCGGTCGATAAACTCCTGCATATCGGACGCGCCCTTGCCCAGCGCCGCCCCCTGCCCCAGCAGGAAGGAGGTGATGCGCTCAATGACCCCATCGTCCCCGTAGCCGTCGATGACATAGAGCCTGCCCTTCCATGGGCCGATATAGAGGTCCCGGCTGATAACGTCGTAGTTGCGCCCCGCTCCCAGCAGGTCGTCCAGCTGTTTTTGATTTTCCGCCAGATCCTTTGTCAGCTGTTCCATAAAGCCTCCTACTCAGTTCGATTTTCTGGAGTAGTATCTGCGGAAAAGAAAAATCTATCCGGCCGGCTTTTTCCCCGCCGGCCGGCGGCGCGGGAATGTTTTCAAATTGTAACCGATTTCCTCTTGCTTTTCCGGCGGGAATGGTGGATAATAATCTTGTCAAATACCGTCGAAGGAAGTCCGTAAAATGAGACGTCTTTTCTCCCTCTTTCTCCCGCTCCTTCTGCTTCTCCTCTGCACCTCCTGCGTGGGCAAGGCCGCCGCGCCGGTTCCGGACACCATACAGGCCGCGCCCCTGGAGTCCGCCGCCGTCCAGCCGCCGGAGCCGGAGGAACCCTCCCCGGCGGAGGAGGAACCCCCTGTCCAGCCGGAGGAGCCCTATGTGCGCGTCATCGATCCCGCCAGGCCTATGGTGGCGCTCACCTTTGACGACGGTCCCGACGGGACCTGCTCCGATCAGATCCTGGATATCCTGGAGGAGCACCACGCCCTTGCCACCTTCTTCGAGGTGGGCCGGAACGTGGCGGCCTGCCCGGAGCCTGTGAGCCGGATGGCGGAGATGGGCTGCGAGGTCGGCAGCCACTCCAACGCCCACAAGGACCTCAGCAAGCTGCGCAAGAGCGCCCTGCTGCGGGATCTGGATACGGCGGACGAGGCATTCGCCGCCGCCGGAGTCCCGGTTCCTACGCTGGTCCGGCCTCCCTACGGCGCGGTCAACAAGACCGTTAAATTCGCCACAGGCCGCGCCATGGTGACCTGGACGGTGGACACCGAGGACTGGCGGAGCCGTGACGCCCAGACGGTGATTGATTATGTCAAGAACTATGGGGATCTGGACGGAGAGATCATCCTCATGCACAGCATCTACGAGAGCACCGTGGAGGCCACGGCGGTGCTGGTCCCCTGGCTCCAGGAGCAGGGCTACCAGCTGGTGACCGTGACGGAGCTGCTGGCCTACTACTACGGCGAGCTGCCCCAGCCGGACCACTTCTATGGCTATACTTATTTTGTCACCCATGACCGCACCGACGCGCCGGTGGAGCTGCCCAGCATGTACCTCCCCGAGGAGACGGAGGCCGAGGCGGAACCTGCCCCGGAGCCGGAACCGGTCCCCGACGCCCCGGAGGCGTCTCCGGAGCCCTTCGACCCGACGGGCATCGTACCCGAGCCCGCCCCGGAGCCGGAACCTGCCGCCGTGCCGGAATCCACGGTCCCGTCCCAGGAGCTGCCTGCGCTGTCCTCCGGACAGGACGCAGTTCAGAAAACCCTCTCCCCCAGCACTTCGATTCCTAATCCCGCTATGTTCTATCCTTAAAAGAAAAACAGAGAGTATCACCTGCTTGGGTGTATACTCTCCGTTTTTTGATGTTCTGACCTCTGCTGTCATTTCAAGGAGGATAATGTGACATGAAACTGGCAACGTTCAACATCCGCTGCGACTACGGCCAGGATGGAGAAAACAACTTCTGTTTCCGCAAGCCCCTGATTCTGGAAAAGCTCCGCCGTGAGGAGCCGGACGTCATCTGCTTTCAGGAGGTCCTGCCCCATGTGGCCGTATGGCTGAAGGAGGCGCTGGAGGACTATTACGTCATCGGCTGCGGCCGCAGCGAGACCCTGGAGGACGAGCAGATGGCGATCGCCTACCGGAAGGACCGGCTGAACCTCATCCAGATGGAGACCTTCTGGCTGTCGGAGACCCCCTATACGCCGGGGTCCCGGTATCCCCGCCAGAGCATCTGCCCCCGCACCGCCACGGAGGCGGTCTTTGAGGACCTGAGCGATAAGACCGTCTTCCGCCTCGTCAACACCCACCTGGACCACGAGCACCCCGAGGCCCGGGCCCTGGGGCTGGCCCAGATTTTGCGTAAGCTGACCACCCAGGACCGGCTCTTTCCCGGGGTCCCCGCCGTCATCACCGGCGATATGAACGCCGAGCCGGACAGCCCCGAGATGGCGGCCCTCCGGACCGCTCCCTATCAGAACGTAACGGCCAGCATCGGCGTCACCTACCACGGCTTCGGCTGCGGCGACCCGCCCTGCTCCATCGACTACATCCTGACCCGGGGCTTTGCCTGTGATGGCGTCGAAAAGTGGACGGACTGCCGGGACGGCGTCTTCCTCTCCGACCACTATCCCGTGTGCGCCCGGCTTCGCCCTGCGGAGGAATGATCTTCGATTTTCCGTGCCAAGACATGAGAGCACAGGAGAAGCAATCTATCCCCTACGACAGAAAAGTCCGGCCCGGGTATACGCCCGGGCCGGGGCTTTTGCTTATTCGTAGGCGTCCAGGATCTCCTTTAATTCATCCAGGCCGCCGGGGCTTTGGCTCTCTATATTGGGGAAGAATTGCAGCATATACAGAGCATCATCCTTGGAGAAATGCGCGATATACCGGATCGTCTGGAACTCCGCCTCCCGCATATCATCTATAACGATCTTGACCGCCATGCCGCTGGGCGTCACATAATCCTCGGACGTGACCTTGCCGTATGTGTCCATCCGCGTATCCGCACCGGAAATATAATTTTCCTCCGTGCGGATCGTGACCTCCTCATCGACGGAGTAGCGCTCTCCTTGATAGGAGGACACGATCCGAGCGACGACGGGCGTCTCCTCATAGTAGCCTACATGCACATAATTAGAGACGCGTTCGCCGTCCAAATAGCAGCCGCCCTCTCCCTGGGGCAGCTGCTCCAGGATGGAGTTGCCTCCCAGATCCAGCCCCAGAAACGCTGTACACTCCCGCCAGGAAGCGAATGGCAGATCGACCACGTCATACTCGCCGAGACCCTTGCCGTACGCCAATACTTCCTCCGAAAGGCTCTCCACCGGGATCTGGTTATACTCGCCGTAGATGTCATAGCTGCTCCCGGCGCCGCCGTAGATGTTCTGATCTTTGGGGACCACGTTCACCCGTCCGAAATGGCCCGCTGCGATCGCCGATCCCGCGAGGACCACTACCAGCACCGCCGCTACAAGGGCCGCCGCCGGTAATCTGCGCCTGTTATTTGCCTGTTTCATGCCCGAAACCTCCTTTTTTTTATTCAGGAGGTCCGCCAGCATGGCCTCTTCCCGCTCAGGGGAGAGCTTCACCTGGTCAAAGACCTGTTTCAGCTGTTTGTCCTCCATACTCGCCATCCTCCTCCAATAAGTCTTTCAATCTGCGGCGCGCTCTGCACAGCCAGGACCGGACGGTAGACGGATTCTTCCCCATCAGATCCGCCGTCTCTCCGGTGCTGTACCCCTGGTAGTAATGGAGGTACAGCGCCATTTTCTCATGCTCCGGCAGGGTGAGGATCAGCTCCCACAGCTCCCCGTCCCCCGGCTGCTCCCAGGTCAGGTTGTCCAGCGTTTCCACATCCGCCCGTTTCGTACGCCACCAGTGCCGCAGCTGGTTTTTGCACTCGTTCCGGGCGGTGACGATGAGCCAGGCTCTCTCGTGGTCCGGACCATCGAAGGGTTCCTCCCGCTCCATCGCCCTGCGGAACACGGTCTGGACGGTGTCCTCCGCGTCAGGCGCGTTTTTCAGCAGCATCAGGCTGATCTGATAGACCATGCCCGCATGACGCCGGTAGAGGCTGGCCACCTCCTCTGTTGTCAGCACGCCCATCGTGGGGATCACCTCCTGTCCTGTTCACTTACTATACAATCGGCGCGGGGGGATTGTTGCGATAGGGGGAAATTTTTTCTTGCGCACCCCGCTCCTCCGGGTATATAATATTTCCGAATTTTAAATTCGGAAATATTATATTTGATTTAAGCCGTTTTGCTCGCCGCCGTAAACAGCGGCAACCGCAAAACATGGCTATTATTACTTCCGAACTTTTGGTTCGGAAGTAATAATAGGGCCGGTCATTCCATACAAGGAGGAGTTCCCGTGTTTTTAGAAACAGACCGCCTGATCCTGCGGAAATTCCGGGAGGAGGATTTCCCGGATTTCTGCGCCTATGCCATGGACGAAGAAATGTGCCGCATGATGGGCAACGACCTGATGGACACGGAAGAAGCCGCGCGGGTCACCTTCGACTGGCTGAAGGACAAGGAGGAGCGGAGCTATGTGATGGTTCTCAAGGAGACCGGGCGGGCGATCGGCAATCTGAATGTTACGCCCCTCCCCGAGGAGCTGCTGAAGCTGCCCGCTTTGGCGGGAAAACAGGGGAAAAGCCTGAGTTTCTGCATCTCCCGGCATTATCGGCGGCAAGGACTGATGTCGGAGGCGGTGCGGGCGGTGATTGCCCGGCTCTTTGACGAGGAGGGCATGGACTACGTCCAGTGCGGCCATTTTGATTTCAACACCGCCTCTGCCAAGTTCCAAGAGAAACTGGGCTTCACCCACCTGATTACCATGGAGCTGGATTTCAAAGGAGAAAGGCTCACCTCCGTGGAAAGCATTCTCTGGAAGAAGCAGCTCTGAGAAGGAACGGCCCGATGAGGACATCGGGCCGTTCCTTTTTGATATCTATTCCGGCAGCCAACCTGCCGCCGCGGCTACAGGCTCCGCCGCTTTTCTCCGACCAACCGCACGAATCCTACGGTGACCTTCCACAGTCCCCGCCCCGCCAGGAGGAGGAGCAGGCCCATTATTACGGCAATGGGAAAGGCCGCCAGGGGCGGCGCGGTCCAATTCCCCAGCTGCATGACCACCCACGGCGTATCAATCCCCACCAGGGAAGCCGCCAGCGACAGCAGCGCCGCCGCCGGTATAAACGCCCCGCAGAGCATAAACATCACTGCTGTGATGCTGGTGACGGGCAGCACGATCATTCCCCCCAGACCCGCCAGACTGTAAAACGCCGCCACGGACCCCAGCCTCCGCCAGCTGAACCCGGGGTTCTTCACGATCACATCCCGCAGATAGGCGGCGGCCAGATCCTTGGGCGCGCCCAGCCGGTCCATAATGGCCTGGGGGCTCAGTCCCTGGTTCGCCAGCTCCAGTATTTCGCTTCTGATCTCCTGTACGATGTCCACCCGTTCCCAGGCGGACATGGGCTTTAAATACCGGTCCACCCGGTCCAGATAAGCGTTCAATTCCTGGTCCATAGCAGTTATTCCCCCTTGATTTCGTCGATAGCCGACAGCAGATTGGCCCACTCGGCCTCCATGGCCTCCAGATAGGCCCGGCCCTGGTCTGTAATGGTATAGTATTTTCTGGGCGGCAGCCCCTCCGCCGACTCCCGCCATACGGAGGACAGCAGTCCCTCCCGCAGCAGCCGCCGGAGCAGAGGATAGATGGTGCTTTCTTTTGCCGACAGAATGGGCTGTTTTTCCAAGCGGCTGATCAATTCGTAGCCGTAGCACTCTCCCTGGGCGATCATCAGCAAGACGCAGAATTCAAGCGTTCCGCGCTTGAGCTGGGAGCGCCATTCGTCAATATTCATTGTATATCGCCTCCAGTAGGTGCATCGTACCACACAGTATATCGAATGTCAACACTTATTTTCTCTGCCTCTCCACCGGGGCTGCATGTTCCGCATCGAAAGGCAGGACTTGGAAATTCCCATATTCAGCTCCATACATACCGCAGGAAAGGCCAGAGCAACAGCATCTGCATCATCGGCTGAAGGTTTCCGCCAACGGCAGCCTTGTCAACAAATGCCAAGGAGGCTGCCGGCACCGAGCGCGCTATACAATGGCAAATCTAAACCTTTTCACTTGTCATGATACTATATTGTCATGAACACTTACGCAGAGTTTTGTACTCCGAAACAGGGGGCCATTCGTCTCCACTGTGCCCATACGCCTTACCACCGGGTCACAAATTCCAGTGTCTTTTCCAGAGAATCCATCCGGGCTTTTCGGCTCAATTCCCTGTATTTCCCACGATCACCTCTGAAAAACTTTGCCAGCCGCAATTCCATGGGAACGAACAGATGCCCGCCGTAATCATAACTCAGATGCTGGCAGAAGTATGGGAAGCCATGCTGCCGCAGCCGCTTCATTACCTGCTCCGCCGCTGAGTCGGAGGGCCACATGGTATCCATTTTGGATGAGATCAGCAGGACGGGGCCGGTGATTTTCTCCGCCTGGATCACTGCGTCGGGGTTTGGGTTTTCCACCAATGGGATATAGAGGTCGTACATGGTCAGCTCCCGTGCCTTGAGGCTCTTTCCCAGCACCCGCCCCAGTGGAAATTTGTCCATCCCGAAGCTGCTGTAGGGGACTTCCTCCCCGTGAAAGGTCCAGGTGCTTCCCTGCATAATGGTAATGCCTTTTTTCATGGAAAACCCCTGGCACACGGTGTTCATAGGCGCTGCCGCCATCACCGCATTGACAAGTCCCGGCAAAAGACTCCCTGCCGTCAGCGCCAGCTCGGCTCCCTTGGAAATGCCCCACAGCCCCACTTTTTCATAGCCCATGTCATGCAGCCGCGCTGCCGCTGCCTCCAGCGGGTCGATGGGGACGCGGCAAAACTGCTGAGGCAATCCTTCCTCCATCACATAGGCCAGCGCCAGAGCGGTCAGTCCATGGGTCTGGAAGACTTGGGCCAGCATCCGGGACAGTTCAAATTTTCCATCACTGCCGCTGAAGCAGATCAGAGCCTTGCCAGGATACCCGTCCTGGGCTGGACAGAAGAGTTCTCCGTGAAATCCGTCTGTTTTCATTCGATATATCTTGTTTGTGGACACCTCTTATGACCCTCCTTGCCTTTTAAAGCAGTAGTTGTTAGAGCCCCTCGCCGGGGCAACAATGCAGATTGGTTTCTCCGTTTGGATGTATGCGGTCATATGACAGGCAGGATGAAGCAGGCCAGCGCAGACCGTATGGAAGGGTTTATCAAAAGCGTTTCCGTACTGTAAGGGGAAACAACCACCAGCAGGGCAAAGAAAATACCGGAAAGCCTTGCAAAATAACGGCTTTCCGGTTTGTGAGCGTCCAACACTATAAATGCCACTATCCCCCGGCCCCCAACTGTGAGCCCAAGAGGTGCCGCCGCAAGCGGCGGCTTCGCCCGCCATCAGGGCGGGCGAACTCTGGGTCGCAGTTGGAAGCGAAGAAGTCCCCATCATAGCGCAGTTTTCGCCGCAAGGCGGAAACGGAGCAATGATGGGGATTTCTGAGCTGTCTTGCGTTGATAAAAAAGATGCAATCCGGTCAGGACCGCGAGCGCAAGCGAGCCGCGCCGGATGACGCGTAAAAATCTGTATCCCTTGTATTTCAATGGGTACAGGCAAAGAACGACCCTATCCAATCCGAACAACTGACAGCAATTTGTTCAGATTGGATAGGGTCGTTCAACAAAAAAGATGTGTGCTAACATTGACTTTTTATTTCACTAATCAATGGCAAAAATTTTGAAACATCTTGATGCAGGATATATGTTTGTATGCATTGGACTTCGATAGTAGCTGCGTCCACATCACACTGTTGTGAAATTCGATCTGCATATTCATGGTGATCTGTGACTGTAGCCAAAACATCTGAAAAATTAATGTTGTATTGGGCAGATAGAAACTCCGAAACAACTTGGTTACAAAACACTTCCTGTTCTGGCGCCTTATCAGATGGATATGAAAAAATCAACTCGGTCGCATTTGCAGTGTGCTTTTCATCACGAATTCCAATCGATTTGACTCCTTTGTGCTTCTGTGTATATCTTACTGCTTGTAGGACATCCCCCTTATCTCCCACTGCGGCAATAGAGAGTGCTTTAGATAATTCAGGCGCAAATTTACGAATAATCTCAATGAGTAATTTTTTTGAAAACTCATCTTCCACATAAATGAGTAATGACTTTTGATGACCATCAGATAAATCAGATATAATTTCTGCAATTGTCGGATTGTTTTCAACTGTTGTACCACGGGAGGTTCGTTCAACTTTCTTCCTGGCTTCCATTGGCATTGCGTCAACAATTGTTGGCGAATGAGTCGTCACAATAATCTGATGACATTTTCGTTTGCAAACTTCAAGAAAATAGATTGCTAAATTATGTTGGGCATCTTGATGTAAGGCGGTTTCTGGTTCCTCTATAACAATCAAACTTCGTTCAGGTGCATTTTCGATTGCGTCAATCATTCGAATCAACCTGCCTTCTCCACATCCCATATGATTCTCAGAATACCTTGCTCCAAAACGAGAAGCAAATCCCATTTCTGCTTCTTTAGACTGATTAATGATTGTTGCCACTTCAACTGCAGAGTATGGCGAACCCAGTATTTCAGCCGAAATTTTAAGACTTGTTTCACTAAAACTTCGTTTTCCGCTGATGCATGTTTTAGGGTCTAAGTAAATCCGATCTCCCATTTCATGGTGCGGGACAAAAAAACCCATTCCAAAATAAATGCATTTCCTATCAGGTCGCTTTTTGTAACCGCCCCAGTCAGAATTAATTTTTTTAATTATATTTTCTTTTGCGTGACAAAACGAGTTTGAATCTAATGCGAATAAAGATATCTGCTCGAACCCCCGTTTTTCAGGCGCTGTAGCATAGGAGTATTGTAAAAAGGCATCTGGCGTATATGGTTCAGGATCCAAATTAGATTTAATAAAAAAGTTCCCTAAGTTATAATAGTTTCTGATATTATGTAATGACTCGCCAGGCTGTTTATATCGATAGCAGCATAAAGCCAGTTGTGCCAATGTACTTTTTCCAGACCCGTTCTTTCCCGTGATAACAGTAACAGGAAAATCAAAAGCTATAGATGCAGACATACCTCTAATCCCATGAACCTCCATAGCAAGAAGTACGTCACCAAAATTAGCATACCTATTTCGAGGAAGGTACATACTTTTTATGTTAGCTACCAGCTGCTCTGCCTTTTTCATTTGTTTTCCTCCCCCCTATCTACATATATCTGTCCTGAAAAGCCAATTATTAAAATAGAGTACCTATTCACTTTTGCCTTGCCACACCACAGCCAGCCTCATTTTAGGATCCAACCAAAGCTGAAAATCAGCTGCAATTTCAGGGTAAGCCCTCACGCCTCCGCCTTTGCCCTGCTTTACTCGCATTCCAACTGCGTGAGTCCTACGAATCCACAGAGATGGCGTAATGGTAAGCGATGTGGTATGCCCCTGGTGGATCAGTTCCTCACAAGCCCTGTCATCAAATTCCTCATTCATGTCATTTTCCCATTGACGAAGAAACTCCAATGTGTTGCGGCTACGCATCCAGCTTTGAATGATATACCCAGGGGAATCCTCTGAATATTGCTTTGCCAACCCTGTCAATGACACCTTATCCTCACAGATCATGCCTCGCATATAACGTCGTATGATTTCGGTATAATCTCCAATCTTTTGAGCCGTCCGGAGTTTTTCTTCATCTAACGAGTCGTAAAAAGACTTCCTGTGCCTGTCCACCAAATCCTGGTCTATTATCTTCTTGTCGAGAAGCCGACCAATTGCGAACTCATATTGGAATGCCAAACGTATGTAGAGTTCACCGACTTCTTTCTCTGTCATGATCCCATTCTCCCTTTTTCTGCAAGTATATCAGAAAAGCCGGGATTTGTATAGTCTCATCTTGTTTTGAGAGCAGGTGACCGATATCTGGTCGCTTTTCTTGGATGTCCAGCCTTATCATAATCCACATTACACCGGCGATCCCTTTCGAATTGAGCATCCATGTATACGTCTATCCCAACAATTGGGATATATTTCTTATTGGCCAGGAGCTTATCAACAGCAGCCCTGGACCATTTGGTGTTTCCAGTCGGAGAAGCTATGCACTTCGCAAAGAGCATAGCAACGATTTTCCCCAAGCTTGCTCCTGCGAGATAATACTCAAATATGCTACGGACAACATCTGCCCTTTCCTCATGGATGGCAATTCCCTCGCCAACCAAAACATAGCCATACGGAATCTTCATAGTAGCCTCACTTTCTAAAACATAAATAAAAGCAGGTTTGAAGGAGATTAAACCTCCTCAAATCTGCTTGCTGGCATCTGCTAATATGTAATTGTAGCCAAATATGTATTGAGTTTTTGTATGATTTAACGATAAACAACAAAACCTACGTATAACTATCGTTAAACGCAGGTTTTGTCTACAATGTCTTGTGTTGATAAAAAAGATGCAGCCTCGCAATCACTGCAGCGCAATGACTTGCGGGGTTAGTGCCTTTTCTCTTGCGCCTTTTTGCAAAATAAGTGATGCAATTCGAACCTCCGGTACGACACAGACTGCTTGTTATGCCAAGTGGAATACCAGGGGGGATTGGTGGAGGCATTTATTTTTTGGCATCCTCTCTGTGATCCTTTTCATAGAGGACAAAGTTCAAATTTCTGTCACAGACCGCCAGGAATACATCCCGGGCGGAGCGGACTTTGTGCTGCTGCAGTTGTTTGTCCAGCCACGTCAGATCCAGTCCCATGCGCTTCAAATTGTTTTCCAGGATGCGGCCGTCCATGATCAGCTCGGTAAACAGCAGCTCCTGCTCCGGGGCCAAGTTCAGGTCCTTGGGGGTAGCGGGGCGCTGGCTGCTCACCGGAAGGATGGTCAGCTTTCCGTTATACTCGAAAACAGCTGTCTCAATACTTGTCAGATCAAAGTATCCCTGCTGCCGGCACATGACCATGAACTCGCTCAGATCCAGTTTGGCCTTTTTCAGGTTTTCACGATACAGCTTCCCGTGATCCATAAGAATGGTAGGCGTACCGTTGAGGTACTTGCGGGAGCGCGGGAACTTGTTGGAAATAATGCTCAGCAGCAGAGTAATGCCCCCGTATATCACCATCGCGGTCAGAGGCTTCCAGGGTTCTTCCAATTCTGTAGCCATTTCGGCCGCGATAGAACCAATGGTGATCCCCGTGATATAATCGAAAAAATCGAACTGAGCAATCTGCTTGTGGCCGATAAACTTAGCCACAAGAAACAACACGCCAAACGACGCCAACGTGGTCAGGCAAAGGATCAGAAAATTCATACGGCAATCCCCCTTCTTCTATATTCTTGCCTAAACCACGCCGAAAATACCGAATAAAGTTGCGCTTACTTTCATCACCATTCACCGAAACCCGTCAAGCCGCATAGGATACTGTATCGGAAATGGAAAGGAGCATATAACATGGACTCTCATCATCCAATGGAGTGCTGCCGTGAGACGGATCACGGGTGCGATCCATTTGTTGTAAATATACCGTGCGCGGCGCGGCATAACCATAATTTCCGCAGCGCGCTTTGGACGGGACATCATCTGCAGATGACGCTGATGTGTATCCCGGCCTGCTGTGACATTGGCGCGGAAATGCATCCCGACACGGATCAGTTCATCCGTGTGGAAGGCGGAGAGGCTATGGTCCGCATGGGATCGTGCAGGGAAAACCTGGATATCTGCCACTGCCTCAGCGCGGGAGATGGCGTTTTCGTGCCATGCGGCACGTGGCACAATATCCTTAATGCCGGGAACTGCCCATTGATGCTTTCCTCGATCTATGCTCCGCCGCAGCATCCCAAGGGTACCATCCATCATACAAAGGCGGATGCTGAATGCGAGGAGCACTGATACCGACGGGATGATCGGCGGAAAAAATAGCGAGTACCGATCCCCGGATAACGCTTCATCCGAGTCCTTCAAACACAGTATAATTGGGCGGAGAGCTCATATATTATACGGGGTGATGAAGCGTGAAACGGCATACATGGAAACCATATTTGATTTGGATCATTCTTTCGGAAGCGGTAGGGGGGCTGTCCGGCTGGCTGACGCGAAATGGCACACAGATCTATAAGACGGAGGTCGTGAAGCCGCCGCTGACACCGCCCAGCATCGTGTTCCCTATTGTATGGGCAGTCTTGTTCGCGTTGATGGGGATCGGTGCGGCCCGAATTTACCTGGCCCCCGCCTCCGCCAGCCGGGCCCGCAGCTTGAAGCTGTTCTTCCTTCAGCTTTTGTTCAACTTCTTTTGGAGCATCCTGTTTTTCAACCTTCAGCGCTATGGCCTGGCGCTTGTATGGCTGGTCATACTCTGGGTGCTGATCCTGTGTATGACCCTATCCTTCCGAAGCTCCGATAAACTGGCTATGTGGCTGCAGATCCCCTATCTTCTCTGGGTGGCCTTCGCCGCATATCTGAACCTGGGCGTCTGGCTTCTGAACAGATCCTAAGTTGTATAATATCATGCAGAGAGAAGTACGGTCAGGATACCCCGTCCTGACCGTACTTCTCTCTGCTTGGTTATTCCTTCAACCGCAGAATCTGCTCATATAGCAGCACGAATTTCTCCTGGATCACTCCGTTGTCATGGTAATGCCCGAAGAACCAGTATTTGAACTGGCATTTCTGGGCGATCTCCTCCAGGAAATCCGTCAGCGCATCGGCCTGATAGAATCCCGCGCCCAACTCCTCCTGTATCGAGGTCGGGCAGCAGTGGGTGATGACGTAGTCCACCGCCCACCCGCACCGCTCCAGATTGTCCCTGGCAGTCTGGTACTCATCCTCGCTGGGCAGTTCCTCCTTCCACCAGGAGTGGTGGTTGACCTGGTACATGGCGTTCCGGGCGTTCAGTACCCGGCATTTCTGTCTGAATTTCGGATCGTCCGGTTCCAGAATGCCGTCCTGGATGTCGTGGCTGCTGGCTCCGCCCATGGTGAAGAATCGCTTGCCCTCGATCTCGTAGATCTGCCCACGCATCAAATGGACGATGGATGGCCGGATGAACTGCACCCTGCCGCCATGCCACTTCTGCACTGGAAATTCCGACAGCAGATCGTAGTTTTCGTGGTTGCCGGAAACAAACAGCGTGGTAAACAGTTTTGCTTCCAGCCAGTCCAGCCAGTAGCATTCCCTGGGGCTGCCGTCCCATAGGCCACCGAAGTCGCCGCATATAATTACATAGTCATTCTTGGTCAACTCCGCCTGCTCGTAGAAGATATCTTTCTTGAACCGCTCGAAATCCGCATGGGTGTCGCCCGTGATAAAAATCGCCATACCCCATATCCTCCAGCCTCATTTTAGCACAGCTTCCGCTCAATTACCACATCAATATCCCGGATCTTGACCCGGATAGTCTCGGCATCCACCAACGTGATCTGCTCGATCATTCTCCGGGTAATGGCATCCTCGTATTCCGTGAACACCGCCGGCTGCTGGGCCAGCCATGCCCTCTGCTCCTCCATCCGGGATATATGGAGAGCCTGCTGTTCCTCATTCTGTTGAAGCTGGTCGATCTGCTCCAGGATACCCTGCTTCTCATCCGCCAGATTCTTGAGCTGGGCGTTCAACTCCGCGTTATTCATATCCGCCAGTACCCTGTCCAGCAGCAGGGCCTGCTCGGTGGTCAGTGTCTCCAGCCGCTGCTTCAGCTCCAGCAGGCTCATACCGCCCGCCTCACCGTGGCACTGGGCCATACCGGCCAGCTCCATCGCTCCCTCCAGCACCTCCTCCCGGATGGCGCCGTACTCGTTCAAGGCGGCCACAATGGCCCTGTGGAGTCTGTCCTCATCCAGCGTAGGCGACTCGTGGCAGTATTTCGTTCCGAACTCCAACCGGGAAATACACCGCCAGACGATCCGCTTTTTTCCGTTCCGCGCCCAGGTACACCGCTTGTATGGCGTACCGCACTCCCCACAGACCAGCAGCTCGGACAGGGCATACCGGGCGGAGTATTTGCCCTGCTCAGTCTTGCCGGATTTCTGCATCACCTTCCGCTTGCTGCTCCGGCGGGCCATCTCCGCCTGCACCCGCTGGAACATATCCTTGGAGACGATCCCCGGATGGTTTCCCTCCACATGGTACATAGGCAGCTCTCCCAAGTTCCTCACAACCTTTTTGCTGATGCAGTCTGTAGTGTACGTCTTTTGCAGCAGCGCATCGCCGTAGTATTTTTCATTGGTGAGGATGTTGCGGATCACCTGATACGACCATCCCTGCACAGCTTCCGCCGTGGGAACACCATCGGCCTCCAACTCCTTCTTGATGTCACCCAGGCTGGCTCCCTCCAGGTAGCGGTTGTAGATCCGCCGCACCGTGGCGGCTTCCTCCGGCACGATCTCAGGCTTGCCGTCCGCTCCCCGGCAGTAGCCCAGCAGCTTCTTGTACTGAAAGGATACCTTGCCCTCCTTCATACTCTGCCGCAGGCCCAGGATGATGTTGCCGCGGAGGGATTCGCTCTCCGCCTGGGCGAAGCCGCTGAACAGGGTGATGAGAAACTCGCTGGACTCGGTGAGCGTGTTGATGTTTTCCTTTTCGAAGATCACGCCGATGCCGCTGGCCTTCAGCATCCGCACGATCCGCAGGCAGTCTACCGTGTTCCTGGCGAACCGGGAGAGCGACTTGGTGAGGATCATGTCGATCCGTCCCCGCTTGCAGGCGGCGATCATGCGGTTGAACTCCGTCCGCTTCTTCATGCTTGTTCCGGACAGCCCTTCATCCGCGAAAATCCCGGCCATTTCCCAGTCCGGATTCTCCGCAATGTGCTGGGTGTAGTAGGCTTTCTGGGCGGCGTAGCTGTTGAGCTGCTCCTCGCTGTTGGTGCTCACCCGGCAGTAGGCAGCCACCCGCTGCCGTCCGCTCCGGCGGGGCCTGCTGCCGGAGGTGATGGGCCGGGTGGCAGGGATGAAGTGTACCTGCCGTTCCAATGTGGTCTGTTCCATGATGATCTCCTTTCCCGGATGGTAAAGCCTATTTGAAATGCAGTGTTACCGCACGTTCAGCCGATATGGTAATATGTGAAACCGCCCGGTCAAAGCCTTTTAGATCAGCTTCGACCGGGCGGTGAGATTCATTTTGAGATGCCGGACAGCAATCGTATCTGGCGGAGACACCCTGCAAAATCAGGGATACCACGTCCTCCGGCGCATCCGGGCGCTCCAGACTGCGGTTGATGGCGTTTGCGAGACGGACGACCTCGCCGGAGGGGGTGTAGCTGCCGGCGGGAGCATCCCGCTCTGCCAGCTGGCGGTTGATCTCAGCCAGCAGGTCATCATCTAAAATCGTGACCTGCATGCCGCATTGACCGCATTTGAGATATAGCGTGTCCGGCCTGCGGTTGGCTCCGGCAGTTCTGTGAAGATTGCATCCGCAATGTTCGCAGCGCAGATATTCCTTCAAGTGAAGGGCGGGGCGGGGTTTCGCCGGAGTGTAGATCGCTGTCTTGGATTGGATCTGCGCCTGCACAGCCCGGAAGGTTTCTTCTTCCATGATAGCGGGATAACCGTCAGCACCAGTGTAGCGGGGGTTCTCCAGCAGCCGCTTGATTTTGTGCTTGTTCCAGAGGGGAACATCCGCGCTGAACGGGATATGGTCTGCATTAAGCGTATCGGCAATTTTCTGATAGGATGCTCCGGCAAGGTACAGTGTGGTGATCCTGCTGACCACTGCCGCTTCTGGAGGGCAGACGGTGATCTCGCCGTTCTGGATCTGATAGCCATACAAAATCTTCCGATTGATCATCTCCGTACCTCCCGAAGCTGCTCCTTAAATTCGATGCCTCCGTAGAGGCGGAACCGGATACAGGTCTGCGATTCCGCTATGATCTTCTCCACCAGATCAGCGAAAATGTTTTCATTGAAGCTGTCCATGGTTTCCGGCCCGGCGTGGAGCGTATTCACCGTCTGATGCAGGGCGTCGATCACATCCTCAATATCCTCATTTTTCAGCAGCAGCCGGCGTTCCCGGCGCAGTTCCGTCAGCTTGGCGTTGATGTCCAGCAATTTGGTGGTGCAGGCGCTCTCATCCAGCAGCCCCTTGGCACGGAGTTGGCTGACCTTGTAACTCTGCTCGGTGGTATCCGCGATAGCCTTATTGACAGCCAGCATGGCAGGGTTTCCCTGTTGGAGAGCGGCGTTCAGATCGTCCAGCTGGGCGAGGGCAGGTGTTAAGATGATGCCCTCATGGAGCTGGAGTTTGTTGTACATCCGCACGAAGGCGGCGTAGATCTCGCTCTCGGGGATGCGGCCCACGGGGCAATCGCTGGCCTGATTATCATGCTTCCGGCACACCCATACCACATAGCCATTTCTGGACATCTTCCGAGAGAATGTAGAGCCGCATATACCACACATGATTTTTGTGCGGAGCGGATATTCGATGTGCGGTTTCTGCGTGCGCTGTGCTCGCCGCCGGCGTAGAGCCTGAACACGCTCAAAAATATCTTTTGATATAATCGCCGGATGGGTGTTTTCGATGTAGTATTGGCTGACTTCTCCATGGTTGTCTTTTCGCGTGAATGGAAATGTGTTGGTAGTAAAAGTTTTTTGACAGCGGGAGTCACCAATGTATTTCTCATTGATTAATATTTTTTTGACAACCTGTTGATGCCATAGTTCCCCACCGCAGGCAGCGGGAATCCTTCTTTTATTCAATTCTGCAGCAATCTGCGTCACACTGTATCCCGCCAGATAGCTGTCAAACATCCAGCGGACAATTTCCGCCTCATTTTCATCGACCACAAGGTTTTTTCCATCCACCAACCGGTAGCCGAAGGGGGCGCAGCAGGTAATAAATTCTCCCCGCTCCATTCTCCGCTGGTAACTGATTCGCTGATTCTTCCCGATGGATATGGACTCCTCCTGGGCGAGAGAGCCGAAGACGCTCACCATCAATTCGCTGGTGAGCGTCTCCGTGCTGATGTTCTCTTTTTCAAAGCAGACCGTCACGCCCAGAGCTGCCAGCTCCCGCAGGGCAACAAGGCAGTCCTTGGTGTTGCGGGCGAAGCGGGAGATGGACTTGACCAGAATTTTGTCGATCCTGCCCTTCCGGCAGTCGGACAGCATACGGTTGAAGTCCTCCCGCTTGTCCATCCGAGTGCCGGTCACAGCCTCATCGGCGTAAATGTCTACCAACTCCCAGCCGTCATGCTCGCTGATCTTCTCGGTGTACTTGCGGATCTGCGAGGCATAGGAATGGAGCTGATCGGAGGAATCGGAACTGACCCGGCAGTAAGCCGCAACGCGCAACGTATCCGGTGTTCTCTCCCTGGGCGGGATGATCTTTACGTTTGCCATTTCGGTTTCCTCCTTTCATTGCAACGCCAATACTACCACACTCCGGCTGGAATAGCCAACACTATTCCCAGACAGTTGAGGGGCGGTATTTCTCCACCGCCAGATGCTTAGCAGCCGCCAGTTCTTCATCTGTCAGAAACCCGGCCCGCGCCATATCTGTCAGCAGCCTGGTGACCAGGATGTACTGAATCTCGCTCTTGGCATCGATCATGACTGGCCCTCCCGAAAGTAATCCTCCAGCTTGGCGCTGCGGATAAACTGTTCCACAACGCGCTCACTGCCGGTGATCCGCATCTCCGGCAGTGCAGCCTTCACATCCTCGAAGTATCGTCTGCCCAGGGCAGCCCGCTCATCCAGAATGGCAACCACGCAGGTGTCCGTCTCTGTTCGGATGGCCCTGCCGAAACCCTGCTTCAGCTTGATCTGCATTTCCGGCACCACCGCCGCCCGGATGAAGGCATGGAGCGTGTCGTACTGCTCCCTCTCTTTTTCCTTCATGGCATCCGGGCAGGGGAACGGCAGCCGGGGGATCACCAGCAGGGACACGCAGTCGCCTGGGAAGTCAAAACCTTCCCACGCCGCGCCGGTGGCAAGCAGGACGCTCCCCGGATGGGACTTGAACTGCTCGGTAGTATGTACCGCGTTGCGGCCCATGGTGAACAGCGGCCAGACCATGTGTTCCTTCGCCAGCCGCTCCTGCACCGCTGACATCGTGGCGTAGGAGGTGAACAGTATCAGAGCGTGGCCGCAGGCGGCGTCCAACAGATGGAAGATCTCCCGCGTCAATTCATCGTAGTACGCTTCCGTCCGTTGCTGAGGAGGGATCTGCGGCAGATATAGCAGACAATTCTTCTGGTAGTCGAAGGGCGAAAGCGAAACAGACTCCCTGACCCGGCTAGTTGTCAGGAGGCCCGTCTCCTCCCGGAAACGGCGGAAGTTTTTGCCCACGGCCAATGTGCCGGAGGTAAGAAGGATAGGCTGGGACTGGTTCCAGAGGGTAGTCTGGAGCTGGGCGGTCAGATCGGAGACCGTAGCGCACAGCACCGTGCCGCCGTGGCCGTCCTCCGTGGTGTAAAACACCATATCCGGGCGACCCTTGCTGAACAGAGATACGGCTGCGGATACATCCTCCAGAGATTTGCGAAGAGGGAGCGCCAGCAGGCCGTCCAGCTGCTTTTGGATCACGGACAGCGTTCTCTCTGTTGCTGCCAGCAGAGGGAGATAGGCAGAAAATGTTTCACCATGCGATGGTCCGGACAGCTTCCGAAGCAGCGGAGCGGTTATCTCTGACAATGCTTCAGCCGCCAGAAAATACTTGGCGTTCCGCAGGCTGCGGATCAGAGAGCGGATGTCTCCGGCCTCCAAGGTAACGCCGAACATCTGGCGAGCGGTTTCCGGCAGCTTGTGGGCCTCGTCTATGATGACGGCGCAGCTGTCCGGAAGGATGGGCCTGCGGCCTGTGCCGCGGTGGATGGCGTCCGCCAGCAGGAGGTTGTGGTTGCAGATCTGGAAGTGAAAATAGTTGGAATCACACGCCTCCATGAAGCAGAGGTAGCGGCAGCTGGTTTGTTTGCAGTCGCAGTGGGTTGGAACGCAGACACATTTCTGATCGTGGCCGCTCAAGTGCGCCGCCAGATCCATGTCCAGATGATCCCGGAGGGACAGCAGCGCCGCTGCGGCCCTGGCGTTCTTCTTCTGCCAGTTTACCTGCTCCAGCCGCTTTTTCAGCCGCGCATCGCATACGTAGTGGGACTTGCCCTTGCGAATCACCGCCCGGATGGGCTGGGCGATCTGTCCGTCTGCCTGGAGCACATCCGACAGAAGTGGGAGGTAGTCGTTGAAGATCGCGCTTTGCAGGGCGATGCTGGAGGTGGAAATAAAAATCGGACGTACCTCCAGCCCGCTTGTGGTCCGGAAGCCGAGAAACGCGATGCCGGCTACCAGATAGGCGTAGGTCTTGCCGATTCCCGTTCCGGCGTCGCACAGGGCGATGCTGCCGTCCAGCATGGCGTCCAGCATCAGGTGGCTCAATTCAATCTGAGCGGGACGCTCCGGCATATCGTGGGCAGGCAGCAGATCCTTGAAAATATGGTCGATCTCATCGTGGGGCTTTTGCCTGTTATCGTAAGTATTCATCCTTGAAAATTCCCCTGACTTTTTTCTTTCGTCATTTCCACCGCATTTGCAGCTCGCACCCCGGTGGCTTGGGAACAGTACGGATCAGGCTCGGCAAAGCCTGCACGGGCGTGTACCAGGGGTCTCTACTGCTTTCAACCCCAGGGCAGCCCGCCTCTCTTATGCGGAGGCCATGCGTGGTGTCTCATTGTTCTCCCGGACAGAGTCAACACTGGGCGGCATGCCAAAGCCGCCCCGCACAGGTGGCATTCTCGCTCGCCGGAGGGGGCAAAACCCCCTCCGGGTCATCGCGTGCGCTGCGCGGCGCTCGTCTGTCCGGGTGGTTGTCCGTACTGCTGATATGAAGTTTTCAAGGTGCAGAAGGCTTGTTTGCCTTGGTTTTATTGTAAAGAGTGCGGGGACAGTTTGCTAATGAGCAGTAGACATATTCCTATGACCATTAGACATACTGCAATCAAAGTTGTGCGTTCAATTGCGTCAAACGGTCAATCAGTTCCGTAATTTCGGACTTCAGGCATAGTCTACACTTGGTTTCCTGGGTCATATCCGGCTCCATTCCCAAAATCAAGGCATCCAACGACGCATGGAAAAATTCTGAAAGCTGTATGAACATATCCACCGAGCAGCCTTTGCTACCAGCCTCAATCCGACTCAAAAAACTTTGGTCGATGTTCATTGCCTTTGCAAGTTCATTTTGGGTATATCCGTTTCGAATGCGAAGGTGCTGTATGTAGGCGCCACTGCGTTTCATATCATAATTCATTTGGTGATCTCCAATCTCAAGTTTATGTAGGAGTGCAGTTCGGGATTGAAAATCACGGGTACTTTGCTATGTACGGCTGCCAAGATCGTCTATACTGCCGTTCTACAAATTTCCCTAAAATTCGACAAAGGAAAACGGCGGGAAACTTTATGTGTTTCCCGCCGTTTTCCTTCATGGAATCAATATGGATTTGTGATGATATGTATATGCTGCCCTTGCCCCAATTGGAGTGCCCTAAATTCCAACCAGTCAAGAACACTCGAGAGCGTTGGGTGCTGTTAGCGATCAAAGTACCCGCGCCCACCCTTCAAAGGTGCGCCACAAGCAAATGCTGTTTTGCTGTAGAGCTTATTTCTTTATTTATAACGACAATTTGTCAATATAGAGCTGCCAAAAAGCGCAGAGCCAACAACGGTCGATGGGTTCCTCTGAAAGAATATCCAATGCACTTCACAGACAGCAACGGGAATTAGCAGGGGGTTAATATCTCAAAATAGTTCGGAAAGACTTTGTTCAGAACAGCATCAATATGACATTTACTCAGTACACTCCGCTTCTGACACCAGTTCCCGGATGATAGGCCGCGCTGCCTCCACTTATTCTCAGGTTTGAGCAGCCGGAGACTTCTCATTTTTTAGTGAAAACGCCCCTGCTTGTGTTGTGCAGATTTAGTTTTCTTCTGAAAAAGGAGGAAAGCACAGCTCAATTTGAAATTCGGAATTCGTTTGCAGAACCTGGCACTCTCCCCTCATTTTTTCCATCATTGCCTTCATATTCGCAAGCCCGATATGCGTACTCTCCGGCCCCACTCCCCCATATCGGATACTGTTGCGAAACAAAAGCCCCACGTAGCCATCCTTCTCAAAAGTCTCTATTAAAATCTGTTCTTCCGGGTCAGCATATTTGAGAATATTGGAGGCAATGTTGTCGATCAGCCTCTTGATATAAGGCTGATACACGGCGATACCCACCAGTGGCCAATCCAGTTCCAGCCGAAAGGTAAATCCCTGCCGTCGCAAATGACTTACAAATTCTGACAGGGTATCGAGGAGCACATCTCGAAAAAGAACAGGGGGGTCCAACACAACGTCTTGAGAGCGGGATACCAGCGAGTATTCAAAGATATTTTCTGAGAGCTGCTTGATCTGAGCCGCCTTGGCATCAATCTTTTCCAAATACTCATTTAACTGGCCTGGATCGTATTTTTTCAACCGCAGAATATCGGTATAAATTTGCAGCGTTGTCAAAGGGGTGCGCAGATCGTGGGACATCTCCGTGATCATGGACTGATTGGCCCGGAAGATCGAGGCCTCTCGTTCCCGCTGCTCCTTGAAGGCAATACGCATGTCATCCAGGCTTTTGGCCAGCTGCGACAGTTCGTGATCTCCCCGGAGGGTAATGGACGCATCCAGGTCGCCGCCCTCCATGGCATGGATCTCGTTATTCAGCTGACAGATATATCGAACCAGATTCTGGCAGCCGCTCAAAAAGATCAAGAGAAAGAGCAGAAAAGCGAGAATCAGGGCGGCGATCAGCAGGATAGAAAACCAGTGGTAGGTGTCATTAGCGTAAATGACAATGTCAGCCTCCCCATCAGAAAACCCGACCCGATAGTAAGATGCCCAGTCATAGGCGGGTGATTCTTCCTCATTGTCCATCTGTTCCTCCGGAGCGGAGGAGCTGTAGAGAAGGAGATGGGAACGGTAAACCTCCAGCAGGATCAAGGGCTGTTTCTTCACCCAGGAAGTAAGCTGGGCGGTGTCTCTGGTGGACAGTTCATTCTTTTCAACATAGCTCTGGAGATCCTGTACCCGCTTCTCCGTGAGCTGCTCCTGAAAATCTGAATTTTCCAAAAACTGCGTCAGCAGAGCTTCGCCGCCGAAGTAGATGCAGCCAAACAGCAGGACACTCAATGCCCCCGCCAGCAGGAGCAGGCACCCCAAGTGTGCCGTCAGACTGGAAAATCTAGCTTTCTTCATTGCCGCTCCCCTCAAAACGATACCCTTTGCCCCAGACTGTTTTGATATAGTTCGGTTCCTGGGGGTTCTCCTCGATCTTGACCCGCAGCTTGCGGATATGCACCATGACCGTGCCGTTGGAAATATAATAGTAGGGTTCTTCCCAGACCGTCTCATAGATGCTCTGTATGGAAAAGATCCTCTGGGGCGTCCGCATCAGGAGCCGAAGGATCTGGTACTCGATCTCCGTCAGCTCCACCTCCTTCTCCCGCACCCATACTTGGTTGTAATCCAGATTGAGCCGAATGCCGCGCAGGGCAAGGAAACGGTCCTCTCCCGCCTCCTGCGCTTTTCCACGGTAGACACAGTAGCGCCTCAGCAGGGCCTTCACCCTTGCGATCAATTCCGTATAGGAAAATGGCTTGGTCAGGTAATCGTCTCCGCCGGCGGTGAGGCCCACCAGCTTGTCTGTCTCCTGCGCCTTGGCGGTCAAAAACAGGATGGGGACGGCGGAGGTCTTCCGTATTTCCTCGCACACCCGCAACCCGCTCATACCAGGCATCATAATATCCAGGATCACCAGATCCACCGCCTCAGACAAACACTCCAATGCCTGCTGTCCGTTCCCGGCCTCCAGAATGGTGTAGTTTTCTCCACGAAGCAGAATGCGGATACCTTCCCGGATGTCCATATCGTCATCAACGACCAAAATCGTTTGCGTGTCCATGTGCTGCCCTCCTGTACTAAAATGACGGATACCCCCGCGCAAAAGCGTGGGAGGTATCCGCTATGAGCCTTACTTCCCTTTCGCAGGGGCCTTGCTGGCGGCGCTGCCGGTGGGCTTTTGGGCAGCTTCGGTCTTTCCGGTGGTCACGGCCTTTTTACCGTCATCGCCGGTCTTGGTGCTCTTGTCACCCTTTGCGGTATCGTCAGCCTTACCGGATTCACCCTTCTCGGCATCCTGATCCTTCTTCTCGGGGTCGGCCTTCTTGGTATCCTGGTTCTTCTTGCTGCTATTGAGCTTTTTGTCGGTGGCCTTGTCCTTCGTCTTGCTGGTGGTTTTTTTCTTGTCAGCCTTCTGATCCGTTTGCACCTGGGTCTGCTGCTGCTTGGTCGTGCCGGTTTTGTCGGTCTTTTTTCCTCCTGTGCAGCCCGCCAGGGCGGAGACGGAGACCATCAGGGCGAGGGCGACAGCCATCAGGCGCTGGAAACGAACGGTCTTTTTCATAATGTAGTATCCTTTCTGTTACTTCGTTTTTTGGGGGGAGCGTTCTTGCTCCCTACACTGCCTATTCTAGCTGGTATTTCTTAATACTTTTGGACTAGAGACCTTAACAAACCTTAACTTCGTCCCATTTCCTTGCGCAGGACATACATGCACTCATCCCGGTTTCCGTTCTCGAATTCCACCTTTACAATATGAAAGCCGCATTTGTTCACATAGAAATAGACGTTGCGGGGCAGGCAAGCAGCGATCACAGTTTCCCAGCTTTTTGCCAGAGGGTAGGATCGTTCGATCATATTCCACATCATGTGTCCAATGCCGCAGTCGATGTGATTCGGATCTACCCATAACAATTCCAATGTGTTGTGTCCCTCGGCCCCAAAGGACACGACCGCCCCGCCTACCATCCGCCCGCCCCGGTAGGCCGCTATCGGGGCTGTGCCGGGCCTCTCCAGTACGCCATGCAAGGTGGGCAGCTCCATTTCAGCTTCCTCCAGATCCCGCATGGTAAACGCAAAGGAACGCCGCAGCATGACTTCCGCCTCGGCTAAATCTTTACGGTCAATGGGTCTAAGCAGTAATTCCATTTTGATACCTCCTATGCAAATTTTCCCGCCGCCTGTCAGAGCAGGCCGGTAAAACCATTTTACACGTTAAACCTTAATACTTTAGGAGGGAAGTCCTTAACGATTCTGAACTTTACGCCGCCGCGCCTGCAATCAAAAATTGCAGGCGCGGCAGCCATATGCATGAAATTTTTACCGCTGCGCGGCCTTCAGCGAGCGTTTGATCTGCTCCAGTTTTTGTTTCAGCGACTTCCGTTCCTCACTGTCCCCGGTAGAACGCACCTGCTGCTCCAGGCGCTTTTTCCGCATTTCCAGCACTTGGACATTCTGCCTGCCGCCAGAAGCACTTGCTTTCTCCTGCTTAAGCTTCTTTTCCGGAACGTACCTATCCTGCACAGGCTGTCTCCCAGCGGCAGTCTCAGGAGCTGCGGCGGAAGCGGAGGTCCCGCCGTCCTGGTCTGCCGCGGATCCCTGGGGCGGCGCGTTAAATTGGATGCGGGTATTCCCCTCGCCGTCTGAAACGGGCTGATAGTGTCCGTAGGACACCGTGTCCTCCGGTTCCTGCGGTATGTACTGGTCGCAGGTCGGACGTCTGGCGGGAGCCGCAGCGGCTTTGCCAGCCTCGGCGGTACCGGCTACTTGTCCGGCCTGTACCTCCAGAGCGGCCTTCGCGGATGAGGCGTTCCCGGCGGCGGACGCCGCCTGTTCCGGGTGCTTGATTTCCTCCGCCCTCGAAGCCGGTTCTTGCTGGATTCCGGTATTTGTGTTCACTTTCATGTCCATAATCGTTACCTCCTATCGGATATTGGCTCTTCTGCCGCTTTGATTATAGCAAAAACGGTCCGCTGTTTCTCTTAAGCTATCTGAAAATATCTGAAGAATTCTGAAGATGTGGAATCTTTAGATATTTTCAGAATTTGTTCCATAAAATTTTAAGATTACAGGCGTATCCTGATTTGCGGAGTCTTCCGGAGGACTCCGCAAATTTTTGCCTGTAACAGAAAGGATGGATCAATTGATGCAACACAAAGTAAAACGGCCCATGGCGGTGTTACTGATATTGCTGCTGCTTTTCAGCCTGGTGGCCTGCGGGAAAAACGAGGACGGGGGAGCAGATCAGCTTTCCGCTACCGTCTACGTTCCAAAATTCACCAACCTTACACTGGATGCCAATTACATCAACGGCGGCGCGGCGGGGGCGGACGGCGTCTACCTCCTCACCCAGAAGGATGAGGAAACCAAGATGATCGATCCTGCCACCAAGGAAGAGGTTTCGTCTTATACGACCGTCTATGGCATCTACCATGTTCCACTGGACGGCGGCCAGCCGGTAAAGCTGGCGGACTATCAACCATCCAGCCTGCCGGACGGCGCGGAGGGAAATGTCTATGCGGAGCGGCTCTCTGTAGACACGGATGGAAAACTGTGGGTCACGGAAAACATCAATACCTACACATTCAACCTGCCGGAAGGTTTTGACGAGACCACGGGCAATAAATGGGATTATCAGTCTGATTCCCAAACGACCGTGCTCCGGCGGCAGTTGGATACTACAGGTAAAGAAGTCAGACGGGTCGATTTGAGCGGATTGCGGGAGAAACTGGAGAAACTGAAGGTGGACACCGTCAACAACATCTCCTTTGACCGGGAAGGGCGCGTCTATGCTTGCAATGATAAGAAAATATTCGTGCTGGACGCGGATCTCAATGAGTTGTTCACCGTGGAGG
Organism: Oscillospiraceae bacterium; assembly: GCA_021768185.1. Classification (GTDB taxonomy): domain Bacteria; phylum Bacillota; class Clostridia; order Oscillospirales; family Oscillospiraceae; genus Pelethomonas. Next base: position 68,019 of record JAETNP010000014.1, read on the forward strand.
GCGAGGAGCTTTGGAGTGAGCTGACACCGCTGAGCGATGGCCGCATGGGGATGCTCCGCTCCCAGTATGACGAAACTTCTCAAACAGTCAAGACCACCCTGCTCACCATCGACACGACGGCAAAGACCTGGGGGGAAAAATACGATTTCCCCACGAATGCCGGCAATCTTCTGCCCGGAGGTGGAGACTATCTGTGCTATTACCAAAACGGCGATTCTGTCTATGGCTATAAGGCCGGAGAACCGGAGGGGGAGAAGCTGTTCTCCTGGGTGGATTCAGACATTGATCAGAGCAATATTTCCTTCTTTTCCATACTGCCTGACGGGAGGGCGGCGGCTCTTACCCAGCAGTGGGAAAACGACAAGATATCCTATCAGCTCGCCATATTGACAGCTGTGGATCGGGCTGCCCTGCCGGAAAAGACCCTTCTGACCTACGCCACTCTCGCCTTGGATTGGAACATACGGACAAAGATCATTGCATTCAACAAAACCAGCAGCAAGTACCGCATTCAAATCAAGGACTACTCCGAGTTCAACACCGGAGATAACGCCAAGGGCGGCGTTACCCGGCTGAATACAGAAATGCTATCCGGAAACATACCGGATATGCTGGACACCAGCTCCCTGCCCCTGCGCCAGTACGGGGCCAAGGGCTATCTGGAGGATCTGTGGCCTTACATTGACAAGGACCCTGACATTGGCCGGGCAAATTTGATGGAAAAGGTGTTCCAGGCAGCCCAGCAGGATGGAAAGCTCTATCAGATATTCAATTCCTTCTCTATTCAGACGGTGGCGGGCGCTAAGAAGATCGTCGGTGACGGGATGAGCTGGACTCTGGCAGATTTGCAGGAAGCTCTGGCGAAAATGCCGGAGGGCTGCGCCATTTTCGGCCAGTACGACACCAGAGGTGATATGCTTCGAACGGTGTTGAGCCAGAATATGAACAACTTTGTCAACTGGTCCACCGGGGAATGCAGTTTTGACAGTGAGAATTTCAAGTCCCTTCTGGCATTTTGCAATAGTTTTCCCGCAGAGTATAAGTACTCTGACGATGAAACCTATGAGACGACCTACGAGCGCGTTGTCTCTGGGAGACAGATGCTGATCCCGGTCTATCTATATGATCTGGACTGGAGTTTTCAGGAAATGAAGGTGTCCCTTGGCGGTGACATCTCCTTTGTGGGCTATCCTAAAGAAGACGGCAGCGTGGGCAGCAGTTTCCAGCTGGGAACCGGCATCGCCATGTCCAGCGCCTGCAAGGACAAAGACGGAGTTTGGTCCTTCATGCGGCAGCTGCTCCTGCCAAAAGAAAAGGCGGAGGCTGCTGGCATCACCGCCACAGAAGCCTACACTTTCCCCTCCAATAAGCCGGATTTCGAGAAGAAAATGCAGGAGGCCATCACGCCCCAATATGAAACAGATGAAAACGGCAAGCAGGCCCTGGACGATCAGGGCAACCCCATCCCTGTCCCGCTGGGCGGCATGGTCCTCGCGGACGGCACGGATATCTCGCTGCCCCGCTCCACCCAGGCGGACTACGATCAACTGATGGCTCTGTATAACGCCATCACCACTGTGGCCGGGTATGACGAGAATATCTACAACATCGTCAACGAGGAGGCTGGAGCCTACTTCGCCGGGGACCGCAGTCTGGACGATATTGCAAGAAATATCCAAAACAGGGTACGTCTGTACGTCAACGAGCAGCGGTAACAAAATAGGGCGGCGCCATGGGGTGATCCCACGGCGCCGCTCTATTTTCTATCAACTTCCCGCAATGGCAGCGTGACCGCAGTCTGAAACCGTCCATCCGCTTCTCTTACAAAAAATGTCCCACCGTGGCACTGGATGATCCTCCGGCAGGTATTCAGGCCGATATTTGTGCTTTCACATTTGTCCCTCTGCGATGAGATGTAATTCGTGACGGTGAGCTGAACCAGTTCTCCCTCCCGGCGGCAGACAATTTCTATTGGCTGGTCCGGCGCGGCATATTTCAGCAAGTTGGCATAAATGTTGTCAAAGGCCCGCCGAAGCAGGTCTATATTGACCGCCATCGTTCCGTTCAGCCGGTTGAAATCGGAGCGCACGACAAATCCCCGGCTTTCCAAAGAAAAGGCGTATTCTCCCCAAAATTGCTGGATAGTACCGTCAGCGTCCGCCAGCTCCATATCCGGCTGTTCCCACTCGGAGGAGTAGACCAGAAAATACTCAAAGAGCTTATCCGCCATGGATCTGATGCGCAGGGCCTTTTCCAGGCTCCGGCTGATGAAGTGGCGGAGCTGCTCCTCGTCCTCGTACTTGCCCCGGTCCATCAGCTCCAGATAGGCCAGCAGAGAGGTAAGGGGTGTGCGCAGGTCGTGGGACATAGCGGTAACCAGCTGAGAGTTGGCGGAACGCATCTTCTCCTCCGCATCCTGGTGGGCCAGGATGGAGCGGCGCATTTGATCAATGCCCAGAGCCAGTTCGCCCAGTTCGTCCTGCCCCCTCACCGTCACCGGGTAGGTCAGGTCGCCTCCGGCCAGGATGTCCAGTTCTTTTTTCAGCTGCTTGATGCAGCGGAGCTTCCGGTGGACAAAGGCAACGAAGCACAGGGAAAATATTAGAAAGGCCGCCAGCCCTGAGGATCCAACCACCCAGTAATAGTAGACATCCCCGGCATAGTAGTAAAGAAATGCCTGAACTGCCGTTCCATCACTGAGCGTGAGAGTATACTCCTGCTCCGGGTTCTCCCACGCGGGATCATATTCCTCCGCGTCTATAAGGTCCCCGCCGATAGCCAGGCAGTCGTAAAGTGCCGTGTCCCCCTGATAAATGGTCAGGTATACCTCATCTCCCTGACTGCACCAGGCATTGAGGCGGTGGAGATTTTTGACGGTGATCCGCTCCTGCTTCACATAGGTTTGCAGCCTGGAAAATTGCCGGTCCGCCATTTGCTCCAGAAAGGGCTGGCCGTAGACCGTCCGGTCCAGAAGCTGCGTTCCCAACGTAAAGCACGCCAGGAATACCATCGCCGCCGCCAGCAGCGACAGCAGCACGCCGCTGAACAACTGCGCGCTGAGGCTCCGGGATATCCGTCTACTCAATGCGATACCCCTTTCCCCATACGGTCCGAATGGTACGGCAGTTCTGAGGGTCGTCTCCCAGCTTGCGCCGGATGTTGCGGATGTGAACCATCACCGTGTTATTGGAGGTATAGAAATACGGTTCGTTCCAGACGCTCTCGTAAATATTCTGAGCGGAGAACACCTTTTTCTGATGGGAGGCCAGCAGCAGGAGGATATGGTACTCCGTGTCCGTCAGCGGCACCTCCTGACCGTCCTGCCGGACCACGCATTGATCCGGGTCGATCTCCACCGTGCCGCAGCAACGGATGACGCGGTTTTCCTCTCCCGCCTTGGCTCCATACACGTAATACCGGCGCAGCATAGCTTTTACCCGGGAGATGAGCTCCGTATAGGAGAACGGCTTCACCAGATAGTCGTCTCCGCCCACGGTGAAGCCCAGGGCCTTCTCCGAATCCTGGCTCTTGGCGGTGAGAAACAGTACCGGTACTGCGGACTGCTTGCGGATCTCCGCACAGACGGCATAACCGCCCAGTCCGGGCATCATCACATCCAGAATCACCAGCCCCACCGAATCGTCCAGCTTCTTCAAGACTTCTGTTCCGCTGGCGGCCTCCTCTACGGCAAAGCCCTCTCCGACCAGCAGCAGGCGCAGTACCTCTCGGATCTCCGGATCATCGTCAGCAAATAAGATTTTCTTTGTATCCATTCCCATAGCCTCGCTTTTCGCAGCTTGCAGGGCCATTATACCTGGAAAAAGGGCGGTTGGGTAGATACAAATTGTAAAATTCAGATTTCTTCAGAATTTCTTTCAGTAAAAATTCAGGAATTCCTTCTATACTGCGAATATGGCGTCATCAACAACCATTTTAAGGAGGTCTGCCTATGGATCATAGAGCGGCAAAGCTGAAAAATATTCTAACTTTTGCCCTGATTTTCCTGCTCCTGCTGTCGGGTATATTCATTGTCCGCGGGCATCTTGCAGGACATTTCAATTCTGTGGAGTCCTTTCAGCGATACATCGGCACCTTCGGTATTTTCGCCCCTGTGATCCTCGTCCTCATACAGGCCATGCAGGTCATTCTGCCGGTGCTGCCGGGATTCCTGGGCTGTATCGTGGGGGCCGGGATGTTCGGAGCCGCTGGCAGCTTCTGGTGCAACTACATCGGTATCAGCGCCGGGTCCATCATCGCCTTCCTTCTGGCCCGGCGATTTGGCGTCGGGCTGGTCAAGGCGTTGATCCCCATGGAAAAGTATCAATCTTGGGTAGAGTGGGTCGACACTAAGAAGAGCTATACGGTAGTTCTATTTCTGGCGATTCTGCTCCCTTTAGCACCGGATGATTTCCTGTGTTATTTCTCCGGTCTCACGGGCATGTCCACAAGGAGGTTCACTTGGATCATTGTGCTGGGCAAGCCCTGGTGTATTTTAGCCTACTGTGTGTTTTTTGCGTATTTGATTTAAGGAGGAATCTGTTATGCTGCTTGGTATCTATAATTATACGGTTGTCCTGACCTACTTTGGAATGCTGGTTGCCTTTACCGGCATCACCATGGCGCTGAACGGGGACATCCACAAGGCGCTGATCTGTTTGGCGGTTTCCGGCGTCTGTGACATGTTTGATGGAAAGATCGCCTCAACCAAAAAGAACCGCTCTCTCCGGGAGCGGAGGTTCGGTATCCAAATAGACTCTCTCAGCGATTTGATCTGTTTCGGAATATTGCCCACAGTTATTGTATACATCCTATCCGATAGAAGCGATCTCTGCTTCTACATATCCGGGTCCTATCTGTTATGCGCTCTGATCCGCCTGGCCTGGTTCAATGTGGACGAGGAGGAGCGCCAGGAAATCTCTGATGGAGCCCGAGATACTTACTACGGCCTGCCCGTTACCACGACCGCACTGATCATCCCTGCACTTGTCGGGGCATGCCGTATGTACCGCTGGCCTCTGGAGTGGCTGGGCCCTTTGACGCTGCTGATAATGGGATGCGCGTTCCTGATACCATTCCGGCTTAAAAAACCGGCGCTGCTTGGGAAAATTGGAATGATGCTCTGCGGCGGAGCGGAGCTCTTGATCCTACTGGCAGGGGTGGAACTATGAATAGGGATTTCACTACAGTACGCTTTTTGTATGGAACGATACTGGGACGGGGGATATTGAAACTGATCATGCGGTTCCGAGCTGACCGGCTGGCGGTGCGGTTCCTTTGCTCCTCGTGGTCCCGACCGCTGGCGGGCTGGTACGCGAAGCGGCACAGCATTCCTGTCTCCACAGAGCAATTGAGGACTTTTCGCTCATTTCGGGACTTTTTTATACGGACTAAGAATGATATTCAGATTGACCGAACCCCCAGTCACCTCATCAGTCCCTGCGATGGCTGGCTGAGCGCCCATCCCATTCACGAGGACAGCAGTTTCTTTATCAAACGATCCCGCTACTATTTGCGCGATCTGCTTCAGGATGAGGATACCGCAAAGAGTTTTCACGGCGGCAGATGCTTGATCTTCCGGCTATGCGCCTCGGACTATCACCATTACTGCTATATAGATGATGGATACCAGGGAGAAAACAACTATATTCCCGGCATACTCCATAGCGTCCAGCCAATTGCCTGTGAGACGTATCCGGTATATGTCCTTAACCGGCGCTGCTGGACACTGCTGGCCACGGAAAATTTTGGCCCGGTAGTACAGACGGAGATTGGCGCTTTGATCGTAGGCGGCATCGTGAATCCGCGGGAGAACGTCCGTATTTGCAGAGGCGGGAACATGGGGCATTTTGACTTGGCGGGTTCCACCATTGTTCTCTTATTTCAAAAAGAGCGGATCGAATTGCTCCCACACATTATTCAATGTTTGGCGCAGGGCAGGGAGTATCGGGTTGAACAGGGAATGTGGATCGGAAAGGCCCTCGGATGGGGGTCAGCGCATTGGAAAAAATGAATATCCATTTTTCTGATATCCGTGCGTGGATTTTTCCCATAGCGGCCGCTGTCTGGAACCAGGCGGTTTACTATGGCGGCAGTCTGATCGCACGAGATCTTCCGCACCAGGATTGGACAACAGATATTGACAGGGCGATGCCATTTCTGCCATGGACAGTGTCCATTTATTTCCTCTGCTATTTGTTCTGGGGTGTTACCTATGTACTCTGTGCCCGACAGGAAAAGAGAAGCGCCTGCCGATTTTTCTGTGCGGATTTTCTGGCAAAGGCAGTATGTCTGGTCTGTTTTATCCTCTTACCCACTACCAATATTCGGCCAGAGATCACAGGCAGCGGGCTGTGGGATGAGACAATGCGCTTCCTGTACCGCATGGATGCACCGGTCAACCTGTTCCCGTCTATCCACTGCCTGGTCAGCTGGCTGTGCTGGGCGGGGGTTCGGGAACGGGCGGAAATTCCTCGCTGGTACAAGCATTTCGCTTTTTGGACAGCCGCTGCAGTTTGCGTTTCCACACTGACTACCAAGCAACACGTCGTATGGGATGTGGCCGGAGGGATCATTTTGGCTGAGTTCAGCTATCGGGCGGCGGGGTGGATGATGGCAAAAAAGAACTTCCAGAAAAATTACCGCTTATTATCGGGATAGAGAAATACATTCAGCCTGCTGGCCTCTTTTATAGAAACGTTCCTATACCCCCGCTATTTGCACTAAATATCTGACGTTTATCGTAAAGCCCTTTCAGGAACGACAACAGGAGCGGAAGCCCCAGCATACCCAAAGGGCCAAAGAATTTAAGACCTATGAGCATAGAGGCTAATGCCAGCATTGGGTGCAGGCCAACTTGTTTCCCGACCAGCTTTGGCTCTATCACGTTCCTTATAATGGTGATCACAATATACAGAAGGATCACGCTGGCCGCCATTGCTAAGTCTCCGTTGACAGCGGCAATCATTCCCCACGGAATCAGTACGCTGCCGGTTCCCAGGATGGGAAGAATGTCTAAAAAGGCAATGATAAGTGCAATCATCATTGAATACGGGATTTTTATAAGCGTTAGCCCAACCCAAAGTTCCAAAAAGGTAATCAGGAAAATTACGGCGTATGAAGCAATACATTTCAACAGCGTACCGCCCAGGTAGTCTTTCGCCTCTTTCAGCAGTCGCTTGTGTTTTTGTGGAATGAGCCTCAAGAGAAAACTGCGTATCGTTTCATAGTCAATAGTCAGAAAGACGGTTGCGATAATTGTAATGACCGTTTTCATGAAAGCTGACGGGACAAAAGAAACCAGGCTGGCCGCAGCCGACAGTATGCCGTTGGTGATGGACAGAACACCGTCATTCAGAGCTTGCAGGATACCCTCCGCGTTGCTTTCCAAAAATTCCAATGTAGCCAGATCAGCACTTTGAAAGAGGTTTTCTATCCAGACAAAACTTTCCTCCAATATAGGGAAAATGAAGTGATCGCATACAGCAGGGAAAAAGGAGATCAGTTGTCTTATGCCGGAAAAGACCTCAATCCCTATTAAAGCCAACAGACTGCCGCCGATTACATAGAACGCAACTGTCAGGAGGATAGAAAGGACAACCCTTTTGCGGCGACTTCCCCCGGCTATACGGCAAATCGGCTTGTTCAGAAGACAGGCGATTCCATACGCCAGAATAAAGGGCAGAAGAACCGGCAGAAGATACTTCCCGCCAATAAAAATACAGACCGCAATAATCGCCCAATATAGAAAGTCGATAATAAAATTCTTGTGTCTCTCGATTTTACTCACGCTGCTGCTTTCTGCGTTCATGACCTCACCTCCCCTTAGTATTGATACCGTTTCCGATACCTCACAAACATAAACGCAGACAGGGCCAGGGCCATTAGTTCCGCTACCGGGGTTGCCAGCCAGATGCCGTTTACCCCCAAAATTGCGGGCAGGATCAGCATGGTAATCAGCATGAATACAAAAGAGCGAGAGAACGCGAGGATTGCGGAGACGATGCCGTTGGACAATGCGGTGAACATCCCGCTGGCAAAGATATTAAATCCGATAAAGAACAACGCCAGGGTGCAGATTCGATTCCCAGTGACTGCCAGACCATAGACCGGGTTATCCGGTCGGGCAAAAATGGACACCAGGGGTTTGGTCGCGGCAAAGGATGCCGCCACAGTCACAAGAGAAATGACGCCAATGACTTTCAGACTGGTGGAAACCAGCTTTTTCAGCTTTTCGTGATTCTTCTCGCCATAGTAGTAACTGAGCATGGGAGCGACACCATAGGAATACCCCGTATAGAGGGAGCTTGCAAACATCAGGACATACATGATGATGGTCACTGCGGCGACGCCATCTTCGCCGACATAATGGAGCATAGTCCAGTTGAACATCATCGTAATAATGCCTGTGACCAGCGCAGTCGCCATTTCAGAGCATCCGTTTGTCGCCGCGCTTGCGAGAACCTTGAAGCGGAAAGCGGGCTTTGTAAAGTGCAGAAGGCTCTTTTTGCGGCTGAATACAAACAGACCCACAACGGCGGTTACGGAGTAACCCAGGCCCGTGGCAATGGCGGCGCCGCTGATCCCCATATCCAAAAGGCCGATAAATACATAGTCAAGTACAATGTTCAGAACCCCACCGGCCACAGAGCAGATCAGGGACAGGGTTGCCTTCTCAGACGCAATCATATAGAGGGTGAAGTTGTTCATCAACAGGATCGGGATGGTAAAGAGAAGATAGCGGCTGAGATAGGAGGTACAGTAGCCGGCGACCTCCGGGGACAGCCCCATGCCCCCAAAGATGGTTTCCATCAGGGAGTAACTGAGCATAGTCATGACCAGGCCAACGACCACGTTCACCAAAATCAGGAACGTGAAGTCCTCCCTGGCCTCTTCTGGCTTTTGCTCTCCCATCTTCTTCATGATGACGGCACTCCCGCCAGTTGCCAGCATGGTGGAAATGGCTGTCACCACCTGGATCACCGGGGCCGTCAGGTTGATCGCAGACAGCGCGCTGGTCCCGATCAGGTTTGACACGAACAGACCGTCAACCATCGTGTAAAAGGACATAAAGACAGACATTGCAATGGTAGGGACCGCGAATTTGAGGATGTTCCTCAATGTGACCGGCTTGTTGTAAGCGTTTTGATTTTCCATCATCGTTCTCCTTGTCTACTTGTTTTTCTCTGGTATATGTGCTATCATAATCCGTACAGTAACTGTACAGTCAAGGGGTATTTTGAAAAATGGAGAAAAAAAGTAAACTGCTCACAATCGGTCAATTTGCGGCTCTGCATGGCATCAATAAGAAAACTCTGATGTGGTATGATGAAATCGGCCTTTTTCATCCATCGTTTATCCATCCCGAAAATGGATACAGATATTACAGCTACGATCAGAGCGCCATTCTGGAAACAATTCTGCTGCTGCGGGAGTTAGATGTACCGATTGAAGAAATCCAGGCATTTATGAAAAACCGTTCTGCCGCCAGCATGAAGGAACTTTTGCAGGAGAAAATTGATGATTTAGACCGCAAGATGGCACATCTGAGAGCGATTCGGAAAACGCTATCGTACCATCGCCAGAATATGCAGACATTATTGACAATGGACTTATCGGAAATCAGCATTGTGCGGAAGAAGCAGCGCAGTTTAGTTACCGTAGACATCAATCAGGACACTACGTTTGATAAGCAGGTGGAGATGATCACTGCTGAAACGAAAAAATATCAGCTTCGCCGTCTGCATGATGCCTCTTATGGGACGATGATCGCGGTAGACAGTCTGCGAAAAGGAGACTTCGAGGATTATTCCAAACTGTTTATCGAAATCCCCTTTCCCATAAAGAAAGATGGATTGCACATACAGCCTGCCGGGGATTATGTACGGGCATTTTACAGGGATGCGACAGAAAGCCCTGTGCTGTGCTACAAAAGGATATTTGATTATGTTGAAAAACGCAGCCTTACACTATCGGGGTTCTCTTATGAGGTCATTATCAACGAAAATGTAATCGACCGGGTGGAGGACGCTCTTGTGCAGATTGAGATACCTGTAAATCTAATTGATTGAAACCAGAAAAAAATTGGGGTTGCTTTTATAACTTTTCTATGTTATAATAAATAAAATCAAAAAAGAACCGTCTATTAAAGAAGGGCTTTGGTATTGCACCGAACGGTGTTGTATGGAAGGCTCTTCTTTTTTTATATATTTGGCATTTGGCCTCATTTGAAAATTGAAGAAAAGAACCGTCTGTAAAAGAAAGGCTTTTGTTTTTGCCGCTGAGCATGAATGCGAAAGCCTTTCTTTCTTATTTTCATGCTATATCAACGCTTTGCGCGGTATAGAACATAAAACCATACCATAAGGAGGATCACAATGGACGTTATCAAAGTGGAAAAGCGGAATGAAACGGCAAAAGCAAAGCAGCTGCGGCGGAGTGGCCTTGTGCCCTGCTGTGTCTATGGCGGCGGTCTTGGAGAACCCATTTCCATTCAAATGGATCAGCAAACCGCAAACCAACTGTTTCGCACAAAGCGCGAGGGAAGCAAAGTCGGCCTTGACCTGGATGGCCGCGTGATTCTCACGCAAATCAAAGAGAAAAAGAGAGATACGCTGAACAATGAGGTGGAGCATTTCAGCTTCCAGGCTCTGGCAGCAGATCAAAAAGTCAACAGCATCACGCATATTTTCCTGAAAAACACGGATGTTGTTCCTGGCGTTTTGGAGCAAATGATTTTTGAAGTCCCCTTTTCCTCACTCCCCGCCGATATGATCGACACGGTTACGATTGACCTTGAGGGACTTCCCGCGGGAACGATCCTGACCGTAAACGACATCCCGGAGTTTCGGAGTGAGCGAATTGAACTTCAAATCAAAGGCGATACCGTCGTCCTGCGCATCAACGACAAAAAGCGCGCGCCTGTCTCGAACGCCGAATAATTACACAGGAACCTGATCTGTCGCTTTAAGAGCCTTTATTGCCATACCAGTGCTGTATGGCGTAAAGGCTCTTTTTTTAGAAAGGAGAAACATATGCAGCTGATTGGTCAACCGATTAAACACGGTACATTTGGAAAGGGCATTGTGACAGGATGGGATGAAACCACGATAACCATCTGTTTTTCTGCCGGTGAAAAGAAGTTTATTTACCCGGACGCCTTCTCCAAGTTTTTGCATTTGAAAAATGCCTCCATGCAAAAAGCAGTTCAAGAACTTCTTAATAAACGCGAGGCGGCGAAAGAAGCTGAGCGCCAAGCGCTTCAAGAATTACGTGAGCGAAATCAGCTTTTGCAGAATCTTAAAATCTCACCGCAGTCACAGGCTGTATTCAACATCAAGCCTGACCAATACGAGGAGTTGTTCTCCACATGGTCTGTTTCGACAGGCGGCTACCTCAGCGGATACTCCAAAGGCGAACCGCGCATCCCGGAACGTCTGAAGCCGAACTCCATGTGCCTGCTTACGGAATGTGCCGCTGAGCAGCCGGAAAAGGAACGGCGTATCATTGGCGCGTTTATGGTGGAGGAAGACTTTCTGGGCAGCCATTGTCGGGATGGAGTCATCCATGCACATCCCATGTATCGCCTGCAATTGCGGCCAGAGAACCAGATCCCTTTTTGGCCTTATGTCGTTCAGGAGCCGGAAAAACAGCGGTGGGGCGGCACGGCGTTGAAATACATGACGAACAAAACGGGAGAACGGATTCTTTTCGATCTAAAAGAACAGTTGTCTTGTGATGAATCCCAGGAATGTGTGGAGGATTTTTATCAGTATTATTGCAGGCTGAACCGTCTGCGGCCGCACCATATTGAAGCTGGGGGCGGACAGGAGCAGGAATCGTGAATATGTTTACAGATATGGGAACCTGGTATTCCGCACTGTATGAAGTTAATCTGTTTTCTATCATGATACGGCTCAGCATGGCTCTCCTGATGGGAGGGGTTCTTGGAGCAGAACGAGGATTGAGAAATCGACCAGCCGGATTTATGACTTATGTTCTGGTATGTATGGGGTCCGCCATGATCATGCTAACAAACCAGTATATATCTACTGCATATGCGCAGACTGATCTGACCCGCATGGCGGCGCAGGTCGTCAGCGGAATCGGTTTCTTGGGTGCTGGTACAATTATTGTCACAAGGAATGACGAGGTACGCGGATTGACCACAGCCGCCGGCCTATGGCTGGCGGCTGGCTTGGGGCTGGCTATCGGAATAGGATTCTATTCCGGCGCGATTGTGGGGTTTCTGTTTTCCATCTTTGCCCTTATTATCTTAAAAAAGATAGATGTTTACATCAAGCAGCACGCCAAAAGCATGGAAGTTTATCTGGAATATAATTCCGCCTTTTCCCTGCGAAACTTATCGGAATATGCGCAGGAACAGCATTTTGTGCTTTTTGATATGCAGCGGGGAAAGATCAAAACGCTGAATGGAGAGATGGGAACATTGGTCTTTTCCGTTGAGCTTACACAAAACCCCAATCATGCCGAGGCATTGAATGGCCTCTATTCGTTGGAGGGCGTTGAATATTTGAAAGAAATCGCATAGATGATTTCCCCTCAATGAGAACGGACTCTATCTGATTGATTTTACAAAGACGGGCAAAAAGAAAAATCGCCGCCGCAGTCTATCCAAAAACGCCGTCCTGTCCTCTCCGAACGTCCCGCACAGGCAGCTGAGAATACTCGGAATGCCAATAGAGGCTTTATCCAAACAGCAATTTTTAATCAGACACGAATATACTAAGACGCAGAGCCGATGAACGAGTGAGTGATCACCGTTTATCGGCTCTGCGTCTTAGATATCATAGGTGGACAAGCCCACCAAATAAAAACAGTGTTTTGGTTTCTGTTATTTATCTGCCGCGTCCGCCCCGGAAACCGTTTCCACGTCCGCCCCCGGCGCCGCGTCCATAGCCGCAGCCCCGACCGGAGCCATAGTTATCGCAGACCCCATCGCCATCGGTGTCCACGAAATTTCTGCCGCGTCCATTTCCTCTGCCCTGGCCGGACGCATAGTTGTCACAGACCCCATCGCCATCGGCATCTACAAAATTTCTGCCGCGTCCATTCCCTCTGCCCTGGCCGGACGCATAGTTGTCACAGACCCCATCGCCATCGGCGTCTACAAAATTTCTGCCGCACCAGTGCGAGGTTTCGCAGTTGTCGCAGATGCCGTCGCCGTCCGCATCCACGAAAGCCGCCCCTTCCCCGGTCAAACAGGCCCTATGCTCTGCGCCGCAGAGATCGCATATTCCATCCCCGTCTGCATCCACATAGGCGCACCTGCTGCCAGCGTTATCGCAGATACCATCACCGTCTTTGTCTACGAAATAACGTCCATTCCCAGGGCCTGCCGCGAATGCGCTGACACTCCCTAATGACAGGATCATAGCCACCGTCACAACGCCCAAAAGTGCTTTTCTCATAATATTCCTCCGTTCTGCGTGATAGCCATTTTCGGCTTTACCTATACTATGCATAACAACCTATTTAATCATTGTATCTTTGGAGACTCCATTTGTCAACAGCTATTCGCAGGTTTCGTTCTTAACCTCAAAATGCTGCCAGAACGAAAGGAATTCGCTTTTACTCACTGTCCCACCATAAGATAAGATCTGATATTGAACGTCCTGCCATGTATAAAAAATATTAGTTTCCTGATAGCCGTTTCGGATATAAAAATTCTTTCGGCGTGTTCGTTGCTCATGATTGGCTGCCCTGCTGTTTTCCATTTCTATATCCGCTATAATTCGATTTTGAGATTTCATTTCGTGAATACTCTGTAAGATTGTTGATCCATAGCCTTTGTCCCGATAGGATTGTGCAACCGCCAGATATGCAATATGTGTAATACCATGAAAACTGAGCAAGCAAAAGAATCCACAAAACAGCTCATTGTCATACACGGCACAAAAAGTAGTTTCGTTTTTGTTTTTAAGCAAATCAAATATCGGCATCCGTTCTTTATACGGAAAAGCACTTTCATACAGTCGCTTTATTTTTTCAAAGTCCTTTGCGTTTGATGAAACATTCTGTAATTCTATCATAAAATCCTCCGCTTAAACATATTGGTACTTTTTTCGGTTATGTGTCATAAATATAGCAGAAATAAAAACAGAAAGTATTTCTGCTACTGTAATTGCCAGCCATATCCCGTCAATGCCCCAAATTTGAGGTAAAATAATAATGCTGCCGCTTCCAAACACCAATGTACGCAAAAAAGAAATCGTTGCAGAAGCAAAACCATTGCTTAATGCGGTAAAAAATGCAGAAGCAAAGATATTAAATCCGCATATCAGAAACGAGATGGAATACAGCTTTAACCCGTGCCGGGTTAGTTCAAAAAGCTGCATATCATATCCAACAAACAGACGTATCAGCGAGCTTGATGCAACAATTGCAAAAATCGTCATTACCACACCAGTAATGAAATGAAACACCATGCTTTTACGGAACACGTTTTTAAGTTCCATTCCGTTTCCTGCACCGTAATTGTAGCTGATGATCGGGGCGCTGCCGGAAGCATATCCAAGAAAGACTGCGGCAAATATAAATGCGATATATGCAATGACGCCATAGGCTGCCACACCGTCTTCGCCAGCAAGTCGCATAAGTTGATAATTATACAGCATGGTGACGACAGAAGCGGCAATGTTACTCAACAATTCGGAAGAACCGTTTGTACAGGTTTTCAATAGCACCCGCCCATAAAAAGCCGTTTTTGATAACCGTAAAAGGCTGTCATTCTCTTTGGCGAAATACAAAACGGGCCATGCGCCTCCGATCACTTGACCGATTGCCGTGGCGATTGCCGCACCCGCCAGCCCCCATCGAAAGACAATTACAAAGAGCGCGTCAAAAATGATGTTGGCAATTCCGGAAAACACGGTGATCCCTAATCCCAGCTTTGATTTTTCCGCCACAACAAAAAATAGTTGAAAGACATATTGCAGCATAAAAAAGGGAAGACTTCCAAGCAATATTCGTCCATACACAACACATTCCTCTATCATTGCCCCTTTTGCACCAAGAATGACTGCAATTTGTCGAATAAAAAACTGACCGATAACGGAGAAAATGAAACCGCATAGAAATGTTGCAATGACAAGCATTGAAAAGTATTGGTTTGCTAAATCATGCTTCTTTTCTCCCAGTGTTTTCCCGATGATCGCCGAACCGCCGCTTCCAATCATAAATCCTAAAGCTCCAAGAATCATAAGCAGTGGAAAGATTAAATTGAGTGCGGCAAAAGAAGTTTTTCCTACAAAATTAGAAACAAACAATCCGTCTACAATGCTATATACAGATGTGAAAATCATTGTGACAATTGCAGGAAATACAAAATGCAACAGTTTCCTATAAGTGAAATGTTCTGATAATTGAATCCTCATAAACGCTGCCTTTCTATTCTAAAATCCAGTCTGTCAAAAGCCGCATCCAGTTTTTGACAAAAATTCTCCAATTCGTCGGACAAAATCTCTGCATTTTCTATCTGACCATATGCTTCTTCTTCCGCTTGATAGAAAGAATCTAATACCTGTCTGGCATATTTTTTCCCAGCTTCCGTTAGATAGATGTGCATTTCTCTACGCTGTCCCGAGATCGTTTCCATTCTTACATAGCCTTCGCTTTCAAGCTCCTTTACAATGGTGTTCAGTGTAGTTTTGGGGATCAGCCATTCTTCATAGATTTGTTTTTGAGAATGAGGCTTCCCGTCATCAAGAGCATATAGTACCCACACTGTATTACCCTTTACACCTGCTTTCCGCTGCACTCTCTCGTAAAGTTCATCAATTTTATTGATAGAAATCATAATGCGGCGAATTGCTTCACGCTCATTGGTCATAATATGCCTCCTTAAAATTCTGTTTCGTATTATAATTATAATTCCGTTTCGGATTTTTGTCAAGAGGGATATACGTGAATACAGAATGCCGGCTATTTCTCTGATACTATTCTTCAATGAGAACCATAAAATCGTTACCCGTGGGCCGCCTGCGGCAGCTTAGGGCTGGGGCGGCCATGGCCGCCTAACGCCAGGCGGACAGCCGCACAGGCGGCAGAAAGGATTTGCCGCCTGTCTTGCTACGAATTTCTCCAAATTTCACTTTTCTCTGGGCGGAAAACAGTCAGTTGTCCTTTTTTTCATTAGGGCTTTCTGTTATACTACTATTAAAAGCGCCGAAAATCACACAGTTAGGACACCATTCTTTTGGATGGTTGACAAATTGATCGGGGGGAATGTCTTGCAACTGCATTCGTATGCCAACGGCAGCAAACAGTGGGAAGAATTCCTGAAGGCAGTTCCTGAAGAACTGATGGCCCGCGCGTCTATCTGCCGGTATAAGGCAGGCAGCATGATCTGCCTGGGGGAGGCTCCGGTGAAGTATGTCCACTTGGTTTTGACCGGGACGGTTTCCGCGCAGAATGTCACCGTCACCGGAAAGGTATCCAATTGGCTGCACATGCCGTCTCCTACCTTTATCGGCGACCTGGAGGTGCTGGCGGAGCGCCGCTGCTACGCCACCGATGTCGCCACCGCCGATGGCTGTGTTCTGGCCCGTTGGCCTGTGGAGCAGTTTACGGAGGCCATGATGGAATATCCAAAGTTATTGCTCCTTTTTTCCCGCGTACTGGCGAAAAAGAACTATGGATTGTCGGTTAGTCGGGGACATACCGCATTTCGACCCAATCTGGAAAAAACCGTGATTTATCTTTTACAATACTGTGAAATGGCCCCGCACGCATCCGGCTCTCAGTATGTGGTGCAAAAGACCCGCACGGAGATCTCCAGCGAAGCCTTTTTCAGCCTCAAGACGCTGGAACGCTGCCTGTATCGCTTACGGGACGCGGGGATGCTGTCTATTGCAAAGGGGAAGGTGTGTATTTCGGAGGAACAGCTGCATTTACTGGAAAAGTTCCGGGATGATCCCGATTCTATATAAAAAATGAAGATCAGGAGGAAAAACATGAAAAAGTTTCTCAGCGTACTTCTTTCCCTGACAATGCTCCTGGCATTGTCCCTTCCTGCGGCGGCCAGCGATCCGGCAGCGGTCGATTTTGTGGTCGAGCAGGGATACATGCTGGGTACCGGCAGCGGCTTTGACGCGGACGGTGACGTGACCAGGGCTATGGCCTGCCAGGTGCTTTACAACATGGCGGGAAGGCCTGAAGCCGCCGGGACCGGCAGCTTCACAGATACCGCCGGACAGTGGTACGCGCCGGCTGCGGCCTGGGCTAAAGAAGCAGGTCTTGTTTCCGGAAACGCCTTTGACGGCTCCGCCGTTCTTTCCGGCGCGGAGCTTACGGCCATGCTGTCCGCCTATGCGGTCAAAAACGGCAGGGTCCTCCCCGCAGGGGCGGCCATGTACAGCGAAAACGTGACCCGGGGCGCTTTGGCACAGCTGTTGTATGATCAGGCTCCTTGGACCGGCGGGTTTACCGAAACCAAAGTATCCTTCAACGCTAACGGCCGCAAGGTGACCGCAGTGGTGACGATGCCCACGGGCGACGGTAAATTCCCCGCCGTTGTCATGAACCACGGACATGGAGGCAGCAAGGATGAGGGTGTCGGATTTGCCGGTATCGCCCGCGCTCTGGCGGACAAGGGGATCGCCAGCATCCGGATGGACTTCCCCGGCTGCGGTGAGAGCACCGAACCCTTCACGGCCAACTGCCTGAGCAACATGGTCGAGGATTCCAACGCCTGCCGCGACTATCTGGTGTCCAATTACAGCGTGGACGACGGACGCTTGGGCGTCTTGGGCTATTCCATGGGTGGGCGCATAACTTCCACTATTATCAGCCAGGGAAATCACGGATATCAGGCTGTGGTACTGCTGGCCGGCGCGGTCGGTGATGGCAAAGCAATGGCCGAAGGCGCCGCCGGCGGCTCGGATCAATTCCCGGCAGCCTACGCCGAAGCAAAGGAAAAAGGTTATTATAGAGTCACCACCAGGTACGGTCAGGTGCTGGATCTCTCTCCTGAATGGTTTGACGATCTGCGCAATATCGATCCCTTGGAGAATGTGTCTGCTTTTACCGGTCCGGTGCTGATCATGTACGGCGATCAGGATACCGTGGTACCTGCGAAGGTCAATAAGCTCTCTCTGGAGGCGTATCCTAACGCTGAAGAGGTCGTGGTACCCGGTGCAGATCACGGCTACGCATTCTATCAGGCAAACCCGAAGGTCACTGATGTTGTGGAGGACGGCATCGCGGGATTTTTTGCGGAAAATCTGGTCTCCGCCGGAAGCTCCGAAAAGGCTGGATATTCCGAAAAGACCGTCACCTTCTCCGTTCCTGAGCAGGACGGCATTCCCGCCCATGAGGTGGTGGGTACGCTGACCCTGCCCACCGGCGCGAGCGGCCCGGTCCCGGGCGTGGTGATGCTCCACGGCACCGGCTCCAACCGGCACGAGGCGGGGAATGGCTACGATGTGGCCGCTCCCCTGCTGGCCAAGGCCGGGCTGGCTTCCCTGCGCATTGACTTTATGGGTGCCGGGGATTCTCCCGCCAGCGACGCGGATTACTCTCCCTCCTCCGCTAACATTGACGCAAAGGCGGCTGCGGACCAACTGGCCGCGCTGGAGGCGGTGGACGGCGGCGCCATCGGCATCATGGGCTGGAGCCAGGGCGGTATGAACGCCATGCTGGCTGCCGCCGCCTACCCCAATACCTTCAAAGCTGTAGTCACATGGGCCGGTGGTATTGGCAGCGGTAAAAATGAGGCAAACTTTGAACAGCTTTTTGAGACTGCCAAAAAAGATGGTTATACTGTAACAGAATACGATTGGAGAGACCCCATGCGTGTGGGGCTGCGCTGGTATGAAGACATGGCAGCCACCGATGTACTAGAGAAGGTCGCCGGGTATCCTGGCCCAATCCTGGCAATCCAGGGTATGAAGGATACTTCTGTGGTTCCGGAAACTGCAACGAAAATCGTAAATGCTTCTCCTAACGCTTTCTCCAAGACCCATATGATCGAAGACTGTGATCACACCTTTAATGCTTTTTCTGGCAGCTACAGCGCCATTGAGGAAGCTGCTACAGCTACCGCAGAATACTTGCTTAAATTTACTCAAGGATATTCCGAAAAGACCGTCACCTTCTCCGTTCCTGAGCAGGACGGCATTCCCGCCCATGAGGTGGTGGGTACGCTGACCCTGCCCACCGGCGCGAGCGGCCCGGTCCCAGGCGTGGTGATGCTCCACGGCACCGGTTCCAACCGGCACGAGGCGGGGAATGGCTACGATGTGGCCGCTCCCCTGCTGGCCAAGGCCGGGCTGGCTTCCCTGCGCATTGACTTTATGGGCGCCGGGGATTCCAAGGCAAGAGATGTGGATTATTGCCCATCTTCCGCCAACTTCGACGCAAAGGCGGCTGCGGACTATCTGGCCGCGCTGGAGGCGGTGGACGGCGGCGCCATCGGCATCATGGGCTGGAGCCAGGGCGGTTTGAACACCATGCTGGCCGCCGCCGCCTATCCCGACACCTTCAAGGCCGCAGTCACTTGGGCCGGGGCCACCGACATGAAGAACAGCGGCTTTGCTCAGAGTCACGAGACCGCCAAAAAGGACGGATACACCGTGACGGAATACGATTGGAGAGAGCCCATGCGGGTAGGGGTGCGCTGGTACGACGAAATGGCGGCTACCGACGTGCTGAAGAAGGTCTCCGAGTACCCCGGTCCCATCCTGGCAATTCAGGGCGCGGATGACGTTATCGTAGCCCCGGAGACCGCCGGAAAGATCGTGGAGGCATCCACCAACAGCGCCTCCAAGACCCATATGATTGAAGGCTGCGACCATACCTTTAACGTCTTCTCCGGCAGCTTCAGCGCCATCGAGGAGGCGGCTGCGGCTACCGCCGAGTATCTGCTCAAGCACGTTCAGGGATATCGCGAAAAGGAGGTCTCTATCTCCGTTCCAGAACAGGACGGCATTCCTGCCCATGAGGTTCCCGGCACGCTGACTCTGCCCGCAAAGGCCTCCGGTGCTCCCGCAGTAGTCATGCTCCACGGCACCGGGACCTCCCGGAATGAGAGCAGCAACGCTTTCGCCCGCCTCGCCCAGTCCCTTGCAGAGGCCGGGATTGCAAGTCTTCGCATCGACTTTATGGGCTGCGGCGCTTCCACCGCCAACAACGCAGACTTCTGCCCGACTTCCGCCATCATAGACGCCAAGGCTTCCGCCGATTATCTGGCTTCTCTGAAAGAGGTGGATGGTTCCGCCATCGGCGTTATGGGCTGGAGTCAGGGCGGTATGGATGCTTTGTTGTCCGCCGCCGCTCATCCGGATACATTTAAAGCCGTCGTCACTTGGGCGGGTGCCATCAGCATGGATGGCGCGGGGATCTTTGGAGATGTGAGCTTTGAAGACGCCTATAAGACCGCTAAGGAAACAGGCGAGGCCATCGCTCCCCGGTGGGTCGGCGACCCCATGCACGTCGGTGTGCGCTGGTTTGAGGAAGTCCAGTCCATGGACACCCTGGCGGAGCTGACCAAGTATCCCGGCCCGATTCTGGCCGTCCATGGCAAGGATGACAGCACAGTCCCTCCAGAGTCTGCGGAACAGATCGTGAAGGCATCCTCCAACAGCGCCTCCCGGACCCATTTGGTGGAGAACTGCGAGCATACCTTTAACGTTTTCACGGATGATACTGCAACCATGGACGGCGTGATTGCCGAGACCAGCGCGTATTTCGTGAAGCAGCTGGGCTAAGGGTCGCAGTCTCCATATTCTTCCCGCAAAAACCTGTTGAAAAACAGCGTTTTTACACTTTTCTCATGTGGGGAAACTCACGCTGCGAGGGGCCGCCGAAAGGCGGCCCCTTGTGGCAGCTTGGGCAGAGTGCAAAAAAGCCGCCGTGCGAATGAACTCTCGCTGGCTAAGGTATTATTTCCGAATTTATAATTCGGAAATAGTACCTTTGATTTAAGCCGTTTTGCTCGCCGCCGTAAACGGCGGCAACCGCAAAACATGGCATATATTACTTCCGACCTTTTGGCTCGGAAGTAATATGATCCGCGCATAAGCAAAGCGCCTGAAATTGCCGATAGAAATGTATGATTGTCCAAGCAGCCGCCAAGGATCCTCGGCGGCTGTTCCATTGATGGTCCAGGCGATTTCGCGGACAGGCTTAGATCGGTTCCCTCAAATAGTGAGAAGAGGAAACGAGGAAGGAGGATGCGGGGCAAGATAGAAGAAGCAGGCAGACTGAGGCCCGCCAAAGATGGCGTTGCTAGGTCATACTTTTTCTCGAGAGAAAAAGTATCAAAAAGAGCTTTAAGTTCGAGACTAAAACCGTTGCTATTCCTGGATTTCTGCCCGGCGTTAGGCGGCCATGGCCGCCCCGGCCCTAAGCCGTCGCAGGCGGCCCACGGGTAACGATTTTATGGTTCTCATTGAAGAATAGTATGAGAGGCCAGATAGAGCATCCTGCGCAGGGAATCATCGCTGGTAAAGCTGGGCTTGTGGTATTGATAAAGGTTGAGCACTGTTCCTTCAATTCTTCGCCGACCAAGCCAAACGTGACCGGTAGGGAAGATCCCAATAGTGCTAAAATGGGGCTGAAGCGCGCATACTTCCCGAGGAGCGGAAAGGCCGCTATATTGGCGGTATTTTTGTAGGAACCCAGATAGTCAGCGTTGGCAGTGAATATCTGGTTCACGATGTTGTACCAGCAGGGAGCTGACACAGGGGACGGCATACTTCGCCATCAGCCTCCCTAGCTGCTCTGTTTTCAAAAAAGAAGTTGCTTTTTGTTCCAAAGCCTGTTTTGCACATCCGCTCCACAATTTCTGCGATCTGCTCCGGCGGCTGAGTGCAGTCCAGCTGCACCCATGCGGAATATACATTGTAAAGCATCCCGGAAAAGGCAGCTAATCGATATGTCTGCTCTGGGTTGGAAGGATCATTTGACCATTTTTGTTGGACATACTCTGTGATGAGTCGTAGGAACACATCACCAAAACCGCAGTAGATCAGACCATCCATAAATGCACGATATGTATAAAAATAACGGAAGCAACGCGTCATATGTTGCTGGTCATAGTATATGCCGCGTTTTTGTGTCGCAGGTTCTTCCGCTTCATAGTGCGCCATGATCTCTTTTAGCTCCGAAATAAAGACTTCTTCTTTGGAGGTATAATTCCGATAAAAAGTAACGCGGGATACGCCCGCTCTTTTTGTTAGTTCCGAAATAGTAATGGAGGACATAGGTTTCTCGTAAATCAGCTGGAGCAGCGCTGTAACAATACATTCCCGTGCGATTAGATTGCTGGAGCTTCTTCCGGACTTAGGTAACATGATACAATATGCCCCCTTTTGTTACAGTGTGTGACCAAAGGCTTGAAAAGGTCTGTCAATGATGTTACAATTTGTTGCACTCATTATTATAGCGTGTCCTCGAACAAAAACAAGAGTAAAAATCAATTGGGAGGCATACTTTGTGAGGAATAAAGAGATCGTGGCGAGGATCATGCGCATTCTCACCGTTCCGCCCATCATGGCGTTAATTTTGGTAAGTGTTCTGGCTGGAAGCAGGCCTGATATTCTTACCACACAGTCGGAATTGGCGGCACTTGTACTTCTACTGGCAGTCATCCCCGCTTTGGCATACCTCTGGCAGAAATGGAGGGATGGCAGAGTGGAACGTGAGAAGCAAAGGGATATAGCGTTTGTGTTTACTGCCGTTGGTTATTCGACAGCATTTTTTGGGGCGGTTGCTTCCCATAGAAATAGGAAGCTCGTCATGATCTGCATGACTTATTTTCTGTCTGTATCTTTGCTCACAGTATGCAATAAATGGCTGCATATCCGCGCCAGTGGGCATGCCTGCGGCGCGACATCACCATTGCTGCTTTTAGTGTGGCTGACTGGCTGGAAAGCTCTCCTACCCTGGCGGTTATGACAGATACTAACAGCGGCCTCACCAGAGAGGAGGCTCAACGGTTGGGCGTGTACCTTCTGCCTATGCCAGTCATAATCAATGGTCAGATCCATTATGAGGGGGAAACCATCTGCGAGAAAGCATTTTATGCGGCTCAACGATCTGGTGCGGCGATCAGCACATCGCAGCCCTCTCCCGGCGAGGTGCTGGCCCTTTGGGAACAGGCTTTCGCGGACGGCTTTGAACAGATCGTTTATATTCCTATGTCTAGTGGGTTGAGTCATTCCTGCAAGACTGCAGCGATGCTGGCTGCAGATGACAGCCGGGTATATGTTGTTGATAATCACCGAATTTCCTATACTCTATATGGCTCTGTGTTACGGGCATTAGATTTATCTAGGCAGGAATTGAATGCGGAGCAGATTAAAAATGTATTAGAGCGGGAATCTTATCAGGCCAGCATCTATATCACAGTCGATACCCTGGAATATCTAAAAAAAGGCGGTCGCATTACACCTGCGGCAGCTTTAGTGGGAGGCATACTGAATATCAGGCCTATTTTGACCATTCAAGGGGAAAAATTGGATGCATTTGCCAAGGCTAGAGGTATGAGAAAATGTGTCGAATTGATGGTGCAGGCGCTCCGGAGCGATTTGAATACGCGGTTCAGAAAATGCTCACTGGAACGGTTGCGGGTTGCAATGGCCGGGACAGCGCTGGACACAGCGATGATAAGCAGCTTGCAAGCTGTGTTGCAAAAAGCCTTTCCGGGACAGGAAATCGTATATCACCCACTGCCAATTAGCGTTGGATGCCACACAGGACCCGGTGCAGTGGGGATGGCGCTTTGCTTTTGAATTGCAGACTACCATTTAAGAGCCTATCCCAGAATTAGATGTGCACAGATTGTGCAGTCAGATTTTTTGCCAGGTGAAGCCAAAGCCACAGGCAATCCTTTGTGGATTGCCGAGGATTTTGGTGAAGCATGGCGGAAAATATGCAAGCAAGATGCGTGCGGATAATTTTGGGACGGGCTCTAAATATGGCTTTAATCATATAAACCGTATAGCTACATTAAAAGGTAACCAGGAATAGAGGCACTGCTTACAACAGATCATGGTTGACCTGTGCGGCATAGTGATTCTCCATGGTCGTTGGCGCATTATACAGCACCGCCAGCAGATACTGCTTCATGTTACGAACTTGTGTCGTGTTTTCTTTCAAACAGTCGAAGACAAACCGGATGTGCTCGCTCTCCAGCTTCAGAAGCCGGGACTTCACTACCGCCTGGGGGAAATCGTTCCCCGCCACCCGCAGCGTTTTTCGCCTGGAGCAGACGGCCTCCACCATCAGCGCCACCATCTCGTCCAGCTGCCCGGCATCGTAAGGATGATCCCGCACAAAGCCGTCGTAGTCGATGTTCTCCAGGATCAGCGCCCGGTAATCGTCCATCTCCTCCTGACGAACAGCGTTTCGTCTGGTTCGCTTCCTTCCCTTCGCTTCCGGCGGCTCTGCCGCCGCGGGAGGGGCAGCGTAACCTGTACCAGCAATGGAAGGGGCGGAAGGGAAGGGAATTGAATCTTTACTTCGTAAATCTTTCTTTTGTTTTGTATCTTTATTTAATTGCGCCGGATCGTCCAGCGTTGGATTTTCCGACGCAGGTTCCTCCAGCACAGGCTCAGCCGAAAAAACAGGCTGCTCCCGGATGACGTACTCCGTCCCCTGCAGGTGACCCTTCTCGTTCCGTACACGGGAGCGGGTGACATACCCGGCCTTCTCCAGTTCGCCCACGGCGGCCCGGATAGCATCTCTGCCCTCACAGTTGATAATGGCTAACCCTGCCAGAGTGTAGTCCCAGTCCTCCGGAAGACTGAGCATCTGGGACAGCAGGCCCTTGGCCTTCAGCGAGAGATTTTTGTCCCGCAGATGATAGTTGCTCATGACGGTGTAATTCTGATTGCGTTCTACACGAAAAACTGCCATATCGAATTTCTCCTTTAATTTGTAGTAATTTTCAGTGCAAATCAAAACCGCAGCCATATGCTGCCTGCGGCTTTGATCCACACAAAAATTGGGCAGAGGAACGGTTTTTGCTCCTCTGCCCTTGCTCTATTCACTGTAATAATCCGGTCTGCCTATGGCAGTGAACCCGCTCTTGCCGGTCACCACCACATTGTTGGCCCCGCTGGCGCAGTGGATGATCTGCACATTCCCGCCGGCGTCAAATCCACACACGATCCCCACGTGGCTGTCGCCAGGATAAAACGCCAGATCACCGGGGGCAGCCTCGCTCCAGGAAATATTTGTGCAGTAGCTGTGCTGCGCGGATGCCCCGCCGCCGTGGCCTATGATGTAGCTGCCGCCGCTGGCGTTATAGAACACCCAATCGGCAAACCCGCTGCAATCCAGCCCGTATGGCCGCACCGTCCCTGTGCTGGGACTGCCTGTGGCCCAGACCTCCGTGAGCGTCCCCCAGCGGGAATCCCAGCCCAGGACGAGGCTTTTCCCACCCCAGAAGTAGTTGACTTTCCCCAGCAGCTGGTAGGCTGTCAGGACAATCTGCCGCCGCTCCTCGCTGAGATCGTTCGGCAGGCGTTCCATGATTTCCCGAACCTCCTGGGGGGACAGCGTGATATCCTGATAGCTGCCGGTCAGAGACAGAAACATCTCCTGATACTCCGGCTTCAGCAGCTCCGTCAGCATTTCCCGCTGCTCCTCGGTAAAGCCATATTCATCCACCATCTGCCAGCAGTCCTTCGTGGTGACGGTGATGTGGAGGATCGTTTCCGTGACTGTCTTTTCCTCCTCATCGCCGTCCTCGTTGGTAACTGTCTCCGTTCGTTCCTTGGATTCCGTGAGATAGGAAATCTGGTTCATCGCCCAGAATATCTCCCGCAGGACGGCCAGGTTTTCATCCGTCACCACAGCTACACTTCCCGGCGAAGTCTCATCAGTGGACACCCGCACGGCGTAGACTGCCAGCACATCGTTCCAGTTGGAGATCATGGCGGCAGTCCCGGCGTTGTCCATGTCCAGCGTATCGTGCGGGTTGTCCGCCTGGATCTGCTCGATCTGCGAGGTGAACTCTCCGTTGAGCTGCACCACGGCTTCCGGCATGGTGATTCCTTCGCCGCTGTCCTCCCCGGAGAAAAATATCCCAAAAGGGGACGCAATTAGGAAGGCCGCCAGACAGATCACCAGCACCACCACGATGGCAACCCAGCCACCGGCGGCGATGGCGGCTATCAATTCCTGGATGGCCGCAATAGCCGCTTTTATCGCCGCTGCGGTGGCTTTCGCCGCAGCCTTGGCCGTGGTCGCGGCAGCTTTAGCCGTGGCACGAGCGGCCTGTACGGCCCGCTGGGTGGCCTTCACGGTGGCCTGGGCGGTTTTCTGCACCGTTTTGACCGTATGATCAGCAGTTTTGACCGTCTGCCTGGCGGAGCGGCTGGTGGTCTTGGCTGCCTGCCGGGCAGTGCGGCCAGCCTCTTTCACCGCCTTTTGGGAGGACTTGACAGCAGCCCTGCTGTTCGCGGCAGTGTTCCGTGCTGTCCGGCCAGCAGCCTTTTCTGTGTGGTGAATCGCCCGCCTAGCAGTAGGATAGCTGCGGGAGCGGTGGCCGCCGCTATACTGCCGGGATGGGGACGGGGTAACCGAACGCTCTGTTTTCTGCTGGAGAATACGATGCTTCTCCCTGCTCCCCATATCCTGTCTGCGGCACTCAGACCGCTTTACCGCCACTTTTCGGCCCTGGGTCTGGACGAACTTCTGTCTGCCCTGCCGGACAGCCGCTTCAGCAGGCGGCTGGTTAGATGCCTGGGCTTGCCGATGGGCATAGACCTCTCTGGTTTTGATGGCAGGAGGCCCGGATGGCGCGGCACTGCCGGGGGGATGAACGGCGGGTTCATTCGGCGGTGATCCACGAAGCGTGGCAGTTTCTGACGGTCTGCTTCGGAAGGTTCTCAGTCCTCGCCGTTCAGCGGGCCTATCCACATGATACCGCTCGAATTTGTCAGCATCTTTCCTGTCAACGCATCCTCTTTCCCGAACAGCTTCCTTCGTCTTAATCTGTGGCGAATGTACACAGCCCTGCGCGTCCGCTTTGGATGGCCGGTGCTCAGACGCGTCCTGCGAAACAGCCGCCCTTGTCTTGATCTTTGGAGGCTGTTCGCTGCCATGCGTATCTGGGTGAAGGGTATTCGTATTGACGGTATCCGGCGGACTGGAAGATGTGTCTGCCTGCCGTTCCGGTACAAAGTCCTCGGACTGCGGCTCCTCCAGACGATCCGGCCGCCTGCCGTTTTTCCTTTTCAGCAGATCCGTTATCCTGCGCCGGACAAAGCGCCCGCCGGCGACAGCGGTGTCCTCGATTTTGTCCCCGCCATAATCGCTGGACTGTCCCCGCTGGCTGACCTCCCGGAACTGACCCCGTAGGCGCTCCGTACCGTCGTCCAGACCGCGCCGGAGGATCTGTTTAGGAATTGACTGACGCTTTTGCTTCGGCTTCTTTTCTACAGATTTCTTTTCCTTGATCTTTGCGATAGTTTCACCTCCCGGACGAGAAAAGGGCCACTTTTGCGGCCCTTTTCCCCATATTATTGCGCTGCTCCACCCTGCTCGGAAAATTTCGTGGACATCAGCTGGTACAGCCGGGTATTTTTCGGGAAGCTGTTCATAAACGGCACGATAGTGCTGCCGCACTTGATGAGCCCTCGTCCGAAGTCCACATTGGTGATATACGAAAGCTGATTATCTGAGATATTCAGCAGCCGTGCCAGTTCCACCCGGTCGGTAGCCGCCTGGTTGAGCATCACCAGAAACTCGCTGTTGGCCAGCATGGTGCGGGCGGTGTGGGACTGGAGCAGATCGTCCACGTTCTGCGTGAGGCCGCTGCAGCAGGCTCCGTACTTTCTGACCCGCTTCCAAAGCGTGAACAGGAAGTTGGCACTGTACTCATGCTGGAACAGCAATAGCGATAGGTAATCCTTTGATGTTATCTCTGGATTTTCCCCCGCTCTAAACCGGACATGAGACTTTCACCTCATCCGGCTTGCCATCAAGGTTAGATTGCGTCAAGTTTCAAATTGAAGATATTTCCTGATTGTTTCGGGATTTGTAGCATGAATCAGCCGGTGAACGCCCTCGCTGACGATAATCAGATTTTTATATTCATCTGACCCACCAAGGTATTTGGGCAGTTTGTGGTGACAATGAATATCGCCAATTTCAAGTTTTACGCCGGTTATCGCACATTTCCCAAATTGAGCGCAGTACAAGGAGATGCGGTTATCGTTATAAGCGGCAGACCGGTACAGGATTGGGTTTCGCATGAGGTAATGCATAATATTGGTATCAATATTCCGGCCCAGCTTCTTGTGAATAGCCTCCCGGCCCTCCGGGGTGTAGCTGTTAATGACACGCCGCTTCATCATGGGATTTCTATGCTTTACGTAGCCAATAGGGGCCAACACATACCCTCTCATAAACCGAAGCTGGTCGCTGTCGCCATAGCGCTCTTTTATAAAATCAGGAATGGGGTATCGCAATTTTTTCTTTCTTACTTGCTTTGCAGTTTTCAGTCTTTTCCGAAGTCTCGCTTTCAGGCTCTTGTGGACAGAAAAGGCCAGTGGATGCAGGTCATGGCATACCATTGTTGCCATGTCGTAATAATTGTGGACGCTGAATACATAGGCGTTGAATCGGGCAACCGCCGCGTGTTCCGCCCTCTTTCCAGGTCCCGGAAATTCAATATCATGTATAAGCCTTTTCATGTTTTCCGCAATTTTCTCAACAGATTTTTCTTTTATATGGCTTTCCACCACATAGTTCGGCTTCTGCTTACTGCCGTGATTCACCGCTTTGATGCGCAGGCCGAGAAATTCTGAGTATTGCTTTCGCAAATTCACGATTTTGGACTTTTCAGGGCTTATATCCAGCCCCAATCGGCCTTTCAGCCAGTCCTGCACAGCATAAAACAGTTTCTTCGCTTGCTGGTAGTTTTTCGTAAACAGCTTAAAATCATCGGCATAGCGCACACAGGTAACCTCTTTTAACGTTGTGTAGTCCCTGAGCATTTTGTATTTGTTGCCCTTGTTCTCACTTCCGTTATAGTTGGTCCCCGTGGCATACTTTTTCCGTGTAGGAAATTCTTCCCATTGGCTGGCTACCCACCAATCCAGTTCGTTCAGCACGATATTGGAGAGAAGCGGAGAAATAATACCGCCCTGCGGCGTTCCCTTTTCCGGGAAACCAATCTCTGCGACCTCCGCTTTCAACATAGCTGATACGATGCTCAGCAGCTTCTTGTCCCGGATACCCAGCGTCCACATCTGTTTCAGTAGTTTTCCATGGCTGACATTATCGAAGAACCCTTTGATGTCGATATCCACAACAAAATAGCAGTGTGAAACTTGAATATTTTTATAAACCAGAGCGATAGCGTGTTCTTGACAGCGGTTTGGCCGAAAGCCATAGCTGTGTTCGTGGAATTTCGCTTCACAAATTGGTTCCAGGATTTGCAGTACACATTGCTGAATCAGTCGGTCTAATATGGTAGGTATCCCCAGTGGGCGCACCTTTGCCGGGTCGTTCCCTTTTGGGATTTCTACACGGCGAACACTTTGCGGTTGATACCAGTCCAGCTTCCGCTGAACCAATGCAACCAGCTTTTCATCAGACAGCCGTTCCAGGTCTTTGATGGTCCTGCCATCTGTGCCAGCGGTTTTACTCCCATGATTTGCCTTAATATTGCGGTATGCCAGCCTGATATTTTCCGGAAGTCCAATCAACTCTACAAGATGTTTGAACTCCCTGTTTTTCAGACTGTCAGTGTACAATTTATCTTGGATTTCCTGGAAGTCATAATATTCCGCATGACGCAGTTTCGCTTTCTTTTGAGCCTTGTCCTTTGCTGCCATAGTCGGCCTCTTTCCTGTCGGATTCGGCCTTTCTTAGTCCTACTCGAACCTATGGAGTTTGTTTGAA
This sequence comes from Oscillospiraceae bacterium, assembly GCA_021768185.1. GTDB lineage: Bacteria > Bacillota > Clostridia > Oscillospirales > Oscillospiraceae > Pelethomonas. The sequence goes on from JAETNP010000014.1 coordinate 97,896, forward strand.
ACATGAGTTTCTTGCAACCTCACCCTGACTACAGCCCGTCCCTCCACCGCTTACTTTTTTCACGGCTTCATTGGTAGCATGGCTGCTATTTCATTCCCGATTAAGAGAAGTTATACCGCACCTCCGGTGAGTGGCGACACGGTTTTCCTCCTCAACGCTTCTCTGCCCGCAATGGCTCCACGTCGGGAACTTTCCACGTTCCGATATCCCTATTCTTTTGCAACCGCACTTAGGTTTCCCTTTAAGCCTGTGTGCTGGACGGCGCCTGTAACGCCGTAAGGTATTTCATATTTACCAATCTTACTCTACCTCACACACGCCGCATTTGCGGCAGCGGCCTTTTTGACCGCCCGAAATTTAGACTCGTACATTCGGGATTTTGTCAGCATTTCTGCGATTCTCGCCATATGCGGTTATGAACCCCCGGCCTATCACTCACGGCCACCTCTGGCTCGCTTTTGCCCTACCGTCTGTTACCTCGTGTAAGGCGAGTGTGTTCAGCCGACTTCAGCGTGCTGTGTCAGTCCGGGAGATTGCGCTCCCTTTCCTCCAACGCAGTCTCAGGGGAAGCGTTTCAGGGCGTTACCCCTTCATTCCACTTCTCGGAATATCAGTTAGGGAAAACTGAGTTTTCCCCGCTGTCTTTACCTCCTTATAGGCTGTGACCCACTTGGAGTTTGTACGCAGCAACGTGTCGCTGCAC
>JAETNP010000015.1 GCA_021768185.1 Oscillospiraceae bacterium
TCCCTTCTCGGTCCCGCCTGACGGCAAGGGACCTCGGCGAGGGGCTTGCGATGGTTCGGTGGAAATGAAGAGTTGCGGTGCCACGTGAACTAGCAGTCCTACGGGCATCTAATCTAGTGGACTGGTAATTGACCAACTCCGGCTGACGCCCTTTTAAAGGGGTAGAGCCATCTACGGGGATTTGGTCTAACGGAACATCTTTCAAGTTTACACCCCGGGGAGTTCGCCCCGCCAGACGGTAGGGGCCGCCGATTAGAATACTGAAATAGACGCAGAAGATGCACGAAGCGGACGGCAGTAAGTTTAGACAAAACCGACCGTGCCTCGGGCGCAAAACAAATAATAAAATGAGGGATTCTTAAACCGCTAGGTTTAAGCGCGTTTTTGCCTACTTTTGCCGCGGGGCAAAAGTAGGCGAGGAGTCCGGGGGCGCGCAGCCCCCGGGCTATCGACGAGAAAAGATTCCGCCTCGCGCCCGAAGGGCGCGAAAAGGACTGGGGGTCGAGGGGGCTCCGCCCCCCGAAAAAGAGCAATGCTCCCGTCCCCTGTCCAAGCGGGACGAGAGCATGACAAAAGTCATACAATCCCATGGCCCTTTTAGGGCCCGTTCCCCCGGCGGGGGAAACCAAGGGGAAACATGAAGAATTATACGCAGTTTCCCCCGAAAAGTCAACTACGCCCGGTTATATTTTTGCTTAGGATTGACAATATTCCGCCAATCCAGATCGCCCCTGTCCATTCCCAGTACCAGCATCTCTGCGGTAGCCACATTGGAAGCAAAAGGAATATTGTTCTGATCGCACAGCCGGGAGATATACAGCAGTTCTTTTTCCATGGACGAATCATTGGGGTCCACGAAAAACAGCACCATATCCATCTCATTATAGGCGATCCGCGCCCCGATTTGCTGACTGCCGCCGTGCTGGCAGGTCAAAAACCGATGTACATGCAGCCCCGTGGCTTCCATCACCATTTGACCGGTGGTGCTGGTGGCGCAGAGGTTATGCCGGGACAGGATTCCGGCGTAGGCCGTACAGAATTGAACCATAAGATCTTTTTTGTTGTCATGGGACATAAGAGCAATATACATGGGTCTCCCTTCCTTTCTCTGTTTCCTTTATGCCGGTCCACAGCCCTAAAGGAACAGGCGGTATATCCTGGCACAATTGAAATTTTATATTATCTGATCTGCATCAGCTTTATCCGCCGTCCCTCAATACGTTTTGCGATATTGCGGTAAGCCTTTGCAGCATAATTATTGCTGCTGCTGAGCAGCGGCACACCTCTCCCGGCGTACAGCGGCATGGTCTCATCCTCCGGGATGACCCCCAGCAAGGGCAGCCCGGCGCTGTCAATCGCATCATCAATGGTCTGATGCAGGGAGCGAAGCAGCTTCTTCCTGCACCGGTTGACCACCAGATGCACCTGTCCCCGCCCCAGCCCGCTCAATTCCATCACCGTTCGCTGCGCGTCTCTCAAACTGCTGGACTCAGTAGTTGTCACCACCACCGCCCGGTCCGCTCCCGCCAGCGCCAGCTGGAATCCCCGGCCCAGCCCCGCCGGCGCGTCCACCAGACAGTAGTCAAACCGCTCCCGGATCTCCGGAAACAACTCCCGGAAATTTTCCCGGCTGATCTCCTCAGCCCCGGTTCGCGCCGGCGCTGTCAGCAGATACAGATTCTTCTCTCCCGGATGTCTGACGGCGGCCTCCTCCAACGAGCACCGCCCGTACATCACGTCCGTGAAATCCATCACCGCCCGGTCTGTCATTGCCAGGGCGATGTCCAGGTTCCGGAGTCCCACATCGCAGTCCAGACAGAGGGTAGGGTGCCCCATCTGGGCCAGGGCCATGCCCACGTTGGCGGTAAATGAAGTTTTTCCCGTGCCGCCCTTTCCGGACACCACGGCAATGACCTGCCCCACCGGGGACGCCCCCTTTCTCTGCCGTTACAGCGGCTGCTTTTTGATGAGCGCGAACCTCCTGGGATACTTTCCCGGCGTTGCGGAGACCTTCCGTATGCACACCAGCCGGTGTACCACCTCCGTGGTTGGGACTTGATAATCCTTTACCCACTCCAACTGGCCGCCCAAAAGCTTTATCGCCCGCTCAGCGCCGTTGATCTCCTCCTCGGAGTTGGCGGATTTCATCGCCAGCATCCGCCCGCCCACCTTCACCAAGGGCAGGCACAGCTCGCACAGCACCGGCAGGGCCGCCACCGCCCGGCTGACGGCGGCGTCGAACTGCTCCCGCCGCTCCCCGGCGAACTCCTCCGCCCGTCCGTGAACACAGACGGCATTCTCCAGTCCCAGCGCCTCCCGGGCCTCCTCCAGAAAGTCCACCCGCTTTCTCTGGCTGTCCAGCAGCGTGACTTCCAGCGACGGACCGGCGATCGCCAGCGGGACCCCTGGAAACCCGGCGCCGCAGCCCACGTCCACCAGCCGCTCGTCTTTCAGACCGGCCAGGGGCAGCAGCGCCAGGCTGTCCAGCAGGTGAAGGGCCGCCACGTCCCTGGGCTCCGTGATGGCGGTCAGGTTCATCACCTTGTTCCGCTCCAGCATCATCCCGGCGAACCGTTCCAGCGCCGGGATGACCCCTGGGTCTATACCCAGTGACCGCAGTCCCCGCTCCAGCGTATCTCTCATTGCTTTTTCTGTTCCCTCAGCAGATCCCGGATCTCCGTCAGCAGCTTCTCCTCAGCGGAGGGCTCCGGCGGCGGGGGAGGGGGGGCCTCTTCTTTTTTCCGGGAGAGCCTGTTCACAGCCTTCACCATGCAGAAGACGATGAAGGCCATGATGATAAAGTTGAGTACCGCCTGAATGAAGTTCCCGTATGTGATGGTTGCGCCATTGACATAGAAATACAGGTCGGCAAAGCTGGCCTGACTGACAAAAATGCCGATAAAGGGCATAATGATGTCGTTGATCAGCGACGTGGTAATGGCGCTGAACGCGCCGCCCACAATGACGCCCACGGCCAGATCCATCACATTGCCCCGCATGGCGAAGGCTTTGAATTCCTGCAAAAACTTCTTCATCCCGGCAGTCTCCTTTCCCGAAAGGTACCCTTAGTCGATGGCTTTCTCAACCGCGTCAGCAGCCTTCTCCGCCGCTTCTTCCACCGCGTCGGCCACCTTTTCGGCCACATCCTCCACAGCGTCAGCCACATCCTCCGCCACATCGGCGGCCTTTTCCGCCAGGTCCTCAACGGCATCCTTTGCGTCGCCGGCGTGATACTCCACGCTCAGCTCGTCGCTGAACAGATGGGGCTCCTCTTTCTTTTCCACGATGTCCATCAGCTTACTGGTCAGGGTACCCTCGCCCAGGTTGATGCCGATGTCGATTTTCTTGTCCTCGCCGGCGGGGGAGCTGGTGATCCGCCACAGGAGGGCCTGATAGCTTTTCTCACCGGTTTCCTCGTTTTTCTCCACCTTGTAAGGGGTCAGACCGGCAGCCAGCGCGCCCAAACCGAGAACCTTCCAAAATTTCTTCATATCATGCTCTCCTTTAAAAAATAATTTTATTGGATATTCTTTTTCGTCCCAGAAAAAGAATCAAAAAAGACTGGCATCATAGCAGCCGGAGCCGCCCTTTAGTGCTTAGGAACCAATACCTCAGTCCCGCCCATATAAGGCCGCAGGGCCTCCGGCACCCGGACGCTTCCATCTGCCTGCAAATTGTTCTCCAAAAAGGCGATGAGCATTCGCGGCGGCGCCACCACCGTATTGTTCAGCGTATGGGGCAGATAGTTCTTGCCGTCTCCGCCCTTGACCCGAATCCTGAGCCGCCGGGCCTGAGCGTCGCCCATGTTGGTGCAGGAGCAGACCTCAAAATACTTCTTCTGCCTGGGGCTCCAGGCCTCGATGTCGCAGCTCTTGACCTTCAGATCCGCCAGATCTCCGGAGCAGCACTCCAGCTGCCGTACCGGGATATCCAGGCTTCTGAACAGCTCCACGCTGAACCGCCAGAGCTTCTCATACCACTCCATGGACTCTTCAGGCTTGCAGACCACGATCATCTCCTGCTTCTCAAACTGATGAATCCGGTACACGCCCCGCTCCTCAATGCCATGGGCGCCCTTCTCCTTCCGGAAGCAGGGGGAGTAGGAGGTCAGCGTCTGGGGCAGCTGCTCCTCCCGAAGGATCTGGTCGATGAACTTTCCGATCATAGAGTGCTCGCTGGTGCCGATAAGATAGAGGTCTTCGCCCTCAATCTTATACATCATAGCGTCCATGTCCGTCTGGCTCATGACGCCTTCCACCACGTTCCCGTGAATCATAAACGGCGGGATGCAGTAAGTAAATCCCTTTCCGATCATGAAGTCCCGGGCATACGCCAGCACCGCCTCATGGAGCCTCGCGATATCCCCCATGAGATAGTAGAACCCGTTTCCGGCCACCCGTCCCGCGGCGTCCATGTCGATTCCGTCGAACCGTTCCATGATCTCCGTATGGTACGGAATCTCAAATTCGGGAATCACCGGCTCTCCGAACCGCTCCAGCTCCACATTCGCGGAGTCGTCCGGCCCGATAGGCACCGACGGGTCGATGATATTGGGGATCACCAGCATCAGCTTGTGAATTTCTCCCTCCAGCTCGGCCTCTTTTTTCTCCAGCTCCGCCAGCCGTTCGGCATTGGCCTTCACTTTTGCCTTCATGGCCTCGGCCTCCTCCAGCTTGGAGGGGTCTTTTTTCGCCTGCCCCATGAGCATTCCGACCTGTTTGCTCAGGGTATTCCGCTGAGCCCGCAGCTCACTGGCCTCGGTGATGGAGCGCCTGTTTTCCTCATCCAATTCCAGGACCTTGTCCACCAGGGGGAGCTTTTCATCCTGGAATTTCTTCTTGATATTTTCCTTTACCGCATCCGGGTTTTCCCGGATAAATCTAATATCGAGCAAGTTGGCAACCTCCTAATTGTTTCACGTGAAACATTTTATTCTATGTCCTGCCGAACTACCGCTCCGCCGGCATATTTTCCTGACGCTGCGGTGTGAAGTACGCGGGCTTATTTTCCCAGTCTCTCCAGCGCCTCCAACAGATCATTGAGATCGTCCACGCCATAGTACTCGATCTCAATTTTCCCCTTTTTCTTTCCCTGGGAGATATGACAGGCCCGCCCCAGCCGGGCGGAGAGGGACTTCGCCGCCTCCGCGGCGTAATCCACCGCGGGAATTTTTTCTTCCGGAACGGCTTTCTTCTCCTGTCCGCCGTTTTGCAGCTTCTTGACCAGCTGCTCCGTCTGCCGGACGCTCAGCTGGCTGCGCACGACCTCCTCCGCCGCCTTGACCCGCAGGGAAGCGGACAGGGGCAGCAGCGCCCTGGCGTGTCCCGCGGAGATTTGCTCGCTTTCCACAAGCCGCTGGATGGAGAGATTCAGCTCCAGCAGCCGCAGGGCGTTGGCTACGGCGCTGCGGGATTTGCCCACCCGCTCCGCCGCCTGGGCCTGGGTCATGCCGTAGACCTCCGTCAGCGACCGGAAGCCCTCGGCTTCTTCGATAGGATTCAGATCCTCCCGCTGGAGGTTTTCGATCATGGCCAGCTCCATGGCCTTCTGGTCGTCGGCCTCGATGACCACCGCCGGGACCTCGTCCAGTCCCGCCATCCGGGCGGCCCGCCACCGGCGCTCGCCGGCGATGATCTGGTAATACCCGCTGGCCAGCTTCCGCACCGTCAAAGGCTGGATGACCCCGTGCTGCCGGATGGACTCGGCCAGCTCCTCCAGCTTTTCCTGGTTAAAATTCTTGCGCGGCTGATTTTGACAGCTCTCGATCTGCGAGATGGGCAGGGTGGAGGACGGCGTGGAAAAATCGGCGGAAAAATCCTCCCCCAGCAGGGCGCTCAATCCTTTCCCCATTCCTTTTTCTTTAGCCACAGGGATATTCCTCCTTCCGCTTATTTCTTATTCTTCCGTAAAAACTCCTCCGCCAGAGCGGCATAGGCCTCGCATCCCCGGCTGGCCCTGTCATAGGCGCTGATGGGCTTCCCATGGCTGGGGGCCTCGCTGAGCCGCACGTTCCTGGGGATCACCGTGCTGTAGACCTTCCCGGGGAAGAAGCGCTTGACCTCCTCCGACACCTGCAAAGCCAGATTGGTCCGGCTGTCGTACATGGTCAGCAGCACCCCCTCCAGCTCCAGACGTGGATTCAGATTCTTCCGCACCGCCCGGATGGTATACATCAGGTCGCTGAGCCCTTCCAGGGCAAAATATTCGCTCTGCACCGGCACCAAGGCGCTGTCCGCAGCGCACAGCCCGTTCAAGGTCAGCAGCTCCAGGGACGGCGGGCAGTCCACGAATATGTAGTCATAATTGGGAGACAGTCTCTCCAGCGCCCGGCGGAGCAGATGCTCCCGGTCCTGAATGCCCACCATCTCCACCCCGGCTCCCGCAAGGCCCTTGGAGGAGGGGAGGACGTCGCCGTACCGGGTGGAGACCACCCGTTTCTCCGGTTCCACATCGTTGAGCAGCACATCGTAGACACCCAGAGAGAGGGACTTGTCTACGCCCATGCCGGAGGTGGCGTTTGCCTGGGGGTCAAAGTCACACAGGAGGACCCGCTGGCCCATTTCCCGCAGGGCGGCGGTGAGGCTGACACAGGTGGTAGTTTTGCCAACGCCGCCCTTTTGATTTACAATGGTAACGATCTTACCCACAGAGCACCTCCGGGAAAGGGGCGCGCCGCCCCATTATTTAAAGTAAACATATAATGTAGTATAACACAAAAAAACAACATTTCAACTGGGAACGGGAAAATTTTTCACAAATTTCATATTTCCTTCGTTGCTGGAAAATTTGAATCATTTAGGCGCTGCCTTATCTTGATATAAAAAGGGAATGTTTCACGTGAAACATTCCCTTTACTGCCTTTTACGAAAATGCCGCTTCGGCAGCACAGCTGCCGAAGCCTACGCTAAAAACGCGCCACCGGCGCGTTTTCTTGACACTGCGGCATGAAACATTCCCCCACATGTATATTACTTCATCTTTTCAGCAGCAATAAAAAAGCGATGCGTCATTCCCCTGATCACGCCGTCCTGTTCCAAAATAGATTGAGCCTGAAAGAGCTGGTCCCGGCAGGCTTCCACGGAGAAGCCCGGAAACTCCCACTCAATAATACGGGCAAACCAGACCAGAGCGCCTACATCCCAGAAGCGGATGGGGCGGTATGCCTCCTGAGCGTCCAGAATGGTAAACCCGGCTGCTTCCAAATCCTCTTGGGCAATAGAGAGATACTGCCTGGGGAAGGGGAGGGGCGGCGCCGGGTCCAGCAGCAGCTCCACCAGATCGCGGTCATTCTCCGCGCCTACCTGCTGGGTCAAAAAGACGCCTCCGGGTTTCAGAACCCGGAAAACCTCCGTAGGCAGGAAGTCCCCGTGGCGATTGAGTACCAGATCGAAACTTCCGTCAGGGAAGGGGAGAGGGCCGCCGCCCTCCGCCTCCCGGAAATCAACGCCCAGTGGGAGGAGAGTTTTCCGGCAGAGGGCCGCGTTAGGCGGATAGCCTTCCGTGGCGGCGGTCAAGGAAGGGGGATGATTCAGGGACAGAAGAAACTCGCCGCCGCCGGTGTCCATATCCAGGATGCGATGCTCCGGGCGGAGATAACGGCGGACGATTTGGCCGTAATCCCAGGGGAGATCCCGACCTTCTTCGTAACGGCCCTGGATATGGGAGAAATCCCAGCCGTGAATGTGGGCGGCCTGCTCCTCGGCCAGCCACTGTGTCAGTAATTCGTTCTGCTTCATGATAACTGCTCCTTTTCGTAATTTGAATTAAATTGCGGTCCGGCGCAGTCAACTGACAGCAACCAATGAATGGCAACCCCGGTGCGGCCTGCTGTCAGCTTCTGGACTGCGCCGGGCAGTTATCTCGGAGATAGGGCGTCATGGCCTTCACCTTCTCTTGACGTGATGGGTAGATTGTAGCATAAGGGTGGGGATTTGGCAAGCGGAATTCATTTTTGACGGCAGTTTCATCTGCGGCCCTTCGGGCCGCCTCCGCAGCCGATTCTCGTCGGTGGCCCGGGACCTGCGCGGCCCCGGACTCCGCGCCTACTTTTCGCACCCGCGAAAAGTAGGCAAAAGCGGGCTTAAACCTGGCGGTTTAAGAATCCCTCATTTTTTGATTAGTTTTGCGCCCAAGGCACAGTCGGTTTTGTCTAAACTTACTGCCGTCCGCTTCGTTCCCCTTCTGCGTCTATTTCAGCGTGGTTGTCGGTGGCCCCTACCGTATAGCGGGGCTAACTCCCCGGGGTGCATTTTTGCTGGATGGTTCCGTTAGACCAAATCCCCGTAGATGGCTCTACCCCTTTGAAAGGCCGACAGGCGGAGTTGGTCAACTACCAAGCCACTAGATTAGATGCCCGAAGGACCGCTCGTTCACGTGGCACCGCAACTCTTCATTTCCACCGAACCATCGCAAACCCCTCGCCGAGGTCCCTTGCCGTCAGGCGGGACCGAGAAGGGATTCTTAAACCGTAGGTTTAAGCCCGCTTTTGCCTACTTTTCGCGGGCGCGAAAAGTAGGCGAGGAGTCCGGGGGCGAGAAGCCCCCGGGGTTTCAATACGAAACGGCTCCCGTGCCGCCCGCAGGGCGGCAGGAAAATGCAATAAAAATGTTTTTCACGTGAAACACCCGGCTTTCGCAAAAGCCAAAATGTTTCACGTGAAACATTCTATAAAGTAAAGAGTCAGGCGACCGGCTCAACCTTGCCGGTGGCGTGAATGTCGGTAATCAGCTTCCGGGGGCACTTCTCCACGCAGACGCCGCAGGAAGTGCATTTGGTATAGTCAATGGAAGCGTGGTTGTCCGTCACCGTGATGGCGCCGGCGGGGCAGTTCTTCTCGCACAGACGGCAGCCAATGCAGCTGACGGTACACAGAGACTTGGCGGAGGGACCCTTGTCCTTATTGCCGCAGGGGACCATGATGTCCGAGGCGTAGGGGACGTCGATGATCACGTGGCGGGGACAGGCCTTGGCGCACTGCATACAGTGAGTGCATTTGTCCTGGTCTACCTGGGCTACGCCATGGGCGTTGATATGGATGGCGTCAAACTTGCAAGCCTGGACGCAGGTGCCCAGACCAAGACAGCCGTAGGCGCAGTCCAGGGTGCCGTTGCCGGAGACCTTCATGGCGGCTACGCAGTCCGTGAGGCCGACATAGCGCTCAAATTTCCGGCTGGCCCGGGTACCGCCGTTGCAGCGGACAAAGGCCACGCGGCGCTCCTGCGCCTTGACCTCCACGCCCATGACGGCGGCAATGCGGCTGGTCTGAAGGCCGGAGCAGCTGGGGCAGGCGTTGACCGGAGCTTCCTTGGCCAGGATGGCCGCCGCGCAGCCGGCGCAGCCGGGATAGCCGCAGCCGCCGCAGTTGGCCCCCGGCAGACAGTCCAGGATCAGGTCCAGCTTGGGGTCCGTCTTGACCTCGAAGACCTTGGAGGCCAGGGACAGCACCAGACCAAAGACGCCGCCCAGGATCCCCAGTGTCAGTACAGCATAGAAAATGTTCAAAATTTTCCTCCTCTCTCCGTGAAGCAGAAAAAGCCTCGCAGAGTTTGCCGCCCGCAGGCGGCAAAATATTTCAATCGTTTTTCCAAGGACATGTGCCTCGATCGTGCAATGACCACATCGAGTGGTCATGCACGATCTAATTCTGCACAGGCACTCGATGTGCCTGTTGCAGAATCATGAAAAACCCTTCTCGCGAAGCGAGCGTCGAGCTGCCCGCTTACAGCGGGCAAGGAGGCGCAGAACGCAGCGCAATCCTTTTCAAAAGAAATGGCTGCGCCATTTCTTTTGAGGTTTTTACCAGGGGATCTTCAGGCCCTGGAAGCCCATGAAGCAGAGGGCCATCAGACCAGCGGTGACCAGGGCAATGGGGAAGCCCTTGAAGGCTTTGGGCGGGTCGGCAAACTCCAGACGCTCCCGAATGCTGGCAAAAAGGACGATGGCCAGCAGGAAGCCCGCGCCGCCGGTGATGCCGTAGACCACGGATTCGATGAAGTTATAGCCGTTCTGCACGTTCAGGAGCACCACGCCCAGCACCGCGCAGTTGGTGGTGATGAGGGGCAGGTAAACGCCCAGGGCCTGGTAGAGGGTGGGGATGGCTTTTTTCAGGAACATCTCCACAAATTGGACCAGGGCGGCAATCACCAGGATGAAGGCTACGGTCTGCATGTACTTCAAGCCCAGGTTGTTCAGCAGCAGGTTCACCGGGTAGCAGAGAGCCGACGCCAGACCCATGACGAAGATCACCGCGAAGCCCATGCCTACGGCGGTATCCATCTTCTTGGACACGCCCATGAAGGGGCAGATACCCAGGAATTGGGCCAGGATGAAGTTATTGATGAGGATCGCACCTAGGGCGATATCAAATAATGTGGTCCATTCCATCGGTTATTTCCCTCCCTTGACCTTGCGCTGGATGTACTGCATCAGGGCGATGAGACAGCCCAGTGTCAGAAAGCCGCCCACCGGAAGGGCCAGCATATTGGCCGCGTACTCCGCGGGGAATACCCGCGCGCCATTGAAGGTGCCAGCGCCTAAAAGTTCACGGATGGCGCTCATGACCAGCAGGACCATGGTGTAGCCCAGGCCCTGGCAGATGCCGTCGATGGCGGCGGGCAGAGGCTTCGACTTGCTGGCGAAGGACTCCGCACGGGCCAGGATGATGCAGTTGACCACGATGAGGGGGATGAACACGCCCAGGCTCTCGGCAATATCGGGGAAGAAGGCCTGAAGCAGCAGGTCCACCATGGTGACAAAGCCAGCGATGACGACGATATAGCAGGCGATACGGACCTGCTCGGGAATGAATTTGCGGAGCAGGGAGATGAAAATATTGGAGAGGGTCAGGATGATGGTCACCGAGACGCCCATGCCGATACCGTTGGAGATGGTGGTGGTGATGGCCAGAGTGGAACACATGCCCAGAAGTTGGACCAGCACCGGGTTCTGAGTGACGAGGCCCTCTTTCAGCTGCTTGCCGATATTCATACTGCTCTCCCTCCTTTACGAAAGCTGGCCTACGGCGGCCAGAGCGGCGTTGACGCCTTCTACCACGCCCCGGGAACTGAAGGTCGCGCCGGAAACGGCGTCGAAGCGGTTGCTCCCGGAGTTGACGGTGATCTCACCGTTTTCATGGCTCATGCCGGTGAAGCGGTCCAGAACGGACTGGTCGGCGACAACCTTGGTGCCGATATTGGGGGTCTCACTGTGCTTGACCACGGAGACGCCGGTGACCTTGCCGTCCGTACCGACGCCCACCATCATCTCAATGGTCCCCTGGGAGCCGCTGGTGGCGGTTTCCGCCACCCAGCCGATACCCTCGCCGCCGGAGTTGGCCAGATAGAGGGCGGTGACATGGGCGGGCAGATTTCCTTCCCAGAGAACGTATTCATCGGCGGGGAGGACCAAGGACATGGCAGCTTCCTTCTTGGCCTTCTGAATGGCGTCAATGCGGGGGGCCGTGATCTGATTGACAATCCCTAAAAGCAGGGCGGTCACCAGGCAGATTGCCAGGAGAACGCCGGTGATGCGGAGAATGTACTGGGGGTCCAGGGAGAACGCGGGCTGCTTCGCGGAGGCGGTTTCTTTCGGTTTGCTCATTTCTTGACGGCCTCCTTCTTGGTTTTATCGGGCGCGGGCTTCTTTTCCGCCTTTTTCTTCTCCTTGACGACGCCGAAACGGTGGGGCTTGATATTCTTGTCGATGAGCCACACGGTCAGGTTCATAATCAGAATGGCGTAGCACACGCCCTCGTTATAGGAGCCGAAATAACGGATAAAGACGGTGATGAGGCCGCAGCCGATGCCGAAAATGGCTTGGCCCAGATGGCTTACAGGGGAGGTGACGTAGTCGGTGGCCATGAAGATGGCACCCAGCATCAAGCCGCCGCCCAGAAGGTTGCACAGCATCCACTGGAGAGGATCGTTGCCCCGGGGGAAGAGGAAGGTCAGGACTGCTACCGTGCCAATATAGCTGACGGGGATGTACCAGGTGATGACCTTCCGCCAGAGGAGGAACAGGCCGCCCAGGATCAGGAGCATGGCGCTGACCTCGCCCATGGAACCGCCGATGAGGCCCACGAACATCTTGGGCAGGTCGGTGGCCTTCATCAGGCCGGACAGGTCGTTGCCGTGGAGATAGGCCATGGGGGTGGGGAAGGTCTCCGCGTCAATGACGCCCATGAGAGGCACGGAGGATCGGGGGCCTACCCAGCGGGTCATCTCGCCGGCCCAGGAGAGCATGAAGGCCCGGGCCGCCAGGGCGGGGTTCAGAAAATTCTTGCCTACGCCGCCAAAAAGCTGCTTGACGACGACGATGGCGAAGAAGTCGCCAATTAAAAGAATCCAGTAGGGAATGGTCACGGGGGAGACCATGGCAATCAGAACGCCGGTGACGGCGGCGCTCAGGTCGCCCAGGGTGTTGTTCTTCCGCAGCAGGGCGCGGTAGAGCCATTCAAAGGCGCAGCAGCCCGCTACGCTCACCGCCGTCGTGGCAAGAGCCCGGGGGCCGAAGTTGTATACCGCGAAGGCCAGGGGCAGCACCAGGGCAATGAGCACCTCCCCCATGATGTGGCCCGCGCCGTCCTTGGTGCGGATATGGGGGGAGGAGGAACCAATGAGATTCAAGGCTTTATAGTCCATGGTCAGCCCTCCTTCTTTTTCTCTTCCGCAGCCTTGGCCGCTTCAGCGGCGGCCTTGGCGGCGGCTTTGGCGTTGTTGATCTTCTGCTTGCCCGCCCGGAAAGCCTGGACAAGATGGAGCCGGCCGGGACAGATGTACGTACACGCGCCGCACTCAATGCAGTCCAGCACGTGGGCCTCCTCCAGCTCCGGCAGCATTCCCGCCGCCTCGTACTGGTACATGAACACCGGCTGGAGGTGCATGGGGCACACGGAGATGCACTTGCCGCAGCGGATGCAGGCGGGGTGCTCCACGGTGCGCTCCTCCTTGTCCGCAAAGGCCAGGATGGCGTTGGTCCCCTTGCCAATGGGGGCGGACATGTCAAACTGGGAGTGGCCCATCATGGGGCCGCCCATGAGAATCTTAAAGGTCTCCTGCTTTACGCCGCCGCAGGCGTCCAGCAGGTCGCTGATGGGGGTGCCGATGGGGCAGAGGAGGTTTTTGGGCTCGTTCACCCCGGATCCGGAGACGGTGACCACCCGGTGGGTCACGGGACGGCCATGGTAGACGGCGTTATAGATGGCGATGGTGGTGACCACGTTGAAGACTGCGCAGCCAATGGCGGCGGGGAGAGCGCCGGGGGGCACCTGACGGCCGGTGATGGACTGGCACAGCTGCTTCTCCGCGCCCTGGGGGTAGCGGGTGGGCAGAACGTCCACTACGGCGGGAGCTTTCTCCTCGTCGATCTTCAGCTTCAGCATTCCGGCAGCATTGGCCTTGTTCTGCTCAATGACGATGTGGACCCGGTCTACGCCGAAGATCCGGGCAAGGAGCTTGACCCCGCCCAGGACCGCCTCCGGCTCCTCCAGGAGGATGCGGTGGTCGCTGGTGATATAGGGCTCGCACTCGCTGGCGTTGACGATCACTGTATCCACCTTGCCCAGGCCGGAGGATATCTTCACATGGGTGGGGAAGGTAGCTCCGCCCATGCCCACGATGCCCGCCTCCTTGATGAGGGCGGAGAGCTGCTCAGGGGTGAGGCTGTCGGGGTCAGAGACGGGGGCGAGGCTTTCACAAAGGGTCTCATTGAAGTCGTTCTCGATCACCACGCTCATGACGGGAACACCGGAAAAATGGAGACGGGGCTCTACAGCCACCACCTTGCCGGAAATGCTGGCATGAACGGGCGCGGAGACGAAGGCGGGGGCATCCCCTACCTTCTGCCCTACAGTCACATAGTCGCCCACCGAGACGCAGGGCGTACAGGGCGCGCCGATGTGCAGCGACATGGGGATCACTACACGGGCCGGCGGCGGGAGCGTCTCGATCGGCTTCTTATTTGTGGCGGCCTTCTGGTCGTTTGGATGAATGCCGCCGAAGAAAGCTTGGGCCATATCTTCACCTCATTTTCTTCTTGTCTTGCTGCAGCAGGGGATAATTACTCCCGTCTATCATACTCCCATTTATTCGCCGTGTAAAGAAATTTTTCGAGGTTTTGATAATTTTTTTGCGGAATTGAGTAAGAATATCCAGGTTTGCTTGTTAAACCTGTAACAAAATGGAAGGGTTTCATGTGACTTGCATTTATGGGGAAAACATGGTATGATAGCAGAAAATTCCGCCAAACAGGGGGAAATTTTGTTTTAGGAGGGTCCATTCCATGATAAATCGCGGGGCAATCAAGGAGGAAGCCAAGGGGATCATACGCAGCGCCAGGGTATCGCCCATCCTGGTCACACTGCTGGTGATGGCAATCGTTTTTGTGCTGGAACGGGTGACCGATCTGGTGGAGGGCGGGTCCCTGTTCTATTCTTATGGCTTGATACGGCGATACTATGACGCGCTGATGAGCAATGATTTGGGCAGCCTGGAGGCGCTGCTGTATTCGCTGCCTGACAACACGGGGATCACCTTCTTCTTCTCTATGCTGGTGTCCCTGGTGGGGTTGGTGCTCAACGGGGGGTACTATATCTACTGCATGGGTATCCGGCGGGGAGCGGAAATGCCCTACGCCACCCTGGCCGACGGGCTGGGAGTGGCGGGGAAGCTGATCTGGTGCTCTATTCAGATGAGCGTGAAGATCTTCCTGTGGTCCATGCTGTTCTGGATCCCGGGGATCGTCGCCGTGTACCGGTACCGCTTCGCCTACTACAATATCCTCACCGACGGGTCGCTTACCGCGGGAGGCGCTATCCGCCTCAGCTGCCAGCAGACCAGAGGAATGAAATGGCAGCTGTTTGTATTGGACCTCAGCTTTATCGGGTGGAGCCTGCTGAGTTCGCTGACCTTGGGGCTGCTGAATATGTGGCTTACGCCCTATATGACGCTGTGCGATCTGGCCTACTTTGAGGAGGGCCAGAGACGTGTGGGAAGGGGGCAGTTCAACGGCGAGCAGAGACCGCCGGAGGCGGGAGACCCATGGGGACAAATGTAATTTGCAGAGTACTTTGCCTTATTTAATAAGGAAGGAGTACAAATATAAAAACCGAATTTGAGCACAAAAATCCAGACCGGCAAAAATTTCCTTTTTGCCGGTCTGGATTGTCTGTTTTGGCGCAGCCAAACTATCAATGCGAATCGAGGGCTGACGGGAGCTACTGCACCAGCAGTTTTTCCAGATGCGCTGATTTCATGGCTTTCATCAGTGCTACGCCCAGGATAGGCGCAAAGATCATGGCAATCACGCCGTTGGTGATGGTTGCAGGGATCTTTGAAACGATCAGGGCCCAGCACTGGATAGGCTCTGTGAAATGATTCTCGATCATGCCGTTATAGAAATAGGTCTTAATGGAATAAACCACCATGTATCCAATCGCCGCGCAGGTCGTAGCCGCAAGCTGAGGACCGTATTTCTCCTTCCGGTTTTTGAACAGATAATACAGCACCAATCCGGCAACCAATCCATACATTCCCTTGGTACACAGAGTGATAGGCGCTTCCTTCGCCCAGATGCCGGTCAGATCATAAAAGAAGCTCCCCAGCCCAGCGGCCAGGAACCCATGCCATGGCCCCAGCAAAATTCCGGACAGCGCGCATAAAATATTTGCCAGCGTAAACGAAGTCACACCGCCCAGCGGCACCGGCATCGTTACCCGCAGAAAGTTCCCCACAAAGACAATAGCCGTCATCATTGCGGTGGCTGTCAGCTTGAGCAGCAGCTGATGGGAATGATTTTGTTTCATAGCTGTTTCCTCCTTTGCCCCCTTGACGAGGTGCGGTGATACTGCTATTATACTTCTATCTGGTTCTATTAAAACTGCCAGAATAGAATTTTTTTATGGGGTCAGTTGGGAGGGACGGTCATGCTGGAGCTGACAGTCTGTCTGGACGCGGAGGCGGAGACGCCGCTGTATCAGCAGATCTATGAGCACCTGGCGGAGCAGATCCGGTGCGGCGGGCTGAAAAAAGGGGACCGGCTCCCGGGCAAACGAAATCTGGCCGGGCAGCTGGCGGTGGCGGTGAACACGGTGGATACCGCCTACCAGATGCTGGTGGCGGAGGGATACCTGGAGGCCCGGGAGAGAAGCGGGTTCTTTGTGCTGGAGTACGCCGGGGCGCCGGCCTGGGAGGGGCTGGCGGCGGAGACAACAGAAGAATCGGAGGAGAGTCCCCCTTCCTCCGCTCCGCGGTTCGATTTATCTACCGGGTCGGTGGACACGGCGCTGTTCCCTTTCCGGACCTGGGGAAGGCTCCAGAAGGAGCTGCTGTATAACGGCGAGGATTTGCTGCGGCACGGACACCGGCAGGGAGATATGGAGCTGCGGCGGGAGCTGGCGGAGTATCTGCGGTCCTACCGGGGAGTGGTATGCACGCCGGAACAGATCGTGGTGGGCGCGGGCGTAGAGTATCTGCTGGGGCTGCTGGCACAGCTGCTCCGGGGCAGTACGGCGGCTGTGGAAAACCCGGGGTACGACCGACCCAGGACTATTCTGGAAAACAACGGGATTCCCTGCCGGTGCGTGGACATCGACGGCGGGGGGCTGGACCCGGCGGGACTGGAGGAGTGCGGGGCGGATCTGTGTTATGTGACGCCCAGCCATCACTTCCCTACCGGGGTCACCATGCCCGCCGGACGGCGGGCCCAGCTGCTGCGCTGGGCCGGGGAAAAGCCGGGACGGTATCTCCTGGAGGACGACTATGACGCGGAGTTTCGGTTTGACGTGCGGCCTCTGCCCAGCCTGCAGGGAATGGCAGGAGGGGCGGGACGGGTGGTGTACCTGTGTACGTTCTCGAAAAGTTTGGCCCCCAGTATACGAATCGCCTGCATGGTGCTGCCCAGGGAATTGTTGGAGCGGTACCGGGCGGCCTTCGGGACATACTCCAATACGGTGAGCCGGTTCGAGCAGCAGACGCTGAGGCGGTTCCTGCAAGAAGGGTACTTTACCCGGCACCTGGCGCGGATGCGCAGCGCCTACAAGGGGCGGATGGAACGGTTGGCAGCGGCGCTGGAGGAGGCCTTCGGAAGGGAGAATATCCGGCTGGCGGGACGGCACACCGGGCTTCATCTGCTTTTGTCCCTGCCCGGCGGGCCGGAAGAGGCGGAAATGATCGCCTCCGCCCTCCGGGAGGGGGTCCGGGTGCGGGGACTCAGCGAATACTATATGGAGCGGCGGGAACAGTGTCCGGAGAACAGCGTGATCCTGGGCTATGCCTCGGTGAGGGATGAGGAGATTCCGGATTTGGTTGGTGCGCTGAAAAGGGCTTGGGGGAAATCGGAGACATAATTGGACCGGGTCTCGAATATGCTGGGACAAGCAATCTCAAGCAAGGAGGCCCGGCAAGTATGACGATCCGGAGAAGACCCAGACCTCAGTGGCGGCGGCGTATTACCGCTCTGCTGGTGTCTGCGGCAGTGATCTATGTGGTGGCCGCTACGGCGGCAAGTACCGACTTTTCCTCCGCCTGGAACGCGCTGGGGAAGCAGGGGCAATTGGCCCTGGGCATTCTCAGGGGGCAGCTGGAGGGCATGTGGAGCGGCGGGGCTCTGCCCGCAGGGGCCGCGCTGGCCATTGGACAGAGCCCTGTGCTCCTGTCGGGACGTGAGGCGGTACTGGAGCTGCGGCGAACCGAGGAGGAGGACGACAGCCTGCCTCCCGGCGGACAAAAACCGGTGGCGCAGGAGGATGAGAACGGCAGCCCGGAAGAGCCCAGCGCGCCGATCCCGGAGGAGCCGGCAGAGGCGGAAATGCCGCTGGTGTTTGCCGACAACGGAGTGCAGGCCAGGACGCTGACCCCCGCTTCCCCGGATGGGTACGTGGTAACGGGAGATGTGTACATCAACAACCGGTCGGACAAGAGCTTCGACGAGAGTATTTTTGACGGGTCCTTCGCCGCAAAGCTGTCGGAGGAGGAAGGGCCTAAAGTGCTTATTGTCCACACCCACGGCAGTGAGGCTTATACCATGCCTCCGGGACAGGAGTACGAGGCCAGCGGCGAGTGCCGGACCACCGACTGCGCCTTTAACGTGGTGCGGGTGGGAGACGAGCTGGCCGCAGTACTGGAGGAGGCGGGCATCGAGGTGCTCCACGATGCGACGCTCCATGATTACCCGGAGTACAGCGGGGCCTACGGACGGTCCCTGACGGCGGCGGAAAAGGCCATGGAGGAATATCCCTCCATTTCTCTGGTGCTGGATATCCACCGGGACGCCATTTCTGATGCGGATGGAAGTCCGTATAAGGTGGTCAGCAATGTGGCGGGGGTCAACGCCGCTCAGATGTCCTTTATCATCGGCACAGACGGCGGAGGACTGGAGCATCCGGAGTGGCGGGAAAATCTGAAGCTGGCGGCAGCCGTCCAGCAGAGGCTGCTGGAGGACTATCCTACACTGATGCGGCCTATCTCTGTGCGGAACTCGCGGTACAATCAGCATGTCTCTCCGGGGGCGCTGCTGGTGGAGATGGGAGCGGCGGGAAACTCCCTGGATGAGGCGCTTCTGTCCGCGAGACTGCTGGGGGAGGCGCTGGCGGAGACCTTCCTGGAGCAGGTTCAAAACAGCGGAGAGGGGAAATAGGACCCGGCATGGAGTGATTTCAGTAAGATTTTAAGAAATATCCCAATTTTTTTGGGATAAAAACCTTGCAACTGCGGAAAAAATATGATAAATTATTGAAAGCGTTACAGCGTTCGGGGAAATCCGCGGACGTTTCTGTACTAAAGGAAATATAAAAACAAAGGAGTAACCCAATGAATAAGTCTGAACTCATCAATGCCGTGGCGGAAAAAGCCGCCCTGTCCAAGAAGGACTCCGAGTCCGCTGTCACCGCTGCTCTGGATGCTATTACCGCCGCCCTGGCTGAGGGCGACGAGGTCCGTCTGGTGGGCTTCGGCACCTTCGAGGTGAAGAAGAGAGAGGCCCGCATCGGCCGCAACCCCAAGACCAAGGAGGAAATCCAGATCCCTGCTACCAAGGTTCCCTCCTTCAAACCCGGCAAGGCCCTCAAGGACGTCGTTGCCAAGTAAATGATTTGCCAGGGGCGCGGTTTTCACCGCGCCCTTTCTGGTTCGGAAAGGAGCTCTTTATGCGGCTGGACAAATATCTGAAGGTCTCCCGCCTCATCAAGCGGCGGACCGTCGCCAACGAGGCCTGCGACAATGAGCGGGTCACCGTCAACGGGAAGGTAGCCCGGGCCTCCTACGAGGTCAAGGAGGGGGATGTCATTTCTATCCGGTTCGGACAGAAGGTCCTTACTGTGGAGGTCGTTGCTGTGAGCGAGAATGTAGGGAAGGCAGAGGCCTCCGCAATGTATCGGGAAGTCTCTGCTTGACCAGCCCCGGGGGCTATCCGCCCCCGGACCCCGGACCTACTTTTGCCACGCGGCAAAAGTAGGCAAAAACGCGCTTAAACCTCGCGGTTTAAGAATCCCTTATTTTTTGATTTGTTTTGCGCCCGAGGCATGGTCAGTTTTGTCTAAACCTTACTGCTGTCCGCTTCGTTCCCTTTTTGCGTCTATTTCAGCGTGCGTGATGATGGCCCCCGTGGGGCGGCCAAAGGCCGCCTTAGGGCTGGGGCCGCCTATGGCGGCCTAACGCCTACCGTCTCGCTATGGCTAACTCCCCGGGGTGCGGGTCGGAAATTCTGCCGCCTGCGGGAGAATCGCTTGTTTACATACGATTTGGCTTATATGCTGAATCTCTCTCAAATGCTGATGGATATAGTCCCCTATGCGCTTTAGCCCCGATTCTATATATTCCTCCGGAAATTGATAACCGGTATGTAACGCGATGACTAAAGCCTCTAACATAACAATGTCTTCCCCTAATTCGTTGAAATTCGCATTTAGTTCGTCAATCTGTACCATTAGTTTGGACATCGTATACTCCCCTTCCTGTTTGTGGTTTTATAAGCACGTCTTTAGTATAGTGCATTTAAAACCACAAGTCAAGTATTTTGGAGAAAAAAATGGAAATTTTTGCAGAAAGAATCCATGAACTTCGTATAGAACGAGGTCTGACCCAAGAAGAGGTTGGAAAAATCATTGGTGTAAAGCGCTATGCGGTATACTCCTATGAAAAAGGCCGCGCCTGCCCGGAGATGAAGGGGCTGGTAGCGTTAGCAGATTATTTTGACGTTTCGATGGACTATCTGGCCGGACGGACAGATAAACGGGAGACGAACCGGTGACCGTCCACGCACCCCGGGGAGTTCGCCCCGCCAGACGGTAGGGGGTTCCGATGACCACGCTGAAATAGACGCTGGAGAGGAACGAAGCGGACGGCAGTAAGTTTAGACAAAACGGACTGTGCCTTGGGCGCAAAACTAAACTCCCCCGTAATTCAGGAAGGTTCTTAGGAAACGCAGTTTCCTAAGCGCGTTTTTGCCTACTTTTGCCGCGCGGCAAAAGTAGGCGAGGAGTCCGGGGGCGAGAAGCCCCCGGGGTATCGTAAAGAAACGGCTGCCGTGCGGCGCCCAGCGCCGCAGAGAAGAAAGGAGGTCCATGATGTCCACCCAGCCCATTATCGCATTGTTGTATGATTTTGATAAAACCCTCTGTACCCAGGACATGCAGAACTATGCCTTCATTCCCTCCCTGGGCCTGGCCCCCGGCGACTTCTGGAAAATCGCAAACGATTTCGGCCGCCGGGAAAAAATGGACAGCGTGCTGGCCTATATGTATACCATGCTCCGGGAATCGGAGAAAAGAAACCTCCCCCTCACCCGGGAAAGCCTGAACCACTGCGGGAGAAATATCTCCTTCTTCCCCGGAGTCGCGGACTGGTTCCAAAGAATCAACAAGTACGGCGGCCTCCTGGGCGTCCAAGTGGAGCACTATGTCATCTCCTCCGGACTGCGGGAGATCATCGACGGGTCATCCATCGCCGGGGAGTTCAAGGAGATCTATGCCAGCGAGTTCTACTACGATGGGGACGGAAAACCCGTCTGGCCCCGGCTGGCGGTGAACTTTACCGCCAAGACCCAGTTTGTCTACCGGATCAACAAGGGCGTATTGGACGTCTCCGATGACCGCACCCTCAACGATTCTATGCCCGACGACAGCAAACGGGTGCCCTTCCCCAACATGATCTACCTGGGGGACGGCCTCTCCGATGTGCCCTGCATGAAGATGATGCGGGCCTACGGCGGCCAGGCCATCGCCGTCTATCAGGCGGTGAACCGCCCCGGCGTGGAACAGCTGCTGCGGCAGAGACGGGTGGACTTCATCTACCCCGCCGACTACCGGGAGGGCACGGCCCTGGAGATTACGGTGAAGAATATCATCCGCAAAATGGCCGTCAGCCAGCAGCTCTATGAGGAAAATGTTTACCAGCTCCGCTCTATCCGCTGAAATTTGAAAAATATCAGGAACATCCTGCCCTTTTTTGCGTCTATACAGATAGAAACCCCTTTTCAAGCCAAAAAAGGAGGAAAAATCGGATGAAGATGAAAAAGAAGCTGTTTTCCCTGCTTGCACTCCTGCTGGTCCTGTCCCTCGCCGCCTGCGGCGGCGCCAGCAAGAACAGCGCCGCCGGCATAGCCACGGATACCGCCCCGCAGGCCGCTCCCAGCACTCCCAATGAGGACTATAACGCCGCCGAAATGGGCTGGGATATCCCCGCTATGGCCGAGGAGGGCGATTTCGCGCCTGAACCCTCCCCCGGAAGCGGCAGCTACGGCGGCGTGCCCGCCAACGCGAAAATCATTTACACCGCCAACCTGTCCCTGGAAACCAAGGAGTTTGACAATGCCTCCAAGGCGCTGGCCGCCCTTGTGGCGGACATGGGCGGCTATTTTGAGAGCAAGACCGTCAACCAGGGGTACTACCGCAGCATGGACGCCGTGGTCCGGGTCCCGGTGGCTAATTTCACCGCCTTCCTGGACCGGGCGGGCGAGACCGCCCACGCCGTTAACCGCTCCGAGTACCTGGACGACGTCAGCGAGGCCTACTACGACCAGGAGAGCCGTCTGACTACTCAGCGGGTCAAGCTGGAACGCCTCCAGGAGCTGCTGGGAAAGGCCGAGGATATGGCGGACATCATTACCATCGAGAGCGCCATCAGCGACACGGAACTGGAAATCGAATACCTTACCGGCAGCCTCCGGAAGTATGACAGCCAGATCAATTACTCCACCGTCTCCCTCTCCCTCAGCGAGGTCTACCGCCTCTCCACCGACGAGGAGGTGCCCGTGACCTTCGGACAGCGACTGGCGTCCGCCTTCTCCACGGGCTGCCAGCGGGGCGTGGAAGGCTTGGAGGACTTCGCCGTCGGCGTGGCCCGGAATTGGGTGGGCCTGCTGATCTGGGCGGTCATCCTGGCCGCCGCCGTCCTGCTCATCCGCAGGTACCTCCGGAAAAAAGCCGCCCGGCGGAAGTTCTATGCGCCGCATGTGCCCCCTGTTCCTCCCGCGCCTCCTCCCACTTCTCCTATGGATCCCGTTCCTTCTGCGGAACCGGCGGACCCGGAAAAACAGGAGAATGAAGACAAAAATGAATAGCCTCTCCCTCTCTTCCCTGTCCGGCGGCTTTATCCGCCGGGCAGGTTTTTCTTGACAATAGCGATATTCGATATTATAATAATATCGAATATCGCTATTGAGAGGTGAGAACGGTATGGCGCGGGAAAAATTCCAGACGCTTACGGAGCAGATGTTTTATATTCTGCTGTGCCTCCAGCGGGAGTGCTGCGGGGTTGATGTGATGGAACAGGTGGAGCGGATGACCGAGGGACGGGTGATCATCGGGCCGGGGACCCTCTACAGTCTGCTGGAGAGCTTCCAGAACGAAGGGTTTATTCAGGAGACCCGGGTGGAGGGGCGCAGGCGGAGCTATCAGATCACCGTGAAGGGCCGCCTGCGGCTGGAGGAGGAGGTCCGGCGGCTGCGGCGGCAGACGGAGGACTATGTGAAGTTCGGAGAGGGGGCCATTGCATGAGCCGGGAAACAAAGTGGGAGCTGTCCCTGTTCCAGGCCAACGACATGGACGCTATCGCCGGACATTTCGAGAAGATGGAGGCAAAAGGGTGGCGGCTGGAGGCCATCGGCGGCTGGGGATACCGCTACCGCCGGGCGGAGCCGGGACGGGTACGGTACGCGGCGGCCTGCTTTCCGGACGCCTCCGTCTACGACCCCGCGCCTACGGAGGGACAGGAGACCTACATCGAGTACTGCCGGGCCGCCGGGTGGGAGCTGGCGGCGGCTTATGGGCCTATGCAGTACTTTCGGTCCGTGCTCCCGGACCCGGTGCCGGTGGAGACTGACGAGGCGGTGAAGCTGAAGGCCGTCCGGCGGACCATGCGGAAAACGCTGCTCCCCAGCTGTGGGTTGGGGATTTTGCTGGCCGTGATGTATCTGACCATGCAGATCGGCAGCTTCCGAATGGACCCGCTGGAATATTTCAGCAGGGATCTGTATCTGAGTTTGCTGCTGCTGTTGGGCGGGCTGTTCCTGTACTGCGCGGGACTGCTGGCGGACTATCTGGTGTGGCTGCTGCGCTCCAGGCGCGCCGTGAATGGGGGCGGGGCCTGCGTGAAGCCCTGCACACGGCTGCGGATGGCGGCTTCCATTGGGCTGCTGGCGCTGACGGCGGTGTGCTTGGGGCTCATGTGCCGGGATATGATGGACCGGAGGATGGGAGTCACGCTGACGCTCTATCTGGCCGTCTACGCGCTGCTGATTTTGACGGCGGGACGGGTGCTGAAGTGGATCAAACGCAGAAGCGGCTCCCGGGGGGAGGTCCGGGGAAAGTATTTTGTTTACGCCATTGCCGCCGGGGTCCTGGCAGCGGTCGTGCTTACGGTATCTGCCCTCGCCCTCGGCGGGGGGCAGCGGGAACCGGCGGAGGTCTACGTGAAAGAGTATCCCGGGGGCGAGTCCATCGAATGGAACATCTACCGGGACACCCTCCCCGTTACGCTGGAGGAGCTGGGGTATCCGGTCACGGAGGAGGACCACTGCACCTATGAGGCGGAGATACACCGCACTTTTCTGGCCTCTCACCGGGTATACCGGCAGAGGGCTATGGCCTACGGCAGCGAGCTGCCTGAAATAGGGTACACCGTTACTGTGATGGGCTGGGATTGGCTGCGGGAAATCTGCTGGGAGAGGTTTTTGGAAAAAATGGACGACCCGGACATATGGCCCCTGCGGGAGCTGGACCCCGCTCCCTGGGGGGCGCTGGAGGCGTATCAGCAGGACGATCTGGCGACATATTACCTTCTCTATCCGGACCGGATCATTACGCTGAATCTGTGGTCCGGGGCGTCTGCCCGGCAGATCGAAGGTTTGTTGAAGCCCCTCCTGGCGGAGTGAGAAACACAGAAAAAGACGGTCCGGGAGCCGCACAGGCTTCTCCGGACCGCCTTGTTCTATTTGCTGTAGCGGAAAATCTTCTCCCCGTCTCTCACCATGCCCAGCTCATCCCGGGCTATGTCCTCAATGAGATCCAGATCCCCGGCGTTGTCCAGATCCTCCTGGAGCTGCCGGTTGGTCTCCTGGAGCTCCGCCAGCTGCTGCGCGTAGGCATCCTCCTGGGCGCGGGCCTCCTGGAGCTGGCCGAACATGCGGTAGATCTGCACGCCGATGACCAGCAGCAGTACCGCCAACAGGATTACGGTGAGGCGGCTGCTGGGCCGCGATGCGCTCTTCTTCTTTTTTTGAGGCGGGCGGGCCGTTTTTCTGCCGGACGGTGCGCTCATCTCTTCATCTCCCTCCTGCTCACCGGAGATTTTTCTCCGGCGCAGTGTAGTAAATTTTATTGTAAACCAATTCCGTAAAAAAGAAAAGACTTTTTTTCCCTTCCGCCCACATTTTTTTAAAATTTTCTTTACCAGACGGACCGGATACAGGATCAGGCCCAGCCAGAACCGCCAGACCGGCCGCAGCAGGCCCCCCAGCAGACACCAGAACAGCACCGCGCCCCCTGCGATGCCCATGGCGATAAAAATCCGCAGCTCTCCATCCCCGGCCATGACGAACAGAAAGACGGAACAGGCCGCCGTCAGGCAGAAGACGGCGTCCAGGATCCCGCCCCAGAGGCGGCCTCCCAGGCTGCGGAGGGCGCTCAAAAGGTCGTAAAACAGGCCAAGTACGGCCCCCAGGGCGATGGACCGGAGGAAGAGGACCAGCTGCTCGGAGACATAGTTTCCCATAACTTCAGCCGAACAGACGACGGAAGAGGCCCCCCTGCCCCCTGGGGGCAGTGTCCTCATAGAGCAGGGTGTGGATGGCGCCGTCCACATGGAGCTCCCCGCCGTCCAGATTCAGTTTTCCTATGTGGAGGTTGCTGCCGCCTACCACTAAGGTGCCGGCAGTGGTATTCATGACAATCTCTTCCTCGTCGAAGCGCTCTACCTCCTCTACCCCGGAAACCAGGAGGCGCTCTCTTCCGTCCAGCTCCAGACGGTGCTGCATTCCGCTTAATTCATCATATGGCATATGGGGTGAACCTCCCTTACTTGGTTACTCTATGTATATGGGAGGTCTGTCCTATTTATGCGCCGCCGCGCGGCGGCACCCATTTTCATCTGCGGCCCTGCCCCTTGACATTCCTCCCCGCCGTGTTATAATGTCTATACGCTTTGACCGCTGAGGATGCTCTCATGAAAGCCAATTTTCGCTTTTTGCCTCTGCTTACGAAAAATAAATAAAATTGGTTTTGCTGCTGATAAAATGGCCTTACGGCGAATACCCGCTGTAAGGCCGTTTTTCTATTCTCTTCCAGAAAAATACAACCGCGCCGCCCCGGCGGCAGAAAGGAAGTCCCTATGGCTATCTTTGATCTCCACTGTGACACCCTTACACGCAATCTTTATCCGCCCTTTGAAGCGGAAACCAATACCTTGGATAACCCCAATTTCCACCTCGCCCTCAGCAAGGTCCCTGCCGGGACAAAATGGGTCCAGTGCTTCGCGATCTTTGTCCCGGACCAGGTCCGGGGACAGGAGGCAATTGCCTTCTTTGACCGCTGTGCCGGCTCCTTCCACCGGCAGGTGGAGCTCCATAAGGACCGGATGGCGGCCTGCGGCAGCCCTGCGGATATGGCAGCTGCCCTGGACGCCGGAAAATGTGCCGCCGTCCTTACCGTGGAGGGCGGCGCGGCCCTGGCGGGCCGCCTGGAGAGAGTTGAAACGCTCCATCACGCCGGGGTGCGCATGATGACGCTTACCTGGAATGGACCCAATGAGCTGGCCTCCGGACATGACACCGCCGGCGGGTTTACCCCCTTTGGCCGGGAGGCGGTGGCGGAAATGGAGCGGCAGGGAATCATTGTGGACGTTTCCCACCTCAACGACAGGGGGTTCGAGGAGCTTCTCTCCTTCGCACGGAAGCCCTTTGCGGCTTCGCATTCCAACGCCCGGGCCGTCTGCGGACACCGGCGGAATCTGCCGGATGAGTTTATCAGGGAAATGGTCCACCGGGAGGGGCTTATCGGGCTGAATTACGCAAAGCCTTTCCTTTCGGAGGATGGACGGGGGAGCCTGGACGATCTCTACCGGCACGTCTGCCATTTCCTGGAGCTGGGCGCGGAGCGCTGTCTGGCGCTGGGAAGTGATTATGATGGGACGGATATCCATCCTGATCTGGACTCCGTGGAGAAGAGTTTGCATATCTGTTCCTATCTTGTCAATCATGGGATCTCCGCGCAGACCGCGGAGGATATCTCCTTCGGAAACGCGTGGCGGTTTTTCCAAAAGTGGATGGGATAGAGGAGATCGTTCTCGTTGAATGGGGGCTGTAAGCGGCAGATTGCTTGGAAGAAAACCCCCGGCTTGCAAACCAGCACAAATTTTGTTATACTATTTAATAAAGAAATACCTTTTATCGGAAAGAAGGGAAAAAGATGCCCCATATTCAGCAGCTCTCCCCCCATGTGGCGGACCTTATCGCCGCTGGCGAGGTGGTGGAACGCCCTGCCAGCGTCGTCAAGGAACTGATCGAAAACGCCATAGACGCCGGCGCATCCGCCGTGGTGGCGGAACTGCAGAACGGCGGCATGTCCCTCATCCGGGTGACGGACGACGGCTGCGGCGTGGCTCCCGATGAACTGCCTACCGCCTTCCTCCGCCATGCTACCAGTAAAATGCGCTCCGCAGGGGATCTGGCCGCTATCGGTACTCTGGGATTCCGGGGAGAGGCGCTGGCGGCAATCTCCGCCGTCAGCCGGTTGGATGTGTTTACAAGGCAGAAGGGCGCTCCTCAGGGCGCGTCCCTCCATCTGGAGGGCGGCGTCCCCGGGGAGGTGGAACCGGCGGGGTGCCCGGAGGGGTCTACCTTCGCTATCCGGGATCTGTTCTTTAATACGCCCGCCCGGTTGAAGTTTATGAAGAGCGACAGCGCCGAGGGGGCCGCCGCCGCGGGCGTTATCGCGCAGATCGCTTTGAGCCATCCGGAGGTCTCTATCCGCTTCCTCCGGGATGGAAAAGAGGAACTGCACACGCCGGGAGATGGGAAGCTCCTCTCCGCTGTTTATGCCGTCCGGGGACGGGATTTCGCCCTGGGCCTCCGGGAGGTGGAGGGCGGCGGCGAGGGGATCTCCGTCCGGGGATACGTCACCGATCCGCTGGCCGGACGGGGCAGCAGGGCTATGCAGACCTTTTTCTGCTGCGGCCGGGTCATCAAATCCGCTCTGCTGACCGCCGCCCTGGAGGAGGCCTACGCCAACCGGCAGCTGAAAGGGAAATTCCCCGGTTGTGTGCTCCACATTGATCTGCCGCTCCATATGGTGGACGTTAACGTGCATCCCGCGAAGACGGTGGTGAAATTTGTCAGCGAGCGGGCGGTGTTTTCCGCTGTTCACCATACGGTGAAGGACGCCTTAGATGCAGGCGGCCGGGAGGCCGCCGGGACAGTCGTTCAGACGCCTGCAAGGCGGCTGAATGACGTCCCCCAGCCTGCGCCTGCGGTTACCGTTCCGGCGTTTTCTGCGGAGCCCGCGCAGGCTGCGGCACCGAAACCAAAGGGTGACTTTTATCAGACCATGGATGCGAAAACCTTCCGGGAACAGGCGGCAGCGCCACGGGAGAAGCCCCGCTCCATGGGTACTCCCCTTTCCTCCAACGCCGAGCTGGGAAGCCGGTTGACCTTCCGGGACTCTGCGCGGCCTCCGCAGACGCCGCCCCCGAAGGCGGCACCGCAGTACACGGTGCGCACCTTTGCTCCTGTTCCCCCGGCGGAGGAACCAAAACCGGCGCAGGAACCGGAGGCCCCGCAGTCCGAACCCGCGCCGGAACCGGAGCAGACCGCCCTTCCGGCGGCGCCCGCCCCTTGGCGGTTCGCGGGAGAGGTGCTTCATACCTATATTATTGCGGAGGATGGGGAAAATGTGTGGCTCATCGACAAGCACGCCGCACATGAGAGGATCAATTTTGACCGGCTGAAGGCCAATCCGGAACCAGTCATGCGGCAGCAGCTTCTTGCCCCCCTGACGGTGGAAGTGCCCGGGGAGCAGTATGCCGTGCTTTTGGAAAATCTTCCCCTGTTGGAGGAATTTGGTTTTGAGGCGGAGGACTTCGGGACGGGGTGCCTGATGGTCCGGGCGGTGCCTTCCGATATTGATGCTGGGCTGGTGCGGGAGACCCTGGAAATGCTGGCGGAGAAGCTGCTCACCGCAGGGGGGGCGGACCCCGCCGCCGCGCGGGATGCTATGCTTCATACTATGGCCTGCAAGGCCGCTATTAAAGGGGGATGGAGCTCCGATCCCGCCGAATTGAAGGTTTTGATCCAAAAGGTTCAGAGCGGGGAGGTTCAGTTTTGTCCCCATGGGAGACCGGTCAAGGTAAAACTCTCTAAATATGAAATAGAAAAAATGTTTAAACGAGCATAGAGGTTCTCTGCGCCGCTGCGCGGCGCATGGTAAGCAGTTTCTTTTCGGCAGCCCGGGACCTGCGCGGCCCCGGACTCCGCGCCTACTTTTGGCCCGCGCCAAAAGTAGGCAAAAACGCGCTTAAACCTGGCGGTTTAAGAATCCCTCATTTTTTTGATTAGTTTACGCCCGAGGCATAGTCTGGTTTTGTCTAAACCTATTGCCGTCCGCTTCGTTCCCCTTCTGCGGCTGTTTTAACATGCGGGATGATGGCCCCTACCCCTTATGGGGAGATTGTGCCGGGCGGAGTGCTCTGCGTAAATGTTTTTTGCGTCTCGTTACTGCGCTCCGAATACTTCCAGCATCAGCTGAACACCCAGCTTGAACCCTTCACGAAAATGGTGGATGTCGTTGATGTTTTCCTTCTCACACAGCTTATAAAAATGAGCGTCTACTACATCACTACCCAACGCTTCCGTGACCTTCTCCCAAAACGCCAGGTCCTTGTCCCTTAATTCCTGCGGATAGTGCGGACTGCTGGCTTGTGCATGATATTTCTCGTTGTAAATGTCTGCTATAATGCTCATGATGTACCCCCTTTTCTGCTTGTCTTAATTCAAGACGTTTGGTAAGATTAGTATAGTCTTAAAATAAGACGTTGTCAAGGAGTTTTTATGTTTTCTAAAGAATTATTTGGTCAGAGGTTACTGGAAACACGCTTAAAGAACCACGAGACCCAAGTTGATTTAGGGCATATCATTCGTACTGGCCGGACTACTGTCAGCGAAATGGAAAGCGGCAAAAAGACCACTACCGCAGAGAAAATTGCGTTAATTTGTGAGCATTATCATATTTGTTCGGATTATTTGCTAGGGTTGACAGATGACCCCAGCCCGCGATAATGTAGAGATGTTTCATCAAGCACCCCGGGGAGTTTGCTATAGCGAGACGGTAGGGGCTGCCGACAAGAATGCTGAAATAGACGCAGAAGATAAACAGAGCGGACGGCAGTAAGGTTTAGACAAAACGGACTGTGCCTTGGGCGCAAAACTAAACTCCCCCGTAATTCAGGAAGGTTCTTAGGAAACGCAGTTTCCTAAGCCCGCTTTTGCCTACTTTTCGCGGGCGCGAAAAGTAGGCGAGGAGTCCGGGGGCGAGAAGCCCCCGGGGTATCGAATAGAAACAATTACCGTGCCGCCCGAAGGGCGGCAAAGAAAGGCCCTCTATGATTCCAAAAGTCCTCTGTGTCGTCGGCCCCACCGCCAGCGGCAAAACAAAATTAGGCGTCCTGCTGGCAAAAAGGTATAACGGTGAAGTAGTCAGCATCGACTCGATGCAGATTTATAAGGGAATGTCCATCGGCACCGCCGCCCCAGCGGCGGCGGAGATGGAGGGCATCCCCCACCATATGGTCGGGGTCGCCGACCCCGGCGACAACTGGTCCGCCGCCCGGTTCGCGGCGGCGGCGGACGATTGCATTCAGGATATTCTGAAAAGAAATAAACTCCCTGTATTGGTGGGCGGCACCGGCCTCTATCTGGATGCCATTATTGCCGGCCGGACCTTCGCCCCCGGCGCCTCCGGCGGCGCGGTGCGCCGGGCCCTCCAGGAGGAGCTGGAGGCCGGGGGAATCGAACCCCTCCTGACGGAGCTGCGCCGGGTGGACCCGGAGGCCGCCGGGCGGCTCCACCCCTCCGACACCAAACGGATCCTCCGGGCCCTGGAGGTCTACCGGGAGACGGGGAAAACCATCTCCCGGCATAACGAGGAAACCCGCTCACTGCCGAAAAAATATGATCCCATTTATATTGGTTTGGCCTTCCGGGACCGGGAGGACATGAAGGAACTCATCGACCGCCGGGTGGACCGGATGCTGGAGGAGGGCCTGCCGGAGGAGGTCCGCGCCCTCCGGGACGCGGGGGTCCCGCGGAACTCCACCGCCCTCCAGGCCATCGGATACAAGGAGCTGCTGCCCGCCCTGGAGGGGGAATGCTCCCTGGAGGAGGCGGCGGCGGAAATCAAGCTCCGCTCCCGGCAGTATGCCAAGCGGCAGCTGACCTGGCTGCGGCGCAACCCGGAGATCCACTGGATCTATTGGGAAAAAGAGCGTAATTTTGCCGCCGCTTTCCAAAATGCGACAGAAATTCTCATGGCCCAGGGACTACAATAGAGTCCGGACGGACAAGCTGTGCGCAGCCGGCGTCCGCCCGACTACACATAAAAGAGAGGTAGACAATTATGAGCACCAAATCACCCAACCTGCAGGACGTGTTTCTGGCCTCCGCCCGCCGGACGGAGACGCCTGTGACCGTCTTCCTGGTCAACGGATTCCAGATGCGGGGCATCATCACCGGCTTCGACGCCTTTACCGTGGTCCTCACCGCCGAGGGCAAACAAAACCTGATCTACAAGCACGCTATTTCTACCGTCAGCCCCGCCCGCACCGTGGACCTGACCGAGTGGGAGGATACCCTGTAAGTTCCCGGACGGTACCTTATTGAGAAAGAGATACATATGAAAACTGGAACGCTTGCCACAAAATTGATGCTGGCCGCTATTTTCCTCACCGTGCTGGTGTATTTCGGGGTGAGCACCGCGGCCTATTTCACCGACCCTTATACCACTACCGTGGCCTACAGCTTCGTGGGGGAGGACGCCGTTACCGTCTCCGGCTATGTGGTCCGGGACGAGGAGGTGCTCTCCGACGGCGGAGAGCTGGTCTACTCCTCCCGGAGCGAGGGGGAGCGCGTGGGCAGAGGGGGCACGGTGGCCCTCATCTACCCCAACGCCCAGGCCCTCAGCGACGCCAACACCCTCCGGGATCTGACGGGTCAGCTGGAACAGCTGCAGTATGCCGGTTCCCTGGCCTCCGGCAGCCGGGCCTCCGCCCGGCTGGACGACGAGATTGCCGGGGCTTTGGCGGAGTTCCGCGGCGCCCTGGCGGACGGCGGCCTGACCGCCGCCGGGGAGAGCGGACGGAATCTCCGGTCCGCCGTCCTCCGGCGCAGCTACGCCTTCTCCGGTGAGGGAGGACTGGAGACGTCCATCGCCTCCCTCCAGGAGCGTATTGCCGCCCTCTCCGCTTCGGCGGAAATGGACGTCGTCCGGGTATCCGCACCCTCCGCAGGGCTGTTTTCCGGTCTGGTGGACGGCTATGAGACGGTGCTGAACCGGTCGAACGTGCTGGAAATGAACCCCGACGACTACCGGGCCATTGTGCCGGACGGGGAGACCTCCGGCGTGGGGCGGATGGTCTACGGCAGCGGCTGGTCCTTCGTGACGTTGATGCGCAGCGAGGACGCCAGACGGCTGGAGGAGGGCGGAACGGTGCGCCTCCGGTTCCAGTCGGGACTGGACCGGGACCTGACGGTCACGGTGGAACGCATCAGCGCCGAGGACGGCGGCCGCCGGGTGGTGGTGTTCTCCTCGGAGAAGTATCTCAATCTCATGACCCTGCTGCGCCGCCAGAACGCACAGATCATTTTTGAGAGCCATGACGGCATCCGGGTGCCCCGCAGCTCCGTCCGGGTTGGGTCCCAGGAGCTTACGGACGAGGACGGCCAGCCCCTGCTGGACAATCAGGGGAACCCCAAGACCCAGTCCGTGACGTGCGTGTACTGCCTCTGGGGCGACACGGCCCGGCTCAAGCCGGTAACGGTGCTGTGGCAGGAGGACGAGTATATTCTGGTGGCCCCGGATGAGACGGCCCTGACGGCCTACCCCGTGGGGCGGTCCCGGGAGGGCCGACGCCTCCGGGCGGGAGACCAGGTGATCACCGCTGCGGCGGAGGTATACGACGGGAAGGTGGTGCAGTGATGTCCATCGCGGAAAATATTCAGGCCATCCGGGAGCGGATGGACCGGGCAGCCCGGGAAGCGGGCCGGGACCCGAAGGAGATCCTGCTGGTGGGCGCCAGCAAGATGAACGACGCCGACGCCTGCCGGGCGGCCATCGCCGCCGGCATCGACGCGCTGGGGGAAAACCGGGTCCAGGAGATGACGGCCAAACTGGCCCAGCACGCCTACGACGGCGCGCCCCTCCACTTTATCGGACACCTCCAGCGCAACAAGGTCCGGCAGGTGGTGGGGACCGCGTCCCTGATCCATTCGGTGAGTTCGTTGGCGCTGCTGGAGGAGATCCAGCGGCAGGCGGAGAAACGGGGGCTCGTGCAGGACGTGCTGCTGGAGGTGAACGTCGGCGGCGAGGAGAATAAGAGCGGGTTTTCTTCACAGGAAATCTACGCCGCGGCGGAGTCGGCCCGGGAATTTGCCCACGTGCGGGTCCTGGGATTGATGACCATCCCCCCTGTGGAACGGGAGCCCCATGGGAATTTACCCTATTTCACAAAAGTTTCCCAGCTTTATGTTGACATAAGCCGGAATTTGTATGATAATAGCTTTAAATATCTGTCCATGGGGATGAGCGATGATTTCGAGGACGCCATTGCCGCCGGAGCTACTATGATCCGGGTAGGCTCCGCTATCTTTGGGCACAGACAATACTACTAACTCTACGGGAGGTTTCCACCATGAGCTTTATAGACAATATCAAGAGGATGATCAGTCCGCTCAGCGATGAGGACGACGATTACGAGGAGATCTTTGACGACCGGGATTCGCCCTTTATCGACGAGCGTCCGCGGAGCATAGACCGCGGCGGCGCCATGGACAGCCGGCGGGGAAAGGTGGTCAATATCCACGCCACTACCCAGCTGAAGGTGGTCCTGGTCAAGCCCGAGCGGTTCGAGGCCGCCAGTGAGATCGCCGATCATCTGAAGGAGAAGCGCACGGTGGTGGTCAACCTGGAGTCCACTCATAAGGACATCGCCCGGCGGCTTATCGACTTCCTCTCCGGCGTAGCCTACGCGGGCGAGGGGAAGATCAAGAAGGTGGCGGCCAATACGTACATCATCACACCCTACTCCGTGGATATCCAGGGCGATCTGATCGACGAGCTGGAGAGCAACGGAATGTATTTCTGATCCAATGAAAGGGCTATGCCCTTTGGTTGGAGAGGCTGAGCGACAAACTCTGCGAGGTTTTTTTACGGAGCAGACGGTATTGAGGGAGGAAAACATAAGATGATGACCCCGCAGGAGGTAGCAAACTGCACCTTTGCCAAATCAATGGTAGGCGGCTACAATATGGCCTCGGTGGACGACTTTCTGGACAAGCTGACGGAGGACTATTCCGCTTTATACAAGGAAAACGCCGCTTTAAAGGCCAAGCTGAAAATGACGGTGGACAAGATGGCGGAGTACCGGGAGTCAGAGGACGCCATCCGTTCCACCCTCCTGGCCGCCCAGAAGATGTCCACCGCTATGATCAGCGAGGCGGAGCAGAAGCGGGACGCTATGATCGGTGACGCCACGTCCGCCGCCCGAAACCGGGTGGCGGAGCTCCAGCAGCAGATCGCGGAGGCGGAGCGCCGTCTGGAGTCCGTTCGCTTCCAGGTGGACAAGGAGCTGGAAGCGGAGCGCAAGCGTCTGACCGTGGGACAGGAGCAGCTGCGGGCTTTTATTCGGGACGTCCGGGCGGTATGCAATGAGGAGCTGGCACAGCTGGAGCTTCTGCCGGAGCTGCCCCCGGAGGAGCCTAAGCCTGTGATTCAGGTGGTGCCCCCCGTTTCTTCTCCCGCACCCGTGTCCGCCCCGGAGGCGGAGCCGGAGAGCGAGGAGGAGGAAGAGCCCGTCCAGGAGCCGCCGCAGGCGGTGAGCGCCTTTGCTCCCGCCGGTATTCCGGTGGAGCCGGAAAGCCCGGCGGAGGACCCCTTCGCCGAGGAGGAGTTCGAGGACGAGTCGGATACAAGGGTTCTGAATTTGGATGACCTGCAGTTTGGTCCGAATTATACCAAGGATTAAAATGAGGCGGCTTTCAGCCGCCTCTCCTCTTTTTCTGCCGCCCTGCGGGCGGCACGGCAGGTTCTTCTTCAATCGGCCCGGGGGCTTCTCGCCCCCGGACTCCTCGCCTACTTTTTGTGTGAACAAAAAGTAGGCAAAAAGTCACTTAAACCTGGCGGTTTAAGAATCCCTCATTTATTGATTAGTTTTGCGCCCGAGGCACAGTCCGTTTGGTCTAAACCTTACTGCTGTCCGCTTCGTTCCTCTTCTGCGTCTATTTCAACGTGGTTATCGGTACCCCCTACCGTCTAGCGGGGCGAACTCCCCGGGGTGCAAAGTTGAAAGATGTTCCGTTAGGCCAAAGCCCCGTAGATGGCTCTACCCCTTTGAAAGGCCGGCAGGCGGAGTTTGTCAATTACCAGTCCACTAGATTAGATGCCCGTAGGACCACTCGTTCATGTGGCACCGCAACTCTTCATTTCCACCGAACCATCGCAAACCCCTCGCCGAGGTCCCGCCGGTCAGGCGGGACCGAGAAGGGATTCTTAAACCGTAGGTTTAAGTGACTTTTTGGGTACTTTTTGTTCACACAAAAAGTACCCGAGGAGTCCGGGGGCGAGAAGCCCCCGGGCTATAGGGCAGATGTGTGCTTCCCCTCCGTTGAATTTATCCAACCATTGTGCTATGATAGAGAAAAAAGAAGGAGATTCGACCATGGCTAAAGAAAAAAAATTTCTCGATGAAGAGGCCGTCCTCCTGCTTAACAAAGGAAAAAGAGGCTTCTTCCGCCTGATCTTCGGTCGGACTACCATAGTGGTCCTCCTGCTGGCCGCACAGTTTATCCTTCTCTTTATGGCCTTCTACCGTATGAGAAATTATACCCTCTATGGAGGTTCCATGCTGGTGGGCTTGATCGTGGCCCTGGCAGTAGTCAACCGTCCGGGAAACCCTGCGGCTAAAATTACCTGGATTTTCCTTATTATGCTGGTCCCCGTCTTCGCCGTGCCCTTCTATTTCTTTGTGGAGGGGGAATTGGGACACCGGCTGGTCCGGGCCCGGCTGGCGGAGATCGACGAACAGACCAGTCCCCTGCTCCTCCCCCAGGAGAATGCCCGCAGCTCCCTGGAAGAGGCGGACCCCGGGCTGGCCGGATTGGCAGGATATCTCCGGCGCATGGGGAGCTTCCCTGTCTATCAGAATTCCGGCGCGTCCTATTTCCCTATCGGAGAGGAGGCCTTCGCCGCTATTCTGGAGGAGCTGGAGAAAGCGGAGAAATTTATCTTCCTGGAGTACTTTATTATCGACGAGGGCTATATGTGGGGGCGAATCCTTAGGATTCTGGAACAAAAGGCCGCCGCAGGCGTGGAGGTCCGGGTGCTTTACGACGGTACCTGCGCCCTCTACAAGCTGCCCTATCAGTACCCTAAACAGCTGGAAGCGCTGGGGATTCGCTGCCGGATGTACGCCCCCCTGCGGCCTCTGGCCTCCACCCATTACAACAACCGGGACCATCGGAAAATTCTGGTGGTGGACGGGCGGTGCGCCTTTACCGGGGGCGTCAACCTGGCTGACGAGTACATCAACCGGACCCACCCCCATGGACACTGGAAGGATGTGGCCATCCGGATCACCGGGGAGGCGGTGCGCTCCTTTACCCTTATGTTTTTGCAGATGTGGAACGTCAAGGACCGGGGACTGGAGGATTTTACCGGGTACCTCGGAGCCTCCGGGCCGGTGGATGCCCCGGGATGGGTGCTCCCCTATGGGGACAGCCCCTTTAATGGGGAAAATATCGCGGAGATGGTCTATATGGACATCCTCAACCGGGCCAGGAAGTATGTCCATATCATGACGCCCTACCTCATTATCGACAATGAGATGATAACAGCCCTTACCTTCGCCGCCAAGCGGGGAGTGGATGTGAAGCTCATTATGCCCGGGATGCCGGACAAGAAGACCGTTTTCGCCCTGACCAGGAGCTACTATAAGGAGCTTATTGAGGGCGGGGTGCAGATCTATGAGTATACGCCCGGCTTCGTCCACGCCAAGACCTTCGTCAGCGACGGGGACACCGCGGTGACCGGCAGCATCAATCTGGATTACCGCAGCTTATACCTCCACTTTGAGTGCGCCGCGCTGATGCACCGCACACCGGCGGTGGCGGACATCGAGGCGGATTTCCAGGCTACGCTGGCCAAGTGCCGGCGGGTCACACGGGAGGACTGTAAAAAGGATAAGCTGAGACGCCGGGTCATGGGGTGGATTCTGCGGCCCCTGGCACCGCTGATGTAACGGGCTTATCCCCCCATGAACGCTGCGCGCAGGCAGCGCTCCAGAATCTGCCAGTAGGTCAGACGGGCTACCGCCCGGTCCGCCACCAGAGGCAGCTCGGAGAGCACCTCCCCGCCGGAGGTGACTACCATGCGGCCAACCTGCTGGCCCTCCTCCACCGGGGCGGAGAGCTGCTCCTCCAGCTCCACCTGGACCTCCATGGCTTTTACCTTCTCCTTGGCGGCCAGGATCGCCGGATTGCCTGCCAATCGGGGGGTGACGGAGGGAGCGTCGCCCAGCTCCACCGGAATGGGTGACAAGGGCTCCGGGGGCTGGGCCTGGGTCAGGGCGTAGGCTGCAAAGCCGTAATTGAGAAGGGTTTTGGCCCCCTCAAAACGTTGGGTGGAGGTGGGGGACTTCAAAATAACGGCGATAAGCTCCATGCCGTCCCGCTCCGCTGTAGCGGAGAGACAGTAGAGAGCGTTGTCGGTGCTGCCGGTTTTCAGACCGGTGGCACCCTGGTAGAAGCGGATGAGTTTATTGGTGTTGCTCAGGCCGAATTCGCCGTTGCGGAGAGAATCCATCCAGATGGTGGTGAAGCGGCGGATGTCCGGGTGGTTCAGGATCAGCTCCCGGCTCATGAGGGCAATGTCATAGGCGCTGGTGA
The DNA here is from genome assembly GCA_021768185.1 of Oscillospiraceae bacterium. GTDB lineage: Bacteria > Bacillota > Clostridia > Oscillospirales > Oscillospiraceae > Pelethomonas. Next base: position 37,633 of record JAETNP010000015.1, read on the forward strand.
CATGGCCTTGGATGGGAAGACCCGTGGGATTGAGAAAATTCGTGTCGTTCATCCCCAGCTCCCCCGCACGCTGGTTCATTCGCTCCACAAAGGCGTCGGCACTGCCTGCCAGATGCTCCGCTAAGGCTACGGAACAGTCGTTGGCGGAGACCACGCACACAGCCTTGAGCATCTCCTCTACGCTCATCTGCTCGTTCTCCTTCAGCCAGATTTGACTGCCGCCCATGGAGCAGGCATAGGCAGAGGCGGTTACCATGTCGTCATAGTGCAGGGTCCCGGCGTCAATGGCCTCCATTACCAGCAGGACGGTCATGATCTTGGTGACGCTGGCAGGCTCCAGCTGCTCGTGTTCGTTGACGGCGTACAGAACTTCGCCGGTAGTCTTTTCCATCAGCAGACAGGCCCCAGCCTCTACCGCCAGCGACTCCGCCCGGGCCGGCAGCGCCAGAAGCAGCGCTAAAGTCCCGGCCAGCAGACCGGAAATGATCTTTTTCATACCATATCCCTTCCTTTTTCCGCGTTTCCCTGGTTTTGCAGGATTCTGCTTCTATAGTTATGCGGGAAGAGAAAATCAAATGACATTTCCGGCAAATTTCGCCTTGCATTTTGGGGAGAAGTCTGCTATAATAACGTCGTTGTCAATCGCAGGGTTAGTACATCGGTAGTACATCGGCTTCCCAAGCCGAGGAGGCGGGTTCGATTCCCGTACCCTGCTCCAGAGGAAACCGCCGTATCCGTTTCGGATACGGCGGTTTTTGTTCTGAAAACGGCTGCTTCCTCAGAAACGGATGGACGCAGCCGTAAAGCTGTGACGTATTATACTATCCCTCGATTAAAACGTCACCCGTGGAACGCCTGCGGCGGCTTAGGGCTGGGGCGGCCGTACACGCCGCCTAAGTTCTTTTTTATACTTTTCTTGAAGGAAAAAGTATTACTCGCTGCGTGGACCGGAAGAACCCGGATAAACAATGCGAGGATTCTTGTAGTTCTTCCAATCCAGGCACTGTCCACAGCGGTCACAATAATTCATGAACTCTCGTTCAAGCGTAATACCACACTGCGGGCAGACAAAAAAACTGGTATCCCGGAAAATCATAAGCTCAGAAACTGTTTTGGGCGTGCGGAATTGCACAATGGTCAGCAGGAAATGCAGCGGTACTGTGATCTGCCCGGGATCAGCACCGGCTTTCATTTCGTTCAATCGATCCCTCATTATCCTCACCTTCTTCCTGTTCAACATACAGGACAGAGATAAAAAGCATGAGGCCCTGCATTTCCTGCTCCGGCAAAAATGTCTATTTTCCAGCAGACTATTCCCACTTACATCATAAAATAGAGAAAGACTCTGCCGGCCAGAACAGGCCGACAGAGCCAATCATTAGTCTTTTTCCATCATTATCCAGGCAGTATTTCCGTACTTTGACAGAAGCGCATCAATAGCGCAGCAACCTGCGCCCGCGCCGCATCATCGCCTGGATTCAGCCGGTTATTTTCACCGTTTACCAGGCCGGTGGACACTGCCCAACACATCGCATCCAGCGCCCAGGCGGAAACAGCATCGCTGTCGCTGAACACGCCCAAGTCAGCCGCGGCGGCAGGACTGCCAAAATAACGCCACAGCATGGTTACCATCTGCTCGCGGGTGATGCACCCAGTGGGATCTGTGCCATCCGTTACGCCTGCGGCCATCGCCCATGCTTGGGCCTTGGCGTACCAGACGCCATCGGAACCGTCTACATCCGCACCGGAGAGGCGGCCCAGAATCATCCAGACCATGGCCCGGTTTACCTTGCCGCCGGGATTGAAGACAGTTTCGCTGCCATCGCCCTTCATCAGACCCGCGTTATAGACATACTGCACGGCGTCATGGAACCAGTCGCCGCTCCCTACGTCGGCGAAGGGCATATCCGGGGCAGGCTGGACAGGCTGCTCAGGCTGCACGGGCTGGTCCGGCTGCTCAGGCTGCTCGGGAACTTCCCCGGCAGGCTTGAAGGCGTATTCAACGTTTACCTTGCTGCCCGGCATGACAAAGGTGTATACGCCGTTCCCGCGGTCAGTCAGCTCCACCTCGTAGCCGTCTCGATCCAGAACGGTGATGTAATCCACTTCATACCCCGCGTCAGGCACCGCAGTGATGGTCACAATGCTGCCTGCGGACGCGCTTTTGGCATCCAGCGTCACGCTGCCGCCCGGTACTGCCACGTCGGACGGGGCGGTGATGGGATAGTACACGGGGCGGCTCTGCCCGCCGCCGTCACCGATGCTGGGCGGCGGGAAGATGGGAATCAGATTCTCCTCCCACCGGGCGGTAAAGGTCACGTCCTGGTTGGGCATCGTATATGTCCAGCCGCTGCCGTAGGTCTTCTCGCCATCGTTCCAGCCGGTGAAGAAATATCCCTCGCGGTAGAACGGATTGACGGGAAGCTGGAATGACTCTCCCGCAGCATACTGTTCCGGAGCGGGCGGGGTCCCCCAGACGTCGTCTGCGCCTCCGGTAAAGAATACGGTATATTTATCCTCCGGCTGCGGAGGATCTGCGTCTTTTGTCCACTGCGCGGTGAAGGTTACGTTATTCGCTGGCATAATAAAAGGATCGCCAGCCGCATAGGGCCTTCCATTGTACAGCCATTCGGTGAACGTATAACCGTCCATGGTAAATGAGTTGTCAGGAAGATTGAAATTAGTACCCGCCTCATATGGTCCCATAATGGGCGGATTCCCAGCGGCACCTGCGCCTCCGATAAAGGACACGATATACTTGATTGCCGGCTGCGGGGGCTGCTCGCCGTCTTCCCATTTGGCTTTCAGTGTTAAATTTGTCTCGATAGCCGAGTTCTCGAAATCGAATGGTTCACTTTCCATTGCACCATTGAACACAGCATACCAACCCTTAAAAATGTACCCCTCTCTTTGGGGATCATTTGTTGGCTTTGTGGCATATTCCCCGGACTCCACTGTCTGCTCCTTAGGGATAGGCATACCGCCATCAGCATCGAAGGTCACGGTATATGTCCCCGGCTGCGGAGGCTGCTCGGCTTCTTCCCATTTAGCTTTCAGTGTTAAATTTACCTCGATAGCCGAGTTCTCGAAATCGAATGGTTCACTTTCCATTGTGTCATTGACCACAACATACCAACCCTTAAAAATGTCCCCCTCTCTTTGGGGATCATTCGTTGGCCTTGTGGCATATTTCCCGGACTCCACTGTCTGCTTATCAGGGATAGGCTCACCGCCATCAGTATCGAAGGTCACGCTAAAGGTCTCCGGCTGGGCTGTTAAAAAAGCGTGGAGAGTTGTGGTCTCAGTCATCAACTCGTCTGTCTTCGGCTCTTCATACGCTTCCGAATTTGTAGACCAATTGTAGCCATCCGCCAGGGAAGGCAGTTTGTCCAGTTTCTTATCGGTGGTATAGTGGGTTTCAGGATTGTTCGTGCCCGGATATCCTTCCGGATAGACCAGCGTCACCTTAAACTCGCGCTTGAAGGTAACCTCGCCTGTCACCTGCATCGAGGGAAGAGTTTCTTCCGTGGTGGCCTCTACCTTGTTGCCAGCGTCATACCAGACCTCACCATTGGCTGTATCAATTTGGAATCCCGCCGGGAAACCGTTCGCTTGGCTGGGGAATTTTTTTGACCAGGCTTCTGTATTCTCGTTGCTGCTATCTTCCTTATGCAGATAGAAATACCAAGGGTTTGCATTCTCCGTCCCGCCATCTGCTACGTCCGGTGTGAATGTAACCTTGAGCGCAGATTCTTTACTAATTTTAGCTGCCCCTCGCAGTTCAATTGCGTTCTGAATTGTAGTGTTAGGATATATCAGATCACCTGCCGCAGTCTTCCAGTTCATCCAAACAACATCTGTTGTTATGCTGTTGGCTGTTTCCTTTCCCTCCATCGGAAGCAGTTTGCTATAGGGAATTTTTGTGCCCGGTAAAATTGTAAATCCGGTCTTCAAATCTTCCGCCCCGGGGAAGGATAGCATATACGTGCATGCTGTACCACCGGGCGCTTTATAAGTGATCGTTATTTCTCCTTCCTCCGCCGCCGCGTAGGCTGGAACCCAGAGGGACACGGCCAGCAGTAATGCCAGCAGCAGGGAAAGCGTGCGTTTACAGGTATTTTTCATCTCGTTTTCCTCCTCTCGTCAGGAGTGATTATGGGCGGACCCGCTCCATGTCAGCTCCGCCACTCCGGCTTTTGCAAGTGTTTCTACGGCGACGACTTCCAGCGTGGTCAGAGTCTCTCCGCCGTATTCTCCTCCATTGATGATGGCCGACACGCGGACCCACGCGCCGTCCGGCAGCTCCTTCGTCAGGTAGGCCAGAGGCAGGCCTGTTTCGGTTTTCTCCCCGCCGTTTACCAACGTGCGGTACACGTAGGGAGCCTCGACGCCGTTGATCTCCTGGGAAGCCCGGAAGATCCCCTCCAGCTGGTACACCTGACCGGTAAACGCGTCACAGTGGTATTGCAGCTCCGTGACCGTTTCAGCCCAGTCCTCATCGGACACCGCCACAACATCGTCACCCATCTGCGCCAGGATGTCCTTTTCCCTGTCCGTCAGCGGGATGGTCTTGGCGGACTGGCCGCATCCGGCGAGGACCGTCAGCAGGACTGCGCAGAGCAGAGCCGCGAATCGTCTCATGTTCATAGTTCCTCCAGATACGCGCGGTTTACCGGGGGGATGTCCCCGCCGGTAAACCGCGCTGGGTTTATTTTTCCGTCAAAGCTTATTCGGCGGCAGGCTCGACCGGCTCAGTCTCGATAGGATCGGGCTCAGTAGGATCGGGCTCCGCGGGATCAGACTCCGCATTCGGATCGATGCCGTTCGAGGAGTCGGACGCCGGCATGATCGCAGGATCAACAGCATCAAAAACGATGTCGCCGCACTTGCTGCACTGTTTGCCGGGCTTTTTCTTCGGATAGCCGTCCTCGTCCAGGTCGCTCTCGTCCTCATACACGCCTGTCACATAGTCGTGTCCCGTGGCCGGGATCGTCTGCGCCTCGGTCACAGTCGCGCCGCAGTCCGTACACACCGTTTTACCGGTGCTTCCGTCCTCGGTACAGGTGGCTGCCTTCGCGTCCACGACCTCGGTGTTCGTATGCTGGCAAACGGGATCGGTGGGCTTCGCAGCACCGCACTTGGTGCAGGTTTCGCCGCTGCCATAGTCGTGCGCCTCGGTTGCGCTGCACTTGGAGCACTTGTGCTTGGTGCTGTCGTCGGGGTCAATCTCCCAAGTGTGATCGCAGGACGGTGTGGGATCGTCCACGTCGCCAACCTTCTCCTCAGCGCCGCATACGCCGCAGGTGTGCCAGATCTCCTGCTTGCCGTCTACGGTCCGGACTTCCTCCTCGCCCCAGGTATGATCTGCCAGAGGCAGCGCCGTGTAGCCGCCGGACTTGCCGCAAACCTTACATACCTTGCGGGCGACTCCGGCTACGCTGCAGGTGGATTCCTGGAGGGTGACCAGATCGTAATCGTGGTCACTCAGCGCCAGCTCGTGCTCTGCTACGAGCACCTCGCCGCAGCGCTCACAGATGGTCTTGGAGGTGCCGGGGGTCTCGCAGGTGGACGGGGTCTCAATAACCTTCTCCTTGTGGCCCAGGGCGGGAGCGATATCGGCCAGGTCTTCCTCACTGATCTTCTCGCCGCAGACCGCGCATTTGACTACGTCCTTGGCGCCCTCGGTGCAGGTGGCGGGAGTGAACTCGGACTCGCCGGGCGTGTGGTGGGCGGCGATGGTCCGGGTCTCGGTCGCGTCGCAGCCCTCACGAGTGCAGTGGCGCGCCTCTTCGCCGTCCGTAGTGCAGGTCTCAGCCGTGGTCACTTCCCACGCGCTCCAGCTGTGGCCCAGCTTGGTGCCCTCCATCTCCTGGAGTTCGCCGTCCGTCGCGCCGCATACGGTGCAGACTTTCCCGCTCTTCGCGTTCTCGGTGCAGGTAGCGGGAATATAGAAGTCCTCCTGCCAATCATGCTCACCAGTGGCGGTAATCGTCTCCACCTTGGGAGTGCCGCAGCCATGCTTGCAGGTCCAGGTCTTGGAACCGTCGCTGCCGCAGGTAGCCTCTACAATTACGGGATCGCCGCTGTAGTCGTGCCCAATGGCATCAATCTTAACGGTGTCCGTCGCGCCGCATACGGTGCAGGTGGCGGTCTTCTCGCCGTCAGCCTCGCAGGTGGCGGGCTTGGTCACAACGCCATCGTTCCACTTATGCCCGGCGGGGATGGACACGTAGACGGCCTTGTGGCACAGCGTACAAGTCTTGCGCTCCACGCCGGAGGTGGTGCAGGTGGCCTCCTGGAGAATGTTGGACGCCGCGTTCTCGTCAAAGACGTGGTTCTTAGCGTCGATATCCGATCCGGGGGTGGTCTCGCTGATCACCGTCTGGCAGACAGAGCACTTGGTGACAGTGTACGAACCCGTGGTGCAGGTGGCCGCCACTGTCTCTTGTACCTTGGTGTGTGCGGTCTTTGCGATAGATTCTTCCTCAGTCTTGCCGCACACGGTACAGGTGCGGGATTTGACGCCCTCGGCGGAGCAGGTGGCCTCGGTGGTCACAACCCAGCCGTTCCCGTCAGCGCCCACAGCATTGGTATCCCAACTGTGATTGCCTTCTCCGGTGCCGTCCTCGATGGGCACGCTGACTTCCTTATTGCACAGGGAGCAGGTGAACTTGACTACAGATCCGGTCTCGCAGTCGCCCAGGACAACCACGGGGACGCTGCCCTCCACGTGATCCAGCATGGGGATCTCGCGGGTGGTCTCTGCGGGTACGGTGTCATCGCCCACAGCCTCAGCGGCCTTGGCGTCGCAGCGGGAGCAGTACAGCTCCTCGGAACCGACGGCCTCGCAGGTGGGGGCGGATGTCTCAACCCACTTGTCCCAGGCGTGGCCCAGGGCGGGGGACACTTCATCGCCGAGATCCTCGGACGGATGATCAGGGTCCTCCTCACCGCACACGGAGCAGGTCCAGCCAGCCGCCTTACCGCCTTCGGTACAAGTAGCCGGAATCATCGGTTCCGTGGGCTCTACAAAGTTGTGGTTACCGTCTCCCGCAACCGATTCGGTCTTCTTATCATCGCAACGGGAACATACGGACACCTTGGTGCCGCCGCCGCAGGCGGTGTACTCGCTCTGCTCGGGGTCCTCCACGTAGTCGTGCTCCAGGGCGACAATTTCTTCCGTCTTGGTCGCATCGCAGTTCTTGCAGGAGACGGTCTTCTCGCCGGCCTCGGTGCAGGTAGGATCTTTGCTCACGATCGCGTTTGCCTCGTCCCAGTCATGGGCAGCGACAACGCTGACGTAGCTTACCTTGTGGCAGTTGTCACAGGTCCTGCGCTCCACGCCGTTGGTGGTACAGGTAGCCGACTGGAGTACCTGAATGCTGTTCGCGCTCTCATAGACGTGCTTGCTGGCATCGGGGGAAGAACCATTCACCGGGGTTTTGGTCTCCGCCTTCACGTCATGGCAGAGAGTACACTCCTGGACGGTGTACGCACCCTCGGCGCAGGTGGCGGGGATGGTCGTCTCCTGGTAGTCATGCTCCAGGGCGGCGATTTCCTCTATCTCAATCTTGCCGCACTTGGTGCAGGTGTGGGTCTTGGACCCGGCCACGCCGCACTTGGCCTCCTGGGTGATGTTCCAATTGCCCCACTCGTGCTCGCCGGGCACAAAGCCCTCCACTTCCACGGGGGTCTCCACGTCCGTGTCGCAGCGGGTGCAATGGAATTTTACCTTCATGGCGGTGGTGCAGTCGCCAGGGACAATCTCGGGATTGTCGGGCTCAATGTGGCCCAGGGCGGGCACTTCCGTCTCCTGCTTGTCATCGCACCACTGGCACTTCATGACGGTCTTGCCAGCGGTGGTGCAGGTGGCGGCTTCGCACTCATCGTCTACCCGGACGGTGTAGCTGTGAGCCACAGGGTCGCCGCTCTCAAAGGGTGCTTCCATGTCGGGGTCAGCCGTGCCGCACACGGTGCAGTAGCTGCCGACCTGGAGGCCATGCTGGCAGTTGGGCTGCTTGATGACCTCGTCAAAGACGTGCGCTCCAGTGGCGGGGATGGGCGTATCAGTGGCATCCTCCTCGTCACAGTTGGCGCAGTCGCGGGACTTCGCGCCGTCCTCGCCGCAGGTGGCGGCCTTGGTTACCACCCAGCCGTCCTCGCCGGGCTGTACGCCGCCGATGGCCTGCCACTCGTGGGCGGACTTGGGGATTACCACGGTCTCCACGTGGGTGCAGCCCGGGTTCTGGCACGCCTTGGTGCCCGAGCCCTCGGTGGTGCAGGTGGCGGGGGTGGTCACGGTGGTCTCCGCGCCCTCGTAGTTGTGCTCATAAGGCACGGCCTTGTAGCCCATGCTCTTACCGCAGTACTTACAGACAGCCTTGTACACGCCGTTCTGTCCGGTGGCGCAGTTGGGGGCGCTGAGCTCCGTGCTCTTCTCCAGGTCGATCTCATGGGCGTTAGGGTTAACCGAAGTCTCATTGACCTTCTGGGTCTCGCCGCAGCGCTGGCAGGTCTGGAGGGTGTAGCCGCCCGTCGTACAAGTGGCGTCCACGGGCTCGCCGCTGTCCCAGTCGTGCCCCAGGGACTGGCCGTTGTTGTCGGTGGAGTCGATCTGCTTGTCAACGTGGCCGCAGGCAGAGCAGGTCTTGGTGATGTACGCGGGATCGGTGCAGGTGGCGGGAGTCTTGGTCTCCGCGCCGTAGCTGTGATCCAGCTGGGGCTGTACAGGTTCGCCATCGTCATTTGTGGCGATTTCCATCTGTGTTATACCGCAGACGGAGCATTTCTGGGGCTGCTGGCCGGGGTGCTCGCAGGTGGCGGGCTGGAACGCGCCGTCATCTACCCACTTGTGGCCCGCGGCGGGAATGGTCTTCTCGTCACTTTCATCCGGGTTTACCTCGCCGCAGCGGGTGCATTTGCTTACGCTGGTACCGGTCTCGGTGCAGGTAGGGGCCTGGATGACAACATCTTTGAAGTTGTGACCCAAGGGCTTGCTGCCCTCAACCTCTTCGGCCTCACCTAACTTTGCGCCGCAGACGGTGCAGGCTTTGCCCACCATCGCAGGTTCGGTGCAGGTGGCCGGGATAATCTGGCCCTCGCCCGGAGTGTGCTGGCCGGTGGCGGGGAGGACCTCTGTGACCGCCTGGCTGCACACGGTGCAGGTATAGCTCTTGGAGCCGTCCTTGCCGCAGGTGGCAGGTACGGTGGTTACACCCGAAGCCGGTTCGGTGTGGCCGGCGTCCACGGTCTTGTAGGTCGTCTTGGTACAGCCCTCGACAGAGCACTTGTACTTGGCGATGCCTTTTTCGCCGGTCGCACAGTTGCCCTTTTGGAGGACGCTGACCAGAACGGTGTATTGGTGCGTATGCGTGTCTGTCCCGGCGGCAAACGCCTCACAGGGGAGGAGCGTCAAGACCATACACAAGGACAGCAGCGCGGATAAAAACTTTTTCCTCACAAAAAAGCCTCCTTGAATTGATATGTCTTCTTTTTGCTGTGCGGCCCCGTTCGGGAGGTCCGCGGGAATAACCGGGCCTGGTTGGCCGCCCCTGCAGGCTTGCGGGGACTTGCGACACCGGCTGCATATACAATTGCATCACCCCCTTAACTGGCAAATAGTACACTTTTTGCCAGTTATCTCTTGCAGCAATTCAGCAGAAAACAACGGAATTCTTTTTGTGTAGTTCGTCGAAAAAGCCCTTGCAAATACTATGGGGGTATGGTAATATGAATGATGTATACGTGGCTATCAAAAAGTGTACTTATTGATAGTTGCTTTTTTGTTTTTCGCCGGATACCAGCCGGTACTCCCTCAGACGGCGGTAAAATGTGGCCTCAGTCAGTCCACTCTGCGCCAGGGCTTCCTGGAAACTCAGCCTCCCGGTTTCCCACGCCGCTACAATGTCTTGGAAGTCTTCCGGAAGCGGGACGTTGGGCCGTCCAAAACGGATGCCCCTGCGCTTGGCCGCCATGATACCTTCCCGCTGCCGTTGGCGGATGTTGGTGCGCTCGTTCTCCGCTACGAAGGAGAGCACCTGCAAAACAATATCGCTGAGAAATGTCCCCATTAAGTCCTTTCCGCGGCGAGTGTCCAGTAACGGCATATCCAACACCACAATGTCAATGCCTTTTTCCTTGATGAGAACTCGCCATTGCTCAAGAATCTCGCTATAGTTTCGCCCCAAACGGTCAATGCTCTTAATATAGAGCAGGTCCCCCGGCCGGAGCTTTTTGACCAGCTTCTTATACTGCGGCCTGTTGAAATCCTTACCGGATTGCTTGTCCATAAAAATGTTCTGCTTCGGAACAGACAACTCATTCATGACAATGCGCTGCCGGTCTTCATTCTGCTCGTGTGTGCTGACCCGAATATAACCGTAAATGGTAGTAGACATGGATCTCCTCCCCTATTTCTGTAAGTCTGAATTTAGAATGTCCTAATTGAAAATGGCGATACCTGTTAGATTGTAAAGACAGAAATGATTTTCCGGTAGTATATATGGGCAGCAAATTAAAAGCCAGATATAGCAGCAGCTCCCGGTATAGCGCGCGATACGCTGAAAGAGAAATACCTCATGCCTACATATAAAAAGAGGAAGGAGCATTTCCTGTATGCTCCTTCCTCTGTCTTGCGTTGAGATGTCAAATACATAAATTTTTTGATGGATATTTCTTCCAGCAGGCTTTGCGGGATGGTTCATCGGCTTTCGCGATCTGGCCGCTGCCCCTTATTGGAGAAATATTTATAAATGATAGAACCCACCGCTTTTGACGGTGGGTTCTCTGCGTGTCAAAAAAGTGGCTGCGCCACTTTTTTGAATAGGTTTCGCTACGCTCTGCGCCTCGGTTGTGCGCCTTAGGCGCACAATTCGACGCTCGCTCCGCGCAAAGTGTTTTTCCCACGTACACGCCGCGGGAAAAACGATCTGATTTTATTTCGCGCCTGCGGGCGCGAAACTCCTGCGGAGGGCTTTTGGGACAGCCTGAGAACCCACCGCTTTTGACGGTGGGTTCTGTTTCTATTTCAGCTTTTGCCACTCCCCTACCGCAAGCTGGTCGCAGCGGTTATTATAGGGATTCTCGGCATGACCCTTGACCCAATGGGTATGAACCTGATGCTTCTCGCACAGATTCAGAAGGACCTCCCAGAGATCAGGGTTCAGGGCGGGTTTCTTGTCGCCTTTCACCCAGCCCTTGGCACGCCAGGAGAGGGCCCAGCCTTTTTCAAGGGCGTCGATAACATACTTGCTGTCGGAGTAGAGTTCTACTACGCAGGGTTCCTTTAATACCTGCAGGGCCCGGATGACGGCGGTCAGCTCCATGCGGTTATTGGTGGTGCTCGGTTCGCCGCCGGACATCTCCTTGGTATGCTCGCCATACTGGAGAATGGCCCCCCAGCCGCCGGGGCCGGGATTGCCGGAACAGGCGCCGTCAGTGTAGATGGTTACGGTTTTCATCATGCCTCTTCTTCCGCAGTCTCCTCCTCCGGTTCCCGTTCGGCCAGGGCGATGGAGATGACTTTGTCGTCCTCTTCCTTGAAGCGCATGACAATGACGCCCTGGGTGGAGCGGCCGCAGGTCTTGATGGACTCTACGGCGGTGCGCAGGAGAATGCCCTTTTCCGTCAGGACCATCAGGTCCTCGCTGCCGTCCACTACCTTGATGCCTACTACCTTGCCGGTCTTATCGGTGAGGCCGTAGTTCTTGATGCCAAGGCCGCCCCGGGCGGTGATGCGGTACTCCTCTACCGGGGTCTGCTTGCCGTAGCCCTTCTCGGTGATGGTGAGGACGTTCCTGCCAGGGTAAGCACGGGCCGCGCCTACCACGTAGTCGCCTTCACGGAGGCGGATGCCCCGGACACCCATAGATCCGCGGCCTGTGGGACGGATGTCGGTCTCTTCAAAGCAGATGGCAGATCCGTCGTGGGTGGCGATGAGGATCTTCATGCTGCCGTTGGTCTCACGAACGGAGATCAGCTCGTCGTCCTCGTCCAGAGTGATGGCGCGGATGCCGTTGCTGCGGAGATTCTTCAGGGATTCGCCAGGGAGACGCTTGACAGTGCCGTTGCGGGTGACCATTACCAGGAAGCGTTTGCCGGTGGAGATATCGTTGGTGGAAATCATGGCGCTGACACGCTCGCCCGGTTCAATAGGAAGGATGTTCACCAGGTTGGTGCCCTTGGCGGTCTTGCCGGAGGCGGGAATCTGATAGCCCTTGCGGCGGTAGACACGGCCCATATTGGTGAAGAAAAGAACATAGTCGTGGGTGGAGGCAGTGAACACCGTATTGACAGAGTCCTCCTCCTTGGTGGACATGGACTTGTTTCCCTTGCCCCCCTTACTCTGGAGACGGTACTCACTGGCGGGGGTGCGCTTGATATAGCCGCCGTCGGTGAGGGTGTAGACGCATTGCTCCTCCTCGATCAGATCCTCTACGTCCAGATCGTCCTCGGCAAAGCCGATTTCAGTGACGCGGTCATCGCCGTACTTGTCGGAAATCTCCTGAAGTTCCTCTTTCAGAACCTGCTTGAGGAGATTTTCGTCGGCGAGGAGCTGCTTAAAATAGGCAATGCGCTCCTCCAGCTCCTTGTATTCGGCTTCCAGCTTCTCGCGGTTCAGACCCTGGAGGGCGATAAGGCGCATGTCGCAGATGGCCTGGGCCTGGACGTCGTCCAGGTTGAAGCGGGCCATCAGGTTTTCCTTGGCGTTGTCGTAGCTGGTGCGGATGATGCGGATGACCTCGTCAATATTGTCCTGGGCGATAAGCAGGCCCTCGATGAGGTGTGCCCGGTCCTGAACCTTCTTCAGGTCAAATTTGGTGCGGCGGAGGATGACCTCCTCCTGGTACTTCAGATATTCGTCGATGATGTGGCGGAGGGAGAGAATCCGGGGCTGGGACTGGTCATCCACCAGGGCCAGCATATTGATGGCAAAGGTGGTCTGGAGCTGGGTCTGGGCGAAAAGGCGGTTCAGGACCACCTGGGGGTTGGCGTCCCGCTTGAGCTCGATGACGATGCGCATGCCGTTGCGGTCGGATTCGTCCCGGATATCGGAGATGCCTTCAAGGCGCTTATCCTCTACCTGGTCGGCCATGTTCTTGATGAGCATCCGCTTATTGACCTGATAGGGGATCTCGGTGACGATGATGCGGGTACGGTTCTGGCCGAATTCTTCGAATTCCGTGCGGGCCCGGACCTTGATATGGCCCCGGCCGGTGGCGTAGGCCTGACGGATGCCGGCGCGGCCCATGATGATGCCTTTGGTGGGAAAATCAGGGCCCTTGATGTACTCCATCAAGTCGCTGAGGGTGGCGTCCGGGTCCTCCAGAACGTGGATGCAGGCGCCGATGACCTCCCGGAGGTTATGGGGCGGAATGTTGGTGGCCATGCCTACGGCGATGCCCACGGAGCCGTTCACCAGAAGGTTGGGGAAACGGCTGGGCAGGACCCGGGGCTCTTTGCGGGATTCGTCAAAGTTGGGGTCCCAGTTCACCGTGTCCTTGTCAATGTCACGGAGCATCTCGTTGGCCAGCTTCGAGAGGCGGGCTTCGGTATAACGGTAGGCCGCCGGGGGATCGCCGTCTACGGAGCCGAAGTTGCCGTGGCCGTCCACCAGCAGGTAGCGGGTAGAGAAATCCTGGGCAAGACGGACAAGAGCGTCGTAGACAGACTGGTCGCCATGGGGATGGTAGCGGCCCAAGACGTCGCCCACGCAGGTGGCGGACTTCTTGAAGGGCTTGTCGCTGGTCAGATTGTCCTCATACATGGCGTAGAGGATGCGGCGGTGGACGGGCTTGAGGCCGTCACGGACGTCGGGCAGAGCGCGGCCCTTGATGACGGACATGGCGTACTCGATGAAGGACTGCTTCATCTCCGGCACCAGGGGGGATGTGGTTATCTTCTGATCCGGGTAGCGGATCTCCTCCGGATCGTATTGGGGTTTTTTACTCATTCTATGAAATCCTCCTTGAAAGGAAAAAAGCTGCCTGGTAAAATTTGAGGCTGTTCATTGAAGCGCTTCAGCTAACTCCTGCTCAGTTCTTCCAGCGTCAAAAAGATAGGTATAATCCTGGTAGTCCGGTAAAGCAAAACAGAGCTGGCTAAATGTATCCTGCCAGAGTTTACTTCGACTTCCCGCCCACAGTACACCGCGCAGGGTCCCGGAGGTGTTCAGACGGTCCGGGTAGGGAATGCTGACATCTGAAACCGGGTAGACCGCTATAATATTCATGCGCTCCACTTGCTCCTCCACGGCATGAAGATAGGCATCTACTAAGTCCCGGTCTTCTTGAAGCGGCAGCTGATCCTTCAGTTCCTCCGCCAGATGGAGAGCCTCCGACTCCCAGGCATCCGCCTTACTGCCGGCTACTATGTTCATGGATATGGTGCTGCCATCACATTCTACTGTTTCAAAAAAACTGGTGATCGGGTCGGCCTCTTCACCGGTGTTCTGCTGCTCCTTCAGCTGATTCCGCAGGGAAGCGTTTTCGGCTTCAAGAGCGGAGATTTCTTCCTGATAAGCGGCATTTTCTGTCTGCAGAACAGCTATTTGATCGTCCTTCTCCCCCCTGCCGCAGGCAGAAAGAAAGAGAAGAAAAGACAGGGCAAAAATGACCTTTTTCATGTCAATAGTCCAGGTTGACGGCGGTCTTGGCCTCTTTTTCGATGAACTCCTTTCGGGGCTCCACCTTCTCACCCATGAGGAGGGTGAAAATGGCGTCCGCCTGGACGGCGTCGTCCAGCTCGATGCGGCGGAGGGTGCGGCGCTCCGGGTCCATGGTGGTCTCCCAGAGCTCGTGGGGGTTCATCTCGCCCAGGCCCTTGAAGCGGTTGATCTCTACCTTGGCGTTGGGGTTGTCGCCGCGAAGCTCGGCGGATATGATATCCCGTTCCTCCTCGGAGAAAGCAAGGCGGGTGTTCTTGCCGCGGGTCAGCTTGAACAGAGGAGGTACGGCGGAGTAGACATAGCCGTGCTCGATGAGGGGACGCATGAAGCGGAAGAAGAAGGTCAAAAGCAGGGTGCGGATATGGCTGCCGTCCACATCAGCATCGGCCATGATGACGACCTTGTGATAGCGCAGCTTATTGATGTCAAAGTCCTCTCCGATGCCCGCGCCCAGGGCCGTGATGACAGGCTGAAGCTTATCGTTGCCGTAAACCTTGTCCACCCGGGCTTTTTCTACGTTCAGCATCTTGCCCCAGAGAGGCAGGATGGCCTGGAAGCGGCTGTCGCGGCCCTGGGTGGCGGAGCCGCCGGCGCTGTCGCCCTCGACGATATAGAGCTCCGTCAGCTCGGGGTTGTTCTCGTTGCAGTCCCGGAGCTTGTCCGGCATGGCGGCGCCGCCCAGGGCGGTCTTGCGGCGGATGGATTCCTTGGCCTTCCGGGCGGCTTCACGGGCGCGGTTGGCCATCATGGCTTTATCAAGAATCAGGCGGGCGGTCTTGGGGTTCTCCTCCAGGTACTCCTCCAGCTTTTCGCTGACCACCGCCGCCGTCAGGGTGCGGATAGAGGCGTTGCCCAGCTTGGCCTTGGTCTGGCCCTCAAACTGGGCCTCGGTGAGCTTGACGGAGATGACGCAGGTCAGGCCCTCACGGCAGTCCTCGCCGGAGACCTTGTCCTCGCCCTTGATGATATTGTTCTTTTTGCCGTAGTTGTTCAGGACCGTGGTCAGGGCGCGGCGGAAGCCCTCCTCGTGCATACCGCCCTCCGGGGTGCGCACGTCGTTGGCGAAAGAGACGATGGTCTCGTTATAGTTGTCGTTATACTGGAGGGCAACCTCCACGGAAGAATCGTCTTTCATACCCCGCATGTAGATCACGTCGTCGTGAATAGGGGTCTTGTTCTGGTTCAGCCAGGAGACGTATTCCCGGATGCCGCCTTCGTAGCACATGGAGTCAGATTCATCGTGGCCCTCACGCTTATCGAAGGTGCTGATTTTCAGGCCGGCGTTCAGGAAAGCCTGCTGCTGCATACGGGTATGGATGATGTCATAGCTGTAGGTGGTGACGTCGAACATCTCCGGGTCGGGCTTGAAGGTGACGACGGTACCGGTCTTATCTGTCTTTCCTACGATCTTCATGGGCTGGGTGATGTCGCCCCGGGAAAATTTCATCTCGTAAATCTGGCCGTCCTTGTGGACCTGGACTTCCAGCC
The DNA here is from genome assembly GCA_021768185.1 of Oscillospiraceae bacterium. Taxonomy (GTDB): domain Bacteria; phylum Bacillota; class Clostridia; order Oscillospirales; family Oscillospiraceae; genus Pelethomonas. Next base: position 53,786 of record JAETNP010000015.1, read on the forward strand.
ATTCGGAGAGGGCGTTGACCACGCTGGCGCCTACGCCGTGGAGGCCGCCGGAGACCTTATAGCCCCCGCCGCCGAATTTGCCGCCGGCGTGGAGGACGGTGAAGACTACCTCCAGAGCGGGCAGGCCGGTCTGAGGCTGGATGTCCACGGGGATACCGCGGCCATTGTCGGTGACGGTGATGGTGTCGCCCTCATTGATGGTAACGGTGATCTCATCGCAGAAGCCGGCAAGGGCTTCGTCGATGGAGTTATCTACGATCTCATAGACCAGATGATGCAGGCCGGACTCGCTGGTGGAACCGATATACATGCCGGGGCGCTTACGGACGGCCTCCAGACCCTCGAGGACCTGAATTTCACTGCCTCCGTAGGCGTGCTCCACATGGGCCGTGGTCTCGTTCATCTGCTGATTCGTTTCTTGCAAAGGCATAGGATAGTGACCTCCAGTCAGTGTTTACGGATTGCTTCCAGCCGCCCAAGAAGGGTGGCCGGCGCCAGGGGGGATATATATACCCGCTGCCAGCTGCCCCGGGGACAGCTGACGATCAGGGACTTGGGAAGCTCATCGCTGACGGCGATGAGCATACCCTCGTCCTCGGCGGTTTTCAGATAGTTTCTGGTTGCTTTTGCTGTGGTGGCATTGTCGATATCAAATATTCCAATAATGTCGTCGGTGGGGATGGAAATATGATTGCCTATATGGAGATACATGGTGGTTTCGGCGGTCCCGGAGGGACCGCGGCCTCCCCCTCTTCTTTTCGATGGCCCGGGGGCTCCTCGCCCCCGGACTCCTCGCCTACTTTTTGTATGAACAAAAAGTAGGCAAAAAGTCACTTAAACCTGGCGGTTTAAGAATCCCTAATTTATTGATTAGTTTACGCCCAAGGCACAGTCGGTTTGGTCTAAACCTTACTGCCGTCCGCTTCGTTCCTTGCTGCGTCTATTTTAGCATTCTTATCGGAGGCCCCTACCGTTTAGCGGGGCGAACTCCCCGGGGTGCGTTTTGCTGGATGTTCCGTTAGAACAAATCCCCATAGATGGCTCTACCCCTTTGAAAGGGCGGCAGCCGGAGTTGGTCAATTACCAGTCCACTAGATTAGATGCCCGTAGGACTGCTAGTTCACGTGGCACCGCAACTCTTCATTTCCACCGAACCCTCGTAAGCCCCTCGCCGAGGTCCCTTGCCGTCAGGCGGGACCGAGAAGGGATTCTTAAACCGCTAGGTTTAAGTGACTTTTTGGGTACTTTTTGTTCACACAAAAAGTACCCGAGGAGTC
>JAETNP010000078.1 GCA_021768185.1 Oscillospiraceae bacterium
AGATTGTGCATGACCCCTCGATGGGGTCATTGCACAATCGCGGACTCCTCGGGTACTTTTTGTGTGAACAAAAAGTACCCAAAAAGTCACTTAAACCTGGCGGTTTAAGAATCCCTCATTTTTTGATTAGTTTTGCGCCCAAGGCACAGTCGGTTTTGTCTAAACTTACTGCCGTCCGCTTCGTTCCCATTCTGCGCCTATTTTAGCGTGGCTGTCGATAGTCCCTACCGTATAGCGGGGCGAACTCACCGGGGTGCAGGGAGGGGAATGCCGCAGACGACTTCGGTGGTCTGCTCCGCTATGGCGGTCAGAGAACGGTGCAGATAGGCCAGTTGGCGGATATAGGTCATGGTGGATTCGTCGTACTGGATGCCGTCGGAAAATATGTCGTTGCTGACAATCAGGAGAAGGGATACGCGCTCCAGGATCGCGTGGACGCCCGTCAGGATATGGACGGGGGCGTTCTGCGGGCCGGTACCGGCGGGGGACCATATCTCGTTGGCGAGGAGATTGCCCAGGTCCTCTAAGAGGACGAAATCGCCGGGTTGGACGGGGGCGGCGGCGATGTCGGTGGGGCGCTCTATGGTGACAAATTCCAGGCCGGCTTCCGCGCCGTGTCTGGCGCGCATGGCGCGGTGGCGCTGGATGCGCGCCGCCGCCTCCGGGCTGGAGGTCTCCATCGCCGCCAGATACACCGCGCGGCTGCCGGAGGTTCGGGCGGCCTCCGACAGCAGGGTTTTCTCCGCCCAGGCGGATTTGCCGCTGCCGCTGCCGCCGTAGACCAGGATCAGCCGCCCGCTCACAGCGGCTGGTAGGCGTCGATGCCGATGCCGTCAAAGGAGGGCATGTCGAAATAGACCCGCAGGGCCATGTCGATGAGCGGCATCACCGATGCCGCTCCGGTGCCCTCGCCCAGGGCCATGCCCAGCTTCAGCAGGGGGGTGAGGCCCAGAGCTTCCATGACGTATCCCGCGCCGGGCTCGGCGGAGAGGTGGGAGGCGGTCAGAACGTCCCGGACCGCCGGGCACAGGCGGACCGCCGCCAGGGCGGCTACGGTGGAGATAAAGCCGTCCATGATGGCGGGGACACGGTGGAGGGCGCAGCCTAAGTAAAATCCGGTCATGGCGGCGATATCGAAACCGCCTACTTTAGCGATTACGTCCACTGGGTCGGTGGGGTCCGGGCGGTGAAGGGCGATGGCGGCGTCAATGACGGCGATCTTTTTCGCCAGACCCTCGTCGGAGAGGCCCGCGCCTTTGCCGGTCATCTCCACGGCGGGACGGTTCAGGAGGGCGGCGGCAACGGCGCTGGTGGTGGTGGTGTTGCCGATGCCCATTTCTCCGGCGGCCAGGAGGGTATAGCCTTTATTTGCCAGTTCTCCGGCAAGGTCCATTCCGGAAAGCAGGACGGTAAGACATTCCTGACGGGTCATGGCGGGGATTTGGGAGAGGTCCTTCGTGCCCCGGGCCACTTTGATGGAGCGCATTCCTTCCACTTCGGTGAGCATTCCCGCGTCGATGGGGAGGACTTCCGCGCCGGTGACCCGGGACATACAGCAGACGCTGGCCTTGCCGGTGAGCATGTTGCCCGCCACGATGGCGGTAACGCTGCTGTCGGTCTGGGTGACCCCCTGGGCCACCACCCCGTTGTCCGCGCAGAAGCTGACAACACATTTTTTATATTCCCGGCGGAGAGGGGCGACGCCCGCCATGCGGGCGAGGACGTCCTCCAGCAGGCCCAGCCCATGGAGGGGCTTCGCTACCGCGTCCCAATGGGATTTCGCTTTTGCGATCTGCCCCGCGTCGGCGGGGCGGACCGCTTCTATGGCGGCTTGCAGCCGCCGCTCCAGAAGGGTTTCGTTTTCCATGGATGTTTCCTCCTGGCGGCCCTGCGGGCCGCCGCTGCTTGTTTCTTTTCGATAGCCCGGGGGCTATCCGCCCCCGGACCCCGGACCTACTTTTGCCACGCGGCAAAAGTAGGCAAAAACGCGCTTAGGAAACTACGTTTCCTAAGAACCTTCCTGAATTACGGGGGTGTTTAGTTTTGCGCCCAAGGCACAGTCAGTTTGGTCTAAACCTTACTGCCGTCCGCTTCGGGCATCTTCTGCGTCTGTTTCAGCGTGGTCATCGGCAGCCCCTACCGTTTAGCGGGGCTAACTCACCGGGGTTCTAATTGATGGACCTCCGGGTCGTCTGTCCGGCCTAGCAGATAATCAATGGACACATCAAGAAAATCTGCTAAGACAATCAGCTTGCGTACCTCTGGATAGAATTTGCCTTTTTCATAAGTAGAAATAGTATCTGGTCCAACGTCGATGATTTTTCCTAACGCTGTCTGCGTCATTCCTCTTTTATGACGCAGTTCTCTAATTCTTTCAGGAAAATTTGCCATATACCCTCCAGACCATCTTGACATTTAGGGTTAAACTCTATATAATAAATTAGAGTTTAACCCTAATACACATGGGAGTATTAAAAAATGAATCAACTAATGGAGAATTTATTTTCCCTTTTGGAAACCCCAAAGGCATCAGAAGCGGAGCACGAGGCCATAAATGAGACGCAGGAAGCAATCCGGAAAGTGGAACAACGGCTGACCTGTGCGGAATTTGAGGATTTTTGGAATGCGGTCACGACTATAGAGGACGCAAGCCATCTGGACAGTTTCACATTAGGCTTCCGCCTGGGGATGCAGCTGACCATGGAAGGGCTGAAGCCCATTGTGGAATAGGGGGACCAGCTTTCAAAGCGCACCCTTAGTAGGGACCCCCGTGCCGAGTGCCGCGAGGCAACCAGCACCTACGATAGAATTGTGCGCAGGAGTAAGCACCGGCATCGGCCCCATGCACTGGAGATAGACTGGAAATCTAAAGGTCGTAGCGTAACTAATCAAAAAATGAGGGATTCTTAAACCGCCAGGTTTAAGCGCGTTTTTGGGTACTTTTGCCGCGGGGCAAAAGTACCCGCAGGGTCCGGGGCTGCGTAAGCCCCGGGGTTTCAATACGAAACGGCTCCCGTGCCGCCGCGCAGCGGCGGCAAATCAGTTAGGCTCCTCCAGCTCCAATCCCGGATTGTGCTTTAACAGATATCCTACCGGCCATTCGCCGGAGTAAGCAATCAAACTCCTCCCACGGAAATCTTCCAGCAGCGCCGCGTCGGCGCAAAGAGTAAGATCCTTTGGCTCTACGGGGGAGGCGGCGATCCGCCGCAGATGATCGTAGGGAAGCCCCGCCATCCGAAGCTCCACGCCGTATTCGGAACGCATCCGGTATTGGAACACGTCGAATTGAAGAGTACCCACTACGCCGACAATGACTTCCTCCATCCCGGCGAAGGGAATTTTGAAAATTTGAATGGCCCCCTCCTGGGCAATCTGCTCGGTGCCCTTGATGAACTGCTTCCGCTTCATGGTGTCCATGGGGGACACCCGCATGAAATGCTCCGGCTCAAAGGTGGGGATGCCCTGGAATTTGAACTTTTTCCCGGGCACGGTCACCGTGTCGCCAATGGAAAAGAGCCCGGGGTCGAAGACCCCGATGATATCCCCGGCGTAGGCCTCGTCGATGATCTCCCGCTCGGCGGCCAGCATCTGCTGGGGCTGGCTCAGCCGCAGCTTCTTGCCGGACTGCATGTGGTAGACCTCGCTGTCCCGCTGGAACTTGCCGGAACACACCCGCATGAAGGCGATCCGGTCCCGGTGGGCTTTATTCATATTGGCTTGAATTTTGAACACAAAGGCGGAAAAGTCCGGGGAAAAGGCGTCGATCTCGCCGATGTCGGAATCCCGGCTGAGAGGCGGCGTGGTCATGCGGAGGAATTCCTCCAGGAAAGGCTCCACGCCGAAGTTGGTCAGGGCGGAACCGAAAAATACCGGGCTGAGCTTCCCGGCCCGGACGGCCTTCATGTCAAACTCCCGGCCCGCCCCCAGCAGCTCTACCTCCTCCCGGAGGGACTGCCAACGGGCTTCGCCGATGAAATTGGCGGCGGCGGGGTCCTCCAGATCCACCTCCACGGAGGCGGCCTTCTTCCCGCGGCCCTCCGCGGAGAAAAAGAGGATGCTGGCCTTTTCCCGGTCGTAGACGCCCTGGAATTCCTTGCCGCAGCCGATGGGCCAGTTGACGGCGTAGGTGTCGATGCCCAGCTCCCGCTCCACCTCCTCGCAGAGGGCGAGGGGGTCTTTCGTTTCACGGTCCATCTTGTTGATAAAGGTGAAAATGGGAATATGACGCATGGCGCAGACGTGGAACAGCTTCCGGGTCTGAGGCTCTACGCCCTTGGCCCCGTCGATGACCATCACGGCGGAGTCCGCCGCCATGAGGGTGCGGTAGGTGTCCTCGGAGAAGTCCTGGTGGCCCGGGGTGTCCAGGATGTTGATGCAGTAGCCCGCGTGCTGAAACTGCATGACGGAGCTGGTGACGGAGATGCCGCGCTGCTTCTCGATCTCCATCCAGTCGGAGGTGGCAGCGCGGGCCCGCTTGCCCTTGACCTCGCCGGCCTGGGCGATGGCCCCGCCGTAGAGAAGGAATTTTTCCGTCAGGGTGGTTTTGCCCGCGTCCGGGTGGGAAATAATGGCAAAGGTCCTTCTTCTGGTGATTTCTTCCTGTAATCCAGCCATAGTGTGTTTGGCCTCCTGATTGTATTAAAGTGTTTTTCGGGTATGAAAGCGTCTACATCGGACCGGCCTCCTGGTTGGATTATCCGCCGGAACCCGGAGGGGCCGGCGGGGGGACAAACCCTATTTTTATGTATTATATCCACACTGGGGCGGATTGTCAATTTTTTCTGCTGACAAACCTGGGGGACTGTGGTATAATATCCGCAAGCGGTATATTGATTCAATGATAAAATTTTTCCGGGGAAGGGGGCGGTTGGATGAGGCAGTCGATCCAGCGCGCGGCCGGGCTGGCCGCCGGACTCCTGCTGACGGCGGGACTGCTGAGCGGCTGCGCCAGATTGCTGGAGCGCTCCTACAGCGTGACCGAGCCCTACGCCGACCGGTACTGGGACTCCAGCGCGGAGGATACCCTGCGGGCGGAGACCTATCAGGATCTGGTCAACTCTATGCTGCTGCTCATTGAGCAGAAGGCGGAGGAGGGGGTCATCCGCTGCTATGACGAGGCGGAGGAGTATCAGCAGGCCCTGCTTGCCCGGGGCGAGGTGCGGCAGGAGACCATGCTGGGCTCCTATCTTTTGAAGGAACTGCGGCTCAGTTATGAGGGGGGAAGCGGATACAGCACGGTCACCTGTCAAATGACTTACCGGGAGGACGCGGAGGACATCAGCGCTTTGATGCCCATTTCTGACAGCCAGTCCCTGGTGGATCTGCTGCGCCTGGCCGTCCGGGAGGACTACGAGAAGCTGGCCGCCCATTTTACCTACGAGCCGCCCCGGGAGGATGTGATCGCCGCGGTGGAGAGCCTGTGGCAGGAGATCTGCCGGAGCGAGATGGAGGAGGACGCGCTGCTGTCCGTGGATGAAGATAAAGCGGAGACCGAACCGGAAGGGGAGGACAATGCTGCGCAGGACCCCGATGGGAATGGCTCGGAGGAAGGTCTTCAGGAGGGGAAAGCCGGGCCGGAGGAGGACGCTGCGCCGGACGGCGAGGCTCCGGCGGAAGGCAGGAGCGTGCCGGAAGATGGAAGCGGCGAAGAGCCGCCGCCGGAGGATCCGGTTATTGCGTATCCTCCGTGTCCTTGGCTCATTCGGTTCTATCCGAATCAGGAGACGGCGGAGATCGTGGAGGTCCTGTTGAAGAGGTGAGAGGCGTTCCGGAGAACATTTGACATCTGGAGAAAAATGTGTATAATAGAAGAAGGGTCCGCCGGAATGAACGGCGGAAACTGCTTGATCATCCGGTCCCCCATCGGGGTGTTGCGCAGTTGGTAGCGCGCCTGCTTTGGGAGCAGGAGGCCCGGGGTTCGAGTCCCCGCACTCCGACCATGCGGAGTGTCCTTATAGGATTTGAGTATCCTTGTGGGACACTCCGCATTATTTTTGCTCAAAATCCTATACGGCGATCCGCTCCGGGGAGTAGCTGACAGCTACTCCCTT
>JAETNP010000079.1 GCA_021768185.1 Oscillospiraceae bacterium
CGCAGTGAGTATCTGGAGAAGGCCGCGCTGTTCTACGCCGGGTACGTCTCCGGTCAGGATGCCACCGCCTATCTGCCGCCCGCCTTGGCCTCCGTCCTGCGCGGCACTGTGCAAGATACGGAGAACCGGATCTGCCGTCTGCTCTTCAAGCTGGCGGTGGAGCTGGACATGGTGATGAACGTGCTGGCGGCGGGGATGGAGATCAGCGATGACGCGCTCCACAGTCTCCGGGGCCGGTGCGTTCAGAACGTGAAGAAGACCAGCGGCAGCGTCACACTGGACAAGGCGGTGGAGTATCAGAGGGGCGGCGTGTGATATGGCATGGAGCACCGCCCATGAGAAACTACTCAAGAAAGTAAACCAGGAGATGGATGAGTACGCCCGCAGTATGTGGGATCTCCCTGGTTACACTGTCTTCGGCAAAGCGGATGAGATCGCTTCTATGGGCTTCTGCTACAACCAGCTGGTAGGACACCTCCACGACTACCCGACTACGGGTGTGGAGTGGCTCCTGCAATATGAGAAACCGCTGGAGGCAGTGCGCAGCCACTGGATGGTGGAACAGGACATGGATCTCGAAGCCGAATTCGACCGTGTATTTCATGAGTGGCAGTATGAGGAACCGGAGTCCGGTATGGACGCGCCTGGTATGTCCTGATATGGCGGAGAGGCGGTGACGCTCCATGCCACGGATCATATTCAAGTGTCCCTACATCAAGCCGGGGACAGCGAAAGCCGCCGCGCACCTGAACAACTATGTCCGCTATGTCGCCACCCGTGATGGCGTGGAAAAGCTTACGCCGGACAAGGCTGCTCTGCCTGCTACGAAAAAGCAGCGGGCTATGGTGGAGCGGCTCCTCCGGGACTTCCCTATGTGCCGCGGGATGTTTGAGTACGAAGACTACCAGTCCTCCCCCACCCGCGCCGCCGCTTCTGAGTTTATCACCAGAGCTCGTGCGGAGCGGCTCGGCGCGCATGGCCTGTTCAACGGTACCAACGACGCGCTGGAGCTGTCCAAAATCGCGGAGGAGGTGGCAAACCATCCCGGCAACGTGTGGCTGCCCATCATCTCCCTGCGCCGGGAGGACGCCACCCGCCTTGGCTACGACAACGCCAGGCAGTGGCAGGCCCTCCTCTCTACCTGCGCCCCGCAGATCGCGGACGCCATGAAGATCCCGTGGGAGCAGTTCCGCTGGTACGCCTCCTACCATGACGAGGGGACACATCCCCACGTCCACATGGTCTGCTACAGCGCCGATGGACGCTCCGGCTTTTTGGATAAGGACGGCATCGCCAAAATCAAATCCGGGCTGGCAAAGGATATTTTCCGCCAGGAGCTGATGGAGGTCTACCGACAGCAGACCCAGCACAGGGATGAGCTGGTACAGCAGTCCGGCGAGGTGCTGAAGGAGCTGATCCGTCAGATGCTCTCCGGTACATTGGAGAACCCGCGCATTGAACAGCTCGTGGGTGAGCTGGCCCAGCGGCTGAAAAGTACCTCCGGCAGAAAGCAGTATGGCTATCTCAAAGCGCCGCTGAAAGCGGTAGTGGATGAGATCGTGGACGAGCTGGCAAAGGACTCCCGTGTGGCCTCCGCCTATGACCTGTGGTATCAGCTGAGGGATGAAGTGCTGCGGACATACCGGGATGACCTGCCAGAGCGACTCCCCCTCTCCCGGCAGACGGAGTTCAGACGGATCAAGAATCTGGTAGTGGAGGAAGCAGTGCGGCTGGGTGAGCACACCGAGGTGTTCACGCCGGCGGATACTCAAGAATTGTCTCAGGCCGGAGAGAATGCTGACCCCGAGCCGGAGGCAGAACCAGTGGATACACTGGAGGTATTTGGTGAAGCGCCGCCCGCTGTGGTGTGGAGTGCGAGATACAAGCAAGCCCGGACGTTTCTGTATGGTGATGACGATACACCCCAGGATCACAAAGCCGCTTACAAGCTCTTCATGGAGGAGGCAGTAAGCGGCAACGCCCTCGCCATGCACGACCTGGGCAGGATGTTCATGGACGGCATCGGCGTAGACGCTGACGCAGACCAGGCTCAGATATGGTACGCCAAGGCTCTCTCCGCCTTCCAGACTGTGGAGCGGCAGCGCCCCAACCGCTATGTGGAGTACCGCATCGGCAAAATGTACGCTGGCGGTCTTGGGACAGAGCAGAATGACGCTGCTGCGGCGAAGTGGTTCTCCCAGGCGGCAGAGCAAGGTTACCAGTACGCCCAGTACTCCCTCGCCGGACTCTACAGCCGGGGCAAGGGTGTGCCGCAGGATGATGCGAAGGCGCTGGAGCTGTACACCCTTGCCGCGGCGCAGGGCTTTCCCTATGCCGCATGGGAACTGGGCAAGCGATATCGAGACGGAACCGGCTGCATCTCAGATGAGCGGCAGGCTGATCGGTACTTCTCCATGGCCTATCACGGATTCCGGATGCTGGCGGATCAACGCCCGGATGACCGTCTCCAGTACCGCATCGGCTGGATGCTCCTGCATGGTGTCGGGACAGAAAAGGATGAGAGCGCCGCGCTGGGGTGGCTGGAGAAATCCGCTGAACTGAAAAATCCCCATGCGGAGTATCTGCTGGCAAAGCACATCCTGGCAGATTCCGCCGCCACGCCTGAGCGGATCAACCAGGCGATAGGCTGGTTGACCCATGCGGCAGAGTCCGGGCTGGACTACGCTCAGTACGCCCTCGGCAAGCTGTACCGTGACGGCGGGCCGGTGAGACAAGATATGACTCAGGCGGTGATCTGGTTCTCCCAGGCAGCGGAGCAGGGCAATCAGTACGCCATGTACGCCCTGGGCAAGCTGCGTCTGGAGGCAGACGATCCCGCCGCCGCCCTGCGCTGGTTCCGACAGTCCGCCGATCTGGGAAACCAGTTCGCACAGTACCAAATGGGCAAGCTGCTGCTGAGCGGCGACGGCGTGGCAAAGGATACAGCAGGCGCGTTCCGTTGGCTGACGGAGTCTGCGGAGCAGGGAAACCAGTACGCGCAGTATGCCCTCGGCAAGCTGTATCTTCTGGGGAAGGATGTCCCGCAGGACAGGGAATCCGCCGTCCGCTGGTTCACACTGGCGGCGGAGCAGGGCAATGAATACGCTCAGTTTTTCCTCGACCACATGGACGACTCGCCCTCCCTCTTCGACAGCGCCACACGGCTCCTCCACCACATGGGCCGCGTCTTCCAAGAGCAAGCCCCGCCGCCGTCCGATGGGATCTCCTTCGTGGACAGTAAGCTGAGAAGGAAGATCAGAGAGAAGAAAATCGCCATGGGCCACAAACCGGATGATCATGAGGAGCCGGTTCAGCAGCTCCGATAACAGCCTCTCCAAAAGGGCTCCAAAAGGTTCGCATAGGGGCGCGGCCTCTTGTGCAAAAGGGCTCTCCCATGTATAATGATCAAAAGAAATTCTGACAGGAGGCCACCCCATGGAGCTGAAGTTTTCAAATGATCTTGATTCCGCCAAGCGGTTGGATGAGATCATGAACTCCTATTCCGGACGAGATCGCGGTTCGATCCTGACGGACGAACACTCCCTGGCGGCGACGCTCGTCCTGCTGGAGCATGGGAGGATCATTGTCACAGAACACGTCTATCCCTACGACCAGGACATCCAAGGCGACAGTGAGATGATGGAGGTCTACTCAGAACTGGCGCGGGAAACCCACTGGAAACGGCTCTCGCATACGGAGATCGAGAGGATACGCATCAACGCCCTCCGCCAGATGCGGCAGGAGGGAAAGCCGTTCTACGATGGAGAGTTTATTTGCTGGCGGGAGGGCCGGGCCTTTGCCCACTGCGGCAACCTCAACCTGCCCCAACTGCTGCTCTACCTCGCAGGTCATGAGCAGGCGGAGCGGTTCTATCTTTTTACCTACCCGTACTGGACGGAGGATCACACAGCGAAATATTACCGTTTCGACCTGTCAGAAACCGCCATCAAGGGCGCGGAAATCTACCGTGAATCCATCTGGGAGAAACTGCGTCAGGCATCCCAGGCCAGCGATGTCTTCCCTACGTTCCCTCGGCTGGAGGATGATTCGGTCTCCCCATCATAATAATATCAAAACCAATCAGAGCCAGAGCGCCGTGTCTGCGGCGCTCTGGCCCTTGCTTTTATCTGGAGGTGAAGCAAGTGCCCTATATCCATTTTACCGAGGAGCAGAAGCTCCGAGCCAGCGAGGTGGATCTGGTGGAGTTCCTCCGCCATCAGGGAGAGAAGCTGATCCGCTCCGGGCCGGAGTATCGCCTGGGCCGCGACCACAGCGTCACCGTCCGGGGCAACGGGTGGTACGACCACGCCGCAAAAGAGGGCGGCGGGCCCATCTCCTTCGTCCAGCAGTTCTACAACCTCTCCTACCCCGAGGCCGTCACCTGTCTGCTGGGCGGGGAGCGGGGCGTTGTCTATGCCTCCGCTCCCAAACAGGAGGAGGAACCTAAAGCGGAGTTTGCCCTGCCGCCGGCGAACCGGGATATGCGCCGGATGTATGCCTATCTCCTCAAGCACCGTCTGCTGAACCGGGATGTGATTAACACCTTTGTCCGGGCGGGCCTGCTGTACGAGAGCTGTGAGAAATCCAAGGACATGACCAGGGAGTACCACAACGCTGTGTTCGTCGGAAAGGATGAGAACGGCGTTGCCTGTCATGCCCACAAGCGCAGCCTCAACAATCTCGGCAAGACCTTCCGCATCAATGTGGAGAGCAGCGATCCCAAGTGCAGCTTCCACTACACCGGAACCAGTGACCGGCTCTATGTCTTCGAGGCGCCCATCGACCTGATGTCCTTCCTCTCCCGCTACCCCCGAGGCTGGCAGGAACACAGCTTCGTGGCCCTGTGTGGGATCTCGGAACACGCCATGCTCTGGATGCTGGAGCAGAACCCCGGCATTCGTTCTGTCTGCCTCTGCCTGGATCATGACGAGGCGGGCATCGAGGCCAGCGGACGGCTGGCGGAGATCCTCCATGAACACGGATATGACGATGTGGGGATACTCCAGCCCGAGTACAAAGACTGGAACGAGGATCTCAAGGCCCGGCGTGGTCTTCCCGCTCAGGAGGCGGAGGAGCATCCTCAGCTCATCATCGCTCCAGAGGTCTGCGGCAGGATCAGCGTCTGCATGGAGGAGTGCGTCATTCCAGACCGGGTGGGCCGAGAACTGGCTGACGCGCTCCGCGGGTATGAGATGAATACCCGCAGAAACTATCCGGAGGGGGCTGTGACCTGTATCGAGCTGGCCTCCGCGCTGGCTCTGTACGCCTATGGGCGGGAGCTGCGCCAACTGGGGGAGCCGCGCTCCAGGGAGGAACTGGTGGAGGAACTGCGTAGCCGTATCCACCCCCACCAGAACCGAAGCAGTCTGAAGAACCGCATCAACGAATTGGTAGAACACGCTCAGAATGTTTTGGAAAGGGCCTCCACACCCGGCATCCGCAGTGAGTCGGAAAAACGGGATCTGGCGGAGAGCTGGCTGGAGCTGGCTTTGTCCTGCGCCAAGGTGTCCGTCAAGTATGAGGCGGACGTTTTGAAACAGCAGCAGAAACAGGAACAAGCGGCACTGCAGCAAGAAATGGGGTGATTTTATGACGCCGCAGACAATCATGTTGATTTTACTGGCGGGCGGGATGCTTCTGCTCATCGCCGCCGCCACACACTTCTCCGGAAGTGGAAATCTGGACAACATCAAATCCAAGACCGTTGGCGACGGCCAGCATGGAACGGCGCGGTGGGCCAACAAGAAAGAGATCCAGCAGACCTATCAGCACATCCCCTTCCATGTGGCCGAGTGGCGCTCCGGAAAGAACCTGCCCAGGAAACAGGGTCTGGTGCTGGGGTGCGTGGGAAAGAAGAACGCCGTCACCGCCCTGGTGGACACGGACGACATCCACTGTCTGATGATCGGCGCGTCCGGGGTGGGCAAAACGGCGTTCTTTCTGTACCCCAATATGGAGTACGCCTGCGCCAGCGGGATGAGCTTCCTGGCCTTAGATACAAAGGGGGATCTCGCCCGGAACTACGGCGCCGTGGCCTTACAGCACTACGGCTACAAGGTAGCGGTGATCGACCTGCGCAATCCCACCAGGTCAGACGGGTACAACCTCCTCACGCTCATCAACCGCTACATGGATATCTGCCGGGACCAGCCGTCCAATCTGGCGGCAAGGGCCAAGGCGGAGAAGTATGCAAAAATATT
>JAETNP010000080.1 GCA_021768185.1 Oscillospiraceae bacterium
CCAAGCTGTGCCCCGCCTGCCTGTATTCGATTGTCCGTTCCCTATATTTTTTTGAATAGCTCATGCCCCCATTCTACTCCCTTCTTCACCTCTTTTCAACTGGTTTTACTATAATTTCCCCCGTAATTTAGGGATTCTTAAACCGCTAGGTTTAAGCGCGTTTTTGCCTACTTTTGCCGCGTGGCAAAAGTAGGCGCGGAGTCCGGGGCCGCGTAGGTCCCGGGGCTTCGTATAGATACGGCTGCGGGGCCGCCCGCAGGGCGGAGGTTCTTTAACGAATCTCCTTGCCGGTGTCGTTTAGAATGAAAATGCCTTCAAAGGTGGCGTCGCAGGCTTTCGCAATAGCAGAAAGATCGTTTTCAGTCAGATTGTCATTTTTGATCTTTCTCCCAATATTCTGGGCAGAGGTGGAGGGCTCCATGCGGGCCCCCAAATCCTTCAAAGTCATCTGTCGGGCCGCTAACAACATGCGTACTTTTACCGCCATTCCCATAGAAATTGCCTCCATTCAAGTTATCTGTTGATAATATAAAGGAAATTATTTGCTTTGGCAAGGGAATTCATTTTTGCAGTATTGACAAAGAAATGAAATTTGATTATAATATCAACATATTTGATTGCTATACATTAAATAATTCAGATTAAGAAAAATGGAGGAAAATTTTATGGACAAAAAAATTATGCTTATGCGGAGGACAGAGCTGAGAACGCTGGGATTTATGCTGACCAATGCCTCGCTGCCCGTGGAGGAGGCGCTGGGCGAGGAACGCTCCGAAGAGGAAACCCTACGGCTGATCCGGGATGAACTGGGATTGGCCCTGCGCAACGGAGGAGATAACTTGAAGGTAAGACTGGAGCGGGTGGTGGAGTCGGCTTGGAAAGAGGGAAAACAGGCCGGGTTCCTGGAGGGAATGCGGGCGGGCGCAAAAATCGTGCTGTCACTGACGGGGGAAAATGCGGCACGGGCGTGAAGTGGGACGGGTTCCTTGAACTGGGACGATTTGTTACCGTTGGATACGAATTTGTTGCCGTATCGTAAGGAGTATGAAACGACTTTGAGGCTTTTTTATGGTACGATACCATTCGGAAACCCCGGTGCATGAAAACCGACAGATAGAGAAATAAAAGGAGGTAGTGGAATGCTGGAAAAGCTGAAAAGTCTGAGCACGGGAGCAAAAGTGGGCATAACCAGCGGCGCAGTCCTGCTGGCTGCCGCCGGCGTGGGACTGGGCATCACCCAGCCGTGGAACAATCAACAGGAGGATCTCCCGCCTGACCCGCCGCCGGTACAGCAGCAGGTCCCCCAGGAACCAGAGAAAAAACCGGAGGGATTGAGCGTCCGGGCGGGAAATGAAGTGGTGCCCTGCGCCCTCTATGAGGGGACCGGCTGGAGCATCTATGTGCCCGAGGGATGGTCTGCGGAAAAGCAAGGAGAAAACGGAGCACGGTTCTCCTCCGGAGACGGGGCCGAAATGACTGTGGAATTTTTGCCGGGAAGCGATTATCAGGGGAACTTCGTGAACCTCTCCAACCGGGAGAAAGAACAGACGCTGCTGTTCCATAACGGCATCGGCGAGGGGTCCCCGGTGGTGGCCGGGACCGGACCGGCGTCCCAGTGGAATCGGTATGGGAAGCTGTTTACCGCGTTGGCCAGGACGCTGACCGTGGGGACGGAAAAGCCCTTTGGTGAGGTATATATTATCCCGCAGGTGCCGGATTGGCAGGAGGCCGAAGGTAAAACCGTGCTGTTCCTGGACAAGGATGGGTATATTGTGGATAACCCGGTGATGGAAGCTGTGGAGAGTTACATGAAATCCTGGCCGGAGGAAGATCGGAAAAATTACACCGGACAGTACCGGATCAATGATATTCAGTGGGCGAGCAGCTACACAGGGATCACGGAAGAAGGATACATAGACGTGTTCCGGGCGGATGTGCAGTATAGGGTGGCCCAGGGCGCGGAGGAAAATCTCAAGGCCCAGGACGGCGGCGTGGAGATCGTCAACGGCTGGGCCTCTGTGATGACGGATGTGTTTTTGGCCGTGTCACATGACGGAGGGTCGGTGGAGAATACTAAGGGAATCCCCGCGGCGGATGCGGGAGATTGGGTGAGCTTCGCCGCGCTGCTGAAATAGCAATAAAAGTACCGGACGCTGATTGCGTCCGGTATTTTTGATTCGATTTATTGCAAGATGGCTTCGATGACCGGGGTGAGCCACTGGCCCTGGATGTCCTCAATGCGGCCCGCGTCCGTGAGCTGGGCCAGGGCGGGATCAATGGGCATACGGGCCAGGAGGGGCAGATGATGGGCGTCCGCCGCAGCCTGGGTCTTGCCCTGGCCGAAAAGGGGGATCTCCTTGCCGCAGTCGGGACAGAGGATATAACTCATGTTCTCTACCACGCCTACGATGGGGACGTTCATCATTTCCGCCATCTTGACCGCTTTTTCTACTACCATGCTGACAAGCTCCTGAGGAGAGGCTACGATGACGATGCCGTCCAGGGGGATGGACTGGAAGACGCTGAGGGCTACGTCGCCGGTGCCGGGAGGCATATCGACGAAAAGATAGTCTACGTCCCAGATCACGTCCGTCCAGAACTGGGTGACCACGCCGCCAATGACCGGGCCGCGCCAGATCACAGGGTCCGTTTCGTCGTCCAGCAGGAGGTTGACGCTGATGAGCTGGATGCCGGTCTCCGTCTCTACGGGGAGCATTCCACGCTCGTCGGCCATGGCGCGGCGGTGGACGCCGAAAGCCTTGGGAATGGAGGGGCCGGTGACGTCGGCATCCAGGATGCCCACCTGGCGGCCCGCCCGGCGGGCCAGGACCGCCAGCTGGCTGGTCACCATGGATTTGCCTACGCCGCCCTTGCCGGAGACAACGCCATAGACCTTGCCTACGCGGGCGGCGGGGTTGTGATCCTTCAGGAAGGACTGGGGTTCGGTGCGTTCACCGCAGTTCTCACCGCAGGTGCTGCAATCGTGGGTGCATTCTGACATGATATTCTCCTTTCGCGGCGGAATAGGCCGCTCTTTTTATTTTTTCCGGGTTTCTATATATTCTTTCCACTTTTTCATGGCTTCGGGATAGTGGACAGATCTCAGGGTGGGGAAGGAATGGAGCAGACGGCGCTCGAAAAAGTCCTGGCGGTTATATAGATTGTGGAGCTTCTGCTGGGCTTCGGCTCTGGCGGTCTCCAGACGGGCAGCCAGTTCGCCGCCGTGCTCGGTGAGAGGCTCCAGCTTGGAGTGGACGGTCTGGCGGGCTTCCGCTTTCATGGCTTCCAGCTTCTCGGTCAGCTCGCCCTGGATGGCGTGGAGCTTGGCGAGGCGGTCGCCCAGCTGGATGGCGCTGCGGACGGAGAGGATGATATCCGCAAGATAGAGGGCTAGAAGGACTAAGGCTAAGGGGACGGCGATGCCGGAGGACAGAAGGTTGGTCAGCCAGGAGGTGATGAGGGGATTGGCAAAGTGGCAGAGGAAAACGCTGGCTAAGCCGAAGAGAGTTGAATTTAAGAGGCAGACGCGGCCATTGATATGAAATTTATAGTGGGAGTAGTCCCACCAGCGCATGTGGAAGAGTTTTTCCATGGCGTAGCTGGTGACGTATTCTACCAGGGAGGTTAGAATGGCTCCCAGAAGAAAGGTCAGGAGGGGGTTTTTACAGCCGCCGTTCAGACAGAAAAGGACTACCAGGGCTCCGTGGCCGTAGATGGGGCAGATGGGGCCGTTCAGAAAACCCCGCTTCTCGCAGAGCTTCCGCTGACCCGCAGAGCAGTAGATCATTTCTCCGCACCAGCCAAGGAGACTATATACCATGAATAATAAAAATATAAATGAAAATTTCGTCATCGCTCGTCCTCTTTCTCTGCCGCGCTCCGCGCGGCACGGGAGCCGCTTCTCATCGGCAGCCCGGGACCTGCGCGGCCCCGGACCCCGCGCCTACTTTTGCCCCGCGGCAAAAGTAGGCAAAAACGCGCTTAAACCTGGCGGTTTAAGAATCCCTCATTTTTTGTTTAGTTTACGCCCAAGGCACAGTCTGGTCTGCTCTAAACCTTACTGCCGTCCGCTTCGTTCCCCTCCTGCTCCTCTTTTAACATGCGGAATGAGGGCCCCTACCCCTTATGGCAAGATTGTGCCAGGCAGAGTGCTCTGCGTAAATGTTTTTTGCAGGGACGGGGTTACTCGGGGATGCCGTCAGCGGGGTGCTGGGTCGTCAGTCAGGCCCAGGAGATAGTCGGAAGATACTTCAAAATACTGAGCAAGTTGATAGAGACGGGACATGGAGGTCGTGGTTTTCCCATGCTCCATATCGCCAATTTGTGTGGCGGTTACACCTAATAGCTGGCCTAATTTGCCCTGCGAAATGTCCTTTGCCCTCCGCAGTGCGCGCAATCGTGTGCCGAATATCTTTGCGTCAAACATAATTCTCCTTGACAGTACAGTTTAAATCTGGTATTATCAGATTATAACTGGATTTCTAAAAAATTTCAAAAGGTAGGGACAACAATGAGTATTTTAGCTGACATTTATAACGAGAGGTATCATGCACAAGCCAGCAGACCGCATTATCCGCAGGAATTGCGGGATAAGGACCTGGAATTTTGGGAGAAGGTGACGAAGGCGCTGGGTGGTGATGTGGTAGATGCGCATTTGTATAAGCTGTGCGAGAAGGAAAATATCGCAGACGTCCACCATTTCCGGGAGGGGTTTAAGTTGGGCGTCCAGCTGATGTTGGAAGTATTCGGAGAGCAGTAACGACAACGGAAAAAACATTTACGCAGAGCACTCCGCTCAGCACCGCGCCCCGCAAGGGGTAGGGGCCATCATCACGCACGCTGAAATAGACGCAAAAGGGGAACGAAGCGGACGGCAGTAAGGTTTAGACAAAACTGACTGTGCCTCGGGCGCAAAACTAAACTCCCCCGTAATTCAGGGATTCTTAAACCGCCAGGTTTAAGTGACTTTTTGGGTACTTTTTGTTCACACAAAAAGTACCCGAGGAGTCCGAAGAAGAATCTGCCGCTGGGAGGAGAGTTCAAGGAGGTAGTCGAGAGCAGAAGCCATCCGCTCGTCGTCAAAATTTACCAGGGCGTCGTCTAAAAGAATGGGGACCGCGTTCTCCGGCGGGAGAACCATCTCGCAGATGGCCAGCCGTACCGCCAGGTACAATTGATCCGCCGTCCCCTGGCTCAGGACGTCCGCCTCCCGGGGCAGGAGCTGCCCCGCCTCCTGGGCGGACGGGGTCATGGAGCGGTCAAGGACTACCTTATTATAACGCCCGCCAGTGAGGTTTGTAAAGATGGAAGCGGCGCGCTCCCCCAGAGCGGGGGAAAATCGAGTCTGAAGAGTGGAGTTGGAGAGGGCAAGGACCTCCATGGCCAGGGTGATGGCGTCATATTCCCGCTGGAGAACCGTCTGGTGCTCCTCCAGCTCCTGGAGACGGAGACGAAGCTCCCCGGGATCCCCAAGAGCCTGGATGCGGCCCAGGGTGGCGTGGAGCTCCCGGCGGAGAGCGTCGTCCTGGGACTTGAGCTGGGCTAAACGGGTGCGGAGATCTTCACGGGAAATTTCAGGCCGCTGGGCCGGCACCGACGGGATGGGAGGCGCGCTGTCCCGCAGGGCCTCCCAGCGGTGGCGGGCCTTCTCCTCCTTGTGAACGGCAAGATCCAGTTCGCCGCGCATTTCAAAAGCCAGGTCCAGAGCCTGGCAGGCCTCCGGCAGATCCTTGACCATGGGACGGAAAGAACGCAGCTGGGTGAGGATGGAATCTAAATTGGTGCGGGCGCTGGCGGACACCGCCTCCCACGCCGCTTGGGCCGCCTGCTGCTTGGCGCGGGCCTCCGCTTCGGCCTCGTAGAGAGGGGTGTATTCGGCGACGGCTTCTTCACGCTGGCGCTCCAGCTCGGCGCGGTTAGCTTCCCAATCCTTCTTCCTCTTCTGAAAAAGCCGGGCGGAGACCAGCATGGAGACACCGAAGAGACCCAGACCGCTGCCGGCGGCAACCAGCCAGAGGCGGGTGAAATACGCAACGGCGCCGCCTAAAAGCAGGCCGGCCAGGATAAGGACCGGCAAGACCCAGCGGGGCATGACGGGTTTGGGGCCCGCGTCCAGGGGGGCGGAGGCGGCTTCGGCGGGGGTCAGGCCTGCAAAGGGATGGGCGTTCAGGGCCTTCTCCGCCTGGCGGAGAGTATGGGTGGTGAGATCAAGACGGCTCTTGGCGCTGTCTACCGCGTCGTTGATGGAATAGAGGGCGTCAATGCGGCCCTGGATGGCCTCCAGCTCCGGACGGGTGGGCAGAGCACGGGAGGTAGACTCCAGGGTTTTTACTCGGTCGTGGGCGGAGGCTACGTCCAGACGGGCGCTCTCCACCGCGCGGAGAGTCTCCGCCTGATCCGCCGCGTCGTGGCGAGCCAGAAGATTTTCCGTCTCCTCCAGCTGGGCCCGGAGGGCATCCAGAGACTGGCGGTCCCGGGCGGCGGAGGCCGTCAGGGCTTCCAGCTCCTCCAGCGTGGCGCGGAGAGATCGGGCCTCCTCCTCCGCCTGGGGCAGAAGGCCGGACTTGTTATAGCGGCGGGCGTTCCGCTGGCGCTTGAGCTGCTCGGCGGCGGCGGTGAAAGAGGTGTCCTCCTCGCCGGTGGTGATGAGAGAGGTGATGCGCTGCTCCAGCGCCTTGCTCTGCTCCACCGCCAGACCGGTCTGGCGGATATAGGCGCTGCGCTCAAAGACGTCCTGGGGAACCCCCAGGAGCGTCTCGCCGCAGCCGGCGGAGGTGAGGACGGGCACCGATTCGGAGGTTCCGGTGTAGACGGCAGAAAAGGACCCCATAGGGGAATTGGCGCGGACAGTGCGGCGGAGGATGGTGATCTCCCCCAGGCTGGTGGAGGCGTCCAGAGCGCCCTCCATGGCGCTGCCGCTCCAGGGAAGATAGCGGCGCTTGTCCGCGCCGGCGCTGCGGTCCCGGGTGTTCAGGCCGTAGAGCATCACCCGGAGGAAGGCCGTCCAGGTGGACTTGCCCGCTTCGTTGGGGGCTTCTATAATATTCAGGCCCGGCTCCAGGTCCAGCTGCTCCTGCTCCAGCTTGCCGAAGGTGGCCGCGAGACGTTTGATCTGCATGGGCTGCTCCTGTTCCTACATATATTATATATGTACCATATGTTGTGGAAGATTATTCCTCGTATACTATATCACGAACGGGGGAAAATGTCTTGGGAAAACGAAGAAAAAATCTTAAAAAAAGTGAAGAAAAGTACTTGACAAGCGGGGTAGAATCTGGTATATTAAGCGAGCTGTCGCCGAGGGGCGGACCTGAAGCAGGGCTTTGAAAAAAAGTTTTGCGAAAAGTGAAAAAAGGGGTTGACAAACTCTGGAAGCTGTGGTAAGATAGCTAAGCTTTCGAGCGAGAGGCCCCGCGGGGTCGGGTACGAAAAAAGATTTTGAAGTAAATTAAACAATGTAACGAACGAAAAGCACCAGAGTTCAGCGTCTGAATAAGACGCGGACATGATGGCTGTAGATCGGGGTTCAGTCAATTACCCGGTCTGCGGCAAAACGAATTGAAGCTAAGATGAGCTTCAATAAGATGATTTAAGCGCGTAAGCGTTTAGATACCATTTTATTGAGAGTTTGATCCTGGCTCAGGACGAACGCTGGCGGCGTGCTTAACACATGCAAGTCGAACGGAGCACCCCTGAAAGAGATTTCGGTCAATGGATGGGACTGCTTAGTGGCGGACGGGTGAGTAACGCGTGAGGAACCTGCCTTTCAGTGGGGGACAACAGTTGGAAACGACTGCTAATACCGCATAACATACGGGTATCGCATGGTATCTGTATCAAAGATTTATCGCTGAGAGATGGCCTCGCGTCTGATTAGCTGGTTGGTGAGGTAACGGCCCACCAAGGCGACGATCAGTAGCCGGACTGAGAGGTTGGCCGGCCACATTGGGACTGAGATACGGCCCAGACTCCTACGGGAGGCAGCAGTGGGGAATATTGGGCAA